>NZ_AJYK02000093.1 GCF_000286955.2 Vibrio rumoiensis 1S-45
ACCGCTCTTCCGATCTGGATAAAAATTCGGCCCAGATAAATGACCTTGATATTTCGCAGCAATCCGAGCCCCTTTTGCCAAGGCATCTTGTACAAGACGTTCTGCTTCTTTCGCCGCAGCAGGTGAAATTAATGGCCCTAACGTCACCGCTGGATCCAAGCCATTACCCACCACGATAGATTTCATCGCGGTAGCAAAGCGGTCTAAAAATGCATCGTAATGTTGGCGAGGTACGAAAATACGGTTTGCGGCTAAACAATCTTGACCTGATGTTTGAAATTTAGCCTCGATGGCGGCTTCAACCGCTTGGTCAATATCCATATCGGCCAACATAATAAATGGTGCATTGCCACCCAATTCCATGCTGCATTTTTTAACCGTTTTGGCCGATTGCTCTAGAAGTAATTTACCTACAGCGGTCGAACCTGTGAAAGATAACGCCTTTACAACAGGTGAAGCACATAGCCGATTGGATATCATGGAGGCATCGCCTGTGATCACATTCAGCACACCTTTAGGAAAGCCACATCTGTCCGCCAGTTCAGCTAATGCCAAGGCCGAAAAAGGCGTTGTAGAAGCAGGTTTAATGATCACCGTGCAACCAATCGCTAACGCTGCGGCCGCTTTTCGAGTGATCATCGCATTGGGGAAATTCCATGGGGTAATTAATGCCGCAACGCCAATCGGCTCTCGAAGTGTGGAAAGCTGCGCATTCGATATATGGCTAGGCATGGTGTGACCATAACTTCGGCGAGCTTCCTCAGCGAACCAGCGAATAAAGGATGCCCCATAATCAATTTCCCCTAATGCTTCTGATAAGGTCTTCCCTTGCTCCATGACAATAAGGTGCGCTAGATCCTGCTTAGCCTCTAAAATGGCTTGATACCATTGCATTAAATAATCAGCACGTTGATCGGCGCTTAACTGCCGCCATGAGTGAAAAGCCGTGTCAGCGGACTCGATTGCATGTTCGACCTGTGATTGATTGAGTTTGGTAATGTAGCCAAGGGGGCGATTATCGGCGGGGTTTTCTACATCTTGAAATGCGTCTCCACATACCCACTTGCCGTTTATATAAGCATGATTCCTGACTAACCGCACATCATCAAGCATGCCCATTAAGTCATGCGACGCTTTATGCTCAGGGAGTTGCTGTTCCGAGTGTTGTTGTTCCAAGAATTGCTGCTTAGACGATTGATCTAATTGATTATAGTGACCACGTTCAACGTATCCCATCACCGTCTCCTTACCTTAATACATACCGTACTTGTATCAATTAAGGATAAGAAAAGTCACTGTGGATTGTTTCTTAATGCTGCCGCTAAAAGTGGAATTTTTTCTGTGTGGTCGCTACACAGTGTCGTTTTTTTCTGTTGGTTCTCTCAATTGATCGCTCGACGGTTTCTTACCAAGAAAACGTTAAACTTTAAACTCAACAACGGACATATTTTGTTTAATGGTTTTGGTCACGATATACGTGTAATAACGCTCAATCCCCAAATCCGAATCCAGCCAAACATCCACTAAACGCTGATATTGATCGATGTCTTGGGTTTGAACTTTCAAAATATAATCGACACCGCCACCAGTGGCATAGCAGTCTGTCACTTCAGGGGATTGACACATAAGGCTTTCAAAACGCTTAAAGGCTTGAGAATGATGTTCTTTTAAAGATACTTCGACCAAAACTGAGGTTTGCTTTAAAAACTTATTAATATTTACCCGAGCGCCATAGCCTTCAATAATGCCCGCTTGTTCTAACTTTTTCACACGTTCCCAGCAGGGGCTTACCGATAAATGAATTTCATCCGCTAGATTCGATTTAGTGATCCGACCTTGGTGTTGCAGTATTTGTAAAATCTTAATGTCGTACTGATCTAATTGCATGACACCTCCATTCAAAAGCAAGAACCGTGAAAATAAAATCTAATGTTTAACGAACAAGTGACGAGGGTAATCGCATAACGCGGTCGCCCCTAACGACGTAATTAAAATACTTTCTGTTGTTTCTAATCCCCATGTGTCGAACCATAATCCGGGCATTAAATGAAACGTCATCCCTTCTTCTAAGATGCTTTGATCTTCGGAACGAAAGCTCATGGTGCGTTCCCCCCAATCGGGCGGATAACTTAAACCAATGGGGTAACCACAACGAGCCCCAGCACGATCAAATCCAACTTTATCTAAAATGGTTTGCAGTACATTTGCGACATCTGCGCAAGTATTCCCGGGTTTCGCAACCTCCATAGCTGCTTCAAGCGCGATGGTTAATGCTTCATCGGCACGTTTAAATTCATCATTAGGCTCACCTAAGAAAATGGTCCGTGATAGTGGACAATGATAGCGACGATGCACTCCCGCCATTTCAATAAAAGTGCCTTCACCAGTATTAAAAGGTTGATCATCCCAAGTTAAATGGGGCGCTGAAGCGTCCGCCCCAGAAGGAAGCATAGGAACAATAGAGGCGTAATCACCATAGTGCCCTTCACAACCAAGTACTGCTTGACGGTTAATTTCAGCCACCAAGTGATGTTTTGGTAAGCCCGGCTCAATCATGTCGAAAGCGACTCGATGCATGTTTTCAACAATTTTTGCTGCATGATACATATACAACAGTTCTTGCTCTGACTTCACTGCGCGACACCAATTCACTAACCCTGTTGCATCAATTAATTGAGCGTTTGGCAAACTATCATGCAACCATTCAAAGGCTGTGGCGCTAAAATAATAGTTGTCTTTTTCAACCCCAATACGCCCTCTGTCCCACAGTTTTGGGGCGAGTACAGCTTTAACTAAAAACTCCATCGGGTGAAGCTTTGGATTCATTACATAATGATCGGGGTAATAAAAGACATTTTCTGGCGCCATGTACACGGTGCGGAATGCACCATTGGCATCAAGAAGGCGGCCAAACCAAACCGGCTCGCCACTGGTGGAAATAACGACACATTGAGGGACATAAAAAGACCAACCATCATAACCCGTTAACCATGCCATATTGGCAGGATCGTGAATGATCAATAGGTCTAACTCGTTGACTTCCATAGATTGACGAACTTTAAGTAAGCGCTGCTGGTACTCCTCTAAGGAAAATTTAAAAACGACACGTTGCATACTACTTCCCCTCAGCTTAGTCACACTGAAATAAACATCCATAGTGCCAGTATGGTTGACAGAGAAAATTTTGCCCCAAAAAAACAGGCACACAAGGCACCTGTTTCAATTTCATTTCATGACGTTGTTGATTAGTACTTCACTTGATAACTCAACATGTAAGTACGACCTTGTCCTTTGTAATCAAAGATTGAAGCCGGAGCCGAGCCACCGTAGTACATTTGAGCGCGTTGCCCCCAAACTGTGGTGTAATCCTCATCAAATAAGTTTTGAATACCAAGAGCAATACTGCCTACTGGCAAATTCACTGAGCTCGAGAAATCAACCGTTGTGTAACCATCAAGCTCACCATCATAATCATCGCTCAGATCAAACATGGTGTTACTTTGTAAGCGCATGGCATATTGATCATCAAACCAACCTAACCAAGCACTGGCTTTAGATGCACTGGCACTGGTGACTGCCGATTTAACCCAATTTCCGTTCGTGTCTTTTTCTTCTGTACGAACAATATGACCAGAACCACCGATTTGGAAGTTTTGCGTAACCCAATAATTTAATTCTGTTTCTAAGCCATAAACACGTTTGTCAGAATCGATTTCTTCTAATAATAGATTCTTTTTATTGTATGAAATGACTTTGTCAGACAGAGAAATATAAGCGGCAGTTTGAATGCTCAATTCCCCAATTTGATTACGCATACCAACCTCATAACTGTTGGTTTTCATGCCAGCTAGCTGTGAATCGGCCACATTAATACTGTCAATTAACTCTAAATGACCCGATGCATTACTTTGATACTCACCAGAGCCATAGTATTTAGCCGGGTCTGCAAGATCAAAACCTTGCGAGAAGTTTGCCCATACTTGGTTTGTGTTATTAATGCGGTAAATAGTACCTAAGTTAAATAAACCGACGTTGTAATCTGTGCTGCCACCATCAATGCTATCGGCCGATGTCGCGCCGCCAAGCGCAATTAAGGCTTGTTGATCCGCACCAACGAAATCATCAATCGTGTTATTGATGTACTGATAGCGATAACCACCTTGCACTGACCATGCATCGGTAATGTTAAATTCGCCTTGAATAAAACCGGCAACAGATGCCACTTCCGTACCAGGGTAACGACCTATTGTCGCGTATGAGCGATTGACCATTCCACCCGATGCGTAACTTGTTGCACGGTCAAAAATCGTTTGGCTGCTTTCTAAAGTATCAATATAACCATCAACACCATAAGTTAAATTGAAGCGTCCAAAATCTTTCAACAATGCCATGCGCAAGCTCACCACTTCTGTGTCTTGCTCAGATGCCGCCATGTACGTTCCGTAAATAAAAGGAATAAAAGATAGATTTTCTTTACGGTACGACGCTTGAACCATGAGTTGTTGGTTTAAGAAATCAGAATTCAAATAGTTCATATTGAGCATATAACGCTCAGTACCACCTTGTTGATCCGACTCATAACCTTTACTGCGAACATCCAGTTGGCTTGGATCTCTTAATCCGGCAAAGTTTTGACCAAAATTGATACCGTATGGGCTATCTTGTTGGCTGTCGTAATATTGAGCCAAAATAGAGATCGTTTGAGTATCCGTTAAGTCCACTTCACCCGATGCCATAAGATCGAGCACTGTATTGTATTGCAATGAACCTTGGGTAATATCAGGCACAATGATCTCACCATTGGCGTCATATTTACCACCAGTCTCGTGATACACCGCAGAAATGCGACCTCGTGCTTTATCATTACCACCGCTGATAGATTGCGCGATTTTACCGTCATAATCATCGCTGTTATTAAAGCCGGACCCTGCACCAACGTAAGTTTCGGCTTGAACGCCATCACCCGCTTGCGCTTTTTTAGTCACAATATTAATTACGCCACCGGTTGCACCAGCACCATAGACTGATGTCGCACCCGATAACACTTCAATACGCTCAATGTTAAATGGGTCGATAGAATCAAACTGACGGCTAATAGCGCGTGATGAATTCAAAGAAACCCCATCGATCATCACCAATGCAGAACGACCACGCAAATTTTGGCCATTGTTCGTACGTCCTTGGCTACCCACATCCAACGAAGGAATGGTCGCAGCAAGAATATCCCCTAAACTTTTGCCGGTTCGCGCTTCTTGCTCAATACGCTCTGAGTCAACATACCAAACGGTACCAGGAATATCGCTGATACTTTTAGGAGCGGTACTGGCAACCACAACCATGGTGTCTAGTGAGCTGGCTTTTTCATCAGCCAATACGGAATAACTGCTTGTCCCCGCGAGTGCTATTGCAAAAGTTAACGGTTTCAATTTCAATCCTTTTAACGTGTTAATTTCCATTTACAAACTTCTCTCTCTATATTGAATTCAATAAATACTCATCTTGTACCTTTTTTAGGTACACACTCCGCATGTACTGCTCATCTTTTATGATAATAAGAATACCAATGATAACTATTACCATATATGAGCTAAATTGATCCCTTTGTTCAACTCTACAATGACGAGTGAATCGGGATTTTTATATTAAAAAACTTTTACTTCTCTTTTCTCAGCAGATAAATGAAATACCCACCACCGATAAGTGAAGCTAACAACCCGGCTGGGACTTGCCACGGAAACCAAATATTTCGGCCAAGCCAATCGGCTAACACCATGATGTTACTGCCAATAATGCACGACAATAACATTTGATGACGCGCGGTATATTGCCCTAATGATTTCGCCATATGAGGGGCAAGTAAGCCAACAAAACTCAACGGCCCCACCACAATGACTGCCAATGCGGTTAATAAAGAGGCCAGTAACATTAACCACTGGCGCACTCGGTAAGTATTCACGCCGATGGCACTTGCCGTCACATTGCCAAGCGCCATCAGATCGAGCCAGCGATGCCCTGTAAACAATAGCCCCGCCAATAAAAGCGTTCCCGCGACTAAAAAGCTCACATCAGGCCATGCCACTAAATACGTAGAGCCCGATAACCATGCCAGTAATGCTTTGACTTGATCGTTACCACTGGCCAGTGAAATACGAATTAGCGAATCCAAAAACGCGCTTAATGCTACACCGGTTAATAGCATTCTGGCGGGTGATAACTGGCTTTTTCGGCTCAACCACCACACTAAAAACATCACAGAAAGTGCGCCTGCACCCCCTAACAATAATTGTTCTGAGCGCGTAATCGACCCAAATAACAATACACCCAGCACTAACGAAAAAGCCGCGCCAGAACTGATGCCAATTACCTCGGGGCTCGACATAGGGTTCCCGGTAATTCGCTGAATAATGGTGCCGGCTAATGCCAACGCGCAACCGGCAAAGATCGCGACGACAATCCTTGGCATACGCAAATCAAACACCGTTGCAGATAACGTGGCGCTCCACCCCAACTGCGTTTGACCAACAAATAGCGATAGACAAAAAAGCCCAACTAACACCACAACCGCCATACTCAAGACTGGAAGAAATGGTTTATCAATGAAATGGGGGCTACTTGGTGCTTCAAAACGTTGACTGGCCGACCACGACTTTTGATTTAATAGCCACAATAAACACGGCGCGCCAATTAATGCGGTTACCGCGCCAGTGGGTAATAAATCCCCTGCGATACCGGCATAAGGCATAACAAGTAAATCCGTGAACAGTAATAACAATGCCCCAACCAAGGTGCTTAACAACAATTGGCTGATCATTTTACGAGCACCCAATAACTTAGCTAATGCAGGCGCAACCAAGCCAATAAAACTAATGATGCCGACTTCACTCACAATGCTTGCCGTAATGAAAACCGACACCACTAAGGCGGCAATGCGTAATCCCGCTACTTTAATGCCAATAGATGAAGCCACTTCCTCCCCTAATTGCATAATGGATAGTGGCCTTTGGATCACCAGTAAAATGGCAAAGGCGACCAATAACTGAGGCCACAACATGGCAACGCCTTGCCAATCATTTTGATCGAGCGCGCCCGCTCCCCAAATAAATAAGCCGGTCAGTTGTTGTTCATTAAATAAAATCAGCACCATGTTTAATGCACCCAGAAATAGTGTCACCACCATTCCTGCTAACACCATTTGCAAAGGCGCAAAACCCTTTTTCGCCGTTAATAAAAACACTAACCCCGTCGCGAATAACCCACCGATAAACGCGAACCATTGCGGCGTTAAATAAGAAGCAAGCCCACTTAATATTGGTGACCATGCCGTCCAACTTTGTAAGGGTAATAATAAAGCTATCGCAATGCCTAATTGTGCCCCAGATGCCACCCCTAACGTGGTTGGGGAGGCTAATGGGTTTCTTAACACGGTTTGCATAACGCACCCAGCCATTGCAAGCCCTGCGCCACATAGCAGCGCCATGGTTAAGCGAGGAAAAAAGCTATAATGCACAATCACTTGCTGATAGCTGTTCATATCAGGGGCAAAAATAGCACTCCCCCATTGCGACATTGGCAACGGATAAGGCAAACTGTATTGCATCAAAAACACGCAAAGCACAGCGGCTAACGCAATGAAAAACACAGCGTTTAACCGGATACGAATAGGTTTTACAACGTGAGCTGCTAAATCCATGGTTATTCTTGACCTGACTCAGAGATCAACAACTGTTTAGTCACTAGTTCACTCAACCTTTGAGCCGCTTTCACCCCACCAAAGGTCCAAACCGCTGGCAGTTCATGTACTCGATGCTCTCTGACAAACCCCATGACATTCCAAATCGGATTGGTGGTTAACACCTTGTTGTCGTCTTCGCTTAAAGGGCCAAAGTAAAATACTTGAGCATTTTGCAAAGGCGCCAGTTGCTGAATCGTGGTTGAACTAAATCCCCAGGTATTTCCCTCTTGAATCCAAGCATTGGTAAGCCCCATAGCGCTAATGGTTTCGCCAGCCAAAGATTGATTACCGTGCACTCGGATATGCTTGTCGCCAATAAAGCGGATAAATAACAAAGGTGAAGCAGGTTGTTTGGCGGCGGCTAAAGCTTGTTTATTGGTTTGTATGGTTTGATCGAAATCAGCAATCACTTTTTCAGCTTGTGCGCTTCGATTGAGCACCTTACCTAAAGTCAGTAATTGTTGCTTAGCCGCTTCAAGTGGTTGATGAGCATCCGTATACACACTCAACACCATCGTTGGTGCAATCGCATTGAGCTTTTCATAAGCCGGGCTCATGGCATCGCTCATCACGATCAAATCAGGCTTTATCTGCGCTAACAGCTCTAAGTTTGGTTCGCGGCGAGATCCCACACTGATCACCGATTCAGGTAATGCAGGTTCAACTACCCATCCTTGATAGCCTTTCACATCTGCGACACCGTAAGGCGTCACTCCTAGTGCTAATAAATGCTCCGTTAATACCCAATCCAATGCCACCACTTTAACGGGCGTTTTAGGCAGATCTACTTCGCCCATTTCATGCTTAAACACTTGCGCATGACTGCTTAAACTGAGCATCATCAAACTCATCACCATAATGAATCGATTCAATACGCTTTTGATTGCCACTAACCCTACTTCCATGTGAATGCTTTCCAACTGATAAAGGTAAATTGATGAATGTGAAATACCGAACTAGCGTATGTAGCTGATCGATTGACCGGTTTTGGGGTGAATAAATAAATCCAAATCAATACCATAAATCGAATGCAAAACATCTTGTTGCATCAGATCATCAGGTGAACCGCTGGCTAAAACTTTTCCAGAATGAAGCGCCACAATATGATCGCTAAAACGTGCAGCCATATTGATATCGTGCAACACCATAATCACAGTCAGATCGAGGCTTTGATTTAACTCACGGATAAGCGCCAACAATTCATATTGATGCGCCACATCCAGTGCCGAGGTTGGCTCATCAAGTAAAATACATTCGCTGCGTTGCGCCAATAACATCGCCACCCAAGCACGTTGCCTTTCACCACCGGATAAGGTCGCCACAAAGCGATCTTGCATATTGGTGAGCCCCACTTGCTCAATCGCTTGGTCAATATAATGATCATCTTGTGAGCTATAACGTCCAAATAAACCTTTCCACGGGTAACGACCAAAACGCACTAACTCCCGAACTTTCACCCCATCGGTCACCGGTGGGTGTTGCGGTAAATACGCCACTTTAAGCGCAAATTCTTTCGCTGAAAGCGCGTCAATATTCTGACCGCCCAACTCAATCAAGCCTTTAGTGGTGGCTTGTTGTCTGGCCAACATTTTAATTAACGTCGACTTACCGCTGCCATTATGCCCAAGTAAACTCGTCACCTTACCCGTTTCAAATTCAACCGAGGTCGAACTTAAAATCGTTTTGTCTTGAGTGCCGAACTCAACGTTCGTTAACTTGAACATAAAAATAACAACCTAAATTGAACTTATATAAAATTTCGTAAATAGTAATGATTATCATAACCAGTATCAATACCAATGTGTTATTTTATTACTCTTTTATTATCACCATGCTAAAAATCACTCACCCATTCGCTATTCCGGTAGATCCCCCTTAAAGCAATAGTGGATTGGCAATCGGATCGGCAAGCTCTGGTAGCGGTCTTTCACTGCTATCACCTAAGCCAATTTTAAAACGCACTTTATTCAGGCAAACTTTATCGATCTTTTCTGTGAGCAAGTTAAGTAACTTAAAGCGGGGAGCCAATTCAGGATTTTCGCTTTGATATTCTTGAAGAGCTTGATTCAGATAGCGGTAAAATTGGGTTTCAGACACACCAACATTGGTAAGCCACGGTGAAACAAAGCGAAGAACCGTCACAAAATGTCCGGTTAATAAATCATGGATCAGGTAATGAGCAGGCAGGCGAACTAGATTATCTTGAATGTCTCGATCCAAAGAGTCTAATTCTTCAAAAGGTTGGTCAATTAAGCGTAAATCTCCATGAAAATCTTTGATCATGCAGCCAACAGGAAAGTTGTCTTGCAATACAAGGGTGACATTTTGTCCATGTGCCACAATACCAACCCCATATTTCACCATCAAATGATAAATCGGTACCACAACATGTTTAAACATGGCTTTTAGCCAATCTTGCGGCGCTCTACCAGACACCTCAATCAATGCTTCTATGCATGAAACGCCTTGATCGTCGGCTTGCATTAATGTCGCCATTGATAATGGTCTTTGATGAGAAGGCAAAATGGATTCTGCTCGCTCACGCCAAATACAACCTAGCATTTCGTTGTAACGGTAAGCGCCATCAAACTTAGATTGATAAGGGTGAGGACAATACACACCACCGATTTCTTGTTGAACATGCAAACCATGCGATTGAAGCAATGCATCGCTTTTCACCAAATTGGCAAGCCATGCCGAAATACGTGCGCCATGTGCAATATATTGCCCTGGGATCCCTCGATAACAAGAAGTATTAAGAATGGTGAGTGCCGTTTTAATATCCACATTTACAGTCGGATCGACCGCCGTTAAGGTACGAATGGATTGCTGAGCCAACCATTGCATTTCGGTTACACCAAGGTCGATTAATTTACCTTCTACGAAATACTGTAAAAACTGACTTTTTAAATAACGTTGCAGCTGCCAAGGATGAACCAGAATGATATCAAATCGTTCTAACCCGCCGTCTGGTAATTTATCTATGAGCCGTTGCCATTCTGATTCAGATGTAAATGATGAAAATAATGACTGAAGAGATAAGCCGCTTTTAATGCCAGAAATCGAAATTTGTTTATCCACGGCCAGAAAGTGTAATCCGAAAGAAGAGCCTGATTCAGGGGCATACTTGGCTAATTCTTGCTCACCCCACCCCAGTCGTCCTTTGTTTGCGATTAATTTAGGGTGAGACTGCAAATACTGTTGACGCGAAACTTCATCCATCTGCACTATATCTTGCGCGGTTATGCCGACACTGGACTCTAAACTTTTTATTTCGCTCCACAGGGTTTGTTGTGTTTCTTCGATTAACCCCGCTAAGTTCAAATCACTAATATCAAGCGTGCTTTGCAAATCAAGCAACAAGTCATTAAGCAATGGGATCGAGCCATGACTTGATTGAATCGAATCAGGTTTAACCACCAACATCCCCCACACACTGGTGCTCGCCTTGAAGTGCCAATCATATTTTTCACAGTCCAATTGGTAACCCTGTAGTGTGTTCTGCTCATTTGACGGTTCAACTTGAAACGTTAATAACTGCTCAAAATGGAGCTCACTTAAGGTTTTCGCCACCAATTTACGGTTTGCTTGTTCCCAATGTTGTTGATTCACCCTTCCCCCTAAATATTTAACAATTTGATGAATATAAAAAGCGCCATAATCAAAACTTGTAGCACGAAATAAATGTCAGCATTTCGTCTAATGTATTGACATCCACCCTAAAGATCAATAACTATAATGATAATTATTATCATTCGTATTTCTTGTTGGTTTTATGTGGTTATTTGGTTCTTTATTGACACTAGGGATAAATCAAACACTTTTGATCGCCCTACTTCCTCAAATTGCAACGCTCTTTGGGATTGATCCTCAAGGCAATGAGTTAGGAATTTTAGCGATTGCTTTAAATGTTAATTTAATTAGTTATTGGATTGGCTCTGGGTTATGGGGAAAGTATCTGCAAAAAATAAGCTTAACTTCGGCTTACGCTATTGCTTCCATTGGGTATATTGCTTGTCATATTGCTTTCATCAGCGCGCTATTTCATTTTGAGCAACCACAACTATGGTTGGCTTCACTGAGTCGTTTAGGCTTAGGTTTATTCAGCAGTGCTTTTATGCCCATTGGGCAAACTTACATGGCACGTCAAGAACCCGCGGCCTTAAATAAGTTGTCTCAACTCAGTGGTATCGCAACGTTAGGAAGGCTATTAGGACCAACATTCGTGTTCTTACCGCTAGCTTTATCTCATGTGTTATTGCTTACCATTATCCCCATATTCTTAAGCTTACTGTTCGTAAAATGGCTTGCTAAAGGCTGCATGAAATATGAAGAAAAACACCAAAGTAATCTAAATCGTAACCGTGAACTAACGGTAACTCCTACCGCGATGTGGACATTAGCAAAGCGCCATTATTTAACGTTTATCACCGCAAGTTTAACGACCTTGCTTGTGGCTGTTTATCAACTGATGCTGATTCCGTACTTATCAAAGCTGGGTTTAAACGAACAAGAAGTGTCTCGTTATCTTGCCAGCATAATGGTGGGTATTAGCGTCATGATGGCGTTTAATCAATTATGGTTAATACCAATCATGATGGCTTACCCAAGACTTATTTGGGGAAGCACCGTTTGGGCATTATTCATTACTGCCACTTTGTTAAGCTTGCCCGGCTATCATTTAGTCGTATTGCTTGCGCTCAGTATGACTTTAACGGTTGCTCTGTCTAATTTGCCTGCTTGGTATTCCAAACAACTGCTTTCCATCGACACCAATCCATCCCACACCGGGAAGTTAAGTGGTTTATTGGCTCAGTCTCATTCCACAGGCCACCTTCTAGGTACTGGCTGCGCCTCGATCGTTCTCTATTTCCAACTCAACATTGCGTATTTACTCATCGCTTTTATCACCACATTAATCTTATTCGCTGTTTTGCTACGGCGTAAATATGGGCTAGCGATCTCACATACTTAATCAAATTCAAATTCTTGATCCATCAATATCACCTTATTTTCAGAAGGAAGAAACATGCAACCAGACCGCCCCTTTCCACAGCATCATCCCCTTAGCCTTCAAAGTTTTTTCAATAGCTTTGCGATGGAAACTGATGCTTGTACGGTTAAGCACAACACATTATTTATTCCTGTAAAATCCACACAATTGGCACTTCCACTAAGTTTTCATTCACAACTTGGTCGGCATCGTTACCAAGGAGAAATATTCCAACTAGAAACCCAAAATACAGAGAGCAACGGGCGCATTGACTTACGGCCTGAACAACGTATTGATTTTCCAACAGCGATACAATTGTTAGTGGACCACTATTTCTCTGATTTAGATTCTGCATCTCAAGATCGCTTTTTTAACCGTGTGGGAGAGTCAGATAGTTACATTCGCCATGCTCAACAAGCACTTTCCGATAAACTCATCTCTCAAAGCTCAGGGTTTATTGCTTCAGAACAAGCCTTAATTGGTGGGCATAGTATGCATCCTGCGCCAAAAAGCTGTGAACCGCTCAGCCGTAAAGAGCAACACGCTTATCTGCCCGAATTTAGCCAATCGTTTTCAATTGAATGGTTTGCAGTTCATCCAGATTACGTGGTTTCACAAGGCGTACAGCATGACGTTTTCTCTACCATGAAACAGCTATTGATGGATTCACTTGTGCTTGATTGCGCTGAAAGTAATGAAGAATTAATGGCAATTCCCAACTCAATTGAGCAAGGTTGGTTAGCCTTACCCATGCATCCATTGCAAGCTCAAGCATGGCGAGAAAGTAAAGAGGCAAAACATTTAGCAGAACATGTGATCGATTGCCAGCTCAGCACGCAAGGTTGGACGGCCACGTCATCAAGCCGTGCCATTTATCATCCGAAACTCAATTGGATGTTGAAAGTATCCTTACCCGTCAAACTCACCAATTCATTGCGTTTATTAACTGAAAAAGAAGCAAAACGCGGCATTCAATTTAGCCAGTTACTCGATTCAAACACTGGCAAGGAAATGCTTCAACGCATGCCCACAACCGAATTTTTGCAAGAACCTGTGTGGTGTTCCATTCAAAATCAACAAGGGGAATGTCTTGATTTACCTTTAGTGTGTTTAAGGGAGAATGTTTTTTACAATTCCGCTCACACCAAACCACAATCAGACAAAGCAGCGAATACCTATTTATTAGCGACCGTAAATCAGAACATCGACAATAGCTGTCAAATTGGTACTTGGGTTAAACAGTATTCTTTGCAGAAAAACATTTCTATTATTGATGCTGCCAACCAATGGTTATCGCACTTTTTAGATAACGTCATTGAACCATTATGCATTGCTCGCAGTGACTATGGCATTGTGTTACTCGCCCACCAGCAAAACATTTTATTAGAGGTTTCAGACAACCTACCTATTGGCATGAAGTATCGTGATTGTCAGGGAATTGGGCTCACCGATATCGCTTTAAACCGTTTTTCATCGGTGTTTAATGGTCTGAAGCCTGAATACTTTGTGCAAAAAAACAAGGTGAACCCTTACCTTGCCTACTACTTAATTGGCAATACGCTATTAAACACGATTACCGCTATTGCCGCCGATCATGGCATTAAAGAGCAGCTACTTTGGCGTATTTGCCAACATAAGTTTTCGGCTTTACGCCAAGCGCACCCTAAAGACTCAAGCTTTTACGACTACTTACTTGATTCACCAACCTTATATTGGAAGCGCAATTTCTTATGTTTTCTTTCCGATTTCAACGAAGCTACTTTGCCTGATCCAAGTAAGATTTACTGCGATATTTCGAATCCATTCTTCGATGAGAATGATAAAAAAAGAGTACATAAACCGATTACAACCGAGCGCAATGTATGCATAGAACTGAATGCAAGTATTGAAGATAACTCTGCCCTAGTACAGCCTGCACACCAAAGCTTCACTGTGTATGAATTTGGACAAAAGCAAGCCGAGTTTGATGTCGTCACGCGTGATGACAACATCTATTTTGATGCCAACATTGAAGATCCGTTATTGTGGTGGAGCGCTTTAGAGCATGCTTTTTATGCTTTTAAAACCGACAAAGTAACCAGTATTACTTGGCCTAGCTTTGCTCAACAACACATTGCTAATGATGGAAGTATGCAACGTGAGGTTTTTTTGCAAGCTTCCCCTATTTGGCACCTTGAACAAACTGACATTCCCTATCAAGCACAAACCGCCACCAATGGCATCTCACACCCGCTTCGTCCTCAAAAGCCAGTGGGTCAAGTATTTCAACGTTACTGCTATCACTTAAAACGCACATTAACCTTCCGAGTGATCGATGCTGATCGTGATCTTGAAATATTCCATCAATGGCATAACCACCCTCTTATTCACCCTATTTGGGAATTGGAAGGCAGTTTATCTATGCACCGAGAATATCTAGCCAAGCTGGAACAAGATCCGCATCAATTTGCCGTCATCGGTGAATTTGATGGTGTGCCTTTTGGTTACTTTGAAGTGTACTGGACACCAGAAGATCGTTTAGGCCCATATTACGATTACCAAGATTATGACCGTGGTGTGCATATTCTCGTGGGTAATTTCGATTATCGAGGCGGCACTTTCTTTGATGCGTGGGGAAAATCCATCTTACATTACTGCTATTTAAGTGAACCAAAAACCATGCGCTTACATGGCGAGCCTAACGCAAAAAACCACCGCGTGGTGAAACTCACCGAGCGCATTGGGATGCAAAAACAATTTGAATTCGATTTTCCTCACAAGAGAGCCGCATTATTGCAATGTGAACGTGGTGCTTTCTTTAGCAACATCATCTTTTAATGAATAAACATAAACGTAGGGATAACATGATGACTAGCCCAACAAACCATAGCGCCAATGATAGCCAAAGACTTGATTGTATCGGCATAGGATTAGGTCCATTTAATTTAAGCATTGCTGCACTCGCCGATAAAGTAAAAACCGAACTGAGTACCCGATTTTTAGAAAGAAAAGCGTACTTCAGTTGGCATCCGGGACTATTACTCAGTGATGCGAAAATGCAGACCTCATTCTTAAAAGATCTAGTGACAGCCGTTGACCCAACGAGCCCTTATAGTTTTTTAAATTATTTGGTGACTCAACGAAAGTTCTATCCATTTTGTGCCTCTGGTCAATCTGTCATTTCTCGCCTTGAGTTCTCTGATTATCTGGCTTGGACAGCGCACCAATTACCGAATGCCCAATTTGATTGTGATGTACAAAACATCGAATTCCATGACGATCACTTCAGTGTGACTACCGAGAACGAAACCTTTACCAGCCAACACCTTGTCATTGGCACAGGAATGCAGCCTCATGTACCCGATTGTATTCAAGGGCTAGTATCAGACACCTGTTTTCATGCGAGTGAATTAGCATTACGAGCACCCGATCTTACTGGAAAACGCGTTGCAATTATCGGTGGTGGACAAACAGGCGCAGATATATTTCAACACAGCTTTGATCAACATTTCGGCAAACCCGCACACATTGAATGGATTACACGACGAGCCAATATCGAACAATTGGATGAAGGCTGCTTTACCGATCAATACTTCATGCCTGACTATGTGGATCAATTCTATCAACTGGACAGTGCCAACAAGCAGAAAGAAGTTTCTCATCAAAAGCTTGCAAGTGACGGTGTCACGTCAGATTGTTTGCAAAATATCTACCGTTCGCTCTATCACGATAAATATGTGCTGAGAAATCCAAGTTGGTGGAAAATAAGCCCTCACCAAACGTTAATCTCAAGTCGTAAGCAAAACGGACAATACCAATTAGATATTGAACACGGACTCAGCAAACAAAGGCAAACGATAACCGCTGATGTCGTCATACTTTGTACTGGATTCAACCATGATCTACCAAAATGTTTAGAATCGATTAAACCTCAGATGCACACCGATGAACATGATCGAATGGCTCTTTCTTCTGATTATTGTTTGCAATGGAAAGGTATGGGGAAAAACAATATTTACATTGTAAATTCAGGCACAGATAACCACGGTATAGCCGAACCACAGCTCAGCTTAGCCGCTTGGCGAGCAGCCAAGATCATTAATCATTTAGCACAACATAAAGTGTATGAACTGTCTGACAATGACAATATTATCGATTGGGGGGATTTAAGCTTTAAACACGAAAAGCACCTTGCGGCAGTGAGTTCTTTATAGCGCTGTAGCGTTAACTTAGCCCTTATTATTAAGCGCAATTTCACCATCAAGAACAATGGCTTATTGAAACACGAGTAACAATAAGCCATTGGTTATTCATTCATACATAAATCATTACCACCTCAACATTAAATGATTGTATCTATTTATGAATAATATCTACATTTCTCTGGTCTTCTCTTTTTGCCACCGTATGATGAAACCATCTAATAAAGGGGTCGACTATCATTACTTTATCCATCAAAAAATACATTCTCAGTACTTTCGCTTTCTTCATTCTGATCTATACGAGTAGTTCTGTATTAGCCGCTTCAACCGGCTGGCTTACCAATGACAACCATCCCCCCGCCAAAGCGCGTTTAATACTGACAGGGGAAGTCAATTCTGCTGCAAAAACCTTACCTGCGGTACTCGAAGTAAAACTTGAAGGTGACTGGAAAACCTATTGGCGCAGTCCCGGTCAAGCAGGCATCGCACCCAATATAAAATGGGATCATTCAACCAACTTAAAGCACGTCGATTGGCAATGGCCTATCCCACAATCCTTTTCTTTATTAGGGCTGCAAACCCACGGATACAAAGGCGATACTGTTTTTCCATTGACCATTCATGTGGAGGATATTTCAGCCCCAACTCAACTTCGCGGCACGCTTACTTTATCGACTTGCACCACGGTTTGTGTACTTACTGACTATGAGATCAACCTAGATTTTACGGCGAATGCATTGCAAGCCGATCCTGATGCGATGTTTGCTTATAACAAAGCGGAATCTTTGGTTCCCCTAAAAGTAAAAGACATAAAGAATCAAAAACCGGCTGTGACACTTGGGTGGGATGATAGCAAAGGCCAACTTGAAGTGAGGCTTAATGACCCCCATTGGCAACAGCCGACTATTATTATTGATGGCGAACCCGACACCAGTTTTAAATTGATTCGCTTAGCTCAAAACGCAGATGAAAGCGCAAACCAAGGCGACACAAACAGCCAGCAATGGGTGGCCGTTTTTAGTGGTGAGAGTTGGCTTGGCAAGCCAGATTTACTCAATAAATCGTTAAATGTGACCATTTTCGATAAAGAACGTGCCGTAGAATATTCAGCCACGGTTGTGCCAACATTGATCACTTTAACCAGTCCTAATTTATTGAGCATGATATTACTGGCTTTCTTGGGTGGGTTGATATTAAACATCATGCCTTGTGTGTTACCGGTGTTAGGGATGAAGCTGAATTCTGTGATTGCGGCTCCCAACTTGCAGCGCAACCAAATTCGCCAACAATTCCTTGCATCCGCTTTAGGCATCTTGACTTCATTCTGGTTATTGGCAGCGTTCATTTTAGTGCTCAAGTTCACCGGTCAAGCTATCGGTTGGGGCATACAGTTCCAAAGCCCTTGGTTCATTGGGTTTATGGCGATGGTTACCACTTTATTTGCGTTTAACATGTTAGGTGCATTTGAAATCAACCTCCCTGCCAACATGCAAACTAAATTGGCCACCACTGGCGGAAACCATAACCGTGGGCACTTTTTACAAGGTATGTTTGCAACGTTATTAGCCACGCCATGCAGCGCCCCCTTCTTGGGTACAGCGGTTGCCTTTGCCCTTGGTGCGGATACTTTAAGCTTATTTGTGATCTTTACTGCTTTAGCAGTCGGTATGGCCTTTCCTTGGCTTATCGTTGCCGCCTTCCCTCGTATTGCTAGTTACTTGCCAAAGCCCGGTCGCTGGATGAGCATCGTCAAAGTGTTTTTCTCAGCTCTGTTATTACTGACCAGTTTATGGCTCATCACTTTGTTAGCCAACTTTGTGGCTGCAAGCTATCTTTGGATCATCGCCATCGTCACTCTATTGGCCTTTATGGTTTTGATGGGGAAAAAACACGGGGCAAGCGCGGTCGCCAGTTTTATTGGTCTCAGCGTTTTACTCTCCGCAATCATTGCAATAAGCACAATGAATCAATGGGCAAAACCTTTACCAGAAGAGCTCACTTGGACCCCCCTTAATCAAGATCACATCAGCCAGTACGTTGCCCAAGGAAAGACCGTTTTTGTCGATGTGACTGCCGATTGGTGCATCACTTGTAAAGCGAATAAAGTCGGCGTTCTTCTACAAGATCCTGTTTATAGTGCGCTGCAACAAGAAAACATCGTGTTATTAAAAGGGGATTGGACCAAACCTTCCAAATCAGTGACTCAATATCTACAAAGCCATAACCGTTTTGGTGTGCCATTTAATATTGTTTATGGCCCGAGCGCGCCTCAAGGCATTCAGTTTCCCGAGATCCTCTCCAGCGATCTGGTGTTAAATGCCATTAAAAAAGCATCGTCAAAACCTTAATCAACACCAAATAAGCGAGTCAAAACATGAGTACTGACAAAGTAACAAAATCACGTTCTAAAAAGTTATTGGGTTGGTTAAAGCAATTAATGCTGTGGCTGCTGTTTGCCATCGTCATTACCACTGCAATGGATTTATGGCGCGGCAAAGACATTCCACGCGATAACTTGCCTCCACTGCAAGGCATCACCTTACAAGGTAAGTCGGTTGATATTGCAACCCTGAGTCAAGACAAGGCCGTGCTTGTGTATTTCTGGGCAACATGGTGTTCTGTTTGTAACTTCGTCAGCCCGGCAGTCAATCAAATATCGAAATACTACCCTGTGGTGAGTGTTGCGGTGCGCTCTGGTGAGGATCAAAAACTACAGCAATATTTACAATATAAAGAATATCAATTCGAGACAATTAACGATAACAACCACCGCCTATCCAGTGATTGGTCTTTGCAAGTCACACCAACCTTGATGGTTTTTAAAAATGGAAAGCTTGAATACTACACCACCGGATTTACCAGCTTACCGGGGATATGGTGGCGGATGTTTTTTGCTTAGCAGTAAGCAACCTAAATCAATCACTCCCTACTAAACACAATATCGCCATAGTAAGATTCTACTTTACCGCCACTATTATCGGTGTCGGTCATGATGGCGATAATGTCGATGTATCGATAAGCTTTTTGGTTTGCTTTATCGCTGCCTTTATCACCAAAATATTGGATCAAATCTTGGTACACATTGCGTTTTTCGTCATACCAATGTTGTATTTTTGCTTGTTTGCCACGTACCGCAATCATTTGAACGTTAGAACCAGTAAAAGCATTATCCCACACTTGTCCTTGGCTCTGATTACTTGACCATACGTAGCTTAATGATTTGGTGTTCCACATCATCATTCCACCATCGATAACAACATATACCCGCGCAACATAGTCATCACCTTTTTTGGTCGTTTCATCAAGGGATGGAAGCGTATTACTCGTGAGCCAACTCCAACTAATATTAGGTGTTTTCAATAAATCGATTTTCTCTTTTAAAATCAAACCTGAAGCAGAATGGTCACTTACCGCTTTTAAAGCAATCCGATTTTTATATTCTTCAACGTTATAATGAGTCTCGTCTAAGATGGATTTTGATTCCCAACGTTTGATTTTATCTTGATTAAAATCCGTCACATTAATCACAGTGGTCGCGCTGACGCTAAAACAAACGAAAAGACTAAAACCGCAGATTAATGATCGAATTACCATGCTTTATCCCTTCTTCTTATGCATTAGTTTTTGGTGTACTAAACCTGCCATTAGCCCCCACAAAGTGGAACCAATACCAAACAAAGTAATGCCAGATAAGGTGACTAAAAAAGTATAAAGTGAAGACTCTCGATACTCTGCATTATCAAAGGCTGTTTGCAAACACATCAATAGGGTTCCGAGTAATGCCAAACCTGCGAGAATTTGTGAAACTTCTTTCGGTAATGCTAAGAAAATCGCCACCACCGCCGTTGCCCATAATCCAGCAAGGATAAAAATCACCCCAGCCCACATTGATGCCTTGTAACGTTGGTTTTTATCAGTATCAACATCATCATTCATACACATTGCCGCTGAAATTGCCGCTAAATTAAGGCTAAACCCACCAAAAGGGGCAGTCAGCATATTTAATAGACCGGTCCCAATAAATAAAGATTTCGCGGGCAGCTCATATTGATAACTTCTGAGCATGGCAAAGCCGGGTAAGTTTTGAGACAGCATGGTAATGATATAAAGCGGAATGCTTAAATTGACCATCGCCATCCAATCAAATTCTGGGGTGACCCATATTGGTTCCGCGATATTTAGCGATATGTCTTGGCCTGAAAACGCCCCACTGAATATAGCGGCCGCGATCCCAACCACCAGCAAAAGCATCATGGCGTAACGAGGTAAATATCGTTTAGCAATAAAAAAGGTCACAATCATGATGGCAAAAATAACAGGGCTAGTGGTCACTGGGGTAAATGCTTTCAAACAAAATGGAATTAAAATAGCGCCAAGCATCGAGGTCGCCAATGGCGTGGGAATATTTTCTAACAACCGACTCAGCGGTGTGATAAGCCCAGTGAGCAGCAACAAGAAACCAGAAATAACAAAAGCGCCAATAACTTGTGGCAAGGTATATTGAGCAACTGCGGCAATTAACATGGCTGCGCCCGGCGTTGACCACGACATCAAAACCGGCATTTTGTAATACCAAGAATAAGCAATCGAACTCACACCAACCGTCACACCTAACACCAACAACCAACTGGCAATTTGCAAAGCAGAGGCTCCCGCTGCGGTTGCCGCTTGAATAATAATCACCACCGAACTGGTGTAGCCAATCAGTACCGCACTAAATCCGGCAGAAATATGGCCGATATTAAACCAAGATGTCGGTTGCGGTGATGGAGTCGGTTCAAGCTGGGTATGATCATTCATGGTATATGACGCTTCCTTGTCATCATTTTTGTTATTTCTTCATCATATAGAATCTTTTTAACATTCACTATGTGAATATACGTTTTCTATTTTCAGAAATAACGGATGTCTCTTGATGCAACTTTTCAAATTACAGAGTAATTCGCTTTAACTCCTCTAATAATGTTTTCGTTGCTTGACCTTGCGAATGTTGGGTTGACCAAATAATATCAATGCCCTGCTGCCAAGGCTGAGATTCAAAGGCCAGATCTAAGCGTTTAAGTTGCTGAGATCCAACAAGATCACGCACCAAATCAGCAGGTAAGGAAGCCCAACCCAATCCTCGTTGTAGTAATGGAATGGTTGAGTAAGCGCTTTCTGTTCGCCACACTTGATCAGACACTCGCCAACGTGGCGCATCTTTTCCATAACGCCCAGAAATTATAAATTGACGATGCCGCTCTAACATTTGCCAAGTAACCTGTTGTTCACGCGCTAAAGGATGAGACATTCCTGTCACACACCAAAACTCCAACAAGCCTAAACCGTGGACTTCAATTTCCCCAGGATAAAGAAATTCTAATTGCTGCATGATGGCGAGTTGAGCGCGTCCATCGCGAATAAACTCTAAAACTTCACCTTCATTAACGTGCAGTATTTCAATTTCCACCAATGGATAAGCTTGTTCAAATTGGGCTAAGGCTTCTGCAACAGAATGCGTCATCGCCATTGATTCAACCACTAACGTAATTTTCTCTTCTATACCTACCTGATAAGCATCAGCAGCAGATAAGAAGATGCCGCATTCATTCAATATTCGCTTGGCTTTGACCAACAAGACTTCCCCGTGCACCGTTAATTTAGGTGAACGAGTGGTTCGGTCAAACAGGCTTAAATTCAGATCAGCTTCAAGATTCGAAACAGCGGTACTCACCACCGATTGTGCTTTGCCCAAATGACGAGCCGCCGCAGAAAACGACCCTTGCTCAGCCGACACGACAAAAGCTTGTAATTGTTCAATAGAAAAGCGCATGTAATCTCCCTCTGTCACCAAAGCCAACTATCGTTTTTATAGATGGTTACTAACTACCATATATCTAAATAAACATTAATAATAGCGATATTAAGAAAACGGAATCATAGCGATTCTTAGAGAATAGAAATGAATACAGTGAGGAAAAATGCGCAGTAAATTAGACCGGTTAAGGCACACCATTGGCTTTGAACTAATAGGATTAGTTATTTTGATCTTTGGTATTAGTAAACTATTCAATATGGATATGGGGAAAATAGGCGTGTTAGCAGTGGTGTTTTCCATCATTGCGACGGTGTGGAATTATTTCTACAACATCTTATTTGATCAAGCCATGTTGAAGCATACCGGGCAACTTCATAAGACCACTTTAATACGCATTATACATGCTATCGTATTTGAATTCGGCTTGCTCTTCATCACCTTACCTATCTTGGCTTGGTGGTTAGGGATTAGCCTTATTGATGCTCTAATTCTAGACCTAGGCATGGTGGTCTTCTACTTAGTGTATGCGTTTGTTTATAATTTGGCGTACGATAAAGTTTTTCCTATTCCACAAGCCAAATCATCGGTTTATTAAGCCGTAAAAAAGCTCCAAATCAAATTCAAAGCGATCACGGTTAACGCAACTTTGAGCACAACATGGAAGTGCTTATTGGATACTTTATCTAAGACATGCTTACCAATATAGGTTCCGCCAAAGCCTACGAGGATCATTAATCCGATTACCCCTAGCCATTGCTGATAAGCAAAACCAAGTAAACCAAAAATTACCGCTTTAATCACATGTTGAATCGACATGAAACATGCCATGGTCGCGCCTAGCTCACGGCGATCAGGAAGAAGGTTTTTAACCGTCGCAATCAAAAATGGCCCAGTAGCCCCGACAAACATGGTTAAAAAAGCCGTAAATGCACCAATTCCAAGCAGCCCTTTTCTACCTTTAAAACTCAAATTAATCGGCACCCAGCTGCTGATCAAAATAAACACAGCTAAAATAAGCTCTAAATATTTTGTTGGAAGATTTAAAGCAATATTACCGCCAATGATCGCACCAACCACGCTACCCACAAAAAACCAACCAAGGTATTGCTTTTGAATATGACGACGCATTAACACCGCTCGCCCAGCATTCGATCCCAATTGTACAATCGCATGAACAGGAATAACCGCAGCAGCAGGCATCATAGTGATCATAAACGCAATTAAGGTCGCGCCCCCTCCCACACCAATAATGGTGTTAAGCATGGAAGTGAAGCCACTTAATCCAATCAGCAAAAAAAATTGAGTTGTGGACAGCGCATCAGGTTTTAAATGGAGCAGTAGGTCGATCATAGCAACGTCAGTCTCAAGTAAAACGTGATTATAACTGCCAAAAAATAAATGTGCTCGTAATTGATAACTTTAACGAAAAAAATTAAATGGATGGCTTATTGAACGAAGAATAATTAGGTAAACACCTCAGCAGCATTAAAATGTTACTTAGGTGTATTTTAGCTTTAGCCTTACATCATTTGTCGTCTTTTCCAACAAAAAAACACGCCATCACACCTTGTTAATTTTTGATGAAAATTATCTATTGAACATTTTTATTACCACATAGATCGCTTCAATCCACTCAATTCTAAAAGCCTTGTCGAAATTTCTTCTACCGATAATGTAGTGGTATTTAAGTATGGTATTGCTTCACGTCGAAACAAAGATTCCACTCGATTGAGCTCTTTTTCACACTGTTCTTGGCTCGCATAATCGCTATTTGCATAACGTTCGTGTCGAATCGCCATTAAGCGTTCAGTATCGATTGTGAGGCCAAATGTCTTGAAACGATAGGGTTCTATCTCTTTTGGTAGCTTTAATGACGCCATATCATCTTCGATAAATGGGTAGTTTACTGCTCGAATACCAAACTGCATTGCAAGATACAAACTGGTGGGTGTTTTTCCACAACGAGACACACCAAGCAAGATGATATCGGCTTGATCCAGGTTATTTAACGACACGCCATCATCATGTGCCAACGTGTACTCAACCGCCGCAATTCGATTTTGATAACTGGCGGCATCTTTCTTAATACTGTGAGAACGGTGCAATTGTGGGCTTGGCTCTAAGCCTAAATCGTGCTTTAAAGGCTCCACCAAGCAATTCAATACATCGTAAAAGTTCGCATCGGCCTGTTCAATGATCAACTTAACTTCTGGTACTACAATAGAAAAGAAGACCAATGGTTTTACATTAGATTCTCTAGCCTTTTGATTAATCAGGTTTTTTACTTGCTCCGCACGCTCTACCGTTTCAACAAATGGTAACGTTTTTTGAGCAATTTCTATTGGAAACTGCCCAAGTACCGCATGGCCTAATGTCTCAGAAGTGATTGCCGTTCCATCAGAAATGTAAAATACATCACGAAAATTTGTTTTGCTCTGCATAAGAAGTTGAATCCTTTATGGCGTGCTGTAAGTTAAAAGTTGTAAATATTTACAACTATAATTTCACAGAATATTTACAGTAAAGTCGCTAAAGTGAATTACATTGTGAATCAGTCGTGAATTTCTCGCTACAGCAATGCAATTGATTGAGACTTTGCCCACACTCTACGAGTGAGAAACACGATTTAATAGTATAAGAAACAAAACTTAATCCAATATAAAGTCTAGGAGACATGCCGTGGATCAGAATGTGGTTTGGTACGATGCTTTATCTATGAACGACGTTGATAAAGTCGGGGGCAAAAATGCATCTCTTGGTGAGATGGTTGCCAATCTTTCAAATGCTGGCGTAAAAGTGCCAAATGGTTATGCCACAACCGCTTTTGCTTTTAACCAATTTTTAGAAGCCAACCAATTAAATGATCGAATTTATCAACTACTTGATGAATTGGATGTCGATGATGTCAACGCATTAAAAAAAGCAGGCACCACCATTCGCCAATGGGTATTGGACGCTCCTTTCCCACCAGAGTTAGAAGAAGGTATTCGAGATTATTATCAACAACTTGGTAATGGCGACGACATGCTTCCTGTGGCCGTTCGCTCATCAGCAACAGCAGAAGATTTACCGGATGCCTCATTTGCCGGTCAACAAGAAACTTTCTTAAACGTTCGTGGCATTGATGCGGTTATCGAAGCGGCGAAACATGTTTTTGCTTCTCTTTTCAACGATCGTGCGATCTCTTATCGCGTACACCAAGGTTTTGACCATAAAGGCGTGGCTCTGTCTGCTGGTATTCAACGCATGGTCCGTTCAGACAAAGCATCGTCTGGTGTCATGTTCACCCTTGATACTGAATCAGGCTTTGATCAAGTTGTGTTCATCACCTCATCTTGGGGCTTGGGCGAAATGGTCGTGCAAGGCGCAGTGAACCCTGATGAATTCTACGTACATAAACCAACGCTACAAGCAGGTAATCCTGCGGTAGTCCGTCGTACTTTCGGCTCAAAACAGATCAAAATGATTTATGCCGATGGTAAAGAAATTGGCACTCAAGTTGAAGTAATCGATACCACCGATGAAGAACGTCGCCAATACTCTTTAAACGATGATGAAATTCAAGAACTGGCGAAACAAGCCATGATCATCGAAAAACACTACGGTCGTCCAATGGACATCGAGTGGGCAAAAGATGGTGTTACCGGTGAGCTGCTGATTGTACAAGCGCGTCCTGAAACGGTTCGTTCTCGTGACGATCAGCAAGTAATGGAACGCTTCCAATTAAACGAGCAAGCATCAAGTAAAGTCCTTATTGAAGGCCGTGCCATTGGTCAACGTATTGGCTCTGGTGTGGTTCGCGTTGTAAAAAGCTTAGATGAAATGGACCAAGTGCAAGCCGGTGATGTACTGGTTGCGGACATGACTGACCCTGACTGGGAACCAGTAATGAAGAAAGCCGCTGCGATTGTGACAAACCGTGGTGGCCGTACATGCCATGCGGCGATCATCGCGCGTGAACTTGGCATTCCTGCCGTCGTTGGTTGTGGCGATGCCACCAGCCTACTCAAAGATGGACAGTCTGTTACGGTTTCTTGCTCACAAGGTGAGACAGGATTTGTTTATGACGGTGAGCTCGATTTTGAAATCAAACGTTCTTCAGTAACCGATTTACCTGACTTACCACTGAAAGTGATGATGAACGTCGGTAACCCAGATCGCGCATTTGATTTTGCGTGTATTCCAAACGAAGGGGTTGGCCTTGCTCGTTTAGAATTCATCATTAATAAGATGATCGGTATTCACCCGAAAGCCCTGCTTAACTACGATGAACAATCAGACGAACTGAAAGCGGAAATCGATGAACGCATTGTCGGTTACGCTAATCCTGTAGAGTTCTACATTGAGAAACTGACCGAAGGGATCTCGACGTTAGCGGCCGCTTTCTGGCCAAAACGTGTGATTGTTCGTATGTCGGATTTCAAATCAAACGAATACCGCAACTTAGTCGGCGGCATCAACTACGAACCAACCGAAGAAAACCCAATGCTAGGTTTCCGTGGGGCTTCTCGTTACATTTCACCTAAATTCCAAGATTGTTTTGCTTTGGAATGTGAAGCAATGAAACGCGTTCGTAACAAGATGGGATTAAAGAATGTTGAAATCATGATCCCATTTGTGCGTACCACCACAGAAGCGGCATCGGTGATTGATTTACTGGCGAAGTTCGATCTCAAACGTGGCGAAGATGGCCTTAAAGTCATTATGATGTGTGAACTGCCATCTAATGCCATTTTGGCAGAAGACTTCTTAAAATACTTTGATGGCTTCTCGATTGGCTCTAATGATATGACGCAATTAACTCTTGGTCTGGACCGAGATTCAGGTGAAATTGCCCACATGTTTGATGAGCGTAATGCAGCAGTGAAAGCCATGCTGTCAATGGCAATTAAAGCGGCCAATAAAGCAGGAAAATACGTGGGAATTTGTGGTCAAGGCCCATCGGATCACGATGACTTAGCTCAATGGTTAATGGAACAAGGCATCGATTCGGTCTCATTAAATCCTGATACTGTCCTCGAAACTTGGCTGCATTTAGGCACGAAAGTTCCAAATAATTAAGCATAAAGCCGATGCTTTTCTAACAAAAAACGAGATCATTGCGATCTCGTTTTTTATTGCAGATAGTTTTTATTTCAAAGGCTACGCGATCTTATATTAACCAATCTGCGTCATTTTATTTAGGGTAAATTCTTCAATGCACCCTTCTGTAGCTTGTCTAAAGTCCGTCAGGTGTTGATTGGCTAAATGCACTTGCAGCAAGGCTTCACTTTGCCAATTTTCATAAAAAACAAAATGTGCTGGGTTTTGATTATCTTGGTGCAAATCATAGTGAATACACCCTTCTTCAGCACGAGTAATATCAATCAGTTTAAGCAATTCTGTTTTCACTAATTCAATTTGATCAGCTTTGGCTTTAATGTTAGCAACAATCGTTAACTTACTCATTGGCATTCCTATTATTATTTTTACAATGATTTCAAAATCGAAATCAATAATAGCCTTTGCGCTTATGCCGATAAACAGTAGAATATTAGAAAGTTTATCAAATAAAATTAGATAATATGCTATTAGAAGATCTTCAAGTCATTTTGAAAGTCGCCGAGTTTCGAAGTATCACAGCGGCTGCCACCCATTTAAACATGCGCACGGCCACCGCAAGTGCTGCAGTAAAGCGTGTTGAAGCTTTCTTAGGCGCTGAATTATTTGTTCGCACTACAAGGCAATTAAGACTTTCTAATGCAGGGGAACGCTACATACCTCAGTGTGAGGAAGCGATGCAAATGCTAGCTCACGCCAAACAAAATATGCAACATGACCTAGGGAAGATCGAAGGTGAATTACGAATTTCGGTTTCATCCGATTTGGGGCGAAATGTCATCATACCTTGGATTGATGAATTCATGGATGTACACCCTGGGTTGAGCTTAAAAGCGCACATCAGCGACAGCAATGTGGATTTTTACCGTGATTCTGTTGATATGGCGGTACGCTACGGCTCACCAACCGATGCGAATTTATATGGCTTTAAAATTTGTGATATTCCAAGAGCGCTTTGTGCAACCCCAGACTATTTAGAAAAACACGGCACGCCTACTCACCCCAATGATTTGGTTAACCATAATGGCCTGCACTATCAGTTATCGGATATGGTTCACGATACTTGGCACTTCACCAATGAAACTAACGAGTATAAAGTAAAATTAAGAAGTAACCGTACCGCCAATGATAGTGATTTAGTTCGTCGGTGGTGCGTAAAAGGATACGGTTTCTCAGCCAAATCCATTTTAGATATGTCGGAAGATTTACTTACAGGTAAGGTAGTGACGGTTATGCCAGAGTATCAATTGACCCCAACTGAAATCTGGTTTGTTTGTCCCAGTCGACAATCAATCACTCCAGCTATGCGTTTATTAAGAGATCACTTTAGAACCAAAGTTGAACAGCGTTTAAAACATTTGAAAGAAGAAAATATGTTCAGGGTATAATTATTTAATGTCTTCGATGTAGATCCGTGGCATATATCATCAAAAGTCATTCAAGTTGAATGAAGCGACAAATGAATGTCGCCTCATAAACATAGTTAGACTATATGATTAGAAGGTGAATTAGCGCAGTCAACAAGCCGATACCTTCAAGTACAGAGGGGAATGAATGGTTACTGCAATTGATTTAATCTCGCTTTGGTTAAATTTTCTTCAAGTTTTTGAATGTCCTCACGGTCAAACATTTCTTGCAGAGTGGAAGCGAGCTTACGACGCCAATTGGGGTATTCATTCATTGTGCCAGGAACATTTACCGGTGTATCCATTTCAAGCCAATCTTCCAGCTGTAAGCTCAGCAACGCACTCGAACCGCTTGCCATATGTACTTGCATAGCCTCACTTAACGCACGATTAATCATTACATTACCTTGATCATCATAAGTAACTTTAGGTAAACGGTCATGTGAAGCAAGTGTCTCAATAATGTGGTTACGTCGTGTGTTTCTGTCTTCAAATAACAATTGCAACTGCTCTTCATCAGGATACAGACCAATCTCTTTGCCTAAGGTTAAATCGGCGCTATTCCAAAACCCTCGTAATGTTGGCATGTCGTGTGTACATAAAGCCGTCATGGATTGTTGCTTGTATTTATCAGGTGCAATGTATTTACCATCATCTTCAGTTTCGAAGAAAAATACTTTATAAGAGTGAATACCGGCATCATTTAATTTTTCTACAATTTCGTCTGGTACTGTGCCTAAATCTTCCCCAATCACCGAACATTGATGTCGGTGACTTTCTAGCGCCAATATCGACATTAAATCATCCACTGGATAATAGATGTATGCCCCATTTTTTGCGGTTTTACCTTTTGGTATCCACCATAAACGCAATAAACCCAGCACATGATCAATACGCAATGCGCCACAATGACGCATATTAGCGCGCAGCAAATCAATAAACGGTTGGTAAGCCATCGCTTTGAGTTGATATGGGTTGAATGGAGGCAGCCCCCAGTTTTGTCCAAGTGGGCCGAAAATATCCGGCGGTGCACCAATGCTGACATCTTGGCAAAGTGCACCATTATCGGCCCAGGTTTCAGCCCCAGAATCACAGACACCAACAGCTAGATCTCGATATAGACCAACCACCATTTGCTTTTCTTCGGCTAATGCTTGAACTTGGGTAAGCTGTTGATCAGCCACCCATTGTAAATACATAAATAATTGAACTTTATTAAAATTATTCTTAATAAAGCTTTGTACTTCTGGTGAATGAAAATGTTGGTATTCGTTGGCAAAAACCGGCCAGCCCCACACAGACTCATCTTCTGCTTTTAGTTGCGCGTGCAAAGCATCAAAAGCGGCTTGATGAAGTAAACTTTCGCCACCTTGTTGTACAAATAGTTGGAAATCTTGGCCGCGGGGCGAGTCGTTCACCAATTCAAATTCAACAAAGGTTTCGTACAATGCTGGTAGCACTGCCATTTTCAATGCAGACACTTCCGTGTAATCCACCCATGCTTTTTGTCGGTTTGCTTCTAAGCGTTTCTGAAACTCATCATTGTTAACGATCGATTGAGCTTTTGAACACAGTTCAAATTCAGGGACGGCTTGAACATCAATATACATCACGTTTAACCAACGACGTGATGATGGGCTGTAAGGGCTTGCTCCTTCAGGATTGGCTGGAAATAAAGAATGTATCGGATTTAGCCCAACAAAATCTCCACCACCATCTGCAATCTTACTAACCAAATATTTCAAGTCAGTAAAATCACCAATACCCCAGTTGTTTTCAGAGGTAACCGAATATAGTTGGATACTCGGGCCCCATAAACGCTTCCCTTCATTCAATTCAGCTTGCTTGAAACACGCCTGTGGTGTAACGATTAATGACATTTCAAATGGCTTATTTCGGCGCTTACGAAACAATGAAAACTGGTGGTAGCCTAAAGGTAGAGTGTTAGGTAATGAAAACGTTAAGTAACCTAAAGTCTCACGATTATCATCAATTACTTGAGATTCTAGATACCCTTCAAACCGTTCACCTTGCTCGGTGATCAGCAACCATGAGAATTCACTCACTCTTGCCGATGGCGCAATATGCAATTCAATATGCACATCGTTAGTCGCGTGAACCACTTTGACACAAGGCAACACATCCACTTTATGGCGCTGTTCTGCTTGGTTCAATAATTGCTGTTCGTCCTTCGTATCGTAGCCTAACGCTTGTAGCAATTCTTCAATAGTTGTATCACTCACGTAGGCTTCTTCTCCCCACGCGCTAATATAACGATCAACGATGCCTTCTTGGCTTGCAACTTGTTTTAGTACCGATTCTGATTGGCGATTTGACTCTTGCATTGAATACTCCATAGACAATATTCCTGAGGGAATTGAGTTCATCTGATTGATATCAATTTTGCCGATTTATCACCGTATTAACATCCTCCCTTCTCTAATGTAAAAGGGAGGAGGAGCAGGGCGTAGGAGATGAAATCTTCAAACAAAACGAGATCTATCGCATGGTTTCTTATATAAACCAGAGTCAGATCACATCAGTTTAGTCACTGCGTGATATGTTATTAAAGATGGTTCTTACAAAATACAGACGATAAAAAAATATAAAACCAAGATCTGTATAACACATTTTATTTTTATAATTATTCGCTTACCTATTAAATAGAGATTCAACGCCGCCATGTGGATACCTTCCAAACTCAATCGCCCTGCGCGATTACACAATGCTATTCTTCGCTCACGGCTACTCGATGCGCTGATTCATGCTCCGTATTATAAGTTGGTCTTATTTCGCTCTCCGGCCGGTTATGGCAAAACCACCATGGCAGCACAATGGTTAAATAATCACCCTAACCTTGGTTGGTTTAACATTGATGAAAACGACAATGATACATTTCGCTTTGCCAACTATTTTTTGCAAGCCTTTAATAAAGCGACTAATAATGCTTGTCCGAATACCCAAGCCATTGCTGAGCGTCGACAATTTGCCAATCTCACTAGCTTATTTAGCGAATTATTTGCCGAGTTTGGATTTAATGAAACACAAACCTATTTAGTGCTCGATGATTATCACCTAATCACCAATGATGAGCTTCATGACGGTATGCGTTTCTTTTTAAAACACATGCCTGATAGCATTACGCTCGTTGTCACCAGTCGAACGCACCCTCCCCTCAATATTGCCAATTTACGTGTGCGCGATTTATTGATGGAAGTCGACAACGCTTTACTGGCATTCGATCAAGAAGAAACCGAACGTTTTTTCCACAAACGTATCGCCAATAATCGTTATGAAACGAATGTTTTAGAGTCATTACGTGCCCAAGTTGAAGGCTGGGCTTCTGCTCTGCAGCTGATCGCTTTACATGCCCAGCAGTATCCCGGCACGTTAGAAAACTCTGCGGTGTCTATCGCCAACTTCAATCAAGACCATATTTGGGATTACTTAGCAGAAGAAGTGTTCGACCAGCTTAACCCTGATCTGCAAAGCTTCTTATTGCAATGCTCTGTATTGGATATGTTTAATGCTGAATTAGTCACTGAGTTAACAGGACGTTCTGACGCATTGGCCATGCTCGATTCACTCAATCGCTTCGGGCTATTTATTCAACCAATGGAAGGCGAAGATAACTGGTTTCGCTTCCACAATCTTTTTGCTGAATTTTTACGCCACCAACGATATACGCAAATTCCAGGGCAACGCAGTAATCTTCACCACAATGCGGCGAATGCTTGGCTGAAACAAAATCGCCCACAAGCAGCGTTAACTCATGCTCAAAAAAGTGGGGATGAAGCTTTGCTTGTTGAAATTCTGTCTAATCACGGTTGGCAAATGTTTAATTTAGGCGAGCTGCAAGTGCTTGAATCCGCCATTAATGCCTTAAGTGACGAAGCCTTATTTACGTCACCACGTTTATGTTTATTACGTGCATGGTTAGCGCAAAGTCAGCATCGTTACCATCAAGTTTCCAACCTTATTTTAGAAGCAGAAGAAGAACTTTCTCAACGAAACATAGAGCTAACCGATAGCCAAATTGGTGAATTCAAAGCGCTCGCTGCTCAAGTAGCGATCAACCAAGACAACCCCGCACTGGCACTTGAAACGGCAGAGTTTGCCTTACAACAATTACCCGAAACCAGCTTCAGAAGCCGCATTGTGGCAACGTCTGTTATTGGCGAGGTCTATCATGTTATCGGTGAGTTGGATAAAGCGTTCGAGACGATGCACAAAACTGAATTAATGGCGTTGGAAGATGGTGTTTACCACCAAGCCTTATGGGCAATTTTACAACAAAGTGAAATTCAATTAGCCCGAGGTTATGGACAAGCGGCTTTTGAATTACTGAACAAAGCGGATCAATTAGTCAAAGCACAACACCTTCACCAACTTCCTTTACATGAATTTATGTTACGCATCAAAGCGCAAATTTTATGGTGTTGGAATCGATTAGACGAAGCAGAGCAATGTGCTCATGCGGGTATCGAAATCATGTCGCCTTATGAAAAATCGAAATCGCTTCATTGTTATTCCATGCTAGCAAGAATTGCAGTTTCACGAGGAGAATTAGATAAAGCGGCTCGTTATTTAGAAATAACCAATCAACTGCAAGCGAACAATCGTTATCATATTGATTGGCGCGCCAATGCCGATTTTGCCAATCTATTATATTGGGAAGCTACCAATGACAACCCAGCAATTCAAAAGTGGTTACAAGAGAGCCAAGAACCTCGCGCAGCCGTCAACCATTTCCAACAGTTGCAATGGCGAAATATTGCCAGAGCCTCTTTATTAATCGGCGATTTAACTCGCGCAGAACACATATTGAGCAAACTTCAAAAGCAATCTACTTCATTAAATTTAAAAGCAGACAGAAACCGCAATTTAGTATTAGAAGCCGTACTTGCCGTTAAAAAAGATGATGAAGAATCTGCGCTGAAACACATTAGTGATGCACTATCACTCACTAACAGTACAGGAATGATAGGTAATTTCTTGTGTGATGCTCAACACGTAACCCCTTTGCTTAAAGCCTTAGTAAAAAATAAGCAATTAGGTGAGCTTGAACAACATCGCGCGCAAAGCCTATTGCAATTAATGTCGAGCAAAGAACGTACTCGCTCTGTTCATTTTGATGAGGCTTTTGTTGAAAAACTGCTGACGCTACCCGATGTACCAGAACTGATCCGCACTAGCCCACTTACTCAAAGAGAGTGGCAGGTTTTAGGCTTAATTTATGCCGGTTTTAGCAATGACCAAATCGCGTCTGAATTTGATGTTGCCCCAACCACCATCAAAACACACATTCGCAATTTGTATCAAAAAATGGGCTTAGATAATCGTCAACACGCTATTCGAACGGCAGAACAATTAATCCATTTGATGGGGTTTACTGCGCATTAACCTCAAATTCAAAGACTAATCTCAGGCTTAGATAATTAACGTGAGTTCACTCATGGCATATTATTAACGATGATGTTACTAATGAACCTATGGTTCAAATAACTAGAAGCTTCTCATTAATACCGATTATGATTATGTAATTGGTGCTTGCCGGTTGGTTAAGGATGATCTTATGGCGACATATCTACCTAAACATAAAAATAAACCAGCATTTACGCTCAGCCGCAATGAGCGATATTTTTTCTTATTGATGACCGTCTTACTCTCAATGGGCGTTCTTTGGCACATCCATTCTACTTTCACTGAACGTCAAGCTCTGAAGCCTTTAAAGCAAAATCAATACCAGTTCAATCAAGCGTGCCAACTATCTATTAACGCTCACTTACCACGCGATAACGCGTTTTGCCAACACGCTCAAAATTTTAACGATCAGCTCACTTTAGCGCTAAAAGATCAAAGTTTAGAACTCAGTGAAACCATCGCACTTAATGTTTACTTCCAGCAATACTATCGTGAATTTTCTCAATAAAGTTTGTACGAAAATTCTTCTTTTCTATTTTTTCCCTACCTAAATAGGCATTTATCTACCACACTGATTAGTGTCGGTTTAATCACTGATGAAATACAAGCACAGCCAACTGCACTCTTGTTTACTTTCATTACTTGGCTGCTCAGCTTGTTATACCAATCAAGCAATTGGTATTACATTACTCGTTTGGCTTTAGCTGTATGATTCCCCAGTCATGCATCTAAAGCCTACTTTCGTTTCAAACAAGAGGTCGTTTTATGCCAAAATACATGCGATTCACATCAAATGTTTTACTTTGTGTTTCTTTTCTACTTCCCCCTTTCTATGTTGCAGCACAAGCCCCCGCTATTTATTCCAGTGAGAGTATTCATCATCCCGTTTGGGCAGAAAATGGCATGGTGGCCAGCCAAGAAGCGATTGCTTCCAAAGTCGGTGTCGATATCTTAAAAAAAGGTGGTAATGCCGTCGATGCTGGCGTGGCCGTTGGTTTTGCGCTCGCCGTTACCTTACCCCGCGCCGGCAACATTGGCGGCGGTGGTTTTATGATGATTTACGATGCTAAAAAGAAACGCACCTTTGCCTTAGATTATCGTGAAATGGGTCCCTCAAAAGCGTACAAAGATATGTACCTTGATGAAGATGGCAATGCGGTTGAAGAACTGTCGCGTTTTCATGGTTTAGCGGTTGGCGTACCGGGTACCGTAGCGGGCCTAATCACGGCTCTCGAAAACTACGGCAGCATGGACTTAAAAACCGTAATGGCTCCGGCAATCAAATTAGCAGAACAAGGCATTATCGTTACCCCTGATTTATATACCTCGCTACAAAGTGCCAAAGAACGGCTACAAAAATGGGATAGCAGCAAACCTGTATTTTTTAAAGATGGCGGTCAATCCGACTACCAAATTGGCGATAAACTGATTCAAAACGATCTCGCTAATTCCCTTAAACTCATTGCAGAAAATGGCCGTGATGGTTTTTATAAAGGTAAAACCGCCAAAGCGATTGCCGATTCAGTGACTGCGGCAGGCGGCTTAATGACAGTCGAAGATTTAGCGAGTTATAAAGCTGTGATACGTGAACCGGTAATGGGAAGTTATCGCGGTTACAGCATTGCCTCTATGCCACCACCATCATCGGGCGGGATTCATATTATTCAAATCTTAAATATTTTGGAAAACTACCGCATCGGTGAAATGGGACATAACACCGCCGAGACCATACATGTGATGGCTGAAGCAATGAAACTCGCTTATGCAGACCGCGCAGAATACTTGGGCGATCCTGACTTTGTAAAAGTACCCATGAAAGGTTTAACCAACAAAGACTACGCTCATAGTTTGCAGCAACAAATCTCACAAGACAAAGCGCGCCCAGCCAAAGAGATTAAACATGGTCAGCCGATGCCTTATGAAAGTGACCAGACGACCCACTTCTCTGTCATGGATAAAGATGGCAACGTGATTTCTAACACCTACACCTTAAACTTTTCTTACGGTACGGGTATGGTCGCCAATGGCACTGGGATCTTACTCAATAACGAGATGGATGACTTTTCTGCCAAGCCCGGTGTACCGAATGGTTATGGATTGATTGGTGGTGAAGCGAATGCGGTCGAAGGCGGTAAACGTCCACTTTCTTCCATGAGCCCGACGCTAGTATTTAAAAACGGTAAGCCTATTCTGGCAACTGGTAGCCCAGGAGGTAGCCGAATTATTACGACTACTCTACAAATCATCATGAATGTGATTGATCATAATATGAATATCGCCGAAGCGACCCATGCGGTACGTGTTCATCATCAATGGTTGCCTGACGAACTACGTATTGAAAAAGGCTTGAATCAAGACACAATCAAACTACTGCAAGCGAAAGGACAAAACGTCGTCGAAAAAAGTGCAATGGGTAGCACTCAATCAATTATGCATACGGATAAAGGCTTCTTTGGATCGTCGGATCCAAGAACGCCAAGCGCATTAACTACCGGATATTAAGGAATAGAGCATGAAAAAATGGACAACCGTGATACTCAGCACCTTGGCACTATTAAGCCCAGTTCTCGCTTGGGCAAATGCAGACAACGGACTGGTACAAGTGCAAAGTCAACATAGCGTGCAAGAGACATCCGATAAACTCGTTAAGGCGTTAAACTCAAAAGGAATGACGGTTTTTGCGCAGGTTGATCACGCAGCTGGCGCAAAGAAAGTCGATATTGAATTGCGTCCAACGAAAGTGATCATTTTTGGTAATCCTAAAGTAGGTTCTCCACTTATGGTTTGCCAACAATCCGCCGCCATTGATCTACCACAAAAAGCACTGATTTCAGAAGATGAAAGTGGCAAAGTTTGGTTAACTTATAACGACCCTAAATATTTAGCTTCACGCCACCAGATCCAAGGTTGTGACGAAGTATTAAATAAAGTGTCTAACGCCTTAGCGAACTTTGCTAAAGCGGCGACACAGTAACCCTTTTAATTTTAGATATTGTTGCAATTTACGGCTCTAAAATGAGCTTATCTTGAATGAAATCTAGAAATAGCGAAATTCTTGATGCTAACGCACTTTGCTTATAATACACCGCTTGAATCGATTCCCTTCGGTTTGGGTGGTGTATTGCATTAGGTAACACTTCGACTAACGAACCATCGTTCAATTCACGGTGAATCATGTAATAAGATAAAGCGGTAATCCCCATTCCATTAACGCACAGCTGTTTTATGACCTCTCCACTACTGGCTTTTAATTCAAAATTAATCGCATTATTGGGCTCTTTTAAGTACCAGTTATTCAAGTGAGAAGCGTGTGAGAAGCCAATAAGACTATGTTCTGACAGTTGACCACTATGCGTTGGCGTACCATTCGCTTGCAAATAATCTGGACTTGCCACCAACACTAATGGACTTTGCCCTAAGGCTCTTGCATGCAAAGTAGAATCCTTTAAATCACCGATACGAATTGCTACGTCAACCTTATTTTCAAGCAAGTCCACGACGGTATCATTGGTTGTGAGTTCTAATTCCACTTTAGGGTATTGCTGTTTAAATTCAGGCAGAACCTGAGCAAGCTGATTAATCATAAATGGAAAAGCAGAATCAACACGCAATTTACCAACGGGCTCGGTTTGATGGGACAATAAATGTTGCTGACCAAGCTCAAGGGTATTTAAAGCCTTTTGCACATACCCTTTAAAAACGACACCTTCTTCGGTCATGACTAACTTTCGAGTGGTGCGATTAAACAAGGTGGTATCGAGTTGCTTTTCCAATCTGGCTATCGCTCTTGATAAGGTAGCAATTTGAATCCCTTCCTTTACCGAAGCCTTTGAAAAACTCTCACTTTCTGCCACCGCCAGAAAAGCCATTAAATCTTCTGTTTTAATCATTTACGAATGCTCTTTCATATACCGTAATAAGAGAATACATTTATTGCATATTATTCAAAAGTAATTTGTATCTTTTGATGTTAGTGAAAAGATAAGGCTCTGATACCATGCTTGTATTCATAAGAAAACAAATAGTAGGAACCCTATGTCAACGTCTCTTTTTACGCCAATCCAATTCGGTGGTTTAACCTTAAACAACCGTATCGTCATGCCTCCAATGACACGCTCTCGTGCAAAAAATGGCTGCGCTAATGCCATGATGGCGGAATATTACGCGCAACGTGCAGAAGCGGGACTGATCATTGCTGAAGGCACGCAAATCTCTCAACTAGGTCAAGGTTATGCTTGGACTCCGGGTATTTATTCTCCTGAGCAAATTCAAGGCTGGAAACTCGTCACTGATGCTGTACACGCAAAAGGCGGTAAAATATTCGCTCAACTTTGGCATGTAGGTCGAGTCACTCATCCAAGTAATACTGGCGGTGTACAACCTATTTCGTCCAGCGAACAAGCCGCTAAAGGCGTAAAAGTATTCATTGATGAAGAAGACCAACCAAACTTTGTCGATACCGTATTACCAAGAGCCATGACTCACGACGACATCGAGCATGTGAAAGGTGAATATTATCAAGCGGCGTTAAATGCCCTAGAAGCTGGATTTGATGGTGTTGAATTGCACGCGGCAAACGGCTACTTAGTGAATCAATTTATCGATTCAGAAGCTAACCTTCGCGATGATGAATACGGTGGCAGTACTGAAAACCGCCTGCGTTTCCTAGGTGAAGTGGTCGATCAACTGGTTTCAGTCGTGGGTAAAGAGCGCGTCGGTGTTCGCCTTGCCCCATTCACTTGCTTAAATGGCACAGTAGATTCTGATCCTGAAGCGACTTATATCGAAGCGGCGAAATTACTTAATAGCAAAGGTATTGGCTACATCCACATCGCAGAAGTGGATTGGGATGACGCTCCAGATACTCCAATCTCATTTAAACAAAACCTACGTCAGGCTTTTGATCAAACCATCATTCTAGCGGGTAAATATAATCCAGAAAAAGCCCAGCAAGCGTTAGAGCAAGGCTTTGCCGATATGGTGGCGTTTGGTCGTCCATTTGTGGCAAACCCAGATTTAGTCACTCGAATCAAAAATCAGTACCCACTCGCCGAGCATAATCCAGATACGTTGTTTGGTGGCGCTGAGCAAGGGTTAACCGACTACCCTGTGTATTCTGAAGCTTAAGGGGATCCAATGAACAAACACAATATCGTAATCAACACCCAAGCTTGGTGTGTGGAATCTAAAACCAATCAGTTAAAGCTATCTGACAAAGCGCTTGAGCCTTTAGCGAGTGATGAAGTTCAAATTGAAAATCATGCCATTGGTCTTAATCCCGTTGATTTCAAAGTCATTAACAACGGTGTGTTAAGTGATGGACAAGTAGCGGGCGTTGATGGCGCAGGAATGGTAACCGCTGTCGGTTCAAGTGAGCTTTCTCACCTTATTGGCACTCGTGTGGCTTATCATCAAAACCTGCATTTGAACGGTAGCTTTGCCAAGCACATTAACATTAAAGCAAAGGTGACAATCCCGCTCCCAAACAAAATAAGCTTTGAAGTTGCAGCGAGCCTACCTTGTCCATTGCTCACTGCTTGGCAGGCTGTCGATAAACTGCCAATCAAACCAAATAGGACTGTTTTGGTAAGCGGTGCCTCTGGTGCTGTGGGGCGTTATTTAATTCAGTTATTAAAACACAAAGGATTCAACGTTGTTGCAACGGCAAATCCAAATCGCCACCCACAACTTGAAGAGCTTGGTGCTCAACAATGCTTCTCAATGGACGAAACATTTAGCGACAGAACATTTTTCGCCGTTATAGACACTCGTTCACGAGAAACCGCTAAGCAACTCGCACCAACCTTGCAAGCCAACGGACATCTCGTTTCAATTTTAGGCAGATTAGAAGAGCAACCTCTGTCAGCCTTTGAACGTTGTATCTCGTTGCATGAAATAGCACTAGGTGCCTTACATCAAGAAGGACTAGATAGCGATTGGCAAGAGTTAACTTCAATGGGGACTGAACTTATGAAGCAAATCTCGAACCAACAAATTATACCAAATCCAATTCATATGATGGATTTTGCAAAACTTGATCTTGCTATTAATGAATTTGAACATCAAAGAAAAGCACTGAAATACGTCATTCAATGCTAAACCTAATACAATTTATACCGTTATAGGACATCAATAATGTCAAATATAGAAAACATGCAAATCCCAACACTAGGCGCGGGTACATTTCGCCTCAAAGGTCAAGATGCTTATCAATCGGTTGAGATGGCTCTAAAACTTGGTTATCGCCATATCGATACCGCGCAAATTTATGGTAACGAAGCCGAAGTGGGTCAAGCTATCACTGATAGCCAACTTGATCGTTCAGAGCTCTTTTTAACCACAAAGATTTGGATGGATAAATTTGCCCAAGCCGATTTTTTACCAAGTTTAAAAGAGAGTTTACACAAGCTACAAACGGAGTATGTGGATCTGCTTTTGATCCACTGGCCATTAAAAGATGAATCCGTTTCTATGACGGAATACCTAACTGAGCTGAAAAAAGCGCAGGATCTCGGCTTAGCCCGTCACATTGGGGTGTCTAACTTCACTAATGCGCAAATGACGCAGGCCATTGAGATTTTAGGTGACGGTAAGATTTTCACGAACCAAGTGGAGATTCATCCTTACTTGCAAAATCGAGCCGTGGTTGAGTTTTGTCAGCAACACAATATCTTAGTCACCGCCTACATGCCTTTTGCTTACGGTGATGTGCTAAAAGATGACGTTATTTGTGCCATTGCAAAAAATCATCAAGCGACACCAGCTCAAGTGGTACTCGCTTGGATTATTCAACAAGGGTTTGTCACCATTCCTTCCAACACCAAGGAAAAGAACCTAGCGAGTAACTTAGAATATTCAAAAGTGACACTCACTGAAAATGACATGAAACAGATCGCCACGCTCGATCGTAATCATCGTCTTGCGAATCCAGATTTCGCACCTGAGTGGGATTAAAATTGACAACATAATATAAGGCTCGACAGGGGCCTTATTTTTTCTCTGATATGCCAAGTAATAAAGCTTCATACTAAAATGGCAGTGATCGCAGTCAATACTGCTACTATTTCTAAAGCGTCTATGCCCTAAAAAAATCCCTCCCCCAAAAAAGCACAAATCAAGCGTCACTCAAAATCGTCATTCCGGAAACGAGGGACGAGTTATCCGG
>NZ_AJYK02000094.1 GCF_000286955.2 Vibrio rumoiensis 1S-45
GCATGTCCTTCCGAAAGGGTTACAATGCGTGAGGGATTATGGCGACAATTCAGTGGAGGGGCACCAATAAAAGAAAGACAAAAACTAGGCGCCGACCAATTTACAATAATAAGCAACTTCGGGCTTGTTCAACACCCAGATAAGGTTCCGGCTGCGCAACACCTATCCTTATTTGTTAGCTTGAGTGCCAAAGTGACACAAAGATTGCTTATTGCACACTTTAAGACCATAATATCTATGTGACACTTTGACACAACAGGAGATATAATTATGGCTACTACTTTGCCTCGCATCACCGCTAGAGTTGATGTCGACACACAAGACTTACTTACTAAGGCTGCCGCGATCGCCGGCATGTCTAGCATCAACTCGTTTGTTCTAAGCGCTGCAATCGAAAAAGCTAAACAAGTCATCGAACGTGAACAGGCTTTAAAACTGAGCCAAGCTGATGCTATGTTGCTGATGGAAGCTTTAGACCGCCCTGCTACACACAACTCAAAACTAAAAGCTGCTGCTGATCGATACGAGAGCAAAACTCAATGATGAATACGGTACTTCTGGATAAAGCTAAACACGATAGAAACCGATTCAACTGTGGTATCGAAGCTCTCAATAATTACTTAAAAGTAATGGCGAGTCAGCAAACAAAAAAAGACAACACCAGAACGTTTGTTTTGGAAGATGATAACAACAACTCACATGTCATCGGCTTTTACACGCTAACAATGACACCAATTGACTTAAAGGCATTGCCCGATAAGTTACAAAAAAAACACCAATCATCCACCTCTGGTGGTCTGATTGCCCGCCTTGCTGTCGATGACCGATACAAAGGGAAAGGCTTTGGTGAGTGGCTGCTTATCGACGCACTCAGAAAACTATTAGCTGCAAGTGATAGTGTTGCATTTCCAGTTGTTATCGTTAATGCCAAAGACGGTGCGAAACATTTCTATGAACGCTATGGTTTTCAAGCATTTGAAGACGCTGAAAATAAACTCTTCATCACCATTGCTGATGTGAGAATAAGCTTAAGCTAGTTAACCGCTAGCCTTTAGAAAACTAACGCCGCGTTAAGGTGCGAGCAGCGCTCACCACAAAACTATCTTTTAAAACCGTAAACACCCAACCCAAATTTGAAGACTAAACTGCCAAGCGTTGCGAGTCACACTTAAACGCTTGTATGGATAATAACTCATAAATTTGGGTAAAGTGAGGCCCAGACTTTAGCTGCAACTAAAGCTTCCTTTGTAGTAGTTCGATTGAACGCTGGTTCCTCTGTTGAGAGACCGATAACAAACACGAACGCTACATTGGACTCCAAGCATAAACCTCGAATACTCGACTGGGTCTCGAATCCGCATTACGCAAGCATGAGTGAGCTTATTATGAATACTAATACACTTCAAAACATTAATGTCGGTGTTGATACTGGTAAAACACAATTAGATATTTTTATTCGCCCTCTCGATATTTATTTCACTGTAACCAATGATGAAAAAGGCATTAAAGAAGCGATTAAAACTATCAAAATACATGCGCCTCAGCGCATTATTATTGAAGCCACAGGACGGCTAGAAATGCCCTTTGTGCTCGCCTGTGCTGAAGCTAATCTACCTATTGCGAGATCTAACCCTATCCATATTAAACGCTTTGCAGGAGCAATTGGGAGAAAAGCGAAAAACGACCGATTAGATGCTGAGCTTATCGCTCATTATGGTGAGGCTATTCAGCCTCAACTCACTCAGATAAAATCTAAAAATATCAGATTAATTAGTGACTTAGTAATTCGACGCAATCAGCTTCTCTCCATGCAAACGATGGAGAAAAACAGAATCCAAATTCTGCCTAAAGAGCTTCACTCGTCAATAAAACCCATACTTACGGCAATGAAAAATCAAATCACAAAAATAGAAGACAAATTAATAAAGCTGATTGATGAATGTCCTGAATATCAAAGCAAAAATACTATTTTGCAAAGCGTTCCTGGAATCGGAAATATTGCGGCGACATCGATTATTAGTAACGTTCCTGAGCTTGGCTATATAACCAATAAGCAAGCGGCTTCTCTTATCGGCGTGGCGCCGATAACCAAAGAAAGTGGGCGTTATAAAGGTAAAAGAACCATCCAAGGTGGTCGTTCTCAAGTCAGAACCGTTCTCTATATGGCAATGATGTCAGCCATGCAGTGTAATCCCGTTTTTAAAGCTCATTATCAACATCTTTTAGATGCTGGAAAACCTAAAAAAGTCGCTATCATTGCTTGTGTTCGTAAGATGGTTGTTATCTTAAATTCGATGCTAAGAGATGGCGTCATGTGGGATGAAAACATAGCTAAGAATTAACTATTGACGCCATACTCGTTTGTTATATGTTTAATCATTAACATTTTCTTTGTATAAAATAGTTCGATATTGTGTGTTGTTGTGCCAACCATAATCTATAAGTTCAAATAGCAACATATCTCCTAAATAGGGTTGCCCATTAATTATTTTCACAGGGCTCTCTGTCAACTCTATTTCATTCAAGTCTACCAACGTTTCGAATGACATACTTAACTTTTGGCTATTGCTTACAATGCAACAATTAACATTTTCATTTGCTAGATAACGTTTAGCGTCTAAATACACCTGATAGTTATACTCAGGTCCTATGGAACTATTATCGTTATAATTGAGGCCATTCTCCCTTGACCATTCGATTAGTTCTTGAGACGCGTCCGCAATTTTAAAGCTAACAATCACTAGATTAAATGTAATTATATCGCTGACATTTTGAACAAAGTGATGGAATGCTATATTTATATGGAGATTTCCCTTGTTAGCATTTTTTATAAGGTACTGTATTTTTGTATCATTAACTGTAAATACATAATGATTTTTACTTCCAAAATAAACTATTTTGTTAACCCCTTTATCAGTATATACACTATGAGCATAGTCCGAAAACTTGTAGACGATTGGAGGTGGACCAAACGAAACACAACCGGCTACAAGTAATGAGCTGACAATTAAATAAAACCGAATCATGCATTAATCCTCGATCCTTACTAGGCTGTATATATAGACATAATGACTCCCACGAA
>NZ_AJYK02000095.1 GCF_000286955.2 Vibrio rumoiensis 1S-45
ATTGATCGGAAATGACGTACAGCTCCAGTGTGCGGTACACTTGTATAATAAACACATTATTTAAGTACTTTTAAAGCAAAAGATGATTTACTTCGGATGGAACTTTTCTTATTCTGAACGCTCTACATAAATACTTATATAACAACGCTGAACGAGCCTCATGCCTAAATATTTTAAAAGTTTTCTTCTATTCGCATTGACACTTATTTTTCTTTCAGGCTGTTCTGAAAGTGGTACGCCTAAGTTAGGTGAACAATATAAACAGTTATCGACACCGTTAACTCAAACCGACATCAAGCCTGTTACCGAAGTATTTTCATTAACCTGTGGGCATTGTCGTAACATGGAAGCTTCGCTGCCAGAACTTGAACAACTTACCCACCAAAAATTTGGTAAAGTTCACGTTACTTTTAATGAGCAAGCCCAAGTGGCAGCTTTAATCTATTATGCCGCGGTTATGCAACTTAATCAGATTCCTGATGAAAGTATGATGAAAGATCTTTTTGCTGCGGTACAACTTGGTGATGGAGCAACCATTACTCAACAGCAACAGACCATTGAACAAGTTTTTACTTCGCGTCACATGATCAGCCCTTACAGCTTTGATGGACTGCAACAAAAAGCGCTCTACCGTTATTTAGACAACGCAATGGACATTAGCAAACAAGGCGGCTTTAACGCTGTCCCTACGTTTATTGTTAATGGCAAATATGAAGTACTTATTGGTGGCCACAAAGACATTCAAGGCATCGCCAACACAATCAATTTCTTACTTAAACAACCTTAAAGGATCTATCGGTGAAAGTTCTACTCCCTATATTGGCATTACTTTTAGTGGCATTCTTGCTATACAGAACAATGAATACACAAAAGGCAGCAGAGCAAAATATTAAGCAAGGAAATGCGTTTTTAGCTCAAAATGCTCATAAAAGTGGAGTGATCACCACCGATAGTGGATTGCAGTATCTGGTATTATATAAAGGCACAGGCACTGAATTTCCTACCGCCACGAGCCAAGTAAAAGTTCATTACCAGGGTACACTTCTTGATGGTAGCGAATTTGACAGCTCATATAAGCGTGGTGAGCCTATTGTATTCCAATTAAACCAAGTGGTTAAAGGTTGGCAAGAAGGACTGCAACATATGGTTGAAGGTGAAAAAGTACGCCTGTTTATCCCTTATCAATTAGGATATGGCAAAAGTGGTTCAGGCCCTATTCCAGCCGGTGCAACCCTTATTTTTGATGTTGAGCTGCTTGAAATTATGAAATAGCACCTGCCCGGTACGATTTACAACAATTCCGCCTCAATGACAGCAATGCCCTGATGACATTAATCTCATCAGGGCATTGTTATAAATTAGAGACAACTTTAACACTAAGCGACAAGCTGTCCATTCACGACCATAATGCATGCCATTCCTGCTGCTAAAGCCGCTTGCTTACCTATTTCAGTGTCTTCAAACACTACACAATCTTTAGGTTCGAGTCCTAAACGCTGTGCTGCTAGTAAAAAGGTATCTGGGTTAGGCTTATGATTCTCGACATCAGCGGCGGTTACCACTGCATCCAACATAGGTAAAATACCATTGAATTCAAGTAATTTAATGGCATTTTCTTGATTACTGCCCGTCCCTATTGCCAACTTCTTCTGCCCATAAAATTCTTTTAGAATTTGAAAAGTACATGCAATAATACTGCCTTCTTCAATTAAAGTTCTAAATAAACTGGTTTTGGTATCTGCTACTTTTTGAGGATCAATATCAATGTGATACCTTTCATTCAGTTGCATCGCAACCTTACGAGTCGGCATTCCACCTAAGCTGTGTATCCATTCCTGCTCAAAAGGAAAATTAAATTGCGTGGCAGTTTGCTCCCATGCATGTAAGTGCGAAGGCATCGTATCGATAAGTGTTCCGTCCATATCGAAAATCAACCCTTTATAACCAGAAACATCTACAGCCATACGTGCCTCTCTGTTTAATTTTAATCGTTTTGGCTTTTTGAATACATCAATCAAAACTTTTAAACTTAATATTTTTATGGGATTAGAATACCATCAAGTTTAATAACAATTCGATCATTAATAGTTAAATTTCTGTGAGCTAATAATCATATTATGTTAAAAATATCCAATAATGTTGAAATCGCTAGTTGGGAAATTGAATTGACCGCCATTAGAGCACAAGGCGCTGGCGGGCAAAATGTGAATAAAGTTTCTTCGGCTATTCATTTGCGTTTTAATATACACGCATCAAGTTTGCCTGATTTTTATAAGCAGAGGCTACTCGGCTTATCGGACAAAAGGATCACAAGCGAAGGTGTTATTGTTATCAAAGCGCAACAATATCGCACCCAAGAAAAAAACAGAGAGGATGCATTAGAGCGTTTAAAACTGATCATTTTAGACGCAATTAAAATTGAAAAAGCACGACGAGCAACAGCACCGACACGTTCCTCGCAAAGAAAGCGTACCGATCAAAAAGTAAAAAGAGGCCAAACGAAACAATTACGTGGAAAGATTGATTTTTAATTCTGCGGGGTTGAATCGCAAATATGTTGAATAAAAAACCGTTGATATTACTGAGAGCAATAATATCAACGGTTTGCTTCAATATTTTGAGCAGGACTGTATCAAGGCTTAAAAAAAGCGTTAACGTAATCCGTGTAAGAATTCTGCACGAGTGGCTGGGTTGGATTTAAATATCCCCCCAAGAGCCGTGGTAGTGGTGACACTGGTTGCATCCATCACACCACGAGATTTCACGCAATAGTGAGTCGCATCCATCGTAATCGCAACATCATCCGTTTCAAGAAGCGCTTGCAAAGCCACTAAAATTTGCTGAGTCATTCGTTCCTGAACTTGTGGACGCTGAGCAAAGAAACGCACAATACGATTAATCTTCGACAAACCAATAATTTTTCCACGAGGAATGTAAGCCACTGCGGCTTGACCATCAATTGTGACAAGGTGGTGCTCACAAGTGCTTGTCACGGTAATGTTTTTAACACGCACCATTTCACTGCATGACATCTTATTTTCAATCACTGTGATTTTTGGAAAGTTTTTATAATCCAGACCAGAAAATACTTCATCAACGTACATTTTCGCAATGCGACGCGGTGTTTCTTCTAGGCTATCGTCGGTAAGGTCAAGTTCAAGAAGTGTTAGTATTTCACGCATGTGGTGTTCAATGCGTTCTTTCTTTTCTGCACGAGGAGTGTCATTTAAGCGCATTGGAGTCTCAATACCACGCTGTTGTAGCGCCGCTTTGACTAATTGTGCTGATTCACTTAACGTTTGATCATTAGCGACTGCTTGATCACCTAGAACTTGAGAGTTCAAATTTGCCATTACTTTCTCCAATCGTACCGATATAAAACTCGACTAGAAGCCAGATACCACTATTGAGTTGATGACAAGGATACTCGTTCTCAAGCATAATTACATCCATAAATTCCGTGTGTGCTTTGCTAACACAAGCATGGAGAGATTCACTTTGATATTATTCAGCCATTTAGAATGATGTCTATCAAATCAAATTAGGAAATACCATGGATAGCTGTGCGAACCCAGGCTTAATGCCTATTGATGATGCTCTTACCAAAATGTTAGAAGTCATCACTCCAATCAATCACACTACAAATAAGCCACTTTCCGACACCGTTGGCTACGTATTAGCGCAAGACCTTCACTCTCCAATTAATGTACCACCATTTGATAACTCGGCTATGGATGGGTATGCCGTTCGGATTGATGACTTATCAACCACCACAACTTTAACCGTGGTCGGTAAGTCTTTCGCCGGTATTCCTTTCTCGGGAGATTGGCCAAAAGGTAGCTGCATTCGAATTATGACGGGTGCTAAAATTCCTGCGGGTTGTGATGCTGTTATCATGCAGGAACAAGCAACGGTCAATGGTGAAGAAGTCAATTTCTCTCAAGCATTGCCCCTAAGAAAACACCAAAATATACGTACGCTGGGCGAAGATATCGGCCAAAATGATTTAGTGCTACCTAAAGGTCATCGGCTTACTCCGCGTGATATTCCAATGGTGGCAACATTAGGCATCCCTTCTTTAACCGTTTTAAATAAACCCAAAGTGGCTTTTTTCTCAACTGGTGATGAATTACAACCACTAGGTACTGAACTAAAAGATGGCGAGATCTACGACAGCAATCGTTACGGCATTAAAATCATGCTCGAAAAGTTTGGCTGTGAAGCTATCGATTTAGGTGTTATTCCAGATGATAAAGTAAAGCTTCGTCAAACGTTCATTCAAGCTCAACAACAAGCCGATGTTGTGATTACCTCTGGTGGTGTGAGTGTTGGGGAAGCCGATTACACCAAAGAAATATTGGAAGAGTTGGGTAAAGTTGGTTTTTGGAAAATTGCCATGAAGCCAGGCAAGCCTTTTGCTTTTGGTCAATTGCTTTCTCAAGATCATAGTTCTGATGCGATTTTTTGCGGCTTACCGGGTAACCCTGTTTCAGCCATTTTAACGCTTTATATTTTAGTTCAGCCACTATTGGCTAAATTATGTGGGCATTCAAACTGGCAACCTCAACCCACTATTCCTGCAAAAGCGATGACCGGATTTAAAAAATTCCCAGGACGTACTGACTTTCAACGTGGAATTTATAGCATAAACGAATATGGGCAATTTGAAGTCAGCAGCACTGGTAATCAAAGTTCTGGAGCCTTCCGTTCAATGAGCCTAGCAAACTGCTTTATTGTTTTAGAAAGTGAGCGTGGAAGTGTAGAAGCTGGTGAAACCGTTACTATTCAGACATTTGCTCCAGCATTCTATTCTTGATTTTTATTGAGATGACGGAAAATACGTTATTTTTCGATAATATCTTTATATAGAAAAAAGCTGAAGGTCCATTCATTGAACCTTCAGCCTTTCTTTTTCTACTGTCTAATTACTAGCCCAAACCATTTAGATTGACTTATCAATCAATTATCCAGAGCTTTATTCGACTTTTTATCTTTAATGATTGAAGCAATAACCGCAATGGTCATGGTTGTTAAAAGAACCAACAGCGACACCATGGTTGGAATCGCATAAGGCGTTCCAATTAACAACATCTTGCAACCAATAAAGATCATAATAAAGGCAAGTGCTGGTCTTAAATACACAAACTTATCAAGCATACCTTCGAGTACAAAATACAGCGATCGAAGCCCTAGCAAAGCAAATACATTCGCGGTCAACACTAAGAACGGTTCTTGTGTCACAGCAAAAATAGCCGGTATAGAATCCAAAGCAAACATCACATCTGTCATCGAAATTACAGCCACCACAACCACTAATGGTGTGGCTAACAAACCAAGATTATCGCGTACAAATAGTTTAGTCCCTTGATATGAATCACTCACTCGGAAGAACTTACGCACAATACGCTCAGGTAAAGAGTTCACCTGCTCTTCTTCCTCTTCTTCTGGTTTGGTTAATTGATACCCTGTCCAAATTAAGAAGAACGCAAATAGGTATAACACCCAGTGGAAGGTATTCAATAGCTCCGCGCCGACTGCAATCATAATACCACGCAGAATTAAGGCCCCAATCACCCCCCAAAGTAGCACTCTTGGGCGTAATTCTTGTGGAACCGCAAAGCGACCAAAGATCAACGCGAACACGAACAGGTTATCTACACTCAAGGATTTTTCTAATAAAAAGCCGGTTAAGAAAGCTGTTGCGGCCGCATGAGGGGTATAGGCACTATCCGGCTCAAATACAGGCCAGAATTCATATAGAGAGATAAAAAATAAAAACGCGAGGAAAACCCAAAAAAGGCTCCAGATGGCGGCTTTTTTAATCGTGACATTACCATTACGTGTTTGCCATACATCCAAAGCAAACATGAATAAGGTTAACAAACCAAAATAAGCATAAGTAGAGATGTGCATTTCTAACCCTCAACGCGGTAAGAAATGAATTGGAATGATTCAGACCTTCCGCATAATATGTAAAATCATCAAGCTAAAAAACTTGATGATTGATATATGCGTTGGTCTCGTCGGAGTGATGAATTTTCATTCTCACCTTTGCTTACCGGAAATAGATCTATCACTACTACAGTGGCCTATTTCGAGATGACGACAAGCAAATTTTCACTGACTACTCCCCAAACACGCTCAGTGTACAAGCACACTAACTTGCCACCAAGCACTATTTCATAAAACCCAATAAATATACTGAAAACTTATCTTGCAGCTTGGGCTTTTTCAACCTGGTCAATTCGTTCGTGGTGATGTTGTAAGAACTCAATGAAGCAATCCGCCATAGAAAAACACGTTACCGTGCCATATTTTTTCATATTGGTAATAGCATCATATCCTTCCTTGCCTTTCATTGTATAAGCAGATGAAGTGCCCGTATAAATACGTTGATCGTCTATTGATTGCCAGTTTCCTTTGTTATCACAAACACTCAAGGAATGGATACGCTGACCTAATGGCTTCTCTGCTTGATAATCAAAACGTAAATTATGAGTGTAAGGATAACTGCCCGATCCTGTACCTTCTACACCATTATTAAGCGCATTATTTATCGCCCCTTCTAATATTGAGGCAAGGTATTTACCTTCAATTTCATACACTCCAATAGGCACAGCGAAAGGCAATAATTTACCGGCAATATCTGCAATTGTGATATTTCCAGGATTTAATGACGCACGTACGCCGCCCGCATTATGGATAGAAAAGTCGACATCAAAACCTTGCTTATTCATCATAAACGAGAACGATTCTGCCACTAAAGGCGCGAGCATGCTTGGCCCTTCTTGATCCGGAATGCGTACATGGCGTAATGGTGTATCGCTTCTGGCAATAATGGTTTCTTGTAGTTTGCGAACTCGCGGAATGTACTTGTTCAATAAAATGTCATGCACCACCGGATCTTTTTTACAAATCACAACATGTGGATTCTGGCGTAATCCTTCACTTGCTTTTGCATGAGTATTATCCACATAAGCTTCTGACAAACTTGCGTCTAAACATAAACGGCGACCGAGTAATAATTCATTTTTGCCATTAAAGTGAGTGACCATGCCTTCTGCATTAAAAGTGACATCACAATGCCCCATCGACAAAGCATGATAACCGGCTTGCACTACAAACGTTTGGCCGACTTTCTGCCCATATTCATCATCTTTCTCTAAACCGATTGAAGAAAAGTCGCCTTGTAATCGATGAGAATGCCCACCCACAATAACGCCAATACCTTCAACCTTTCCCGCTAAGTCTAAATCCGCTTCATAACCTAAATGACTTAACAAGATGATATTTTGAATACCTTGTTCATGAACGGCTTTAACGGTCGCTCTTGCAACTTCGATAGAGTTTAGGAAAGGTGTGTCTTGATCCGGGTTCGAAATATCAGCCATTTTATCTAGCGCTAAGCTGAAAATAGCAATATTCACCCCATCCACTTCCTTTGTTATCCAATTGGCACATTGATTAGCGTTGTTATAAGGGTGTAATTTATCCGCATTACCGACTCTCACTGGCTTTTGTGTCGATTCATTAGACACATCCCAGTTACCTGCAAGCAACGGAAATTGAATTCGTTTCAAGAAATGGCCAACAGGCTCATTCCCCATATCTAATTCATGGTTACCTAGTGCCATTGCATCAATATTCAACGCATTCAATAATTCTGCATTTGCACGCCCTTTAAAAAGAGAAAAGTAAAGAGTGCCTTGAAAACAGTCTCCTGCGTGTAAAAATAGAAAACCTTTGTTGAGGTCTTGAGCTTGTTGGCGTAACTGATTAACCCTTGTTGAAATGCGAGCAAATCCACCAGCACTCACATAAGGCTGCAGTATTTGGTTTTCTATGTTTAGCTTCAGTTGCAATGAACTTGGTTCAAAATAGGAATGGGTATCGTTGATGTGAGCTAAGATTATGCTCACAGATTTATTCTTTGTTGGGGTCATTATACCTCTGTGACGGTTTCTTTCTTCTCACTGAATTTCTGCGCTTCAGTGTTATATATCCAAAATAGTTGACGTTACGGTGAGGGAGCAAGTTAGCGAATCCCCCTGTGCATATATTCCCTATACGATTGAGATGATTGATATAGCCAACCAAAATTGCAGCTTCAAGTAAGAAGGGTATCGTACTTCTTTGATTTCTATTCATAGTACTGCTTGAATAGTGACAAAACTATGACTATTTTTTCAATCTTCAGTTCAAACTTACTCATCCCTTTCTTCAAAACACTAATATGCACACATTTTCAGCGACCTGAACTGAAGGTAAAACAGTAAAAATACAAAGTGAAAACAAAAAAAGCCGAAATAGCAATGCTACTCCGGCTTAATCTATATCTTACATATCGTTAGCGTTGAAGCTTTAATATATTAGTTAGGCAATACAACCTGACCATTTTCAACAGGGAAAGACTTAGTTGTTGGCTTTTCTTTCATTTGAATGGTCTTTTGCTCACCGTTAAATTCATAAGTAACCTTGTAACCAGTCACGTTCTCAGATTCGGTATATTCAGTATGACACTGATTTTGTGTCGTCGTTACCGTGTTATTACCTTGTGCATTGCCTTGTACTTTACGACCTAAAGCGGCGCCCGCAACACCGCCAGCAACGGTTGCTATGTCTTGACCTGTTCCATCACCGATTTGATGACCTAAAGCAGCACCGGCAGCACCGCCACCAGCAGTACCAAGAATTTTATGTTTATCCGTTGCTTCAACTTGACTCGTTATTGCGACATCTTTACAAACTTGATGAGGTGTTTTCACTTGCTCGGTTACAGCATCAACCATAGTGATTTTAGCTGTGGTCGGCTCTTTATCTTTACAGCCAGCCAATACAGCAATTGTTAAAAGTGACAAAGTCAGAGTACGGATTTTCATAATTAGCCTTTTATTATTTAATATGACACCTTACCAGTCGCTACAAACCAACTGGCAGTCCGAGTTTATACACAGTAGCCTTACATTTTGTGACAATTTACTGTTAATATTCAAAAAATCTTACTCACCTTTTAAATATTCTTTTACTTATCAGCATAGCCAACCATACAAACTTAACGATGATTTTCAAACTATGCTTAAATCAATAATAGAATATTGCTAGCATAATGAAAGAATTGCACATTCCAGTTTTCAGGAATGTATTCCGAGGAGTCACTATGCAACTTGATCGAGTTGAAATTCTTGGGTTTCGAGGCATTAAGCGCCTGTCTTTAAGTTTTGATGAAGTCACCACATTATTAGGTGAAAACACTTGGGGTAAGTCTTCTTTACTGGATGCTTTATGCATTGCTTTACCCATAAATGGTCAACTACATCAATTTGAAATCGAAGATTTTCACGTTGATTACGTGTTATCTCAACCTCAAACCGAACAAATTCAAATTATCACTCGCTGGAGAACCACCACCGACAACGAACACCGCAATCCCAGATACCGTAGGTTGAAACCCATTTGGCTCGATGATAGTGATACCAACACTAGCAACAACAAAGCAAAGATGTTCATTTATCAAATCAGTGCGTCTCGGGTAGAACATAAAGTCGAGACCATCTATCAATTTCTAGATGCTCAAGGACAACCAATGCTTATCCACGATTCTGATAAATTAGTCATAGAATTGTCTCGGATTCACCCAGTGATACGCTTGCGAGATGCACGTCGGTTACATCAATACAATGGGCATACCAATCAACACTATTCAAAAACACAGGCTTCTGATAACAAAGCAGAAAAGCGGATTAACAATACCTATCGGCGCTTACTTGCTATGCCCGGTCACGTCAATAAAGCAGAATTAAAAAGCACACTCAATGCCATGCAACATTTAATTGAGCACTATTTTTCATTCCAAGAACACCCCAATATTCATGCTCGCCAGCAACGAGAACACCTTTTCAGCGCCGAGCATCATTCGCCGGATGATCAAACCAGCTTGCTCAATTTATTGAAAAAAAATAAGAATCAGCAAAGCAAGTTACTGTTAATGGGGCTATTGAATGCTTATTTACAAGCGAAAGGATCCTCACAAATCAGCGCTATGGCACGCCCTATTCTTATTTTGGAAGATCCAGAAGGCCGATTACACCCGACTAACCTTCTCAAATCTTGGGAATTATTGCAGTTGATCCCAATGCAAAAAATACTCACTACCAACAGTGGCATCTTATTAAGTGCAGTGCCTTTATCTTCTATTCGTCGGCTAGTGAGGCAATCGGATAAAACCGCCGCATTTGCTATTCATGATCATTTATTAAATAAAGATGATTTACGTCGCATTGGCTTCCACATTCGCTTTCATCGACCGAATGCATTATTTGCGCGTTGCTGGTTATTAGTTGAAGGGGAAACCGAAGTGTGGCTGTTCAACGAATTAGCGAAAATCTATGGCTACAACTTAGCGGCCGAAGGGGTGCAATTGGTCGAATTTGCCCAATCAGGGTTAAAATCGCTCATTAAAGTGGCAAAGGCGTTACATATTGATTGGCATGTGGTTGTAGATGGCGATCCAGCAGGGCAAAAATACGCAGCCGCAGTTCGCTCTCAATTAGATCAAGATATTGAAAAACATCGTTTAACAGAACTGCCCGACCGAGATATCGAACACTTTCTTTATAACAACGGTTTTGAAGAGTTCTTTCGTAGCATGGTTCACATTACCGCGAATCACCCTATTTCCGATAAAAAGATTGTTCAACGCGCCGTTAAAAAGCATGCCAAACCCGATCTTGCGCTCGGCATTGTGGAGTATTGTGAGGCGCATGGCATTGAAAAAATCCCGCTCCTCTTACGCTGGATCTTAAAGCGAGTGCTAACCATGGCAAATGGTAATACTTAAAGTGTCATCCATACTTTACATTAATATTCCAGTTTGTCTGATCAATGCCCAACCGTTAAGATGATCATCTCTTCATTATTACATTAGGCAGTATTTATTATGTATAAGCTAATCGCACTCGACATGGATGGCACGCTTCTTAACTCTGAACATCGCATTAGCGACGAAAACAAACAAGCCATTGCCGCTGCGCGTGCCAAGGGTGTGCATGTTGTTTTAGCCTCAGGTCGTCCTTTAGCTGGGATGTTAACGGCCTTACAAGAGCTAGACATGGATAGCGATAATGATTTTGTAATTAGCTTTAATGGCTCAATGGTACAAAAAGTCGCAAGTAAAAACGCAATACGCCAAGAGATTTTAACTGGCGAAGATGCAAAATTAATTGCTGATTGGGCTGAAAAATTAAACGTTAATGTGCATGCTTTCTCAATAAAAGATGGGCTTATTACGCCTAAAAACAGTCAATACACAGCCCTAGAATCTAGCATTAATGGCATTAATTTAACGGAAATGCCTTTTGTTGACTTAGCGGATGATGAAGCGATTTTAAAAGTCATGATGATCGATGACGAAGTCCAACTTTCCCAAGCCATTTCAGATCTGCCTGCCGCGTTATACGAAAAATTTACCATTGTGCGCAGTGCACCATTCTTTTTAGAATTCATGAATAAAAACAGTGATAAAGGCGCGGGAGTGCAAGCTTTAGCAGAACATTTAGGGATTCAAGCTTCTGAAGTGATCACTATGGGTGATGCTGGTAACGATCATCACATGTTAAAATACGCGGGTTTAGGTATTGCTATGGGTAATGCCACCAAAGAGACAAAAGCCATTGCTGATTATATTACTGACACCAATAATAATAGTGGTGTAGCACAAGCAATTGAGAAATTTGTATTGAGCTAGGCTACTGAAATCAACATGAAAGGTTAACGGACTCTTTTCAACACTTTTATGTAGCGACTACAGGGCGCATTATCCAATGCAAAACTCAGTCGCTACATAATTTATGCGTCATTAATTTTATTCGTATTTATCTAATGAGTATTAATCTATTTTTACACTCGGGTACTAAGAGTTTATAGACTTATAAAACTTGGGTTTCCCACCTATCTCGTCCTAGCGTACCGGCAATAAGATGCTTCCAGTCAATATCTCGATACGCTAAAGTGACAACCTCTTGTGGGTCTTCCCCAACTTCATCTTGAACGCTAGGAATATCAAGGCTAATGGAAGCAATTCTTGCCCCTTTTAACTTAATTTCGTAATAGCCTTCATTTCTCCCTTGGCCACTTGTGCGATATAACGTTAAGACACAATCCAATTGCTCACTATTCGCCCATGCTTGTGCCAGCAAAGGGCTTGATTTATCAATAAACTTAGTCACGCTGATCGGGCTATGCTCACGCTTAATCGGCGTGCCTTCACCTTGCATCAACGAATGGGAAACAGCACAGATTGAAATTTCATCTTTATGATGGCTTTGATATTTTTTACCAATTGAATGTTGAGTATTACATCCTGCCGAGATCAGACCTTGCTTTACTCCTTCAACTCGTAAAAATGATAGATTAGCCATTTTCAAGCTCCTTATTATTAAGTGATTGAACTTTAAGCTAAAAAACAACCATAAAACAACTAAAAAACTATTATTAAAAAGCCATATTTCATTTATATAAACCTATCAATACACACTTCAGAATGATTACATTATTAAACCCTCAGTAAAACATAACGGTCGCCCTAAATATAAATTCATTGAAATACTTCTTGACCCTAGAGTGTACTCAAAGGTTTATCCTTACCTTAATCACGAAATAAGGAGTGCTTCAATGCGAATCAATAGCGCTGTTTCCCAAGAACAAGAATCAAAAATCGATATTCACTCAGCACAAGCTGAAGACATTGCTCAAAACAAATCATGTTGTAGCCAGTCAACTTGTCATTCAGGTGAGGCAAAAACCACAGATAATGAACTGCTTTCTGAATCTCTTTCTATCAACATCATCAGTTGGAAAGTTGCGGGTATGGATTGCCCTGCTTGTGCAAGAAAAATAGAAAACATCGTCAATCAACTCGAAAATGTTGAATCGGGCAAGGTATTATTTGCAACGGAAAAACTTCAGATCACTTTAACTGCGAATGCTAAAGCTGATGAAGTCGCGTCAAAAATTGAAGCGTCATGCTTACAACAAGGTTTTACTCTTCAAAACCTAAGCCAACCACGCAATAATAATGAAGCTTCTCCTGATGTAAACACCAATAAGTGGGCGCAAACCGTCAAAGAAAACGGCCAAATTATTACCATTGCGGTATCCATGTTGATCGCTGCTTTATCACAATATTGGTCACCCGCATTAAGCCAAAATTTATTTACCATTACCTGTTTGTTAGGTTTATTTCCTATTGTTAAAAAAGCTTATCGACAAACCCAAACAGGCAGCCCATTTGCTATTGAAACTTTAATGAGTGTCGCGGCATTAGGCGCATTGTATTTAGGCGAAACTGCCGAAGCCGCAATGGTATTATTGTTGTTCTTAATTGGTGAAAGGCTTGAATCATTTGCAGCGTCAAAGGCACGTAGTGGCGTACAAGCATTAATGGCTCTAGTTCCTGAAACTGCAATCAAAATCATCGACGGACAAAGCGTAGAAGTCTCGGTGCATGAGTTACAACCGGACGATATCATCGAAGTTGCACCCGGTTCACGCATGCCAGCCGATGGTATTTTATTAGAACAAGCTGCCAGCTTTGATGAAAGTGCATTAACTGGAGAATCCATCCCGGTCGAGCATCCACAAGGCGCGAGTGTTATGGCTGGCGCTATTGTGGTCGATAAAGTGGTGCGTTTTAAAATCACCTCTAAACAAGGTGAAAATGCCATTGACCGCATTTTACATTTAATTGAAGAAGCAGAATCACGTAAAGCCCCTATTGAACGTTTCTTGGATCGCTTCAGCCGTTGGTATACGCCATTAATGATGCTAATCGCAGCTTTAGTTATCGTTATACCGCCATTGTTATTTGGCGCAAGTTGGGATACTTGGATCTATCGCGGCCTTGCTTTATTACTTATCGCTTGTCCTTGTGCATTGGTTATTTCAACGCCCGCGGCCATTACCTCAGGCCTTTCTGCGGCTGCAAGATATGGCGCACTGATTAAAGGAGGGGCGACACTCGAGCAATTAGGAAAAATAGAAACCATTGCGTTTGATAAGACAGGCACGCTGACTAAAGGCAAGCCAGAAGTGACCGATGTCATCGCTTTTGAAGGCTGGACGGAACAAGCGCTATTAGCGTATAGCGGTGCCATCGAACAAGGTTCTACTCACCCATTGGCTAAAGCGATTGTAATGAAATCGCAGCAATCGACTCAACCACAGCATGATAGCTCAGCGATAAAAGCCACCAACAAGAAAGCATTGGTTGGTGTAGGGGTTTCAGGGTTCATTGAAGACCATAACTATCAAATTAGTGCGCCTAATGCAGTCGAGACAGCGCTTTCGGCAGAGCAGTCTCAACAAATCTTCAATTTAGAAGACCAAGGAAAAACCGTGGTGGTGGTTTCAAAAGAAGACCAACCAATTGGTATTATTGCTCTGCAAGACACATTACGTGAAAGCAGCGCCCAAGCCATTCAAGAGCTAAAAGCAATGGGGGTGCATTCTATTATGCTAACCGGCGATAACCCGCGTAGCGCAGCAGCAATAAGTAAAAGTATTGGTATAGACTTTAAAGCCAGCTTACTACCAAAAGACAAAGTGACTTATATCGAGCAGCTTTCACAGCAATCATTTGTTGCCATGGTGGGTGATGGCATTAACGATGCTCCCGCAATGAAAGCTGCAAACGTAAGTATTGCGATGGGTGGCGGTACCGATGTCGCGCTAGAAACTGCTGATTCAGCGTTAACTCATAACCGACTGACTGAATTACCCAACATGATTCAATTGTCTCGTGCGACGATGGCCAACATTCGACAAAACGTCACATTGGCACTTGGCCTAAAAGGCATTTTCCTTGTCACCAGTTTGTTTGGCATTACTGGGTTGTGGGTAGCGGTGTTAGCCGACAGTGGCGCAACAGCGTTAGTCACTCTCAACGCCTTACGCTTATTAAAGTTCAAACCAAAATCAGAAAAATAAGCATCTAAATCAATAAACTAAACCGTTGTTCACAATTCCAGTTGAAAGTTGCCTCATCGGCAGTATGATGAGCAAACCAATATACCTAGCCACGTTATTGAGTGGCTGGGTATAACATAATAAAAACAAATGGAATAGACGGATGAAAATCATTGCAGTGACCGCTTGCCCAACAGGAATTGCTCACACCTACATGGCGGCAGAAGCCTTAATCAAAAGCGCAGCAAAACTAGAGCTCAATATTCAAGTAGAAACTCAAGGTGCGATGGGCATTGAGAATAAACTCAGTTACAAAGACATTAACCACGCGAATATTGCACTGATTGCCTCTGACATTGATATCGAACAAATTGAACGTTTTGAGCAAATTAAAACGCTTAAAGTCACGATTGAAGAAGTATTAACTAATCCTGAAACGGTTTTAAAGAACTGCCTCAAACATGCACAGTAAACGTCTGACTTTTTTCCTTGGTGCTGATGGTTTACCAAGTTGGTTGATTAAGTCTATCCATAATCAACTGATAGATTTTGATGGTTCTGTCACCTTGCTTAAAATTCAAACCCTGCAAGAAGTGAACGTCAAAGATTATCTCGATGCGATGACATTGGCCTTTCAGCCTTTTGATTTGTGTCAGCTAATTTTATGTGGTCCTAAAATGGATGACTTTGAAAGACGCTTAAATCAATGCCTTCCAGATAACTGTTTTATTGTCGATAAAAATACAAGCACAGCTCCTACTCATCTAAATTTTGATACTTTCCATTTTCAATTCTGTCATATTGAAAAACAACTGAACGCTTTTAATCGATTCGTTCAAAGCGTAAGCCAACCGACCGAATCAAGCGTGAACGAAAAAGAGAAAACCTATGTTTTAAAATGGCTCGCAAAGCAGGCGAATTATGCTAACAGAGAAATTATTGAAACTCAGCTCAAACAACGAGAATCAATGTCTTCGACCGGTATGAAAAATGGCATCGCTTTTCCCCACATAGTCAGTGAAGGTGTAACCGACCCTCAACTTTTTTGTGTCACAACCACTACCCCCATTCAATGGGGTTCAAACTTTGGTCCTGTTACCCATATCATGTGTTTGATCTTACCTAAACCCTTTCAAAAAGAAGCATTTTTAGGCGTGAAAAACCTTGCGAGCAAACTTGTAAATGAAGACTTTCAACAGTTTATCACTCAGCAAAATACAGGTGCTGAGTTGCAAGTTATTTTAAGCTGTTTAATGGAGCAACGTTAAGCTGCCTTGCTTTATTTTTCGTTCACCTTTAATGCTCTAAATTCACTCGGTGTGCGCCCTACTTTGCTTTTAAATACTCGAAAGAAGTAATTCACATCGTTATAACCACAACGCATCGCCACTTCACTTAAGCGAAACGTATAGCGCGTCAGCATAAACTTGGCACGCTCCAACCTCACCCAAGTAATGTAATCGGCTAAACGCATGTGACCTTGCTGCCGAAACAAACGAGATAGGTGATTAGGGCTGATATTAAACCGGCGTGCAATGCTGTCTCGGGTAATATTACGGTGGAAATTTTCTTGGATATAAATACAAATTCCTTGATACAAATCTTCACTACGGCTTTGTGACGATGCATCAGGGGAAAGTAACATGCCATGACAGTAAGTCATTAATGCCATTAATAAATGACCACCCGTTGGGTGTAAGTTTTTTTCTTTAGATAATGTATTTAAAGCATTCAAAATATGATCAATGGCATGACCAGTACGCGTTTGAATACTGTGCTTTTGAACATCAAAAAAAGTCGCTTCACCTTTTCTTTTTTCAACTAGGCTTAACCCTAACTGACGTTTACCAAACAATAAACTCAGCACACAACAATCACTATCCCAATCGGGTTTATTCCAACTATTCGGTGGAATATACAATATATCTCCAGGAAGAACTTTAACCTCAGTAGTGCCAAACTCTGGATCTTCTATTTGGTTTATATATTCTCCAGTGATAACAAATTCCATGCGAGAAAAGTTCACTTGATAGCTAAAAGGTGGCGGCGTGGATTGGTCACTTGCAAACCAAACACGTTTAAAGTGCTCTCTATCCGAAAGCACCCCTTCTAGAACATTAATAAAAACTTGGTTCATAGCAGTGTTTTACGCCTATTCTTATTAGGTTTAATACCATATTTAATTGTCAATCGAAGGTGGTTTCTATTTTAATCTTAATTCGATTGATAGTTATATCGATACTATCATCCTCTAGGTGATCGTGATCACAAAGCAATTACTAGGTTACAATAATCCAGTAAATGCATTTTATGTACACTATTTTTTACTGTTCAAATCGCCAACAATTCATGGTGTCAATATAAACAATAACATCCAATAAATAGGTACGATTATGATTACACAGCTGATTAATGAAAACCTGATCCGCTTGAATCTAAAAGCCACAACTAAAGACGAAGTCTTTAATGAGATGGTTGATGTATTAGACGCTCAAGGCAAACTTAGCGATCGTGAACAGTTTTTAAAAGACATCTATGCCCGTGAAGAAATCGGTAATACTGGTTTTGAAGAAGGCATTGCTATCCCACACGCAAAAAGCGCGGCAGTAGCAGAGCCTGCAGTTGCCATTGGTATTAGCCGTACTGGTATTGAATATGGCGCAGAAGATGGTGAAGATTCAAAACTCTTCTTCATGATCGCCTCACCAGATGGCGGCGCAGACCATCACATTGAAGTGCTAGCAGAATTATCATCAAAATTAATTGAAGATGGTTTTATTGATGCTTTCTTTAAAGCCGAAACGCCAGCCGCTGCACTTGCTTTATTGCTTGAGCAAAAAGAAGCACAAGAAACGATTGCCGCAGACAAAGGCTTAATTATTGGTGTAACCGGCTGCCCTGCTGGTATCGCACATACCTATTTAGCGGCTGAAGGGCTAGAGAAAGCCGCAGCTGAAATGGGTTACGAAATTAAAGTTGAAACCAATGGTTCTATTGGTGTCAAAAATGCCCCAACAGCTGAAGAAATTGAACGTGCCGTTGCCATCGTAGTGAGCTGTGATAAACAAGTTGATATGGCGCGTTTCAACGGTAAAAAATTGATTCAAACCAGTGTTAAAGCCCCTATCAGTAATGGTAAAGGCGTGATCCAACAAGCGCTTGATGCTGCGCCATACAAAGCGGATACCTCAGGTAACAGTAAAGAAGAAAAATCTTCAGTCAGCTCAGGCCGTTCAAATCTATACCGCTATTTGATGAATGGGGTATCTCACATGATTCCATTTGTCGTCACAGGTGGTTTGATGATTGCCCTTTCTCTGGCAATTGGTGGTGAACCAACACCAAATGGCATGCAGATCCCTGAAGGTAGCTTATGGAACCAAGTGCTTAATGTTGGTGTGGTTGCCTTTACTTTAATGATTCCAATCTTAGCCGGTTATATTGCTTTTGCTATTGGTGATCGCGCCGCGCTCGCACCGGGTTTCATTGGTGGTTGGATCGCAAACAACGGCTCTTTTTATGGGGCTGAAGCAGGTACTGGCTTTATCGGTGCCATTATCGCCGGCCTATTAGTGGGTTACTTTGTACGTTTTATTGCAATGCGTGACTATCACAAAATGATTGCGCCATTAGTGCCGATCATGATTGCTCCCATCTTAGGTACAGTATTCATTGCATCATTATTTATTTTTGTCATTGGTGCGCCAATTGCCGATTTAATGCAATGGCTAAATGCTGTCTTAACCGAAATGAGCACTGGTAATGTGGTGCTATTGGGTATTGTTCTAGGTGGTATGGCAGGCTTTGATATGGGTGGGCCTTTTAACAAAGTGGCATTCCTATTCTCAGTAGGTATGATCGCTAACGGTCAAACTCAATTCATGGGCGCAATGGCGGTGGCTATCCCTATCGCACCACTTGGCATGTCTTTGGCAACGATTATCGGGCGTAAGTTTGGTATCTTTGAAGACAGTGAAATTGAAGCAGGTAAAGCTGCCGGTGCAATGGGCTTAGTGGGAATTTCTGAAGGTGCCATTCCATTTGCAGCTCAAGACCCATTGTCTGTAATTCCGGCAAACGTTATCGGCTCAATGGTGGGCGCAGTGATGGCATTCTCATTTGGCATTACTAATAGCGTTGCTCACGGAGGACCTGTGGTTGCATTATTAGGTGCAATGAACAAACCTGTCATGGCAATTATCTGCATGGCTGTTGGCGCTATCGTCACTGCCGTAATTTGTGTCGCGATCAAAAAAATGCGTCAATCAAAAAGTAACGCGGTAACGGCTTAACGTTAAGTAAGGTACAATTATCAAAATAAAAATGCAGGCTGACCATTAGCCTGCATTTTCATTCATACTACTTAAACAAAACAAGTTATATCAAGACTCAATAACCCTAATTCAATATCCCTAAATTTTCATTTTAGATAAGGATTATTATGAAAACGCTTCCTCCTTTCGCACTCATGCAAAATGTCATTCAAGACTATGCTTGGGGTAGTACTTCATCCATTGAATCACTATTCGATATTCCTAACCCAGAAAAGAAACCTCAAGCTGAAATCTGGATGGGTGCACACCCAAACGGTTGTTCTAAAATAGAAATTAATGAGAAAAGCGTAAAATTAGATACCATTATCGAACAAGATAAAACCTCCATTTTGGGTGAAAGAACCGAAAAGCGCTTTAACGAATTACCTTATCTATTCAAAGTACTGGCAGCAGAAAAAGCCCTTTCTATTCAAGTTCACCCAAGTAAAGAAGCGGCTGAAATTGGTTTTGAAAAAGAAAATAATGCTGGTATCGATTTAAAAGCAGCCAATCGAAACTACAAAGATCCTAACCATAAACCTGAATTGGTGTATGCCTTAACGCCTTATCAGGCCATGAATGGATTCCGTGATTATCAAGACATCATTCACTATTTTGAAGCTGTCAATGCACCTGCACTTGCAAGCTATGTAGCAACACTAAAAGCAAACCAAACCGAAGCAGGACTAAGCGAATTTTTCCAAGCTATTTTATCTCTTGAAGGGGAAACTAAATCCTCTTCTTTAAGCGTATTAATGCAGCACGCAGAAGAAAATAAAGGTAACGAACTGACGGATTTGTTACTTGATCTTGGAAAGCAGTATCCAGGGGATGTTGGTCTCTTTGCTCCGTTAATGCTGCATTGCATTACCTTGCAACCGGGTGAAGCCATGTTCTTACATGCTTGTACACCGCATGCTTATATCAAGGGAACCGGGTTAGAAATCATGGCCAACTCTGACAACGTTTTACGTGCTGGCCTTACGCCAAAATATATGGATGTTCCAGAATTGATCGCAAATACCCTGTGCGTTCCAAAACCAAAAGACGATATTCTACTCACCCCAACCACCATGGCTAACGTCAAACACTATCCAATTCCTGTCGACGATTTTAAGTTCAGTGTTTATCAAGGTAACGCAGAAATCACCTGTGAAAGTGCTGAAATTATTCTCGCCATTGATAACGATGTTACCCTGCACCATGCCAGTGGCCAGACATTAGTGTTATCCAAAGGACAATCGGCCTTTATTCCTTTCGATGCTCAGCAGTATCAAGCAAGCAGTGAAGGCACTTATGCTCGTGCCTATAACTAACACTCACATAAGTTTGTAATTTGGTTGATCAAGGGCATAGTCTGTGACTCTTATCACCATTTAACTTGAAAAACGCGCCAATCGGAGTTACCGTGGCGCGATTTTCATCATTTCGTCTTATACGAAAGATACCTTGCTTCTCGAACACATATTTTATAAAGGGTTCTACATTGATTTCTACAGCTAATATCACAATGCAATTTGGTGCTAAGCCACTATTTGAAAACATTTCAGTAAAATTTGGTGACGGTAACCGTTACGGCTTAATTGGTGCCAATGGTTGTGGTAAGTCTACCTTTATGAAAATTCTAAGTGGTGAGCTTGAGCCAACCGCTGGTAACGTGAGCGTTGATCCAAACGAACGAGTCGCAAAACTAAACCAGAATCAGTTTGCTTACGAAGAATTCTCTGTGCTTGATACCGTTATCATGGGTCACAAAGAACTTTGGGAAGTGAAAAAAGAACGCGACCGTATTTACTCTTTGCCAGAAATGAGCGAAGAAGATGGTATGAAAGTGGCCGATCTTGAAGTTGAATTTGCCGAAATGGACGGTTACACCGCCGAATCACGTGCGGGTGACCTTCTTCTTTCAGTAGGCATCGCGACTGAACAACATTGGGGGCCAATGAGTGAAATCGCACCGGGTTGGAAACTTCGTGTTCTTCTCGCTCAGGTTCTTTTTGCCGACCCACACATCATGCTACTTGACGAACCAACCAACAACTTGGATATGGATACGATTCGCTGGTTGGAAGATACGTTAAACCAACGTAACTGCACCATGATCATTATCTCGCATGACCGTCACTTCTTAAACTCTGTTTGTACCCACATGGCAGATGTAGACTACGGCGAATTACGTGTTTACCCAGGTAACTACGATGATTACATGTTTGCTTCAACTCAAGCTCGCGAACGTTTATTAAATGATAATGCGAAGAAGAAAGCACAAATTGCAGAGCTTCAAACTTTCGTATCTCGCTTCTCAGCTAACGCATCTAAAGCAAAACAAGCAACTTCTCGTGCTAAACAGATTGATAAAATTCAATTGGATGAAGTGAAAGCATCAAGCCGCCAAAACCCATTCATTCGTTTTGAGCAATCAAAAGAACTCTTCCGAAATGCACTTATTGTCGAAGATTTAACACAAGGTTTTGAAAATGACCTATATTCAAATTTCAATGCGATTTTTGAAGTCGGCGAACGCGTTGCAATCATCGGTGAAAACGGCGTTGGTAAAACAACCCTATTAAATACTCTTGCTGGCAAGATAGAGCCTAAGAACGGTTCATTCAAATGGTCTGAGAATGCGAATATCGGTTATTACGCACAAGATCATGAGCATGAATTTGAAAAAGACTTGAAAGTATTTGATTGGATGGACCAATGGCGTCAAGAAGGCGAAGATGAGCAAGTTGTGCGCAGCTTTTTAGGCCGTATGTTATTCGGTCAAGATGACATTAAAAAATCCGTAAAAGTACTATCTGGTGGTGAGCAAGGCCGCATGCTACTGGGTAAATTAATGATGCATAAGCCAAACATGTTGTTAATGGATGAACCTACTAACCACATGGATATGGAATCGATTGAATCATTAAACCTTGCACTTGAAAACTACAAAGGCACATTATTCTTCGTCTCGCACGATCGCCAATTTGTATCTTCTCTTGCAACTCGTATACTTGAAATTCGTGATGGACAAATCCACGATTTCCGTGGCACTTATGAAGAGCTACTTAAAGATCGTGCTGCTAAGTCAGTATAATCACTCAATACTATGGTGAAGTTATGAAAATTCGTTCTCTTTTTTTGCTTGTTAGCTTAAGCCTTGCTACTAGCATGTCTTTCGCTGGTGTCGTTAAACCAGATTGTGATGTATCTAAAGCAGCTAAAAATGCAGCTCTAGAAAGCACTGTTGGTGTTAATGGACGTTGCGATGTATCTAAAACAGCAAAGCAGACTAAAAATGAAGCCGTTGATGGTGTGACTGATAAAGTTGATGACACTACTGACAAAGTGTCAGATAAAGTCAACGACACGACAGACAAAGTTTCTGACACCAAAGACTCTGTTTCAGATAGCGTCAATGATGTGAAAGATGCCCCTGTAAAAAGTGTGATTAAAGCAACGAACTAATCTTCATTACCGTTGCGTATTTTAAGGCTCTAGAGTAACGACTTTAGAGCCTTTCTTTTATCTGGAATAATACGGTTTATTTATCAAGGCTCATTAGCTTATGATTTTACCGCCCCTCTCCCTTAGGCCTTTATAATGACTTTCTCTGAACTTAAAATTTGTGATGATATCCTTCGAGCATTACCCAAATCGATATCAACTCCAACCCTGATTCAAGAACAAGCTATCCCAGCCATTTTTCATCAAGCAGATGTACTTGCCCTTGCTCAAACAGGAAGCGGAAAAACGCTTGCTTATGGGCTACCTATATTACAAATGCTAAAAGCAAGTAAAAGCCAAATTCAGTGTGTCATCATTGCGCCAACTCGAGAGCTTGCCAGACAAATCCATCAAGATCTTTTGCCCATTACATCCGCTTTAACCATAAAAGCTGCTAGTTTATTCGGTGGTGTTGATTTATCTATCCAAACCTCTCAACTGGCTCTGTCTCCTCAAATAATAATCGCTACGCCAGGTCGCTTACTTGCATTGATCGAAGCTGGTTCAGTTGACCTATCTACGGTCAAACACCTTGTGTTGGATGAAGCCGATCGTTTATTGGATATGGGTTTTTGGTCTGACATTCAAAACATCATTTCCAACTTACCTATTAACCGCCAAACTCTGTGTTTTTCAGCAACTCTGACCGGCAATATTGAAGCAGAAATTGAAAAAGTACTTGTATCGCCTGTTCGCTTAAATGCTCACACCAAGAATAGTGTTGTTTCCGATATTAATGAAAAACTCTACTTGGTGAATAAAGGCAGTAAAACAAATGTACTTTTATCGCTTTTAGATCAACAAGCAGACAAACAAGCGTTGATATTTACCAATGCTAAAGATACGGCCGATAGCCTTGCCAAGAAGCTCAAAAAAGCAGGGATCTCACTTTCTGTTTTGCATGGTAATAAAGATCAGGCAGATCGTGAACAAGCCCTTTGTGACTTTAAGAATAAAAAGATCAATATTCTTATTGCTACCGATTTATTAGCTCGCGGCATACATATCGATAACTTGCCATCGGTAATTAATTTTGAGTTACCGGAAAACCCTGCCGTTTACGTGCACCGCATTGGGCGTACAGCCCGTGCGGGTCAAACTGGCGTGAGTATTTCTTTAGTATGTCATGCCGAGCAAGAAGTCTTAACGGCTATTCGAGATCTCACTAAACAGGCTATGCCGCTAGTCGAATTAAGTGATTTCCCAGTTACCGATAAACCAAGCACTGGCGAGACAAAACGCCAACCTCGAGACAAACAAGCGAACCGCAGAAGTGCTAAAAAGCGCAGTATTAAAGATTTTCAGTCTAAATCAAAGCCAGTACAGTCCAAAAAACGAAATACAAAGTAGCTTGAAATTTAATTAGAATCAACGAATGCACCAATAAAAGCGCAATTCATAACGCACCACAAAGGTACATCTTGCACTTTTGTGGTGCAATTGTTCATTGGAAAAATTTAAAAACTCCCACCCAATACACTTTCATTCCAGCTAGCACCTAAATGTCATCTTCTAAATATCACTTAATTCATAACTGGCTTACTTCTTGCTTAAAGTAAAACATAACAAGAATCATGCCCCATAAAAGGGCGAGAACTTTGTATCGCACACTTTTCGTGCAGCAAGATTCAAAATAATAATTATGTTTAGGAGAGAATACATGGATGAGTCAATTAGCCAAGTGAATGGCGCTGTACAAGCCCTCACCCAAAGTTCAGATACACTATTTTTATTACTCGGTGCCATCATGGTTTTTTTGATGCATGCCGGTTTTGCATTCTTGGAAGTCGGTACTGTACGCCATAAAAACCAAGTGAATGCTTTAGTTAAAATACTGGCTGACTTTGGCGTATCAACCATTGCTTATTTCTTTTTCGGCTATTGGGTGGCTTATGGGCAAACCTTTTTTGTCGATGCCCAAACTTTATCTGCCGGTAATGGTTATGAACTGGTTAAGTTCTTCTTCTTATTAACCTTTGCAGCCGCCATTCCTGCAATTGTGTCTGGTGGTATTGCCGAACGAGCGCGTTTTTATCCCATTTTAATCGGCACTTTTTTTATTGTCGGGTTTATCTATCCACTGTTTGAAGGCATGATTTGGAATGGTAATTTTGGACTTCAAGATTGGTTTGAAGCTACCTTCGGAGCAGGGTTTCATGATTTTGCTGGCTCAGTTGTTGTTCATGGTGTAGGCGGTTGGATTGCACTTATCGCGGTTATCTTTTTAGGCATGCGTCATGGTCGAGTGCGAGCAGGTAAACACACCAACTTTGCCCCTTCAAACATTCCATTTTTAGCTCTAGGAGCGTGGATTCTTTCGGTTGGTTGGTTTGGCTTTAACGTCATGTCAGCTCAAGCTATTAACGGTATTAGCGGCCTCGTTGCTATGAATTCCTTAATGGCAATGGCAGGAGGTATCATTACCGCAATGATCGTTGGTAAAAATGACCCCGGCTTCATTCATAACGGCCCTCTAGCCGGTTTAGTTGCAGTATGTGCAGGATCAGATTTAATGCACCCACTGGGCGCTTTAGTCACAGGTATCGTCGCAGCGGCCATCTTTGTGTGGTTATTTACTTTCATGCAAAACCGCACAAAAATTGACGATGTGTTAGGGGTTTGGCCATTACATGGTGTTTGTGGTGCATGGGGTGGTATCGCAGCTGGGATTTTCGGCCAACAAGCCTTAGGTGGCATGGGGGGCGTAAGTTTGACTGTTCAAATAATAGGAACACTTGCAGGTATTGCTATTGCGGTTGCAGGATCATTTATTGTTTATGGCATCATCCACAAAGTAACAGGGTTACGCCTTACCCAAGAAGAAGAGTACAACGGAGCGGATTTATCCATTCACAAAATTAGTTCTACTAGCGAAGACTAACAAAATAGCCGCAGAGATGAGATCTCTGCGGCTTGTTCATTTAATAGGGTTATTCAATCACTTTGTCATTAGTGTTTAGCTTGATGCATTTCAGGTAACCAGCAAGCCCCTCTAACCCCACTTGAATCACCGAATTTTGCTTTCACGATTTGGGTATTGCATACATCAGAAAACACATATTGACCGATCACTTTGGGTATATCCTCATACAACTCGTCAACGTTAGAAAGACCACCACCCAACACAATGACATGAGGATCTAAAATATTAATCACCGATGCGAGACTTCGGGCACACATATCAACTAATAATTCATAATGCTCAACCGCCGATTTATCACCTGACCGCATTTTTTCTATGATATCAATGGCCTTTAAATCACTTGAATATTTTTGGTTATAGCGCACAGCAAAGCCAGTCCCCGAAATATAACGTTCAATGCAATTCTCTCTACCACAATAACAAAGCTGCTCTGTACCATCTTTACTCTCACTGTATTGCGGTAAAATATTATGCCCCCACTCACCCGCTATGGCATTAGGGCCAGATAGCAGTTGCCTATTCATCGTAATACCGCCACCACACCCAGTACCAATAATCACACCAAAAACCGTTGTATGGTTCGATCCAGCACCATCCATAGCTTCAGATAAAGTAAAACAATCAGCATCATTAGCAATGTAAATAGGTTGATCAAATGCTAGACTTAAATCACTTTTTAAATCTTCGCCATTTAAAATCAAACAATTACAGTTCTTAATTTTACCAGTATCAGGACTAATCGCGCCTGGTAAACCAATCCCAATAGTAAATGGTTCACTAAGTTCCATTTGTATTTGCGAAATGAAGCTAATCAAGCTCGATAAGAAAGAAGAATACGCATCGGTAGGTGTTGAAATACGTTTTTGAAAGATAACATGGTTATTTTTATCAATAACCACAGCCTCAATTTTTGTTCCACCAACATCTAAACCTAATCGATACATTTATGGCAAACCTTTAAACATTAAATAATACACATAATATCAACATATCATTTACATTTTACCAAACCTTAAAGTGTGACATAAATCACATTTTAAACATTAATTTTATTATTAAATGAACTTATTTGAGAGGCAAATCATAGGTCAAACAATAAGCGAAAAAGTACTATTTACAAGTGAAAATCATGTAAAGACAATGCCAAACAAAACCATAACCACTTGATTTCAATTAATTTATACGCAAAAACAAAACAGTAATGTTTATAGGGAAGAGTTGGTGTCCCTGAGAAGTTCGCTTACCATTTTTAGCTCTCTTGGACATAAGTTCGTGAAAAAAGTTTCACACTTGGTGATTGATAAACTACGCTTAGAACAGTATTGTTTAGTTAGCTCCTGATAACTATAAAGTTTTCAGGTAAATGGCTGACATTACCATGACACAAATCTTGTGGTTTGAATCGTTTATGGACAAATTAACTTAGTTGGTGCTGATATGAAAATTAAACAAGTTTCGTTACTTACATCTGTTGCTTCGATCGTTTCACTTTCTTTACTCTTTTCAGGTCAAGCAAACGCTGCAGCTGAAAATGCTGGTGAATTTTACCTAGGTGCTAAAACAGGCTGGTCAAACTTCGTAGAATGTAGCTCTACTGATTGTGATGATGACGCTTGGGCTGGCAGCTTGTACGGTGGTTACCAATTTAATTCTTGGTTATCTTTAGAAGGTGGTTACAACTACCTTGGTAAATCAAAGTCTTATGTTTCTGACGTTCTTGCTAATGAAACTCGCGTAAACCAAGGTGAGCTAGGTCTGAAAATGGATTGGAACCTAACTGACACGTGGAACTTATTCGCGAAAGTTGGTGGTTCTTACAACGATGTTGATTCGACTGCAACAGAAGACGACGAAAACTTTTCTTACATGGCTGGTGCTGGTATTGAATACCAAATCAACCACAACTGGCGTCTACGTTCAGAATACCAATGGTTTAACCATGTTGGCGAAAGAAGCACAACTGGTAATACAGATATTAACTACCTAAGCTTTGGTATTTCATACTACTTCGGTAGCCCTGCTCCAGTTGCTGCTGCAGCTGTTGCTGCTCCTGTTGTTGCTCAAGAAGTTGCTCCAGAGCCAGCTCCAGAGCCGTTACCAGCAGCTACACTTTCTACTAACGCATTTACTCTTAACTCTACAGAGTTAACTGATACTGCTAAAGGTTCTTTAGACCCTGTTGCTACTTACCTAGAGCAACATCCTGACGTAACTGTTGACGTAGTTGGCTACACAGACTCATCTGGCGCTGCTGAATACAACCAACAACTGTCTGAAAAACGTGCACAATCTGCAGCTGATTACTTAACAGCTCAAGGTGTTGAAACATCTCGCATCACTGTTGATGGTAAAGGTGAAGAAAACCCAATCGCAGACAACGCTACTCGTGAAGGTCGCGAGAAAAACCGTCGTATCGAAGTTTACTACAAAATGAACTAAGAACACGTAAAGATATAAATGAAGGAAGCCACTTTTGTGGCTTCTTTTTTTTACTTTATAAACGAAATACACAATCCGAAAACGCGCCTACCCACGTAATCTCAAAATGTAAGTTTCAACGCCAATATCGCGATATTTAATCCATCCTTTGTTAAAACTTACCACAACTCTATTAAGTACCAGCTCAGAGCCTTGTTGAAGTTAGGATCCCCTCTATTATGAAATCCCACCTTTCGTGAGATGTAATGGGTTCAACAATCGTTCCAATTCCTCTCGCGTTAATTCCGTTTCTTCAAATGCGACATCAATAATGTCACGTCCTTCCTTGTAGGCTTTTTTTGCTACTTTTGCTGCTTTTTCATAACCAATGATGGGATTGAGTGCCGTGACTAATATTGGATTCTTAGCTAATGCCACTTGTAAATTATCTTTCCTAACGGTGAAATCCAAGATAGCCTTTTCAGCTAATGCATTAGAACTCGTGGACAACAACTTGATGCTTTGCAAAAGATTCTGTGCAATGACTGGCAACATTACATTTAGCTGAAAATTCCCAGCCTGACCGGCCACTGTAATGGTCGTATCATTCCCTATCACTTGCGCTGCAGCCATCGCGACCGCTTCTGGAATAACCGGATTGACTTTCCCTGGCATAATAGAAGAGCCCGGCTGTAAAGAAGGCAACTCAATTTCACCGATCCCAGCCAGAGGCCCTGAATTCATCCATCGAAGATCATTGGCAATTTTCATTAATGAAACCGCGTACGCTTTCAGTTCACCGGAAAGTGCCACACTCGAATCTTGACAACTCAAGTTGTAAAAGTAATTGCTGCTAGGCGTTAATTCCAAGCCTGTTAGCGAACTAAGCACTTTAGAAAACTCTTTCGCAAAATCATCATGGGCATTAATTCCTGTGCCAACGGCTGTACCGCCTTGAGCTAGTTGTTCAAATTCACCTAATCGATTCTCAACTCTACATTTCGCTTTATCTATTTGGGTTTTCCATCCCATTAATTCTTGTTTCATTGTAATCGGCATGGCATCCATTAAATGAGTTCGACCTGTTTTAACAACATTTGCCAATTCATCTGCTTTCTTTGCCAAGGTGCAACTTAAATGATCCATTTCCGGTAATAAGCCTTCACGTATGGTAAGTAACGCACTTAACTGAATCGCAGTTGGAATCACATCATTACTGCTCTGCCCCATATTAACGTGGTCATTCGGGCCGACTGGCGTACTCTCATCGCCATTAGCAACCAGCATTCGATTCGCTAAAGAAGCGATCACTTCATTAACGTTCATATTTGTACTGGTACCCGACCCTGTTTGAAAAACATCAATCGGGAACTGATCTTGATACTTACCATCGAGTAGCTCAAGGCAGCTATGTTCAATCACTTTAAATCGTATTTGATCAAGTAGCCCTAATTGTGTGTTCACCCTCGCAGCAGCGAGCTTTATTAGAACAATAGAACGAATGAATTCATGGGGCATTTCAAGACCACTGATCGAAAAATTATCAATAGCACGCTGGGTTTGAGCTTGATACAAGGCATCAATAGGCACTTGCACTTCACCCATGCTGTCTTTTTCGGTACGGAAGGTCGTTGATTTTGAGGTATTAGATGAAGAGGAAGCCATCGTTTCTTTCCTTTTAAGAGCGGAATTCGATGGCTTCAGTGTCGAGCTTAATCAAGAGATATGCAAGTTATCAATCTAATTGAATATCCCTCTTAATCTTTATTTGAATGAGATTGGTAGGGTTAGCGTTGCTTGGGAAATTCTTGTACACCCTCAGGAATAGTCACCCAAGCCTGCTTTTCACTGGTCCAAACATGCGTTGTGGGAACAATCATGCGAGTATCACTTAATCCACCAGCGGCTTTGAATTTGATCATTTCCGGATCAGCTGGATTAACTTGATAAATACGATTGCCACAGCTAGGGCAAAATTTTCCAACATTCGTATTACCGCTGTCAGCAACACGAGAAGTTTCATGCAACTCACCTGTAATATCAATATCATTTCGATTAACGATTGTGGTAATACTAAATGCACTGGTAGACAATTTTTGACATTCTTTACAATGACAAGCAATCACCATTTTAGGCGCTGCCTTTAATGAAAACTTAACTTGCCCACACTGACATTCACCCTGCACTGGATAATTTACTTCGTTCATCATTCACCCCTTTTGCTCATTAATCTTAACTATTCAATTGGAAGGTTAGGATCAGCACCCCATTCCGCCCACGATCCATCATAAACAACCAAACTGGTGAAACCAGCTATATAAGCCGCTAAAATAACAATGCAGGCTGTTAAACCAGAACCACATGAAAATATTTGTTTCTTATCATAGCTGAGTTGATGCTCTGCAAATATGGGCTGTAATTCTTCTTGGCTTTTATAGCGATGCCCATTCAGCACTTGGCCAAAGGGTAGGTTGATAGACGATGGAATATGCCCTGATCGCATCCCTTCGCGTGGTTCTTTGACTTGCCCCATAAATCGCTCATTTGAACGTACATCAATAATTTGTTGTTCAGGATCATCAATGGCCTCCAGAACCTCTTTCGCACCATACACTTTCTCTTGGTGAAAAATAGCACTGAAATTACCCTGTGCTTTTTGCTCCGGATCTAATAATGCATCGACGAGTGGGTAACCTAACTCTTGCCAGCGAGACACACCGCCATCAAGAACATAAACTTGCTCAAACCCCATAGATTTAAACATCCACCACGCGCGAGGAACGGAATAAAGCCCTCTTGCATCATAGATAATAACAATACTCTCGGAGTTAACACCAAGCTGCCTGACTTCTTGGGTAAACTTCTCGGCACTTGGCATACTATTAGGCAATGGATTATCAAGATCAACAAAGACATTTTCGATATCAAATGCTTGCGAATTTGGAAGGTACTTACGGGGTAATTCTAATGTCTCCCCCACCACCGCGTGTTCTGTGGTGGCATCAAGCAAAATTAAGTTATCATCGGAAAAATGATCAAATAACCAAGTTGGTGAGATCATTGGGTAAGCAGAGTTCATGGCATCCATCCTTTCTTTTATATGAAAACCTGAATTGCGAATAACTACATACGATTCAATATGGTAATTTAAACGCCCTTGCGCAATTCTGATTAAGTGAGGGGATGCCCATGAAACATTTTAATGGTTAATATCATAACGAAGCATCATTACAATTGGTGCACCATAAATTGAGCATCATCACCGTAACTATCGGTACTGTTCGACTGAATTGATTTAAAACCATATTTGCCCCAAAAGCTAGCCATACCTTGTACTGCGACTAAAGAAATTTTATCTATATTAAAATCCTCAGCATGGGTAATCACATTTTCAATCAAAGCTTGGGCAATACCAGCACCGCGTGCATCAGGGTTAATGGCTAGATCATGAATGTATAATGTTGAAGCATCTTCCATTGAAACTACTTCATCACGCTCAGAAATATCTTGATTAATACAAGGAGGAACATCGCTTTCCCATGGATGTGCAAGTACATAACCAAGCACTTGATCGTCTTCATCCATACAGACAAAACACGTTTCAGGAGAAACATCTGCTTTGATTTTTAAAATATCAATATCTTCGGCTAAGCCATCACGATAAGCCACTTCTTGAATTTGTTCTATTTGAGGCCAAACTTGCTCAGGAATTTCAGTGATTTGAGGCTCAATATTTTCAATTTGAGAGGATTGGATAGTGTTAACGTTTTTAGAGAATTGGTTCATAGACATGGATACACCTAATTTATTGTGTTCCGTCATCCTTAACTGATTGGGGAAACTGTTCACCGTCTGGTGAAAGTGACGGCATTATAACAAAATAATGCCTTCATATAAACAAGGTGATTTTTTCACATCTTAATAGCGTTTAAATATAGAACTTAAAGAAAAAAATCGGGATTTAAAATCAACACCGTTCCAATGCAATTTAAGATAACCATTATCCAAAATACGATTTGGAAACTGGTCTTACTGGTTTTATGTCGAAAAATTTTTTGTGCCATTAATGCGCCGGGCCAACCACCGGCAAACGCGAGTGTGTGTAACGTTTTTTCTGGCGTTCTCCACGTACCTTTTTTGGCTGCAGATTTGTCTTTCCAATAAACGACAAAGGTTACAAGGCTTATTATCAGGCAATAGAAAACGCCTGCTTGAATGGTAATCATTGGTGGTGCTCACTGTATTAATGGATTTGTTCGATATCGCTTAAAGCTTATACTTCATGCTGCTGAAGGCGAATAATAATCCACGATCTACAATGATGACAACCCATTCTAAAATAATAAAGCCAGATCATGACGATCTGGCTGTTCACACGATACGGCATCAATAGATAAAGCAAAATTTCGGCACTCTGGCGGGAAGTACAAAATAAAATCACAGTGCAGTTGCCCACCCGATTCATGGCGATAATAAACACTCATCTTGCTTTTATCATCAGATTCTAAGCACAAATGTTTGATACGCTCAATTTCAGGAGAAGCAAATAATGCATCTCCTAAATTTTTACGATACCAACGATCACTGAGGTGACCCGCATTCATTCTGTCCACCAAATATTCATTTATGACCGGCAGCGCTATTACAGACGGTTCTATTAGAGATTAAACAATTCATTTCCAGACAACGCACCTTTTGAAAATGCATCCACATTCATTAAAGTCGTTTCAGCAATATTCGCTAAGGCTTCTTGTGTTAAAAAGGCTTGGTGGCCAGTAAATAACACATTATGACAAGCTGACAAACGGCGGAAAATATCATCGGTAATAATGTCATTCGACTTATCTTGGAAAAACAATTCCTTTTCATTGTCGTAAACATCTAAACCAAGCGCCCCAATTTTACCTGATTTAAGAGCTTCAATTGCTTCTTGTGAATCTAGTAAGCCGCCGCGACTGGTGTTAATAATCATCACACCATCTTTCATTTTACTAAACGACTCTGCATTTAATAATTGTCGGTTACTTTCTGTTAATGGGCAATGCAACGTAATCACATCGGAGCGGTGATATATTTCATCTAACTCAACATATTGAGCACCAATCTCAATTGCGGCATCACTTGGATATGGGTCATAACATAAAATATTCATACCCAAACCTTTTAAAATCCTCATGGTGGCTAAGCCAATTTTCCCAGAACCAATTACCCCAACGGTTTTGCCGTGAAAATTAAAGCCAGTTAACCCTTCAAGAGAGAAATTAGCATCACGTGTTCTTTGATAAGCTTTGTGGAAACGTCGATTCAAACACATCATTAATCCAACAGCATGCTCTGCAATAGCTTCTGGTGAATAAGCAGGCACTCGCACAACTTGAATGCCTAATTCTTTCGCCGCATCCAAATCAATACGGTCAAAACCAGCACAACGCATGGCAATTAATTTCGTTCCTTGAGAAGCAAGTTTCTCTAAAACTGGACGGCCTAGTTCATCATTCACAAACGCACAAATGACTTGAGAGTCCTCAGCAATGGCTGCTGTTTTTAGGTCCAATTGGAAATTAAAAAAATGGCAATCAAACCCATATTGTTGATTGGCTTTTAGAAATGACACCTCATCATAAGACTTCGTACTAAACATCGAAATTTTCATGTATCCCCTTACCTTAAAAAATAGCAATGCGACACATTAACCTCTGTGATTAATTCACTTCAAGCAATAACTGTCACAAATCACATTTAATCGCCTATATGGATACATTTCTACCATCACTCTTCATTTAGTCGCCAAATATCGTGCAGAGAAAGTAATAAAAGAATGACTAAAATTGAAACAACATCGCATCAAGCTATCTTACTACGTTGATTCAGTTATAAAAAAAGCCAGCAATGGCTGACTTTTCTTGTTAGGGAGAAGCGTGACACATCAATCCTGAGCCAATCTTTCGACATGCCACGCGTTCATTCTTTTCATCGACATCACTGCCAGTAAAATCACTGAACCTCCGCCCATCACAGCAATCACTGCAAATGGCGCGGTTAATGAGGTTTGTTGAATCAATCCAGCCAGTAGTGATGCACCACTCATTTGTATAAAGCCCAGCATCGCTGCAGCAGTACCCGCTCGCTCGCCAAATCCTGCCAATGCCATACTTGTTGCTGGCCCTAATAAAAATGCAAACCCTATGCACAACAACGCCATTGGTAACATAAAGCCTGCAGCCGCATAAATTGGGGTTTGAAAGTTCAATAATTGAGCGCCAAATTCCAATAAAGCCGAAACAATAAACAAAGCAAATGCCAAAATAACTGTTGGACGATTACCTAACTTCTTAATCACCCAAGGCGCACCAAAACAGCCAGCAATATTAACCAGTGCGTTGACTCCAAATAGACCACTGAATGCCAGCTCAGACATACCAAGCTTGCCAATAAGCCAAACCGGTGAATAAGAAACGTACGTTAAAATCGCCCCCATACCAGTCATGCAGCAAATGGCGTAAAACATGAAATGACGATCCATTAGAACTGGCTTATAACGAGCCCAGCGGTAAAGTGCGCCATCGCTAATCGTATTGGCAGGGCGAGTTTCCGGCAAACGAAATGCCACAACACACAACATCAATATTGCATAGCAGGTCATAAATACAAATGTTGAACGCCAACCAAAGTGCAACGCCAACACACCACCTAAAGTCGGTGCTAACGCAGGAATGACGCAGATCGCACCATTTAAGTAACTGTAAATTTTGGCGCTATCTTTGGTGGAATAACAATCTCGTACGGCGCTAAACACCACAATAGAGGTTGAACACGCCGCTAACCCTTGCAATACACGCGCAATTTGTAACCATTCAAACTGGTGAGCCATTGCCGCTAAGACACTACTCAATCCATATAACACAATACCAAACAGTGCTACCGGACGGCGGCCAAATCGGTCAGCCAATGGGCCGATAATCACTTGGCCTAAACCCATCGAGAATAAAAATAGAATCAACGTTGATTGAACTTCGCTGTTCGATACAGAAAACTCTGCGGCCATGGTTGGTAAAGAAGGTAAATAGATGTCTATTGCAAGTGGGCTTAAAAGCACCATTGCCATCAACATAGGTAATAAATTACGTTGCATGGGCTTATCTTGCTTGGCTGTATTTGGCATGTATTTCTCGTAAAAAGGGCAAAACAAATTTTTAGATCGTGAGTTTAACGCCTAGATGATATGAATAGAAATGGTATAATTTAGAAAGTTAATTTCCAACAAGGAATATCAGGTGAATTTAGATAAACTTGCGCGTATCGATCTTAATCTATTAGTGATCTTACAAGTTTTAATTGAAGAGCAAAGCGTCACTCGCGCAGCTTATCGCTTAAACCTTAGCCAATCCGCCCTCAGTAAGAGTTTAAATCGATTACGCGAAACCCTAGATGACCCTTTATTTCAGCGTACCTCTCATGGATTAAAGCCCACCGCACATGCTATGGCATTGGCAAAATTATTACCCAATACTCTGCAAGGCTTGTATCAACTGACGCTACCACCGGTTTTTGATCCTGCGATTAGTCACCGAAAATTCACCTTTTCCATGGTAGAAAGTGCTTACGAAACCTTAATCCCTTCTTTTATTGGCTCATTATTGCAACAAGCACCTGATATTAAGCTCGATACTTATTTATGGACCGGACAATCCTTCCATGATCTACAACAAGGTCAAATTGATTTTGGGATAGCAGGAAGAGATTTACACCCTCAAGTTGGGCTTGATCACAACAAATTACCAGAAGGTCTCGTTCAACATACGTTATATGAAGATAAACAAGTCTGCTTGGTGCGGAATGATCACCCTATTTTACAAGCCGTGAAGCAGCAAGATTGGACGCTTGAACGTTACTTAGAAATGGCGCATGTACAAGTTCGGTGTGAAGGCAAAGAATGGTGGGCATTGGATTATCACTTAGCCGATCGAGGTCATCACCGTAACATCAGTGCCACTGTACCCGACTTTTACGGTGCGGCCAGCGTGTGCGCTCATACCGATCTCATTTTCACATTGCCTTCTAGCTTTGCTAATCATGCATTAAAACTGTACCCGCTCACCCAATTAATCCTCCCTTTTGAATTCCTGCCGATGGCCTATGTATTGCTATGGCACGAGCGAAATAACCAAGATAAAGGCCACCAATGGATGCGTGAAACCATCTGTTTAAGTGTTGAGAAAGCGATAGAAGGAAATTAAATCTTTTATATCTTCCTAGAATAGAAAAGGAGCCAACATGTTCAATGAGCTCCTTTTGATATTAAATATAGTTAAGTATCTACGGCACACCATGACCTTTCGAAGCAATCCACACACGGAACCATTGCTCACGCGTTAGCTCAATCTTTAATGCATCAATTGCGGCCTGAACACGCTCAATCTTACCCGAGCCAATAATTGGTAAGGGTTTTGATGGCAAGCGACGCACCCATGCGTAAATCACTTGATCAATACTGCTTGCGCCAACTTCCTGAGCAATCGCCTCTAACTCGTTACGAACCCGAATATGTTGCTCTTGCGTGCCATTAAAAATATCACCACCGGCAAGGCAAGACCACGCCATAGGTTTTACGCGCAGTTGTTGCAATAAATCTAACGTGCCGTCGTCTACCACATCAAAATTAAGCGGGTTAATTTCCACTTGATTAGTCACCAGTGGAGCATCTAAACGAGATTGCAAAAGCTCAAATTGACGAGGTGTGAAATTCGACACACCAAAGTGCTTCACTTTACCTGCTTGCTTTAATTCGCTAAACGCCTCTGCTACTTCATCCGCATCCATTAACGCATCAGGTCGGTGAATCAGCAATACATCGATATCTTCAACTTGCAAGCGCTGCAATGAATTATTCACCGATTCAACAATATGAGATTGACTGGTGTTATAGTGATTCACTTTCCAGTCCGGGTTTTTATCACCGCACAATTTAATATCGCATTTGGTCACAATTTCAATCTGATCACGCACCGATTTATCCAGTGCTAAGCCTTCACCAAAAAGCTGCTCACATTCGTAGTAGCCGTAAATATCTGCGTGATCGACCGTGGTGACACCAAGCTCAATGTGTTGCTTTAAAAATGTTAAACGCTCTTGTGAGCTCATACCCCAATCGCCAAGGCGCCAGTAACCTTGAACAAGTTCTGAAAACTCTGGACCTTGTGGTGAGATCTGTACTTTTTTAATTGTTGTCATATTTTGCTTCAACCTTGAAGGCTGACTCCTATATACATTAAAAATCTATGGGTTCACGCTATTAAACTAATATTGTGCCTTTCAAATACAACACAGCAGAACCAGAAACCAACACTCTCCCTTCACTAAGTTGGCAATATAAAATGCCTCCACGTTGCGAAGCTTGATACGCCACCAAGTCCGTTTTATTGAGTTCGTTTGCCCAATAAGGGGTTAAACCCGAATGAATGGAACCAGTGACGGGATCTTCATCGCCACCATTAGCAGGCCAAAAATAGCGAGAAACAAAATCATATTCACTATCATCACTAGCAGCAGTCACAACCACGTCTAACGGTGCTAATTTTTTAAGGAATGCTGAACGGTAAGTGACGTTCAACACATCTTCAACGTTAGGCAACACCGCAAAATACGCCTGTCGATTGACTAATACCGTTTCAGGAGCAATAGATAAACCATCCAACAAATCTTGTGGAACATTGGAAACCATTTCAGGACATTGATTGGGGAAACTCATTTCTATCCGGCCATCAGCTAACGATTTAACTGTTAATGTGCCAACCTTTTGAGTATCAAATTGAATATCGCCACAACAACTTAAATGATGAAATAACACGAACGATGATGCGAGTGTGGCGTGCCCACAAAAGTCAATTTCGGTTAATGGTGAAAACCAACGAATTTGATAATAATTTGAAGATATTTTTTTAAGAAAGGCCGTTTCAGACAGATTATTTTCAGCGGCAATTCTTTGCATCAAATCAACATCGAGCCATTCATTGCCCATGGATTCAGGTAATGGCACAACCGCCGCTGAATTGCCTTTAAATTGTTGATTGGTAAACGCATCAACCACGTATATTTCTAGTTCCATTGCTTCATCCCTAAACAGCCATTCCAAATCCATTGATTAATGTTTATACCCAAAGTAATTGAAGTTGCCGTGAAGGGCAAGTAAGCGAAGCCCCATGAAAATCATGACCGCTTCAACGGCTTAACTAAGCTATCTAGTCCTTCAACTTTAAGTGCTAAACACAGCTTCAATAAATCACCCAACTCCCCTTTAGGAAACTCCGCCTTATTTTGGAACCAAAGCAAGTACTCCTCTGGTAAGTCGATTAACATTCGACCGGCATACTTACCAAATGGCATGGGCATGCGTGCCAGTTTGATTAAGTTTTCTTTCTCTAACATAAGATTCTCAAGCCTTTGATGAGCTATGCCAAAATGCAAAAACGCCCGCTAAGTTCAAAAAGCAGGCGTTAACGATTAATGGCTCAGTTTTAATGAATTGGGCCTGCGCCATCATCACTAAATTGAGCAAAATGTGCTTCTAACACTTCTGGGGTAAGTTTACCTTCTGCTTCAAGTTGCTTAAATTTCGCAACAATCGCCTTTTGCTCTTCAATGCTTGGTAATGGTGTTTCTGGTGCATCCGTCATTTCTGCAGACATTTGATCCAGTTCTTTTTCAATATCATTGCTCATCTATACTTCCCCCAAAAATAAAACTTTCACTAATTCTAACGGCTTTGAGTCACATCTGCCAGAAAAGCTGTACTATTCAACGTAACCTCCGTTCACGCAGATACTTACTCGAAAAACCAATTTGGTCGCAAAAATTTGTCAGATAAGTATTAAATACTCCTTTTAACGTTTAAAAATGAGAACTTTTTTAATTTTCCTTGGTCGGATAGAAGTCGTTACAAATTGTCACATTTGTAACGACAACTATAACACCTTAAATTACATATTATTAAGCAAACAAACTTAGTTATCCTAGGAGATATTTTGACCATGCATTCGGACACTTTTGCCCAGCTCCAGCAATATTTAAACTCTCAAGTTATTGGCCAAAATGAATTAGTAAAACAGTTATTAGTTGCACTGCTTGCCGACGGACACATTCTGGTTGAAGGTCCTCCTGGTCTGGCAAAAACTCGCGCAGTAAAAGTATTAGCCGATTGTATTGCTGGGGATTTTCACCGCGTGCAATTTACGCCAGATCTATTACCTTCCGATTTAACTGGTACTGATATTTTCCGCCCTGAAACTGGCGAATTTACGTTCCAGCCTGGCCCAATCTTCAATTCATTGTTGCTCGCTGATGAGATCAACCGAGCGCCTGCAAAGGTTCAAGCGGCAATGCTAGAAGCAATGGCAGAGAAGCAAATCACTGTTGGTCGTGAATCTTACAAGTTACCTGAATTGTTTTTGGTCATGGCGACCCAAAACCCGATTGAACAAGAAGGGACTTACCCACTGCCTGAAGCGCAACTCGACCGCTTCTTATTGCACCTTGAAGTAAACTACCCTAGTGCAGAAAGTGAACTGGATATTTTGCGTTTAAACCGTGGTGAGGCGCAAGGCCATGTTGCCGCGCAACCAATCACACTATCGCAACAAACGATTTTTGATGCCCGCCAAGCCGCACTTTCCATTCACATGGCAGACAATGTTGAGCAATACATCATTCGTTTGATCATGGCGACGCGTCAGCCAGAACAATACAATCCACTATTAGCTGAATGGTTACAAATGGGTGTCAGCCCTCGTGCAACCATTGCACTGGATCGTTGTGCTCGTGCACATGCTTGGCTTTCTGGCCGTGATTTCGTTAGCCCAGAAGATGTACAAGCGATGGCCTTCCCGGTTTTACGCCATCGCTTATTACTAAGTTATCAAGCTCAAGCTGAAGGCATTACTTCAAACCGAGTTATTGCAGAATTATTAGCACAGGTTGGCAGTGCATGATGGAGCAAAAGTTACCCCCTTTTGCTACCGGCGTTCAACTGTGCTTAAAAGAATTGCTGCATTACAAAAGCCATACCGTTCATTGGCAACCGCCCGGTAAAAGCATTTGGTCACAGCTCAACGGTAGCCATCAAAGTAATCAAAAAGGCCGAGGCATGAACTTCTCGGAAGTGCGTCAATACCAAGCGGGTGATGATATTCGCTCTATTGATTGGCGCGTTACCGCTCGTACAGGTAAAGCACACACCAAGCTTTTTACCGAAGAGCGTGAACAGCCTGTGATCTTGTATCTCGATTTAAGCCGCAACATGCGTTTTGGTTCGCAGTTGTTGTTTAAATCGGTTCAATGCGCCCATTTAGCAAGCTTACTCAGTTGGCTGACTGTCGAACAAAAAGACCGCATTGGGGCTGTGATTGATATGGGTGACCGATTAGTTGAATTAAAACCAACCGCTCGTCAGCAAGGCGCTTTGCACATTAGCCACCAGCTGATGCAGCTCAATAATGAAGCCATTCAACAAGTTCAAGATCAGCAACAAAATAGCTCAAATACGGTCACTGAACTGCCTTTTAATCATGCGCTGCAAACGTTGCATCGTATGTGCCCAAAAGGCAGCGATATTATCTTCATTAGTGACTTCCAACGCTTAACCGAAGAATCGAAACCATTACTCAACCAACTACGCCAACATAATCGATTGCAATTCGTACATATCTTCGATCCGTTAGAAATGGGGAATACACATTTCAGAGGAAGTGAATACGTGACCAATGGGCAACACACTCATTGGCTAAACTTCGGGTTGAAAAATACCCGTAAGCAACTTGAAAATAGCTACGTTAAGCACTTAAATCAATTAGATAAGATATGTAAAAACATGGCCATACCAATGCGCTCTCTTTCATGTGCCGAACCATTGTTAACACAATTGGGTGCTCAATCGTCACATTCATCCGCTTCAATCTCGCCTTCAGGAGATTCTTAATGAACGATCCATCTCTAGCTTCTGCATCTCAGGCGCAAGAAGTCGCGCAATCAGCCACACAAACGCAATTACCATTAGCACCACTGCACCTTCCTGCTGAACCCGGTCTATGGCCGCTGGCATGGGGTTGGTGGGCAATATTGGCACTGGTGGTGTTAACCATTTTGATTATGGTACTGCTTTATAAGCGCCATAAAAAACGCCGACTTGCGAAAAAAACCGTATTACGTTTATTAAAGCAAACAACACGCAATCAAGCTGGTAATAAAAAAGTGGCGACCGTAAATGACCTGCTACGTCAAGTTTGTTTGTCTTACTACCCTCGCCCTATGTTAGCGAGCTTGCATGGAGAACGTTGGTATGCGTTTCTGGATGATCAACACCCATCAAACAAATCCAACTTTCAAGTCAATCAACACGATTGGCAACAAGCGCTATACCAAAAAGACGGTGTGAGTGATGAACTGGCGAATCAACTGTATCAACAAGTTGAAGATTGGATCACACATTCGCTACCTCCAAGTAAAAAGAAATTGAAAGCGGCTAACTTAGCATTTCAAAAAACGGCTTCTACCTTCAATAATGGGCTCATTTCATCAGCTCGCGCAGTGAAAACCACGCCAAAAGCGCTTATTGAAAAAGAAAGCCAACTCAAAGCAACAAGCGAGCAAGATACGAATACGTTAGAAAGCCCTTCTGCTGAATCAGAATCTAAAAACAAGGAATCCAAAAACGATGTTTGAGTTTCATTGGGTGTGGATGTTTGTGTTGTTACCACTACCTTTGATTGTTTACTTCCTTGCGCCTCCTCACACACCAAGAGCCGCAATAGTATTACCAACATTACCGACAGAAGGCTCGGTTCAACAACGTCAACATTTCAGCTTAAAATTACTGGCGATTACCATTTGGGTTCTGCTTGTTATCGCTGCAGCACGCCCTATTTGGTATGGAAAGCCCGTTGAATTCCAACCAAAACATCGAGATATGATGTTGGTGGTCGATCTTTCCGGCTCAATGGCACAAGAAGATATGAATTCGGCCAATGGCTATGTCGATCGTTTAACCGCGGTAAAACAAGTGCTGACTGAATTTATTGCCAAACGTAAAGGTGACCGTTTAGGCTTGGTATTATTTGCTGATCACGCGTATCTTCAAACACCGCTCACTCTCGATCGCACCACGGTTTTGCAACAATTGAACCGTGCGCAGCTCAATATGATTGGCCAAAAAACCGCCATTGGTGAAGGTTTAGGCATTGCGACTAAAACCTTCATTAAAAGTGAAGCCGAGCAACGAGTCATCGTATTACTCAGTGATGGTGGCAATACTTCTGGGGTAATTAACCCGTTAGAAGCCGCCAAAATCGCAAAAGAAAACCATGCGATTATTTACACAGTGGGTGTCGGTGCTGGTGAATTAAAAGTCGATAGTTTTTTTGGCAGTCGAACCGTCAATACGTCACAAGATCTTGATGAAAAAACGCTCACAGAAATTGCCAAAATGACCGGTGGACAATACTTCCGATCGCGTAATCAAGATGAACTGAACAAGATTTACGACACCATCAACCAATTGCAACCTGTGACTAATGCCACTCAAACATGGCGACCTCAAACCGAATGGTTCACTTACCCACTAGGACTTGCATTGATTTTGTCTTTCATCCTTGCAATTTTAAGGAGACGACATGGCTGATTTTCAATTTCTTCATCCTCATTGGTTTTATGCAGTACTACCGGCTTTGTTATTGTGCGGCTGGCTGTATTCCAAGCCACAACGAACAAGCTTAATTGCATCCCATTTAAGTGAACAACTTGGTTTAAATAAGCGACACTCCCATCGCTCTGTCGTCAGCCTAATTAGCAGCACTTGGTTAATCGCCATTGTTGCACTGACAGGGCCAAGTTTTCAAAAACAAGAAGTACCGAGCTTTGGGGTCAATAACGCCCGTGTCATCGTCATGGATATGACCTTGTCGATGTACGCCACCGATATCGCGCCGAATCGTTTAACTCAAGCACGTTATAAAGTAATGGACTTGTTACCGGCATTAAATGAAGGCACTACCGGGCTTGTCGCGTATTCGGGTGATGGCTATATGATCAGCCCGCTGACCAGCGACACAAATACACTCGCCAGCTTAATTCCGAACTTAGCACCCGATATTATGCCCACACGCGGCAGCAATGCGGCAGCTGGCGTGAAAAAAGCCATTGATATGCTCACACAAGCGGACCATCAACAAGGCGATATCATTTTGGTTGCAGACGATATTAGCGCCGATGAAGCTGATAATATTCAAGATCAACTCAAAGGCACCAATTGGCAGTTATCTGTTATGTCCGTCGGATCCCAACAAGGCGCGCCGATTCGTTTGCCAAATGGGGACATGTTTACCAGTAACGGTACGACCGTCGTGGCAAAAACCAATATCAATGGGTTACAAGCATTAGCTAAAGCCGGTAACGGTGTTTATACCCCACTTCGTGCTGACGATGCAGACATAAAAACCTTATCTAATGCATTGCACCACGTTGAATTAAAAACAACGAAAGAAAATAAAGGATCACCTGAATTGGAAGTACATATTAATAACGGATTTTGGTTACTGCCTATTTTATTGCTTTTAGCTTTAGGCGGCTTCCGTCGTGGTGGCATTTTCAGCTTAGCGTTAATACTAAGCTTGCCGCTACTTCAACCACATCCTGCGTATGCAGCAGAAGAACAACCGGCAACGCCCAATAGTGCGAAGGTCACCTCAAACCTGAGCTTAGATTCCATTTTTAAAACTCGTGATCAACAAGGTTACGACGCTTATCAAGCTAAAAAATACAATAATGCTGCTGCTTTGTTTACTGATAAAAAATGGAAAGGTATAGCACAATATCAATCTGGTGACTTTCAAGGAGCTATTCAATCCTTCACAGGTTTAGATGATGAACAATCTCTCTATAACTTAGCAAGCTCGCAAGCACAAGCTGGATTACTTGATGAAGCAAAAGCTGGCTATCAAGCCATCTTAAAAAATAACCCTAATTTTACTGATGCAAAAAAAGATTTAGACATCGTCAATAAAGCATTGCAACAGCAACAGCAACAGCAACAGCAACAAGATAAATCAAAAGATCAGCAGTCAAAGGATAATCAATCACAAGAGCAAAACTCTCAAGAGAAGCAATTACAAAACGAACAAGACGAACAAAACGACTCAGGCTCGGACTCGCAACAAAACCAGTCGCAGCAGGATCAATCAGAGCAAAATCAATCTGATCAGAAAAAGTCCGATCAACCGCAGTCACAGCAAGACTCAGATCAATCTAAAGGACAAGATTCACAACAAAACGCTGAACAGAACCAATCGGACAATTCGCAGCAAAGCCAGCAAAGCCAGCAAGACAATGACCAGAATGACAAGCGCGATCAATCCGAAAGTAAACCAACCAGCGACAACCAAAACAACAGCAGCGATGACAATCAGAAGCAAGATCAACAAAAAGCGCAACAAGCTGCCCAAGCAAGTCAATCTGAGCAAGAGAAACAGCAAGAGCAAGAAAAGCAACAAGCCATAGAGGCACAGCAAGATCCAAATGCTAAACCTCAAGCTGGTAATACCGTAGCGGTCGATCCTCAACTTAATAAGCTTGAGCAAATCCCAGATAACGCAAAACGTTTATTACAAGCTCAAATGGCGCTTGAAGCCCAACAGAACCCTGAACCACAAACCAGTAGCCAACAATGGTAATTCGAATAATGGACCGTACAATGACTTCGATTTTCTCTAAAATCCGCTCATTCTTTATTCAAGGTAGCAAATTGACTCAAGGTCACCGTTTATTTCAACGTAATAAGATAAAGCCATTCGCTTTATTAGGCCTTTTAATCGCTACATTCAGTGTAAGCCAAATGAGCATGGCGGAAGACGTGGCGGTATCCGCTTCGGTTTCTAAAGCTCGCATTAGCACCAATGAAATATTCAACTTACAAATTGAATACATGGATGCGGCTCACCGTGAAGACTTTGATCCAAGCGTTCTTAAAAAAGACTTCACCACCGGGCAAGTCCAATACGGCAGCACCCGATCATTTGTAAATGGAAATTACTCGGTTCGCAATGAATGGAATATCTCGCTTTCAACCGATAAAACCGGTGAAGTTGTGATCCCAAGCTTTGACATTAATGGTTCAAAAACTGCGCCAATCACATTGCATGTATCAAAAGACCCAAGTAGCCCAACTCAAGATGATTTAATTGAGTTTCAAGATCACTTATCAAAAACCACGCTATACCCAAAAGAGATGGCGACCCTCACCTCGCGTTTATTGGTTAAAACCGATCCACGAGGTTTGCAAAACACCAAGCTTATCCCACCCTCAGGTGATGGTTTAACCATTGATCCTATTGGCCAACCTAATCAGTATCAAAAAGTGATTAACGGCGTTGAAACGACCGTTGTCGAACAAGATTATACTGTCACCGCCAATTCAGCTGGAAAGCATATATTAAACCCGCCTCGCTTAACCGCAACAGTCGTGAGCATTAGCCGAGCAACTGGCGCACGCCGTATTGTTCCGGTGAACGTACATTCAGGCCCAATCACTTTAAATGTAAAAGAAAAACCTGCGTCGTATCATGGCGTGTGGTTGCCAACTCAATCTCTTAAATTACAACAAGGTTGGCAGGATAGCGAAGGCAATATGGTTGATACTTCAACCGGCAGCATTGACGCTAAAGTTGGCCAGCCAATCACTCGAATTTTGGCCTTAGTAGTAAAAGATGTTAGCGCTGAAAGCCTGCCAGACATAAAAATTGATTATCCAAAATCGGTTCGTGTTTACGATGAAAAACCAAAATTTGGACAAGATAAATCCGGCAATACCGTTATGACGATCAAGCAAGTTATTCTACCAAAACAACCTGGTCGCATTGCTTTACCCTCCGTCAATGTGCCTTGGTGGAACTCGCAAACCAGCCAAGCAGAAACCGCTGAAGCGAAAGGATTAACACTCAACACTACCGTGGATGAAAACGCGCCTGTTCAAAGTGCTGCGCCAGCCATCAAACTCGACAACAAGGATGGAAACAGCGCAGTTAACACAACGCAAAGTGCGGCAAGTAATACCGCTACTTCCAATGCACCTTCTATACAAGCGGCTGGCTTTTGGCCTTATTTAACCGCATTGTTTGCTTTCTTATGGGCCTTAACCTTGTTATTACTGATTAAGCAAAAACAATCCAAAGTTCAACAAACTCAGGCCCCTAAAGTGCAACCAAATGCGGAAAGTAAAAGTTTAGTCGATGCCATCAAATCGAAAGATGGTGCGAGAATTCAAAGCGAATTCACGCAATGGCAAGCAAAATACCCGAATATTCCAGGTGAAATGAAGCTAGCCATTCAAGCAGAAATCAATGAATTGATGGCAAGTTTATATGGTGTCAATCAGCAGGATTACGATTGTGGTGAGCTATTAACTCTGATTAAAAAAGCAGAAAAAAACCATAAGAAACAGCCCAAAAATCAAGATGAGACCATCGCCAAATTATAACTAATATTGGTTTAAGCGTTTCATCCGACGCCCCATACAAGAACACCCGCAAGACTTCTCTTGTGGGTATTTTCTTTTACTCAAAACGAAAGGATTAGATAGACAACTAAATTCGATTCTTTAACCATATCATCAACTTCCACCCCACTCGCGTAGCTAGGGCAGACAGAAGAATAATGATTCCCAACAATGGCATAGTGATGTTTTGATATAACGGTTCTGCCCCTTCACACAACAAGCCAAATTGTTGGGCGCTTCCGCCATGATCCAAACAATCATCGGTACTGAAGAATGAAAATAAGCTGAAAAAGCTCACAATGAAAACCCCAGCTAAAAGTATCTTTATCATTTACTTCGTCTCATTTTTTCAACTATCAATACACTTAATAAGCTAATGACAGCAGCCAAACAAGTTGAGGCGAGAACATCTTGCGGCCAATGCATGCCCAACAACATTCTACTTCCCCCCATCAATATACCCCACGTTACAAGCAGAACATTCAAAACGGTTGCGCCTGAAAGTAAAAGATAATAACTGGCGGTTAATACTAAAGTAATGGCAAAAATAGTATGGCCGGATGGAAACGCATAGCCAACTTCACCAATCCAATGATCTTGAATCATCGGAGAAATGCTAATCGGTGGTGTCGTTTGATATGTATTGGAGCTTTCAGAGGTCTGATATTGCTGCAATGCTTGCGTAATTAACGCACTTCGCATGACTGGATCTTGTAAATAAAAGGACTCTAGATCTATCGGTGACTGCGTTTGAGTGGATAAAAACACCGCATTAGGTCTTGCTTCTTTAAAATACGATTTTAATTGATGGTTTAAGGTAAAACTAATGGTTACGCTCAATACCACGGCAAACACTAACCGAGTCCATATCAACTTAGGCACATAAATAAAGCTAATGGCGAGGAATGAAATCACACTCATAACAGCATAAGGCGCAGTGCCCGTTGAGGTTAAGAAGTAAAGAAGAGCGGCTGGAAGACTGGAAAGGTCAAGCCAAGGAAATACTTGTTGATGCTTAATCAGCAAATAGCTAGGAGTGGCTGCCAGTACAAGCCAGATGAAAACTAAAGCACAAAGCGTTTTCTTATTTAATGACACGGTGGCAGGTTCCCATTTAAAAATAATATGTATACGGATGAAATATTTAAGATAAGTATAGCGTAGACGGGAGGTTATGAGATAGCACCGTTAGATTCTAAATAAAAAGGCTTCATTCTGTTCAATCATCAGAATGAAGCCTTTCATTATCAGCTTAAGTTTATTATCGAATCATTAAGCTTGTTGTAACCACACTTGCTCATCTTCTACTCGTACTCGCCATGTTTTGACTTTTATATCAGGCGTTTCAACACAACTTCCAGATTTTAAATCAAAGTGCTGTTTATAGAGTGGTGACGCAACACAAGGTTGCCCTTTTACATCCCCTACAATGCCACGGCTTAGTACAAAGGCTTTGCCAATTGGATCCCAGTTATCAATCGCAAAGACTTGCTCTTGTTGGTTGGGTAAATAAAACAAAGCCACTTGTTGTCCTTCAACCAATGCACCGGTGCCTATATTTGCATCCAGTTGAGATAATTCACATACGTTATGCCACATAAGTTACGCCCCCATATCCACGGTTACTTTAATTTGGTTACTTTCTTGTTTATCTTCTTTTGGCTCTGCCGCAGCGTCAATCACCAAAGCTGGAATACGTTGCTCACGGATCCGTTGGTAAGTCATAGGAACGGGTAGTTCATCGCTATGCTGGTTAATGAATGGGCGGAATTTAGCGCGTTTAGCCGGATTCTCCACCGCCGATTTCCACTCACATTGATAAGTGTCTACCACGCTTTGCATTTGCGCTTCCAATGCTTGCCCTAAACCTAACGAGTCTTCGATCACGACTTGTTGTAAATATTCTAAACCGCCCTCTAAGCTTTCCATCCATACAGACGTACGTTGTAATTTATCCGCCGTTTTTACGTAGAACATTAACACGCGATCTATGTATTGAATCAATTGCTCTTTACTCAGATCAACGGCAAACAAATCAGCATGGCGAGGACGCATTCCACCGTTACCACACACGTATAAGTTCCAGCCATTTTCTGTCGCAATAATACCAATATCTTTACTTTGCGCTTCTGCACATTCACGCGTGCAACCCGATACTGCAAACTTGATCTTATGTGGCGAACGTAAGCCCTTATAGCGGTTTTCCAGCTCGATAGCTAAACCGATAGAGTCATCTACGCCATAACGACACCAAGTAGAGCCCACACAGGATTTAACGGTACGCAAAGATTTACCGTAAGCATGTCCAGTTTCAAAACCTGCTTGGATAAGCTCCTCCCAAATATCCGGTAGTTGACCCATTTGCGCACCAAATAAATCGACACGTTGACCACCGGTTATCTTGGTGTATAAGTCGTACTTTTTCGCCACTTCTCCAAGTGCAATCAGTTTATCTGGGGTGATTTCACCGCCGGGAATACGGGGCACCACTGAATAAGAACCATCTTTTTGCAAGTTCGCCATGAAAGCATCGTTGGAGTCTTGCAAGCTACGATGTTGCGGTTCAAAAATGTGTTCATTCCATAATGATGCAAAAATAGAGGCCGCTGTCGGCTTACAAAGATCGCACCCTAGCCCATGACCATGCTCGGCGACTAATGTCTCGAAATCCTTGATCTCTTCAACTTGGCACAAATGGAATAACTCTTGACGAGAATATTCAAAATGCTCACAGATATGGTTGTTAACTTCCATACCCATATTGGCAAGTTCGGTATCTAATACGGTTTTAACCATGTTGCTACAACCACCACAACCGCTTCCGGCTTTGGTGCACGATTTCAAAGAAGCTAAATCATGGCTTCCTGCATGAATAGCCGTGATTAAATCACCTTTAGTCACGTTATGGCATGAACAAATCAGCGCGGTATCGGCCACTTCACCTGACAGCATTGAAGTATCAAATAACAGATGCGCCGCATGATCAGGCAGTGGTGTTTTATTCAAATAACATTGGAGCAAAGCATCGTAATCGGTGTTATCACCCACGAGAATCGCCCCTAAGAGTTGATCGCCTTTTTCATTGACCACCAGCTTTTTATAACTGCCCGCAACAGTATCTTGTAATACCATTTCTTGCGCGCCTTGAGTCATCATTTGCGCATCACCAATAGAGGCAACATCAACACCTAGCAGTTTTAATTTGGTGCTCATATCAGCACCGGTAAAGGTTTGTGTTTTGCCTGCTTGTTCACCCAATAAACTCGAACATGCCACTCTCGCCATTTGGTAACCTGGTGCCACTAAGCCAAAGATTTTTTGCTCCCATAATGCACATTCACCAATCGCAAAAATATTAGGATCATTGGTTTGGCAAGCATCATTAATCACAATACCGCCACGCTCACCTACCGCTAAACCTGCTTGTTTGGCTAACGCATCTTGAGGGCGAATACCGGCAGAAAAAACCAATACATCCACTTCAATAAATTCACCATTTTTAAAGTTCAAACGGTGTTTAGCATTTTCACCATCACAGATGGAAGTGGTTGCAGTATCAAGGTGTACTTGTAAACCCAACTGTTTGATTTTATCTTCTAATACCCCACTTGCCCCTGCATCTAATTGCACTGGCATCAAGCGTGGAGCAAATTCAATCACATGAGTATCCACACCTAATAAACGTAAGGCATTGGCTGCTTCTAGCCCTAACAAACCACCGCCGATGACTGCGCCAGAACTGGCTGAATCACAAGCATTTCGGATTTCTGATAAGTCATCTAAAGTTCGATACACGAAGCAATTATCACGGTCATTACCTTCAATTGGCGGCACGAATGGATAAGAACCCGTTGATAACACCAATTTGTCGTACGCTAAAACATCTTCATCATCCATAACTAAACGCTGGTTTTGCGTATCTAACGTAGTCACTCGGCTGCCTAAAATTAAGCGTATGCCTTGTTGTTGGTACCAATCTTCACTGCTTAATAACAAATCTTGATTGGTTTGACCTGAAAATACCGACGATAAGTGGACACGATCATAAGCCACAAAACGCTCTTCACCAATTACGGTAATGTTGAATTGGTCAGTCGCGTTAGCTTCAACCAAACGCTCAACAAGATGATGACCAACCATACCGTTTCCGACGATCACTAAATTTAATTTTTTCATGGCACTATCCTTATGCGCGTTTAATGTCAGCAGCAAATGTCACGTTTGCTTTTTTTACTGAATCTGTCTTTTTTTCTGTTTGTGGGTGAACATGTTTTTCATATAAGAATTTCAATACCGCTTGGCGATAACCTTGGTATTTTGCATCATTAGCAAGTTCAACACGGTTTCTTGGGCGGTCTAGCTGAATATTCAACACTTCACCAATCGTGGCAGATGGGCCATTGGTCATCATGACGATCTTGTCTGATAGCAAGACTGCTTCATCAACATCGTGAGTAATCATAATGATGGTATTGCCTAAATCCGCTTGAATTTTCATTAATGAATCTTGCAAGTGAGCACGTGTTAATGCATCAAGCGCCCCAAAAGGTTCATCCATTAGCAATACTTTGGGTTGAAGTGCGAGTGCTCTTGCTATCCCGACTCGCTGCTTCATACCACCTGAAATTTCATCAGGCTTTTTATCTGCAGCATGTTGCATTTGAATGAGGGCAAGATAATGCTCAGTGCGCTCTTTTACCCAAGCTTTGTCTTTTCCTTTTGCTACTTGCTTTACTGCAAGCTCAACATTTTGGTAAACCGTTAACCAAGGTAATAAAGAGTGGTTTTGAAACACCACGGCACGCTCAGGCCCTGGACCATCAACTTCGCGGCTATCGACAATTACACCGCCATCCGTTGGCAAGGTTAAGCCTGCAACAAGGTTAAGTACCGTTGATTTCCCACAACCGGAGTGACCAATTAACGACACGAATTCGCCTTTTTTAATCGTAAGATCCACGCCTTTTAGTGCGATAAACTCCCCTTTAGGGGTCGGAAATCGCATTCCTAAACGAGTGAGCTCGACCATTGGGCGCTCATGTAATGGGTTTGCTTGCAGCGAGTCATCTTGTGCAAAACTTGTATCGGCGTCATTCGCCACTTTTTTAATTGCTTCCATGGTTGTCATATTCTTCTCCATCCTAAGATTGAATCGATTAACGTAATTCTTGTTTCTTGTCCCAAGACATTTTCTTTTGCAATTGCAACATGCCTTGGTCGAACAACAACCCGATAAAACCAATAACAATGACGGCGACCATGATTCTTCCTAGTGAATCTGAGCTGCCATTTTGAAATTCATCCCACACAAATTTTCCTAACCCTGGATTTTGCGCCAGCATTTCTGCGGCAATCAATACCATCCAAGCGATACCTATTGATAAACGTAAACCGGTAAAAATCATTGGAATCGCAGAAGGAAGAACGATGGTACGAACGTGTTTCCACCAAGATAAACGCAACACCTTACTCACGTTCAATAAGTCTTTATCCACGCTGTTCACGCCTACTGTGGTATTAATTAATGTTGGCCAAATGCAACATAAAGACACCGTCAGTAATGAGTTAACAAACGATTTAGGGAGCATAGGATCATCTGACACATAAGTGGCACTCACCACCATGGTAATGATTGGTAGCCATGCCAGCGGAGAAACAGGCTTAAGTAATTGAATAATTGGATTAAATGCTTTGTATAATCCTTGATTCAACCCTAGGATAATCCCCACTGGAATCGCGACAATAGTGGCTAATAAGAACCCAGCAGCCACCGTAAATAAGCTAGTGGCGATTTGGTCAAAAAAGGTCGCTTTACCTGTGTATGGGCGAATACGAACTTCCGCATTAGGATCTTTTGCCAACTTATCTTGGTTACGAACCTCTTGGCGCTCATAAAACGCTTCTTCTTTTTCTCGGCTAACAAAATGTTCTTTCACCAACCCACTAAATTGTTGCCCCGTTTCATACGGCCCCGGCAGAGTGCCTAATGAGGTTTGGACTTGTTTTGCTGCTAAGCTCCACATCAGTAAAAACACCACAATCCCAACCATAGGTATTAAGATTTTTTTAGCCGCAGAAATTGATCCTGATTGCGATGGAGAAGGTAATAACGAAAAAACGTTATTGCGCTTTTTAGATGAGGCGTTGGCCTTTGTACTAAGCAGTGCTGAATTCGACATAATACTTTCCTTATATCCGTAACTATCTGTATGAGGCTCTTGAGCGTATTAACTTAAAGAGAATCTTTGTCTTTCAATCCGATACTGAACTTTTCTAAGTACGCATTCGGCTGTTTTCCGTCGTAAACAATGTTATCGATAAAGTGTTTTTGCGGGCCTCTGAAACCGTCAGTACTATTGAGTTCTGGGAAGTCGGCTGCTTTTAAGGTTCCATCATCAATTAATGATTGAGCCGCAACTTTGTAAATATCTGGACGGTAGACTTGCTTAGCGATATCCATATACCAAGAGTCCGGCTTGTATTGCGGTATTTGCCCCCAACGACGCATTTGTGTCAGTGTCCAAATCGCATCACTGTAATATGGGTAGGTTGCGTTATGGCGGAAGAACACATTGAAATCAGGCACATCACGTTTATCCCCTTTTTCATACTCAAACGTGCCTGTCATCGAGTTGGCAAGAACGTTCTTATCAGCGCCAACATATTCACTACGAGCTAAAATACTGACGGCTTCTTTACGGTTTTTGTTGTTTTCTTCATCTAACCAATACGCTGCGCGGATCATCGCTCTAACTACACGTAAGTGGGTATTTGGATTTTTTTCTGCCCAGCTTTTCGAGACGCCGAACACTTTCTCTGGGTTGTTTTGCCAAATTTCGTAATCGGTCACCACTGGTACACCAATTCCTTTAATCACCGCTTGTTGGTTCCAAGGTTCACCTACGCAATACCCATGAATCGTTCCGGCTTCCATCGTAGCGGGCATTTGTGGTGGTGGAGTAACACTAAGTAATACATCCGCCTGAGCCGTACCGCTGTTATCGCCTTTTTCTGGTGCATAAAAGCCAGGGTTAATGCCACCAGCCGCTAACCAATAACGTAATTCATAGTTATGAGTTGAAACCGGGAACACCATGCCCATTTTGAAAGGCTTACCTTCCGCGTTATATTGTTGAATAACAGGTTTTAGGGCGTCGGCTTTAATTGGATGTTCAATTTTTCCATCTGACGTTTTCGCCAATTGAGGTTTCATTTTGTCCCATACATCATTTGAAACCGTAATCGCATTACCATTCAAATCCATGCTAAAGGCAGTAATGATGTCGGCTTTAGTGCCAATGCCAATCGTTGCACCAAGTGGTTGCCCTGCTAACATATGAGCGCCATCTAATTCGCCATCGATCACTCGGTCTAACAATACTTTCCAGTTTGCTTGAGATTCTAAGGTGACGTATAAACCTTCATCTTCGAAGTAGCGCTTTTCATAAGCCACAGCCAGCGGAGCCATATCCGTTAATTTAATAAAGCCAAAAGTAAGATCTTCTTTTTCTGCTTCGCCGATGGTGATTTTATTATCAGTCGCAGCATGAGAACTAACGCTAAACACAGCCGCGAGACTCAAAACGAATAACGATTGTTTCGCCCCCATTTTAGATACGTTGTGGGCAAAGGCTTTTACACGCTGTCTCTTGCTATTCACTACCACTTTATTCATGTATGACTCCATGTCTTTCAGCATAAATTCCAAAAAAAAGCGCCATCGATCCTAGGACCGATAGCGCCATTGCTATTCTTTATCTTCTGTTCGATGTTCTCACCGCCATTGATGAGTCAATCGATATTCAATCTGGTTATCACTTTCAAAACCTATCGTCGGTTTAGTGAATATCTACAGTGATTTGTTTTATAAGTAATCCAATTTCCGTGCCAGTTTTTATATTTCTTTATTTTCATGCGCTTAGATAAAAGTTGAATCTGTCTCGCAATCTTTTGAATGGTTATGGTGCACGCTTGCACCGCTTTCACTCGTTATACCGATAAATTTTCAAACGTAGCAATAACATTTTTTGCCACTTGCCCAATGGTTTGACTGTTTTTCATCGCGGCACTGCGCAAGGCTTGGTAGGCCTGTTGCTCATCCAAATTCTGTATTTTCATCAATAAGCCTTTCGCTTGCTCTACCCATTTTCTATCGTCGAGTTTTTGATTTAGTTGCACGATGGTTTTATCTAATGCTTGGCTTCTTTTTCTCAATTGTTGGGCGTACTCAATCCAACCTTGTAATGGGACATCAGACTGGGATGGTAATAAAGCATAGCCAAGGCTATCAGGTAATCGAGTGGCATCATCGACGTTAAGTTCTTGAGTTAACACGAGAAGTGGATTTTGTTTTTGTTCGATAAAATCAATCCCCCAAATCAGATCAGCGCAAGGCTTATACCATGACAACACGACGCTTGAGTCAGGTTGTTGGTGTAATCGTTCCGGTAATTGATGTAATGAACATGCGGTAATGTCATCAAAATCTTGAGCAAGTTGCGCGCATAACGCCACTTGTGTTTCGGTATTGTCACAACAAACTATCAAAGGAATTTGCTTTGATAGTTTGCTTGATTGTGACACTTTGAACGAATTTTTAGGGCGTTCTAAAGACTGAGTCATAGATTTGCATCCTTGCAAAAACAACATAATCTTTATTAAGCAGCAACTAACATGCCGTGGATGGTAATTTTTCCTTTAAAAACAACAAAATACCTCTAAAGTGGTAGTTTTACCTCTATTGATACAAGCTGAGTTCTTCAATCCACTCAACATTCAATTTCTCGCGAAGTGAGACAACCTCACCAACGACAATTAATGCTGGTGTTAACCCTTTTAATTTGGTTGATAAATGACAAAGTTCTGAAAGTTGTTCTATATGTACTTGCTGTTTTTTACTGCAACCATTACCAATAATGGCGATTGGTGTGTGCTTTGATAAACCAGAGTGAAGCAAACCCGCCTGAATTTTTTCCGCTTGCTCAAGCCCCATATAAAAGACTAACGTTTGACCCGTCGAAACCAAACCTGACCATGAGTCAAACGCGCCATCCATAACATGCCCAGTCACTAAAGTTACACTGCGAGAAAGCCCACGGTGAGTTAAAGGCATTTTAGCTGATGCCGCACAACCTATGGCTGCGGTAATGCCGGGGATCACATCATAAGGGATTTGTTGTGCAATTAAGGCTAAGGCTTCTTCACCACCACGTCCGAAAATAAACGGGTCGCCACCTTTTAATCTCAGCACTTGCTTACCTAACTTGGCTTGTTCAATTAAAATGTCATTTATTTCATCTTGCTTCAAACTCGGCTGACCACAGCGTTTACCTACATAGATTTGCTCACAATGATCGGGAATAAGGTTCAAAATGTCTTGGCCAACTAAGCGGTCAAACACCACCACTTCGGCTTGAAGAATCGCTTTATAGGCTTTTACGGTAAGTAAATCCGGATCATTAGGACCTGCGCCAACCAATAACACCTTTCCGGTTTTCTTGGCGCTTCTCTTTTTATCTCCAACCTTTATGTTCATCGACTTATCGACATCATTCGATGATTGATAATTGAAATACCCATTCTTTGCTTCTTTATTCCTAACCCCTTTGGTGCCGACTTCCTGCATAACTTTTTCAATTGGGGTTGTTTGTACTCGGCTTAATTTATCTGCTCTCATGACACATTCCTTGTGTTATTTCACTGCCATCACTTCGATGGTTTGTTCATTCAAATATCGTTTTACTTCTGGTAAGCATGAACCACAATTCTTACCGCAATTCAGTGTATTTTGCAGTTCACGCAAAGACATATTTGGGGCTTTTTCTAATTGCTCAACAATATCCGATTCCGTGACACGGTAACAACTACACACCAACTTATTGGCCTTTCCATCGGTACTGTTTAAGACAGAAAGCAGATTGGCAATATTTAAAGGCTGCTTAATAAAAGGAATAACCGCATCGGCTTGTAAGACGACTGGTGATGAGCTCACTGAAATCATAGCGACAATCTTGCTATCAATAATGGCAAGCAAGGTCCAAGATTTAAGATGATCCAATGTGAGTACTTGGCTATTGGGAAATTGCTTTTGTATTAATTCTTTTATTTCATTCTTGCTAAAACATTCAAAATCAGCAAAACGCCACACACCTTGGTTTTGCTCTGAAGTCGAACGTGTTTGCGTGAATTCTACGTGCTGTAAGCTCATGTATTGCCAACGCTGCGCCGACAGATCAATACCAAGTGCTAATCCATAACTGCCAATTTCTGCTGCTTGAATTTCAACATATTGTGATTTAAACGCAGGCTGACCAGAATAAGGGTCAACTAAGCCAAGCATGCTTTTATTAACGCGATTATTACCACCAAAAACACCGGCCCAATGCATCGACATAAACGCTTGTTGATGGCTCAACCCTTCATCAAATGCCAATCTTGCTTTGACGTTTTCTTTGGTTTGTGGGTGAGTCACATCCACAATGACATTGGCTTTAAGCTTGGCTTGTTCTGCTGCTAATGGGTGTAAATACAACGTAGGCTCTACTTCGCTGGCCGCTAAATGGCTGATGTGACCGGTACGAGTCATGGTATGCCATTGATCGCGTTGGCGACCACTATTGAGCCACCATTGTTGATTCTCACTGATTTGAATTGGGTTAGCTTGGTTTGAATCAATTGGTTTTATTGACGATGCTTCACAAGCCACAACTAAGTTCGCTTTACCATTGTGTGTTGGAAACGCAACAGTTTCGGTGTGCTTATCTTTTAATACGTGACGTCCATTGAGTGGCCATGCTTTTGGTTGCCAAGCTCGATAAGCAGAATCTGACAGGCTTTTTAACTCTGAAATATCCAGCTGAAGCGAGGTATTCTTATTGATTTCTGTCATTGCTGCGTATTCTCTAAATACATCCATTTCAGAATGAAACTCAAACCCTGAAGGTACGCCCATTTTTTCACATAATGACTTGCCCACTTGTGATAGCATCCACCAATCGGCTTTAGCTTCGCCCGGTGGTTGAATGAATTGACGTTGACGAGTCATGCAGCGCTCAGAATTGGTCACCATGCCTTGCTTCTCACCCCAACCTGCAGCAGGCAATAATATATCGGCATAATAAGCAGTATCCGTTTGGGCAGTAATGTCAGACACCACCACACAATCACATGTTTGTAAGGCCTTACGTATTTGCTCTGAATTGGGCATCGAAACGGCAGGGTTCGTCGCGATTACCCATAAGAATTTAATCTCACCTTGTTCAACCGCGTTAAATAAATCAACGGCCTTTAAGCCCGGTTGGGTTGCGATATTTGGTGCATTCCAAAACTGTGCAACTTGCTGCACTGAATCCGGGTCAAAGCCACGGTGTACCGCCAGTTGATTGGCTAATCCACCAACTTCACGCCCTCCCATCGCGTTCGGCTGTCCTGTTATTGAAAATGGACCCGAACCTTCTTTCGCGATTTTCCCAGTCAGCAAATGCGCGTTAATGATTGCATTGGCTTTATCCGTCCCTGATTGAGATTGGTTTACGCCTTGGCAAAATAAAGAAATGACATTCTCAGAAGAAGCAAACCATTGGAAGAACGTGCGAAGCAAGGTGGCATTGATGGTTAACGCTTCACTGACGGCTTGCAATTCATAATGCGGTTTGGCGATTTCTTTACATAAAGCATCAAAATCATTGGTGTATTTAGCGATAAAGTCAGTATCGATTGAACCAGTATCCAACAAATAGCGTAATAGACCATTAAACAAGAGTACGTCACCGTCGTTTTCAAGCTGTAAATGCAAATCCGCTTGTTCTGCCGTGACGGTTTTACGTGGGTCAATAACCACTAATTTCAGGTTTGGATTAGCTTCGCGAGCTTGTTGAATTCGGCGAAACACAATCGGATGAGTCCATGCGGTATTCGCACCAACAATGACAATAAGGTCGGCAAAGTTGAGGTCATCATAGTCAACTGGAACGAGATCTTCACCAAAAGCACGGACATGAGCAGCAACGGCAGAAGACATACATAAACGTGAGTTAGTATCAATATTTGAACTGCCTACAAACCCTTTCATTAGCTTGTTAGCGACGTAGTAATCCTCCGTTAATAGCTGCCCTGAAACATACATACCAACGGCCTGTGGGCCATGTTCCTTAATGGTGGAATACATTTTGTCGCTGATGGCATCAATGGTGCTTTGCCAATCCATTTGTTGTCCATTAACGCGTGGGTAAAGTAAGCGTGATGGCATGTTTAAACTTTCTGCTAAAGCAGAGCCTTTCACACACAACGCACCGCCATTAGCCGGGTGAGCGTTATCCCCAACTATATCGCCATTTGTTTTCACTTCAACACCACAACCCACGCCACAATATGGGCAGGCAGACTTTATGCATTCCTTCGCCATGTCTCTCATCCTTTTATCTTCAGAAAAAAAAATACCTCCCATGCTTTGATCACTCTCGTGATGTCAACAATAGGAGGCACCTTTGCCTGCGAATCAGGTTTTCTGAATATCAAATGTTATTCATTACATGGTTTAAAGCGAAAAGTGTGCCAAGTTTTAAACCTCGCTAAGTTGTTGTTATTACTTGGCTGAGGTTTAATTTAATGCCTGAATGCACTTCATACGTGCACCATCATGAAACATTTGATGCGATATTTGCGACTGTTAATAAAAAAACACCTCTTAGAGGCAGCTAAGAGGTGTTTGAATGGTTCATCATTTATGATGATGTGGCTTTCAACGTGACATTAACTATCTACTGTAAACGCATTATGTTGAGTAAATAACTGATTAACAATGTCGTTAGAACTCGCACCACTGTCTAAACCTAAAGACCCTGTACTGATATTATCCAACACAATAACTTGTTCACCATCAGTACCAGAATTCACCGTTAAGTTGATCTTACCATCGTCTTCAACAGCGGTAATATTCGCAAGCATATCATCCATTTGAACCCCTTCCGTATCACCATCTGCAAATAAATCACGTATGTCAATTTGGTCAATATCAAGTTCAAAGTCTTTGATGATATCCGTGGTCGGTGAACCGGTTGTTCCGATATCTTCAGCATGCCAAACAAAGGTATCTGACTCTCCGTCACCTGTACCTTGGTAATCACCACCCCAGAGTTCATCATCACCCGCACCGCCGATTAAAATATCCGAACCCGCACCACCGATAAGGATGTCATCACCATCCGTACCGACGATAGTTGAAGATTCTTCTCCATCAATTAGAATAGATGTTTGTGAGTAGTTGGCACCTGTAGCTTCAACAATTACTTGACCATTAGCCTCAACCTGAACATCAACTAATACATCAGATGTCATCACAACGTCATCTACTTGCTTTGTTACCGTAACATTAAGTCGGTGCTCACCTTCCGGTAAATCAGTAATATAAGCATTAGTTAAATCTTCAGGTAATATCACAACTGAACCATCAGATAGCACAGTGCCCAATGACTGACGATTGGAATTCACAATATTAGCAAGTCCTACATTATGAAGTTCAACTTGCAATAAGTCCGAAGCATTCACTTTATCATTTAACAATGCTAATAGTGGAATCAATGCTAACTGAGCGGCAGTAACTGACGCTGTTGGCACAAATTGTCTTGCGGTTAAAGGCGGGCTTGCCATACGCATACTTTCACTTGCTAGTGGTGTACCGGCAGACACATTCACCGTTATCGTACTTTCATCCGTCTTAGCTCCACCAGAACCAGTATTCCCATTATCGCTGGCCGTCACAGTAATGGTTGCTGTCGCATCAGTAAGCCCATCAGCAACAACATCATAGCTAGCGGTATACTCTATGCCACCACTAAGGAGATCATTAATATCATCAATATCTCCAGTTAAAATCAACTTGCCATCAGTCGAATTATCAATTAATACACTACCAATATAATCACTAGGTACTGCTAATGTACCGCTATCGGTCAATAGTGTGACCGTCATTTTTCCTGAGTCCGTATCTACTACATCAACATCAGTAATGCTAATTCCATCAACGACTACAACAACACCTTCAGTTGCATTGATCGTTTCTGTCGGAACTGTATTAACAGGTGCATCATTGACAGCAGAAATCTCAACATGAATGATTTCTTCCACTGCTAAATCATCAGTGGCCACCGTACCGTTATCAACAGTTCGAATATCAACCTGTAAGTCTCCATCCCAATTAGTATTATTTGCATCACCAGGAATAAACTGAATGCTATCTAACGTATTTTGTTCAACGGTAATAGTCCAAGTAAAGGTTCCATCACCTTGTTCTTCAAATGTCCATTCAACGCCATTAATCGCTAAGAAAGAACTTGATGCAGGCACATTACTAATCGTAATTTGAATCGATTCAGGTCCATTTTCGTTGACATGAGCACCGTATTCTTTTACCTCTCGGTTATATTCAGCGCTAGACTTATTATCGACGGTTGCGATACCCAATGTCAGTGTAATACTGTCTTCATCACTTTCCGTTCCTTCTACAGAGGTTACAATATTGGTATCAATATCATCAGCCACTGCCAACACTTCAACCGTAATCTGAGAGGTAAAACCAACGACTTCATCTAACAAATCCTCTTTGGTATAAATCACGACATCAACCGTCAAAGTACCACTGAAATTTTTCGGTGGAACCAAACTTACAGAGCTGAGATCAAAAGTTGTCTGACCACTAGGAACATTAACACTCCACTCACCACCACCATTATTCGTCGCGCCTATTAACGTAAAACCTTCAGGAATATTTTGCAACACAACCGAAACGATTTGCTCTGAACCATCAATATCTTGCAAAGTCACGCTACCACCAGCTAAAGAAATAGCCGTATCTTCATAACCAGTTAAATTACCACCAACCGTTTGTATTTCAACCTTATCATTGACCGCAACTACCTCAAAGCTAACCGTTGTTTCAACTGTTTCACCCGTATCTATTGCAGTACCACCAACAATATCAAATGTTGCAGTATCCGTAATGACGGCACTTATCGTGACCTCTACATTGCCACTAAAGTCTTCATTTGGAATAAATTGAACATCAGTCAAATCATTAGGACCGAGTACTAACACACTTACCAAGTTATCATTGTCATCCAAAAAATAACCTTGTTCAGGGCTAACACGAATCGTCAAACTGTCAATAACTTCTTGACCACCTTCCACGGTATTAACCGTATCTCCATACGTGATATTAGAAAAATCCAAATGAATAGTGGCATCTTCATAAGCGACATTGTCATACGTAACGTCTGTCGTACCATCAGAAATATCAATCGGCTGTTTATCAGCATCTAAGCCCGAGCTAGTGATAACATCAATAATAAGTTCAGGTCTATTCGTTGCATCATCACCAATATCGACCACTGGATCAATTTGCACCGTGACTATTTGAGTCGCTTCTTTAACATCACCACTAATGGTGTCGGTGGTCACATACTTTATTTCAAAAGAGAAATCACCGGCATAATCCGCAGGTGGAATTAAATGTAATCCACTTAAATTGACAGTGCCATCCGCATTAATCGTCGCTTCATAAATATACTGGTCAGTTTCAAAGTCCATCACCCCGCCGGAGAACATTAAGCCAGTAGGAATAGAGCCTTGACTCGCCGTAATCACAACCGTTAATACATCATTAGGGATCTCACTTTCGAAATCGCCATCGACATCATCTGTCGATAGAGAAATTGAATTATTCAATATTAATTGTGAACCTAAGTTAATCCCTTGATCTTCGGTCCCCGTTACTACGGTATCTATTGCTTCAATTTCAGCCGCTAACTCTGTCTCTGTTTTCTGATTATTAGAAAAATCTAGTTCAATGGTCCCTCGAACAATAGTCTCAGCACTAATATCTCCTTCATTATTATCACCCTGATCTTGTACTTTTGCGATAACCTTAATACTTACAGTATCTGTATAACCTGCAGGGGCATGAATTTTGACATTATCCAATGCACCAGCTTTTACTGTCCAACTACCATCACCATTATTAAGTGCACCTTCTACTACAAAACCTTGACCTTCCGGCAAGTTAATACCTCTAAAATCAAGAATAAACTCAATGATCTCTTCACTACTCGTGAAATCGTTTTCGGCCCACATAAATTGGCCAATTCCAGTATCAACACTAAAATCAATCACACCGTCAGTATCACAAGTGATATTATCAACTTTATCAATAATACCATCACCATCCTCATCGACTCCTGTACTAACTACGATTTCACCTGCACCTTCAGAAGATGTATATGGATCACCTTCAGCTTCAACTTTCGCTTGTACATCAATATCAAGTGTTCCATAAATAGTACTAGTCACTGAAGGCTCTTCTACGTCGGCATCATCTTGTTTCACACCTACGTCGGTATATAACTTAAAGTCATTATCAGAATTTACAGGGCCTTGAATCTGCAACTCAGCTCCTTGATTAACTAATTCATCAAGATAGCTATCTAAATTCAGTTCACCAGCCTCATCAAATGATAATTCAATCGGGTCACCAGTTGCAGGCACAAAGAATATTGAATATCCCGTCGTGTCTGCGCCTTCTTCAAGCCTTATGGTTAGTGAAGTAATATACTCTTGATTATCAGAAAGCGTTGGCATCCAATTTAAAGTAACTGGCGTGTCCTCTTCACCTTTCGTGACTTTAGTATAATCCGTAGCATCAATCACAGGAGCGATATGAATTAAGATATCTCTTTCAAATTCAGCAGTATCACCATCGGCTTCAGTTACAACAACATTAGCAGTAAGTACAATATCTTCAGTACTATTTTCTGGTGGAATGATCTCAATATGATCAAGCGAATCGATACCAATTTCGAAAATAGGCTGACCATCAGCACCTTTTCCTACATAAGTCAGATCAATAGTTTTCCCATCAGAACTTCTGACAACCACACCTTCTGGAATACCTGAAATCACTAAAGAAACTGTTTCAGATTGATCTCCGGCTAAAGCATTCTCCAGCTCACCGCTGATCACTGAAAAATCAAAAATAGCAAAAGAATCTTCATCAATCGTAATTTCAACACCTTGTTGGATACCATCTTCTTCAATAACGGACCAGTCTGAGCCCTCTGTATCGAATTCAGGTGAATCTGCAATACCTTTAACAGAAATATTCACCACTTTACTTTCTGTAATGTATTCAGAGATCTCCCCATCATTGGTGCTATCAAAGGTAATGCTATCCCTTACAATACCTTCAATAGTAATGGTAAATTCACCACTACTTTCTGGGGCCGGTTTGTATTGTAGACGAGATAACTCTTCGTACGCTATTTCATAAGCACCATTAATCATCGTAACTAGTTCACCATCAAGTAGTAATAGAGCACCTTCAGGCAAGCCACTGATACGAACAAATAAAGCTTCAGATGCATCAGTATTATCATCTGACTTAGTTAAAGTAATGATGCCATCAAGCGTAAAAGCAGTATCCTCATTAGTATCGACACGAGAGACAATTAAGGTTGCTGGATCGGCATCAGGCTTTACAAGTACAGTCACTAGTTTAGGTTCAGAAAGCGCATTTTCTTTTCCATCAGCAAAAGGTGTTTGCTCTTCACTTTGAGCAATCACATTCAAATAAATTTCACCACTGAAATCTTTACTCGGCGTCACCGCCAAGCTGGAAATATTATTGGCTGAAATTCGTTGCCACTCAACGCCTTCGATAGTAATAGTGGATAATCCAGTTCCAGAAATAGTTCCTTCTGAGCCATCTTCCATCTTGATTAGGTAATACAAGACTTCCGAATCATCCTTATCGATCAAATCAGCAACTAAGCCATCAATAGCAATAGCAGAATCCTCAGTACCTTCATATTCCGTCTTATTATTGCTATTCCATACTGGGATATCAGCGACACCATCTACTTTTATGATGATTTCACCAGTAATATGCTGTGAACCACCATCAACGCCATCGGGATTGTCCCCAGTAGAAAAAATATCAGCTTCAACATCGAAAGTAATACCATCAGTTGAAAAATCTTTAGTAGGTACAAAGGTTACCCCAGAAATAACAATCGTGCTGCTACCTGCGACGGTTGATATCGCACCTGAAGGGATTGTTACTTTATTATCAATACCAATAGCTAATGGCTGACCATTGTACCAAAAGAGACCTTGAGTGCCTTCGGGAACCGTAATTTTTAAAGTACCATCCACTAATGCTTCATCACGATCAACATCACCAAGGTCAATCGAAAAATCTATAGCTATCCCTTCTGTTGAGTGAAGTGGATCAGGAGAGTCATTCGTACCTAAATTATCGAAATCATCAAGGTTTTGACCATCTTCCTCAACACCATCAAAACTTTCTGGAATAACAAATATAGGGTCAGTATCATCCAATACTAAAGTGACCGTACCGTCACTTGCATCCCCATCTTTATCAACCACTCTTGTCGGTATTTCTAGAGTAATCGTATAATCCACATGAGATAAATTATCTTCTGCTTTAAACGTAACATTACCATGCTCATCAACACTCATTTCCCCAAGTTTGATACCATTAGCCCAAACTTCTTTATCCTCGAATGGACCATCATGATAGATATTTCCTTCTCCATCATGAGCATCAAATTGAAGTGATAAGGATTGTAGGCCATCGGCCCCTTCACCTGTTGGGCTCAAGTTACCGGTTATCGTCTTTCCTTCATCAACCTCATAAGTTTTACCATCAATAGAAGGCGTATCATCCTTTACAGTAACGACGATAGTACTATTCGTATAATCATCACCCACACTTTGACTAGGGACTTTATCGCCATCTTTATCCACGGCATAAATCGGTAAGTTAATACCTAATTCTAAACCTAAACCCGTATCAGGGGTTTCACTGTTATGATCAATAGCCTGAAGTAATATAAAGGTGTACTTACCATCAGGAGTAAAGCTCAGTGTGAATATCGGTACAGCTTCACCTGCCACTATGCCGCTGAATGTGCCGTCTTCATTTTCAATTAACGTGACAACCTTCCCACCAGAGGTCAGGCTTGGATTTAAAGTTGTAAATTCATCGACATCCACTTTAAAGCTATCAATTTCATCACTGCCTAAATTAATGGTTATTTGACCTGATGTTGTTTCAGTATCACTGTCTGAGTTAGAACCGTAGTGATCTTGGCCAGTATTATCAATAGCAGATTCATCAACCGCGGCAGGGGAATCAACAACGAAAGCTGGAGGCAAGCCATCATTAATCGTGAGATCAATACTTATGGCTTCGTCAAGCAAATCTCCATCAGTATCTTCTATTTGAACAGGTAATAGAATATGAATTTCGGAATCATCTACCCTAACAAAACCAGATGTATTATTTGATGAGGCCGTTTGATCGTGATCCAAAGGTAAGTATTGAGTGATATTCACGCTAATATCCGCATCTTGACCATTGGTGTTTTGTGTCGCGGTTATCGTGATGATTAATGCATCTTGTCCGTTAACTTGGCCCGTTATCGTGTACGTATATACTCCACCCTCAGAACTTAGAGTAGTGTTAAAAGTAATGGCTTGCCCGCCAGAAGTGAGATCCGATTCTAGCTCTGCCATAAAGTTGGTAAGATCATCTGGTGAAATTTGCACCTTACTTGGATCTAATCTTTCAACGCCTGCGGCAATAGTAATATTACCTGTCGTACCATCAATAGGATAAGCGTTTCCGTCTCCAGTCATACCATCAGGGTTTAAATCACCTTCAGTGATCGTAATCGTGGTTATCGCACCGTTGTTAATGGCTCCAGTCGCATTATCACCATCATTAATAGTAAAAATAATTGACCCATCTGCAGTATCATTATCAAAATCAGTAGCGGTGATACCAATATCAAAAATAGTACTTTCACTGTTACCTTGATCAATCGGCCCTAAAATAGTCACCGTATAGGCACCATTATCATCTAGCTCAATCGTCATTAAGGTTTCTTTTGGATCACTATTGTCGTATACCGTAATTAAGTGCTCTTCAACAACAAATGACGTTTCGTTACCATTTGAAGTCAAGCCTATCAGTGCCGGTTGATCGGTTTGAAAAACAATCGTATCAATTTCATCAGCACCAACATCGATGGTTATTTGTCCTGAATTTGTTGTGCCCGTATCAGAACTAATTGCATCATTATCATTGAATACCAAACCTGATGTATCTGGGTTAATGACTGGGTTTGTGCCATCTTTTATCGTGATATTAATCTCTGCAGGTACACTCATATCACCATCATAGTCGGTTGCAACTACGTTCAATAATAGATTTAGTTCATTACTATCAGGCTGATCGATAGAAGCATATTGTTGAATTGAATAGTTACCATTTAAGTCATCAAGACTTATCACAAAAATAGGGTTACTCACATCACCAATAAAGACCGTGATCACACCATCTGTATAATCCACTTCGGTATCATCGCCATTAGAAGTAATTGCTTCTAAAGCAACTCGTTGATCATCAGTAAGTTCAAATCTAATGTCACTAATGCTGTCACTGCCAATATTAATGGTGATTTTCCCACTGTGTATGGTGTCAGTAGAATCACCATCCACTTCGGTAATCGTAATACCACTATCAGTACCAAATGAAGGATCTGTGCCATCATTAAATACGATATCAACATTAACCGGTGTTTCATCACCATTGGCATTTACAAGTCTGTCACCATCGGTATCTGAAATTTGAATTGGTACAGTAAAGCCGAGCTCATCAAGATGTGTTGAATCATCTGCATCATTGGCACCATCAGGATGATCTAGAGACATATATTGATTAATAATGACTTTAACCGTCACACTGCCATCAGTTTGTAGTGTTGGAGTAAAGCTCACCGTAAAGACAGTTTCACCATCCTCATTCACCGCGGTAATGGTGATTCTGCCATTATTAGGATTGTGGGTAATATTGTCAGATAATATTACGACACTGTCATTAGATGTAAAACCTAGCGCAACAAAATCTGATTTCAGTGCTTCATAATCGTTCAATACCAATGACATTGGATCTAAATCATCATTAGTTGCCGGAATAATAAAATTACCAATTAAAGTCGCCGGAGTAATGAAGACATTATTTAAACCATTAACGTCTAAATCACCTTCTGTCACTTCAAAGCTAGGTTGTATATTTTCACTGGAAGGGTTGGTTCCATCATTAATCGTAATATCAATCGTAGTGCTCGCTGTATCACCATCCATATCAATAGCAACAACATCAAAATCAAGCGTAATGCTATCTTCCGTTTCTGGCTGGTCAATCGGTTCAAACTGCTGAACTGTATAGCTGCCATCTTTATCAGTATTATTAAACGCGATCTCTAAAACCGTGACATCTTCACCACCAAATGTCGATGGTATATATACTATCAATGCACCATCATCAGAAATATAAAATGACGTTTCTTGACCATTCGAAGTAATCGCATCTAATGACATTTCTTGCGCTTCTGTTAACGCAAACGTTACGACATCAATAGCATCACTACCGGTGTTTAGCACAAGATTGTTTGTGATCACACTAGAGCCTTCTTTTTGCTCATCAATGACCGTACTTACTGTGTTATCTCCACCCACGACAAAATCAAAAGTAGGATCCGCTCCATCAATGATAGCGACATCCACATTCACTGGAGTTGGTAGGCCATCGGCATCGGTTAAATAGTCCCCATCCGTATCTTTGATTTGTACTGGAAATTGAATATGAATTTCTGAATCTGTCTGCGTAACTAATCCTAATTCACTGTCAGTTGTACCATCCGTATTTGTTGGTAAAGTCTGATGATCTAATGGTAAAGTTTGCGTAATACTGACGTTTAAATACACATCATGGCTATCTGCAATTTCTTCAGCCGAAAATTTAATAGTAATAGCTTCACTACCATCAGCCAATGAGCCTGTCAGTGTTAAGGTTGCCAGATTATATTCAAAAGTCAGCGCTTCCCCGCCAGAAGTTAACTCCGCTTCAAGTTCAACGATAAGTGAATCAATATCAACCTGAGCAATTTCAACCGTATTAATATCAAGTTTTTCAACACCAGAAAAAATGCGAATAGGTTGAGGTTGGCTAGTGAGAGGGTATGGATTTTCTAAGGTGTCCGGTGTCAAATTACCTTCATCAATGGTGACAGAGCCATTCGTACTAATGCCATTTTTACCATCAGTAACAGTAAAGCTTAGCAAACCATTTACCGAATCTTCATCAAAGTCATTCGCAGTAATACCCAAGTCGAAGGTTGTGCTGTTACTATCACCTTGATCTATTGGACCTAAGACAGTTACGGTATAATTACCATAGTTATCAGTTAACTCTATAATGATTAAAGGCTTGTCATCACTATCAAACAACGTAAGTGTTGTTTTATCCTCAGATAACTCAAAACGAGTTTGTTGACCATTTGATGTTAAGTTAGCAAAAGTGGATTGAGCTTCTTGGAAAACAACGCTTTCAATCGCATCAGAACCTGTAGTAATAATAACTTGTCCACTATCACTGATTCCACCATCGCCGGCTTCAACAGCATCACTTTCATTAAATATTAATGCCGACTCATCGTCTTCAAAAATGGGATCGCTCCCATCAATGATGGTGATATTGATCGGTGTTGAATCACTAGGGTCGCCATCTTTATCAATTGCCACCACATCTAGGGAAAGTTGAATTGAATCATCCGCAGACTCTAGTTGCTCTAAGGGTGCAGTTTGTACAACATCGTAAGTTCCATCAGGATTTAGAGTAATCGTCAAAATTGCTGTATCTTGAGTGTCACCCAAATATACAATTAGCACATTACCTTGAATATCAAAATTAGTTCCTTGACCATTCGATGCCAAGCTATCTAATAACGTGGTGTCACTTAACTGGAACTCAAACTTTTTAATATTATCTGAACCAAGATCAATGCTGATCTCACCCGAACCACTGCCACCCACATCCGTTTCGGTGTAGCTTACTGGGGTTTTTTCTACAATGCTTGGCGCAGCGTTATCTTGAATGGTCACCGTCGTATCAACAGCATTGGTCAAGTAATCCCCATCTGAATCCTGAATTTGGATCGGCGCATTGATTACGATATTGTCTCCATTCACTATTACGCGACTATTGTCTCCTGTCGCGGAAATATGATCGAGAGGGATATTTTGGGTCCAAGTCAGTGTGATCTCAGCATCATTCCCCACATTGGTTGCCGACACTTCTAATGTCACAACCACAACACCATTTAGTGTGCCGGTAATAAGGCTCCCCATTGCTGGGTCAACTGAAAATACAATATCACCAGCGCCATTTTCGGTAGTGATCACCTGATTTAAATCCGCAATCAACTCAGCCAGATAAGATGAATCTTCTGGCGAAAATGTAATCGTACCGGGGGAGAGACGATCATCTCCTGCTTCAATCGTAAAGGTCGTGGATTGACTATTGTCTCCTGCTGGATCTAAATCCGGTTCAAGGAAAACCAAATCCGTCGAGCCTGACGTGACCGTTCCATTCGAATCAGCGCCGTCAAGCACAGTGATCACAATAGTGCCATCTGCGGTATCATTATCAAAGTCCGTCGCCTGAACGTAGGCGTCAAACGTAAGAGAACCTGTTCCATCCGCACCCACCGACGTATCTTGATCAAGGGGGCCGGTAAGTTTGACGGTGTATGTACCATCTTTAGCAATGGTGATGGTAAGGATCAGGTTACCTTCACTGTCTGTTAAGGTTAAGACATTTTCTTTTACATCTACCGTTGTCGATAAACCGTTACTGGTGATTCCATTAAAAGCGGTTTGTTCTGCCGACGGTTTGAATAATAATGTCTCAATGCTATCGGAGCCCACCGTTAATGGTACTTCACTGCTTCCATCATCAATGATTGTCGAGCCAGCACTCACACCATTTTCATTTAATATGGTGCCAGAATCGGCTGAAAAAGTAGGGTTGACACCATCTTTAATATCAATCGTAGCTTGGATCGAGTTGCTTACATCACCGTCTTTATCATAAGCGACCACATCAAGCGCTAAATGAATAGTGTCATCGGTTCCTTCTTGCTCTAACGCAGCAGTTTGTACCACATCAAAGGTACCATCGATATTCATGGTGATGGTTAAAATTGGTGTCTCTTTTGCACCGTCAACATAAACGATAACTTGATTTCCATTAACTTCATAAACGGTATGAAGACCATTGGTCATTAAGCCTTCTAAGCTAGGTTGACTAATATTAAAATCAAAATAATCAACGTTATCAGAACCAACATCTAAAGTAATAGATCCCGATGCCGTTACATTATTTGTATCAGAATCTAAATTATCTTGTAACTCTGCAAGATCACCAGCGCTAAGGGCAGGTAAGGCTCCATCATTAATAATGACATCAAAATGAGCAGGCCAGTTTAATGAGTCTCCATCAACATCTTGTAATTGAATTGGAATATTGATAGAGATTTTACCATCTTCCACATGAACAAACCCAGCAGTATTTGGTGTTTTTGAATGGTCTAATGGCTGAAATTGTTCAACTGTCATAATGACATCAACAGCAAAAGGATTATCAATATTTTGTGTTGCTGTCAAAGTGAAGCTGATGACAGTTTCACCATTCAAAGAACCGATGAGAACACCGTCCGCTGTCACGGAGAAAGTCAGCGTTTCACCACCTTGAGCGGTAATATCTGAATTCAACTCTGTAATTAATGCATTAATTGTCACAGGAGCAAATTGTATCGTTTCTGGCACCAAGCGCTCTACGCCTGGTTCGATAACCATAACAGGGGACGGTATAGTTAAAGGGTATCCGCTCGGATCATAATCCGGTTCCGTCATCTCGACGGTTTGTTCTTCGCGCCCCCTAGCATTATCACCATCCAATACATCAATCTGAATTTGGCCAATTGTTGTATCCCCATCTTGATCCGTTGCAATTATATGGAAAAAATAGCGTCCATCATCACTGTCACTAACCTCTCGAATCGGCTGTAATAATTGAGCGGAATAGCTGCCATCATTAAATATTTCAATAATAACCGCAATTTCACCTTCAACATTAAAAACGGTTAATGTTGAACCATCCACAATATAGTCAACAGGCTTACCATCTTCATAGGCTAAGGCACCAGTGAACTCGCTATCATGCAAGTGAGTAAATTGTTCAGGTAAAAATTCAATGGAAAAAATATCATCAGAACCAATATCAATGGCAATTTTCCCATTCATAACTTCATTTATATTCTCTGATTCATTAATTACAATACCAGTATCATCACCAAAGGTTTGCACCACACCATCAGCAATAGTTACATCAACTGCAATAGCTTCATTTAATTCATTACCACTGCTGTCTTCACCTTGAATATCAACACTAATAACTAAATTATCATTTTGATTTGACACCTTTCCTGCTGTATCACCAGCTTCATAATGATCTAAAGAATTATTGAGCGTGACTGACACCATAATATCAACATCACGGCCATTTGGAGAAGAAGTCGCTTCAATTGAAATAACAAGATAATCTTCACCATCTAGACTACCAACAATTGAATTTGTCTCCGCATCAAATACAAAGGTTAATGCTTGACCAGAAGAAGTGATTTCTTGGCTTAGCTCAGCTAAAAGAGCATCTAAAAAAGAAAAAGTAAAAGTATCAGAATTTAAAGGTAAAGTTCCTGCACGAACGAAAACAGAGACATCCGTTGTAATAGGATAAGACACTTCACCTAAATCTTTTGGTTCACGATCACCTTCCACTAAGGTAACAGATCCCCTCCCCCCACCTAAGGCGTTTAAAATAGGAACAGTATTATCTTCCTCCTGTTCCTCATCAAAGTAGCCATAAGTATCATGACCAGCACCAGCTAAAATTTCCGCATTATCGTATTCAACAGCAACATAACCAGTTGATGCAGTTTGTTCCAGTGTCGGTAATAGCTCTTCCTCTACCGTGTTTTTATTAGTAGATTGTTCATCATCTCTGCCATCTTGCTCCATTCTAGTATTATCTTCAGCAACAATATGGGCTTTAATTGTGGCGATATCACTTGCAGTAAATTGGCTATTCGATAAATCATTAGGATCAATGATAACTGTTGGATCCAGTGGAATAATGATGGGGCGTTGGGAAGCATCAGTTACCGTGACACAGGTAGCACAATCCATTTCAACCGTTTGAGAACCCGATTGTGTAGTAATGACATAACGTGCATTTGGATTCGCCCATATTAAATCTGGGGAAGAAAAAGTAGATTCTCCCGCAATCGGCCTCAATTCTTGTGCGCTATCTCCTACGAAGACTTCTCCTCGTTCGACAACAATACTTGCTTGATTAGAATTAACATTATCCATACTGCAGCTTCCACTTATTTACATGAGCAAATTAAAGACAAAGGCCATTAAATATAAATAGTAACCTATTGAATTTATAAAAATAAAAAATCAAAAAACTCTAAATTCCTTATTTTTATATCTTGTCATAGTTACTTTCTGATATTTAACAACACAAATACATTTTTCAACAAACTACACGCTCATTACATACAAACAATTGATAAACTTATATGAAATCACTTTACCTCAGCGACAATGAAACCTAATATACACAAAAGTTTACAACACAGTCTACATTTTAGACCTTTTAGGTTTTTTCTTATAGTAGTAATAGCCTTTTCCTTAATAATTGTAAGACTAAGGCAACAAAATGATAAGTATTTAAGGTGTAAAATGAGGAAATTGCAGAATTTTTAACTATTTTCTGGCTGGAATTTTTCCGCCGCAGTAAGAATGGGAAGTTTATGAATCATGGACCTTCATTAGTCTCGAGCGAACACATGGATTTTATCGATGATAAATCTGCTGCGTTACTTCTCAGCACACCTAAAAGTGCTCGTATTCTTTTGTGGATCATTATCAGCTTTTTTATTCTTGCTATCGTTTGGGCCTCATTTGCAAAATTAGATAAAGTCACAACAGGTTCTGCCAAGGTGATCCCGTCATCTCAATTGCAAATCGTTCAAAACCTTGAAGGTGGCATCGTAAAAGAAATGCTTATTAAGGAAGGGCAATCTGTCGTAAAAGGTCAAAAATTATTGCTTATCGACGATACTCTTTTTCAATCTAGCTTTCGTGAAAAAAGCCAAGATCTTGCTAGCTTAAAAGCTGACAGTATTCGCCTTCGTCAAATTATTCGAAATATCGTGATTGATAACTCGGCCTCTGATTGGCAATCCAAAGTAAAACTGAACGTTGCTCCCTTAGTGTTCGACGGCGAGTTTTCTGCTCAGCACGCCAGCCTTATTTTACAAGAACAAAATGAATACCATGATGTGATGGCAAACTTCCAGAATGAACTGAATGTCACCGCCCAACAAATTAAACAAAAGCAACAAGAGCTCAATGAAACAAAAAGTCGAGCAAACAGCTTAGCTAGTAATTACAGTATTATTCGCCGAGAATACAATATGACAAAACCACTGGCTGATGAAGGCGTAGTTCCTCGGATTGAATTATTAAAATTACAACGCTCAATGAATGATAGCCAAAGAGAACTCACTTCTGCCCGCATGCAGCTTCCTGTGATTGAATCTGAAATACAAGAAACGACTTATAAATACACTAATATTGCTTCTGATTTTAGAACAAAAACACAACAAGAGCTAAGTGATGTATCGAATAAACTTTCTAGCATGTCTGAGATGCAAGTAGGCTTGCAAGATAAAGTGACTCGAACAGTTGTTACCTCCCCTGTAACTGGAACCATCCAGAAAATCCATGTAAATACTATCGGTGGCGTGATACAACCTGGTATGGATTTAATTGAAATTGTTCCAACCGAAGACAGTTTATTGATAGAAACGAAAATTGCTCCACAAGATATCGGCTTTTTATATCCAGGACTAAAAGCAATCATAAAATTTACCGCCTATGATTTTACTAATTACGGGGGGTTAGAAGGTACACTGGAAACCATTAGTGCTGATACTATCCAAGATGAAGAAGGGAACAGCTTCTATCAAGTAAAAATCCGCACTGATGAAAACAGCTTACATGGCCCAACAGGAACTGATTTACCGATTATTCCAGGGATGACAGCTTCAGCAGATATCATTACAGGAAAGCGAACAGTACTGGACTACTTATTAAAACCAGTTCTTAAAGCAAGACAAACGGCATTGAGAGAATAACTATGAATAAAAGACACTTATCGAAGGTCGCCTTACTGATCAGTAGTCAATTTTTAGCCTTTACCACTCAGGCAGAATCGCTTGAACAAGTAATAGCTAAAACGTTAGCGACTAATCCCGACATTCAAAGTGCCTATAACGAATACATGAGTCGGGTGGCACAAGGTGATGTATCGGAAGGCAATTATCTACCGAGTGTAGATTTAGAGGCAGGTGTTGGCTATGAAGATTACGATAACTCATTAGGAACACAAGGTGAGTTCGATCCCCGCTATGCCCAACTTTCAATTCGACAATTGATTTGGGATGGCTCAAGTACATACAATGACATCCAACGCACGGCTTCAGAAGCGGAAGCTCAACGTTACCAACTATTGTCTGATGCGCAAGATATGGCACTACAAACCTCTGAAGCTTACTTAAAAGTTCTTGAAGCCCAAGAGCTTTTAACGTTAACTCAAGCTAATCTTGACGTTCACAAGAGTATTGTGAAAGACATTCAAAAGCGAACTGACTCCGGATTAAGCTCCACAGCTGATCTTACTCAAGTGGAAGGCCGATTAGCCCGAGCCCAAACTAACCTTATTTCAGCTCAAGGTAACCTTACCGATCAAATTTCTAACTTTATGAAATTAGTCGGTGAATACCCTGAAGGCTTAAAAGTGCCTGATGTTGATGATGACTATCTTGCCGTTTCTATCGATGATGCTTTGGCTAAAGCAAAGGAAAACAACCCAGTTTTATTAGTTGCTAAACACGACATTGATGCCGCTCAATCTCAATATGAGCAAGCAAGAGGAACATTATTGCCGACCTTTACAGTAGAAGGTTCTCAGAAATGGGGTGATGAACTTGATGGCTCAGAAGGCGATACCGATGAGCTTAAAGTCATGCTAAAAATGCGCTACAACCTTTATAACGGTGGCTCTGATAAAGCAGAAAGCCGTAGTGCTGCTTATCAAGTCAACAAAGCAAAAAACATTCGTGACCGCGCTTATCGTATGTTAGAAGAAAGCACACGTTATGCCTGGAATGCCCGTGAACTGGCTGAGCAACAAAGAAAATACCTAGAGCAACATGTTGATTTGTCAGCAAAAACAATCATTGTTTATGAAAAGCAATATAAACTAGGAAAACGTACACTCCTGGATTTGCTCAATACTGAGAATGAGCTTTTTGAATCACGTAAAGAGTATATTTCAGCCTATTACAATGGCCTTTACGCGAACTTCCGTTTGCTGAATTCTACAGGATTACTATTAGACTCTTTCCGTGTCGACTTACCACAAGAATGGACTGAATCTAATCAATAAGGAGCGAACTATGAAAACTATTTATTTTACCCTTTTAGCCTTATTGCTCGCTGGTTGCTCTTCTATGCAAGCAGAAGATCCACCAATCGTTCAACAAAGTCATGACTTACTCGACTCTGATGGCGATGGTGTGATTAACGCCCGAGATTATTGTGTGCAAACCCCTAAAGGTGTAGTAATCGACAACACAGGCTGTCCAATAGCTTCTGTACAATCAGAACAAAACAAGCTGCACATCCTTTTTCCAAACGATGTTGATCAAGTCCCTCGCGCTTTTCTCAAGCAAATACAAAGCATGAGTGATTTTTTAGCTAAGTACCCAAGTACCTACATAACCTTGAAAGGTTATGCTAGTCCTGTAGGAAAAGAAGATTATAATTTAGCGCTTTCGGAAAGACGTTCTGTCAATGTTCGCAAGGCCTTAATCGACGCAGGTGTAGCTCCTGACCGTATCCAAACCATTAGCTTTGGTGAAAATGAACCTGTTCAAGCCAGTGATAAAAATGTCGTTAATACCTTAAGTCGCCGAGTAACAGCAACTGTGCTAGGTATGAATACCGACATCAAAGAGAATTGGACGATTTTCGATCAGCGCGCTGAATAAAAACGATATTTTACCAAATCTCCACATAAGCAGTGTTGTTTATTTGTTTCTTTCAATGTACAAAGAAGTAACACTGCGTTCAATCTACACGCTCAGGGCTCTGCCTTACATTTGAATATGCAGTTCAAAAACAAAACTAGGCGGTTGTAAGCCTCACCTTTATACTCATTACAATCAACAGTTAAAAACCTTCTCGTTAGAATAACGTATAAGCGAGTGCTGTATGACCTTATTTAAACAGTTATTAATTGGCTTTTTCTTACTCTTTTTTATCTTGATGTCTTCAATTTTCATCACTCAATACAAATCAGCAAATGACTTTTTAGAATCACAACAAACCATTAGCATGCACAATTTAAGCAGCGCTGTTCAAATCGCTATTGAACCCTATGTGGCAACTAATGATATTGAAAAAATGGTAGAAATTACAGATACTTTATACAGCCAAGGCTTCCATGGTTATATAAAGCTTCAATACCAAGATCAAGATGAGCCGATTGTGGTTCACCAAAATGATCCTGTAAATCGAGTACCATCTTGGTTTAAAAACATGGTGAATATTGAGCCTGTAGTGGTCACGCAAGCAATACCCCATTACGATAACAACCCACTCATGATTACCGTCGCCAATAATCTCAATAATACCTATTTAAAGCTTTGGCGTGCCACTTACCATTTACTCATTAATTTTTTCTGCTTTTTACTGGTAAGCCTTATTTTATTAGTGATTATGATAAGACATATCCTCACACCGATTAAAAGACTTCAACTACAAGCTGATAAAATTGCACAGCAAAACTTTGGCCATTCTCTGCCTATTCCAAACATTAGTGAATTGAAAGCTCTCACACATAGTTTCAACCACATGAGTGCTCAAATTGAAGCGAATACCCGACAACAAGCCGAAGAGACTGAAAAATTACGCCAACGAATTTACCAAGATCCAATTACCGGCCTAGCAAATTTGGACTATCTGATGGCATCAACTGGGCAATCTTTAGCAAGCTCAAAATATTCCACCTCATTGCTTTTATTACATTCCGATCTCATTCAAGATCATCTAGAGAATGATGAATTCATTGAAGCTCAAAGATTAGCTCAACAAATGGCAATCCAACTGAAAACACTCACCAATGACAATAGTATTATTGCTAATATCAGCCTTTTTGAATTTGTACTGATTCTGCCCACTCAATCTCATGAAGACATGGAAAATATTGCGCTTACTATGCTAAACAAAGCAGAAGAAATACAAGCAGAACCATTCAATCTCGCTACTCTACAAGCCAGAGTTGGAGTCGTCACGGTAAGTGAAGATGATGACCTACAGCAATCGCTTAAAAAGGCAAGAATCGCAGTACAAGATAATCTTATTCATACTGGTGATAACATCACTTTCTATACTAATGGAAAGCATGCCGATATTCAATTCCGCTCTGCTGGAGAGTGGAGGCTACTGGTAAAGAAAGCCGTTGCCAATATGGAAGTGAAACTCACGACTCAAAGCCCAATAAATCAGCAGCGCCAACCTATCCATCAAGAAGTATTTGCTCATATCGAATACCACGGAGACCAATTTAATGCTGGTCAATTCATTAATGCCATTCAATATCACAGCGAAGGTTTAATGTTTGATATGCATATTCTTGAGTTACTATTTAGAAAACTTACTCATTCCGATTCAACATTACCAGTTGCTGTTAACATCACAGTGAATAGCATTAATAGTGCTAACTTTTCACGTTGGTTAGATAACAAACTGAATAGCCACCCACACTTCGCTGAACAGCTTATATTTGAATTACCTGAAATCGCTTTTATACGCTACGAAAGTAATATTCAACGCCTTGTTGGTGTAATTCAAAAGCACGGTTTTCGGTTTGGTATTGATCACTTTGGCCATAATTTTAATCAGATCCATTATCTAAATAAATTCAAGCCGTCTTATGTCAAATTAGATCATGTTTATACGGTTCATATTGATGAACAGCAAAAAGCCGATCTACTAAGTTCAATACTAAGGTATGTAACTAACCTCAATATTTTAATTATCGCTACTCGCATAGAAAACAGTGCTCAAATGGAAACTTTATATCAATTTGAACTGCAAAACTTTCAAGGTTTTCTTGCTGATGCTGTAACCAATGAGTCCAAAGAATGAAAGATCCATTATTAGAATCCCTTATCTATATTAGCCATTACTATGGGCAGCCCCATTCCGCTAACTCATTAGTAAATGATTTACCATTATCCGATGGCTTACTCACCACGCACCTATTCCCACGAGCGGCAGAAAAAGCCGGATTAACCGCCAAATTATGTCAACTACCAATTGATAATATATCACCATTATTATTTCCGGTTGTGGCCTTTCTTAAAGGTGGGGATACTTGCGTTATCCTTGATTTTGATAACGAAACTCAAGAAGCCGAAATTGTTCTTGCTCAATCAGAAGGTGTAACACAATCCATTCCACTTGAAGAATTAAATCGTCAATATTCTGGTCAATTATTCCTCATTAAAAAACGCTTTCGGTATGATGATCGGTCACCGGAAGTGCTTAAAACTCGCAATGGCCATTGGTTTTGGGGGACGCTCTGGGAATCCAAAAATATTTATCGCGATGTTTTACTTGCTTCTATATTGATCAATATATTTGCGATCGCAACACCACTTTTTACCCGCTTAGTCTATGACAAAATTGTCCCGAACCTTGCGTTTGATTCCTTATGGGTTTTATCTAGCGGTATTTTTCTGATTTTTATTTTTGATTTAGTTCTTAAACTAATGAGATCGTATTTCATTGATATTGCAGGGAAAAAATCAGACTTACTCATCTCGTCAAAAATATTTAATCGTGTTTTAGGCATTCGTTTAGAAGCCAAGCCAGCTTCTGTCGGCGCTTTTGCTAAAAACATGCAAGAATTTGAATCTATTCGGGAGTTCTTAACCTCCGCCACAGTTGGTGCATTGATCGATCTTCCTTTTGCCTTACTTTTCTTGTTTGTCATTTTCTTAATTGCAGGTCCGTTGGCTCTCGTACCGTTAGGCGCAGTTTTGATATTGGTAATTTACAGCTTCTTAGTGCAACGACCTTTAAAACGCTCGATTGAAGAAGGATCTCGTTTATCTTCTCAAAAACACGCCAACTTAATTGAAAGCCTAAGCGGACTAGAAACATTAAAGACTTTTAACGCTCAAAGTCAATTTCAATATCGCTGGGAAGAAGCCGTGGCTCACATGTCTAATTGGAGCATCAAAACCCGTCGTTTAACTGATTCAGTCCAAAATACCGCAGGCTTTCTTCAGCAATTTGTTTCTGTAGCAATGATTATTGGGGGGGTCTACCTTATTGCAGACGGTCAATTAACCATGGGTGGATTAATTGCAGCCACCATGCTTAGTGGTCGTGCGGTTGGACCTTTGGTACAACTGTCTATGCTATCGACTCGTTATAACCAGGCAAAATCCGCTATGACAATCATAGAACAAGTCATGGCGATGCCAATGGAACAGGAAGAAGGTAAACGTTATATTCACCGCCCTGTTCTACAAGGAAAGATTCAATTTGATGACGTCAGTTTTCACTACCCTGAAAGTAAATCTTATGCGTTAAGAAATATTAGCTTTACCATACAACCCGGTGAAAGAGTGGCCATTATTGGGCGTATCGGTTCAGGTAAATCAACAATTCAACGTCTCATCATGGGTTTATATAAAGCTACAGAAGGCTCGGTAAAAATCGATGACATGGACATTAATCAACTTCACCATACCGATGTAAGAAACAATTTTGGTTGTGTCCCTCAAGACTGCTCACTCTTTTTTGGCTCGATCCGCGATAACATTACTCTTGGCCGAACGCAAACCAACGATCATGATGTATTAATTGCTGCGGAACGTGCTGGAGTGACCAATTTTACTCAACATGATGAATCAGGGTTAGATAAACAAGTAGGTGAAGGTGGAGCTGCGCTTTCCGGAGGTCAACGACAAGCTATTGCAATAGCCAGAGCTTGGTTAAGCCAGCCTCCTCTATTGTTAATGGATGAACCGACCAGCCAAATGGATAATCGCTCTGAAGCCTTAATTAAGCAGCAATTAAAGCGTTTATCACAAAGTGAAACACTGATTTTAATTACTCATAAAACCAGTATGCTTGATCTTGTTGACCGATTAATCGTTATGGAACGCGGTCATATCGTTGCTGATGGACCTAAAGAAGCGGTTCTACAAAAACTTAGAGGCAAAAAAGCACCTGCGCCAGAATCTACATCTAAACCAATTGAAGAAAATGTAGGTAAATAAAACAAAAAGAGCACGGCAAACATTATTGCCGTGCTCTATCTATTCCAAATTCCACTTAACTTTTTGTTAGTTTGAACTCATCAATACGTACTTCAGTTTGCTTACCAATATCACCATCTAAATTTATGCCACTGGTATCGGTAATGTGCATTAATGCATAAATATCAAGGGTAGTATTGCTGCCAGAATTAAACGCGACTGACACCTGTTTAAAGCCTTTCTTAACCGCACCTTGAGGATTCATTGCAACGTCTTTTGCATGAGCCATTGTTGACTTAATGGTTTTACCATCTTTAGACTTAACACCAAATTCAAGTTCACTAGGAGAAGTTGGTCCTTTCTTATCGTAATAATACAAAGAAAGTATGTAATCGGTATTCGGTTCAATATTTGATACTTCTTGGCTTAACCCTGGAGTTGCTGTGAAATCATCATTTTCACTGACAAAGCGAATCCGAGCTGAGCCTTCATCTCCAAATGCCGTATCTTTTGAACTGCCTACATCACCTTTACCATTACTCTTATCTGCAAGTTTTTGCCATGCATCACTCTTACCATTATTACTTCTAAATTCAGTAAGTTGATTATCTTGAATTAAACCTAAAGCCGAGCTTGTGCTCGTCGCAGCAGGAGCTGATGTTGTTGCGGTACTTGCTGTCGCTTCTGGTTCTGATGTTGAAGCACACCCAACTAATACACCACTAATCACTAAACTTAAATATACTTTTCTCATCATCCTTAACCTCATTTAGTTTTAATAATCGAAGTTAATATTAATGTCTTATTGTAATATTTAATGTGATGATGAGTGAGTTTTTCTAGATTAATGACATTCAAGATCAAATTTTTAACAATTAACCGAAATCCATTCTAGGAAGCGTTTTCTTATTGAAAATATCATCAATGTTGACCTTATGTCGTTGATCACCAAATATATTCACCATTTGAGCAAGAAATAATTCAGCGCATGATATAGAATCAATCAGTGCATTATGAGCCGGATAACACGGTAAACCATGCTTTTCTCTTACATCGGTCAATTGGTAACGACATAGCTCACCATGTTTAATATAGGTTAAGCACTTTTCAATTTTTAGAGTATCAATCCACACAACAGGCAGTTCTTTAATGCCATACTTATTTTTCACATAATGATCAATAAAGCTTTTCTCGACTATCGCGCCATGGACTAAAATCACCTTACCTCGCATCATTTCAAATAAGGCTTCCATCGCCTGATCCAACTCATCCCCTTCCAACAGCATTTCAGGAACAATATGGTTAATCACCGCACTTTCTGGATTAATGTGATGTTGATTATTTAAGTAAACATGTCGAGACGATTCAATTTCAATCTTATATCCGTACAAAGGCACCGTACCAATACTTAAAATAGTATTGTCTATGGGATTAAAACCCGTAGTCTCAAAATCTAATGCTAAATAGTGAAGAGTATCAATCGGAGTCGTTAACTTAGGTAAAGGATAGGCAAGCAGTTGGCGCAAACTATCGGGCCAGTGCGGTTCAACAGTAATACTTTTCCTCACACTTTCTAAACGAGTTAAAGGATGAGAAAACCACTTATTACTCAAACTTTTTAGCATCGACTTCTTACCTTTTATAATTCACGGCATTTAAGATTTGTATTTATCCACTTAACCATTAGTTCTAGCTATTACCATTATCTAACAGATTATTCCTTGGTAGCATTGTTAGAAAATCAAAAGGACAAAAAGCCAGCGTTATCACCACGCTGGCTTTGTTTAGAAATAAAAGCGGATATAACTCATCCGCTAATATTCCACTTACTTAGATTCAGCTTCTATCTGTGCATCTTCAACTTTAGTATCTACCGCTTTCACAAGCAACAGACCTACAGCAAGAACAATCACACCACACAGAACGAAGATCATACGTCCCCAGAATGGGTTTGGAATCACAAACATTGCCATTACCATCACACCAGCCACACTAATTAGTGTACCAAGCATACGGCGTTGTTTGTTATCTAGGTTCTTCTGCTCTGCGCCTTCCGATACAAGAGGTGTTGCTAAGTTATTGAAGAACAAATCAACATCTTTCTCACGGTGTGGTGCAAGTTGCTTGTAGAACAATGTTGATAGCATGAAGAAGCCACCAGTAATTACGATATGAGCAATCAGACCAATCGCAACTTTCAAGTCAGACCATTCACGTTTCGTTAGCTCTTCTAGACCAAACCATGCTGAGATGTGATCCGCTGTGATAACAAAACCAACATAGTAAGAAACGAAACCACCAACAACTAGCGTACCCCAACCAGCCCAGTCCGGCGTTTTACGAATAAAGAAGCCAAGGAATGCTGGAATTGTCATTGGGAAGCCAATTAAGGCACCAACGTACATCATTGTGTCAAATAAGCTTAACCCTTTCAGTGAGTTGATAAACAACGCAACCATAATGATCGCAATACCAAAGAAGGTTGAAGTCACTTTAGATACAAATACCAATTCATTTTCAGTCGCATTTGGACGTAAAACAGCTTGATAGAAGTTCTTAACAAAAATACCAGAGTTACGGTTAAGACCTGAGTCCATAGAAGACATGGTTGCTGCAAACATTGCTGCAATTAACAGACCGACCATACCAACAGGCATGTATTCTTGTACAAAGTAAAGGTAAGCGAAATCACCTGCTTTGCTGCCTGCTTCTGGATAATGAGCGGCTAAGTCAACACCTTGACCTGCAATGAACCAACTAGGCATGAACCAAATAATTGGGCCTAATGTCATTAAGATACAAGCAAGTAATGCTGCTTTACGTGCGTTATTTGAATCTTTTGCTGCAAGGTAACGATAAGAGTTAAGCATGTTATTAGTAATACTAAATTGCTTAATAAAGATGAAGAACGCCCAAAGACCAAAGATACTAACGTAATTTAAATCACCACCTGTAAGGAATGAATCCGTCGGGAAGTTTTCAACGATGTTAGTAACGCCACCACCTTTAATCATAGCTACAACAGCCGCTGTTACAGTAACCGCCATGATGATGACCATTTGCATGAAATCGGATGCGATAACCGCCCAAGAACCACCTGTTACCGACATAACCAATACAACTAGACCAGTTAGGATAATAGTCGTGTTCATGTCGAAACCGAAGATACCAGAAGCAATAATGGCAAGACCATTTAGCCAGATACCAGCAGAGATAACACTATTAGGCATGCTTGACCATGTAAATACTTGCTCATTACCACGCCCAAAACGCATACGAATCGCTTCAATTACTGTGATAACACGTAACTGACGGAATTTCGGTGCGAAATATAAGTAGTTCATCAAGTAACCAAAGGCGTTTGCAATAAAGATGATTGCTACCGCAAAACCATCGTTATATGCCTTACCTGCAGCACCGGTGAAAGTCCAAGCACTAAATTGAGTCATAAAAGCAGTTGCACCAACCATCCACCATAACATGTTGCCGCCCCCGCGGAAGTAGTCACTGGTGTTACTTGTAAATGTGCGGAACATCCATCCAATCGCGATTAAGAAGAGGAAATAGATTCCGACAATGGCAGTATTAAGATCAAATTCCATCGTGTTACCCTTTATATTAAGTTTTAGTTTCAACGTTAATATAGCTAGTTATAAATTCATTTGTAGTACAATATTGCCATTGCGTGACATGAATCGACATTCAAAGACACTTATTTGTAGGACAAGTGATCTAGGTCAATTATTTTATTGATTTCTATCGCTTACAACCCATTATCACTAGCTCTTTCACCTAATTATTGACTTAGATACTGCAGTGAAAGTGTTTAAAATACCATCTATTATATCTTGATGATCTTACACTATTCACTCAAACATTCTCCCTATAAATCAGTGCTAGGCCTTATCTTATAACGATAAAATCAATTGAAATAAGATGGATAACTAATCTCATTGCTTTAATGGCCAACTCATCTGCTTCAAACTCATCCTACCAGCAATATGAAAACTAAAAAATTGAGTATAGATGACAGCAATGTATGGTGCATACCCAACTATTTCATTCTAAATAGCGCGAAAATAACCATTCATTCACAATCTAGTTCAGGTTAAAACAAAAGGTAGATCTCACTATTTACCTTAAAAATCAGTAGGATTAAGCTTGCCTCTAAGAAAAACCTTACACACAGATCACACTTTACGAATTTATGACAGCATTGCAATAACAACAAATAAACATTAAAAAACAATAACTTAACTATAAGTATCGCACTATTATTACATTTGTAACTAATCGTGACTTTTAATAAGTCGATCTTTTTCACATTTTCTCGTCATTATTTTATTTAATCTATTTGTATTATTTAATTCTAATAAGACTTAAAGCGTAATCGAGATATCCATGACGGTAAGTAATCGATTAACACGCACTTCATTAGATAAATAACGGATTAAATCTGTAACGCTCAATGTTATTCAATACGGCTAAAAAATAAGCCTAAACATTGAAATATCGAGCGTTATAAATCACGAAAAATAATGTAAACACAATAACTAGATAGGACGTCTGTATGTTTAAATTAAATAAAATTACATTAGCTGCAACTACTCTTTTGCTTGCAACTTCTGCTGTTAGTGTAAATGCAGCTTCACTTGATTATCGCCATGAGTATAAACATGATACAGAATCAAATGGTGACCGTATCAAGATTGGCGGCAGTACCAAAGTAGAACTTGGTACACACTATTACAGTGTTGAAATGAAATTTAATGGTAAAGATGGTTCATACGGTTACCAAGATTTAGAGCGTGGTGATTCTGAATTTGAATACAGCTTCAAATACTTTGTAAATGACAACTTTTATCTACAACCTGGCATGCCAATTACCATGGGTGATCAACGAGTTACTTACAAACCGCAACTACGTGTAGGTTATGAATTCGATTCAGGCATTACGGCTAAATTACGTTACCGTCATGAGTTCCGTGATTTCACTGATGAAAAAGAGAATGGTGAAACATGGCAAAAAAGTAAAGTGACGGCCAACCTTACCTATACTTGGAATAGTACCGTTCAGTTTGATTTTGAAACCAACTATGAAAAAGCTCGTGAAGGCGACAACTGGCTTTTATATGATGGAAAAGACTGGAACTACGACTACAACCTGAAGGTCGGTTACAAAAATGACAGTAACTGGCGCCCATACTTCGAATTGGGTAATGTGAGTGTAAGCAGTAAATCTGATGAACGTCAACTGCGTAGCCGTGTAGGTTTGACTTACAGCTTCTAAACCACCTTTGTACATCCCTCTTTGAAACAAAAAGCCAAACTCAACGTTTGGCTTTTTTATTTCTATTTTTTATTTCTATTTTTTATTTGAATACTCTATTTTATCGATTCCATTACAATACTTGTAACAGAATAATACTTGTAACAGAAATTAAAGCATTACTGGCATTGATCTTATTTCGGACGGAACACCCCTAACAAAAAAAGGACACTCCAATGAGTATCCTTAATTGTATAATTGTTATTAAATTTAAATGATGTTAATTATGGCTTTGCTCTAATGAATAAAAAGTGGCTTGAACATAATCATTCGCATTACCGCTATTATTTTGATTATAAACACCAGCTTTAAAATACATATATTGGCCACCATTATCGTAACCACTATTACTCATATCTATGGTCTTACTTACATCATTCTTCCCTACACGAGAAATTGTCACGGTTAATGCATTACCTTTCACTTTAATTTGATAGCTAAACTTCTCATTTAGTGCAATTCCATCGGATGGATTACTCGCAGAATCACTTTTACTGCCAATAAGTTCATGCCATGCATCATTAGTGCTATTTCTTGACTCATGAGCAAAGTAAATTGAACCTTTAGAATTATTCGGTAATTTACGGTAATACAGGCGTACTGGTTCATCATCATTGGCATGAATTTGACCAATAATCACGCGACCTTTTTGATAATCATCACCCGTGGTTGTCACATGATTCACCGCCAGTGTTGCTTCTAATACGCCATCAATACCACCCGCGTTGTTTCTATCACTCTCAGGTGCCGATGAAAAAACCCAGTTATTTTTATTTACCCCTTGAGTTTTTATACTGGTATCTCCTTGACGCAGCATTTCACGTAACTCAGTTCGAGCATAGCTGGTATTCGTTGAAGTCTTTGGTGCGTCAACGTTCACTCTAAATACCATACCGCCATCGTCTTCATTAGTATAAAAAGTATTTTCTAATTGATAGCCGTTATTTAATGTTTCTTCAGAAATGCTGTCTGATTTACCATTATTATCGAGATCAATCGGCACACCTAAATACCAGCGGCTTAAATCAAAATTACTTGACGGTGGTAACATCGGATCTAAAGAAAAACTTTCACCGCATCCCTTCACTTTTATTTCAGTGATACTAATAAAGTTATCCACGTTGTTTTCTTGGCCAATCACTTTGACATAACGAGCTTTAGCCGTATCAATATCATAATCGACATATTCGTCTTGATTGACACTTGAAGGCTTGGTTACTGGTGCCGATTGCCAGGTTTTACCATCTTCCGAAACCATTATTTCAAAAGCATATTCACGCTGCATATCAGAATCTTGGTACCAAAGAATCGAAACCATATTAATGTATGACGTTGTCCCTAAATCGATAATCAACTCTTTACCTGCTCCTTCAGAAGACCAATGAGAGTCACTTGTTCCTTTTCCATCAATGGCTTTGTCTGGAGAATAAGATTCATAAAAACTGCCATCGTCCACGGCAGATAAAAGCGATAATTCATCATAACTTGAACAGGTAAATTGAGGCACTGACGTTTCACTAGATATTGCACTACCACCAGACAACTCGTCAGATGAACTCGATGAGCCACCACAACCCGCCAATATTGCTGACATTAACGCTGTCATTGTAAAGCTACGCGGCCATTGATTCATAATTACTTCCCTTTAAAAAACCATGAATAAAACATTAAATTCCATTGTTAGATTACCATTACGGCACAACTTAATAATCATACAATTAAACTGTAAAACATATTTAAATGTCATAAAATTGTGAGATACGCAGCAAAAGATTTGCTCTTAATCTAAGTTAACTATTATTTGAACGTGATCACAAATAATTAAAAGTTCATATATAACAACTATTTAAATAATAAAAACCAATGTCACACTTTTGTCATTTAGTTTGATTATTAACGATAATATATAACTCGATC
>NZ_AJYK02000096.1 GCF_000286955.2 Vibrio rumoiensis 1S-45
TGTTTTAATAAATCAATGACTACAATTACTCATTTTTTGCTACAATAGTGACATTAATTTCGATTTTTGTGCTATTATCGTTACAGTAGTAGCAACTTTTGAGGCATCTATGTTATCTCTTTATACCGCTTATGATCTGCAAATGGAGCTCAAAGAGTTTATTAAATCCGCTCGGAAAAAAGATAAACTCAGTGTTCAGAAGCTGGCTGATCTCTCTGGCGTGCCTTATGCGACGATCCGAAAGTTTGAGTCAACTGGCAATATTTCATTACGTCAATTCCTCATGCTTTATGAGACAGTCGGTGACTTGAAAAAAGTCAAAGAGCTGACAAAGCCGTCTGAGCCTGAATTTAAATCAATAGAGGATGTGCTCAAACATGCTTAAATCAGCCTTGACCGTAAAACGAACGCTTAGTACTGGTGAAAAGGTACTTGTCGGCAAGCTCGTTGAAAATAGTAAGCAAAGCTTTTTTCAATTTGATGAGGCTTATTTAGGTACTCATTCAAGTTCTCTGGCTCCGTTCAATTTAGAGGCGGATACAAGTCTGCAAGTTGCCCCTAAAGAACCGCATTACGGTATTCATGGCGTTTTTGGAGACAGTCTTCCTGATGGTTGGGGCCTTTATCTTATGGATCGTGTATTTAGACAGAATGGCCATAATCCTAAGGAAGTCACTGCCTTAGAGCGCTTAGCTTATCTAGGTGACAGATGTATGGGGGCGTTGAGTTACGAGCCTGAATTAAATTTACTTGATGAGTCCAAAGAGTCGATTGATATCATTACCCTTGGCCGAGCTGCAATTGAAGAGTTTGAAGGCACCGAGTCTGCTTTGCTTGAGCATTTGATGAATACAGGGGGATCGGGTGGTGCAAGGCCGAAAATGAACGTAACGCGTTTATCAAATGGGCAATATTCCACATTAAATGAGGCACAAGGAACCAAGCTTATCGTAAAGCTGACATCTGAAAAGTTTGACTTGAAGCACTCAGAGTCATTAGTCGAATATTGTTACATGAAAATGGCACGTAATGTCGGTATTGAGGTTTCTAACTTTGATTTAATTGATGCGGGTAATGGACGATTTTGGCTAGAGCAGGAACGATTTGATTGCACTGAGCAAGGCGGTCGAATTCATATGATTTCTGCGTGTGGGCTATTAGATGCACCTTTTCGAGAGCCTTCTTTGGACTATGTGGATTTAATTAAAGCTACGCGTATCATGTGTAGTGTCACTGAGTCACAGAAGCTCATTAAGCGCTGCATATTTAACTACCTGACGGTCAACCAAGATGATCACAGTAAGAACTTCAGCTTCCTTGCTAGTGATACTGATAACTGGTCACTATCACCTTTTTACGACATTGTTTACAGTCCAAGCCCCTACAAAGAGCATATGACGGCATTTGGTGGATATGGTCGAACCCCAAAGAATGTGCTAGACCAGTTAGCTGCTCAATCTGGGTTGTCTTCGAAGAAAGAGATTATGGTGATGGCTGAAGAAATATTCGAAACAACACGCTTGTTTAGTCATGAAGCTAAACATCTAGGCCTATCACCAAATCTAATCAAGGAGATTGATAAAGATATGGTAGAAAAGTTTAATGCGCTGCAAGTATAGAGTGGGATCCTTCTTAACATCGGAATTTGTGACCTTTAAGATCTTTATATTGAAAAGCTTCTTATTTAATCCTACTACAATGGTTGGTTACCCTGTAACTTTTGTGATGTAATCACTCCACCAGCATTAATTCTTTCCTTTGTTCAAAAAATCTGTCCGTAAATAACTTGCTCTTGTTTCATTTTGATCTAAGTGAGACAAATAAGCTTTTATCTGAAGCGAATCAAATCCTTGTTCATGTAACGCTGTTGCAGCAATGGATCGTAGGCCGTGAGCTACAAGTTGATCTTTGAAATTTAAACTTCGCTTCAGTGCTGCATTGGCAGTAAATACGCTGAGTTAGCCAAAGCTGATTTCATTGAACCGATTAAAGCGTTGATGGAAAATCATTTCTAATGTCAGGAGGCATCAAAGATAAACTCAGCCTTGAGCAATCACTGAATGGCGTATCACTAATGTGGGCTCAAGTTGGATCACTTGTTGCGGTGCTTGTGGCTTTTCAAGGCGAGCGAGTAGTGTATCGACAGCTGTTTTGCCGAGTTGATGCTTCGGTTGGTGGATGGTGGTTAGGGAAGGGGTGATATATTTCGCTAAATGAATGTCATCGTAACCAATAACCGAAAGATCACTTGGGATTGTTAAGCCATCTTCTGTCGCAGCATTAATTAACCCCATTGCCATCATATCGTTGCAAACAAAGAGTGCCGTAGGTAGCGTACCATTGGTTTTTAACGTTTGATAAGCGTCATAACCCCCATCACACTCAAAGTTACCTTCAATGATCCAATCATTATTTACATCGATCTTGGCATCTTGTAGTGCCTGTATAAATCCATTAAAACGAGATGAGGCTTGATTTCGGTGGAGTGGGCCTGTGATACAGCCAATATTGGTATGGCCATTATCAATTAAATATTGAGTTGCGAGATAACCACCTTTGTATGAGTTATCTTGAATTTTATCACTGGCATACGCCATTGGCCCCCAATCCATTACTACAACCGGTAATTCTGGATAACGTTCAAAAATCTCAATTTTCTCGCCTTCTAACGTGGAACACATCAGCATTAGGCCATCCACTCGTTTTTGTAAAAGCGTATCAATAGAAGCTTTCATACGCTCACTGTCGCCTTCGGTATTACATAAAATGAGGTTATAACCTTTTTCATAGCAACGACGTTCAACCCCTTTTAGTACTTCACCAAAAAAAGGATTGGTGGAGGTTGTTACTAACATTCCTACCGTTTTGGTGCATTTCATTTTTAAGCTACGAGCAAGAGCAGAAGGGGCATAGTTAAGATCGGTGGCGGCTTGTTTAACGCGCTTTTCAATATCTTCGCTAACGAATCGCGATTGATTAAAAACATGGCTTACCGTCGAAGTTGATACTTGGGCTAATCGCGCTACATCTTTCATGGTGGCCATGTTTCTTTATTCCTTTTTAGGTGCGGTTAATTGGCTTGTGATGCTAAAAAGGCATCGGTTTGCTGTCTGGTTGGTATCGAGGTTTGTGCGCCAAATTGAGTGACCGATAATGCTGCTGCAGCGTGAGCAAAAACAGTGGCTTGTTTGATTGCCATACCTTCTATTAACCCTGTGACTAATGCGCCATTAAATGTATCGCCTGCGGCGGTGGTGTCAACGGCTTTTACTCTAAAGCCTTGAATAAGTTCACCATGTGAGTTTTGACTAAGCCAAACGCCTTTCGCACCAAGTGTGATCATTACGATGGCAATACCTTTGCTGTGCAATTGATCCGCAGCAAGTTGAGCGGTTTTTTCATCAATCACATGAATACCAGTAAGCACTTCGGCTTCTGTTTCATTTGGAGTAATGATATCGACTTGTGAAAGTAAAGAATCAGGTAAAGCTTGAGCAGGAGCCGGATTTAAAATTACTTTACTATTTGAAACGTGTTTTTGACCGGTTGGGCTTGTTTTTGCTAATTGAATGGCAGCTTCAATGCCCGCAAGAGGTGTTTCAAGTTGTAGCAGTAAATATTCACATGCTTGAATGTCTAGTTGGTGTTGAGACACTAACTCTGCAGTTACGTGGTTATTGGCTTCCGGGGATAAACAAATACTATTTTCGCCATCATCGGAGACCTGGATCATAGCGATCCCAGTCGGTGTGTTCTCGGTAATATGGACATATTCAGTATTGATACCATCTTGTTTGAATTGCTTAATGATATTATGGCCAAAGCTATCGGAACCCACACAAGCAATAAAACCGATATCGGCCCCTAAACGTGCAGCGGCAACGGCTTGATTTGCACCTTTACCACCTGCAATAACTTGGTAGTTTCGCCCCATTAAGGTTTCACCAGGACGAGGAAAATAGGGGACTTGCAGCACATGATCCGCATTGACACTGCCTAAAACCATCAGTTTGTTCATTGATAAATCCTTAGTTGATGAGTGCAGAATAGTGATGACATTATTGCTGTATAAACCACAAATTAATTTATAAGTTGATTTACATAGCGATAATACATTATGGAAATTATGGTGAGAGTAAATGGAACTCTCACCATGTGAATATTACTTAGCGAATCACTAAATATTATTTAATGATGACTTTTAATGGTACCGGGATGTTCTTTTCAACGGTTTGACCTTTCAATACTTTGTCTGCCGTTTCTACTCCTAATGCACCAATCAAAGCTGGTTGTTGTGCAATGGTGGCACCTAACATGCCACGTTTAACAGCTGCAATACCGTCGTCAGTACCATCGAAGCCAACAATCAATACATCTTTACCAGAAGCTTGAACAGCACGTAACGCACCTAATGCCATTTCATCATTTTGAGCAAATACCGCTTGTACGTCACCGTTTGCAGCAAGCAGGTTTTCCATCACGTTTAAACCTTTGGTTCTGTCGAAATCGGCAGGTTGGCTAGCAAGAAGCTCAAGGTGTGAGCCTTTAACTGCATTCATAAAGCCTTCGCCACGCTCACGAGCTGCAGAAGTACCGGCAATACCTTCTAATTGAATGACTTTGGCTTTTTCGCCTACTTTTTCAATGATGTATTTACCCGCCATTTCACCACCCGCTACATTATCAGACGCGATATGGCTAACCACTTCACCACGGCTTGCACCACGGTCTAAAGTTAGTACGGGAATCTTGGCACGGTTTGCAATGCGAATTGCATTAGAAACTGCGTCAGAATCAGTCGGGTTAATCAAAATGGCTTTTACACCACGAACCGATAAATCTTCTACATTGGAAAGTTCTTTACTTGGGTCATTTTGTGAATCTAAAACAATCAGTTTATAACCAAGCTCTTTTGCTTTGTCCTCTGCACCATCTTTCATGCTCACAAAGAATGGGTTATTAAGGGTCGATACAACGATCGCCATGGTATCTTGTGCTTGAGCGGCAACCGATATCGTACTGGCTAACATGGCAGCAGAAAGTAAATTAGTGAGTTTTTTCATTTTCATGTTGTTATTCCTTTAATGTAGGGGGGAGCCTATCAACTGGCCCTTGTTAGTTATTACTTTATTTAAATTACTTATTTTTGTTGTCGACCATTACTGCTAATAAGATCACGACCGCTTTGGCGATCATTTGGTAATAAGAGGAAACGTCTAATAGGTTCAATGCATTGTTTAAGAAACCAATGATCAGCGCACCGATTAAGGTGCCCATGATGCGCCCACGACCACCCATTAAACTGGTTCCGCCCACGACAACTGCAGCAATGGCATCAAGCTCGTATCCCATACCGGCGGTTGGTTGAGCGGAAGAAAGGCGAGAAGTCACAATAATACCGGCTAGGGCAGATAACAGACCACAGATTGCATAGACACCAATTTTTACTCTATCGACATTAATGCCAGATAAACGTGTGGCTGATTCATTGCCACCAAGTGCATAAATGTAGCGTCCAAAACGCGTATGATTTAGCAGGTACCAAACTGCTGCAAAAACAAATACCATAAGCCAAACTGGAACTGGAATACCAAGTGTGTAACCAGTGCCAAACCATGCAAAGTTGTCGGCTACATCAGTAAACCCAGTTGAAATAGGGCGACCATCGGTGTAAACCATAGTGACACCACGTAATAGTGTCATGGTCACTAGGGTTGCAATGAATGCTTGAACTTTGCCTTTAGCAATAATAAGGCCACTAATACCACCTAAAATGGCACCAGCAAGTAAAGCGGTAGGTACGGCAATCAGTACTGGAACTTCCATGGCAATTAAGCTAGCGGCAAATGCGCCACATAAAGCCAAGACAGAGCCGACACTTAAGTCGATTCCAGCGGTTAGGATAACTAATGTCATACCTACAGCAATAATGGCGCTGACGGAGGTTTGTCTTAATATATTGAGTATGTTGTCTACAGTGAAGAAATTCGGGTTTAAAAAAGACACCACCATAATTAAGAAAATTAAGGCAATCAGTGATTTTTGTTCAATTAGCCATTCTTTACTTATGAATGGTTTCTTCTTATTTTCAGGTGACTTCTTCTCTGGTGAAAGGTTTTCTGAAGCGTCTGGTTGCTTGATTGTTTTACTGCTCATGCGACATCCTTACTGATATTTTTACCGACTGCACAAGCCAGTAGTAATTCTTGATTTGCTTGTTTGGCACCAAATTCGCCACTGATTTTACCTTCATGCATTACAAAAATTCGGTCGCTCATGCCAAGTACTTCTGGCATTTCAGAAGACACCAAAATAATACTCATGCCTTCAGCTTTAAATTTATTGATCAACTGATAAATTTCTTTTTTCGCACCAACATCAACCCCACGAGTGGGTTCATCTAAAATCAGGACATTAGGACGAGTCATTAACCCTTTCGCAATAGCAACTTTCTGTTGGTTACCGCCAGATAAATTGCCAATGAGTTGTTCGCGGGTAGGGGTTTTGATATTGAATAATTCGATAAAATCATCCACCGCCATTACTTCACTTTTATGTTGAATTTGGGCTCCTTGACTAAAGTGCTTTAGGGCTGATAGGGTCATGTTATCTTTAACGGATAACCCTAAAATTAAGCCGTCACCTTTGCGGTCTTCTGAGATATAAGCAATGCCATTGGCAAGGCCTTCTTGAGGCGTTTTTGAATGGATGGATTCACCTTCAAGCAGAACATCACCACTTTGATAAGGTAGAGCCCCATAAATCATTTTCATTAGTTCTGTTCTGCCAGCACCCATTAAGCCTGAAACACCAACAATTTCACCGCGCTTTACATGAAAGCTCACACTGTGAATACCTTTTCCGGTTAGGTTTTTTACTTCAAGGCGAGTATCACCAGATTGAACCGCAATTCTTGGGTATTGTTCTTCCAGCTTTCGGCCAACCATCATTTCTATTAAGGTATCTTCATTAGTGCTTTTCACCGTGCATTCACCAATGAATTTCCCATCACGTAAGACCGTAATATCATCACAAATTTCAAAGATCTCTTTTAAACGGTGTGAGATATAAACAATGCCACAACCTTGGTCGCGCAATTCGTTGATTACCTTAAATAAGAATTCGGTTTCTTTATCGGTTAATGCATCGGTTGGTTCATCCATGATGATGACTTTCGATTCAAAAGAGAGTGCTTTGGCAATCTCGACCATTTGCTGTTCACCTAGGCTAAGCTCGCCTAATAGCGTATTGGATGGTCGTTTAACATTTAAACGGGCCAGCAATTTATCTGCTTTTTCATGCATTTTATCCCAGAGGATCCGCCCAAATCGATTGGTGATTTCGCGGCCTAAAAAGATATTTTCAGCAATACTAATCTCAGGAATGAGGTTAAGTTCTTGGTGAATAATACTGATCCCAGCTTGCTGAGAATCACGTGGTCCTTTAAATGCAGCAGGTTGACCTTGGTAATGAATCTGGCCCGCATCCATAGAATAAATACCAGTTAACACTTTCATTAAAGTTGATTTACCGGCGCCATTTTCACCCATCAATGCCATTACGCGGCCTGGGTAGACATTTAAACTGGCTTGATCAAGTGCTTTTACACCTGGAAAGGCTTTTTCAATGCGCTGAAGTTCTAATATGGCTTGTGTCATAACAGCTTCCTTTTTAAAAGGTCACGCCGGTTTGAAAGATAACATTGGCATATGGAGTACATTCACCAGTACGAATGATGGCTTTGCTTTGATGCGTTCGTAATTTGAAGTCTTCGTGTGAAAGATAAGTAATAGATAAGGTTTTACCTGTTTGCAATTCTTCCGATTTTAAACATTCAAGTAATGCTTGATGATGTACCGGGCTGACTTGTTCAAACTCATTGGCAATGATGACGCCTTCAATTTGAGATTCTTTCAGTAACACGTCAACGGTTTGTATAAAGCTTGGTACACCGTGGGTAAGTGCAAGATCAATCCGTTTAACTAAAGAGGGGACAGGCAAACCTGCATCACAAATAGTGATCTCATCAGTGTGGCCTAATGTTGCTACCAAATACGAAAGATCAGAATGTAGCAAAGGGCTTTTTTTCATAATGGTACAACCTATATTAGAAATAAATCCGACTTCATCGAAACGTTTCGATAGATAATAGTAACAAAAATGAAGAATGCATTCTTGTAGTGAATAAATTGTGAAATGGATCATCGAAACGTTTCGATTGGGAGTTATGTGAGTGATCAAACTCACAGGGATAAAGAAGACAAAACAAGAGTGAGGCTGTATTTTTATTATTAAGCTGATAGCATCCATCTATCTCGATAAGCCATGCCTGTGCTTTAAATGTTAAGAGTACCAACCCGTATTATGATCCCACTTATTTATCATCCCATTTACTCTGCTTTGGAATTACCAGCTAAACATCGTTATCCAATCAACAAATATCGACTTTTGTACCAAGAGATTGTTTCGGCTATTCAAGTGAATGAAACTTGGCAAGAACAATTGAAATTTATTAAGCCTAGTGCGATTGTTATTGAGCAAGTTAAAGCGGTGCATGATTCGGATTACGTGGATGCTTTAATACAAGGCAATTTGCCCGCGGCTAAAATGCGACGTATTGGTTTCCCCTGGAGTGAGGCATTAATGGAGCGAACCTTGATGTCGTCAGGTGGCACTTGCAAAACCGTAGAGATGGCAGTGGAGTGCGGCTTAGCGATTCATTTAAGTGGTGGGTATCACCATGCTCATGCCGATTTTGGCAGTGGATTTTGTTTATTCAATGATTTGGTTTTAGCGGCGAAGTACGCATTAAATATTGATAATATAGATAAAGTTCTCATCGTGGATAGCGATGTGCATCATGGTGATGGCAGTGCGACATTAACAGAAAATGAAAGTGACATTGTCACATTATCGTTTCATTGTGAGAAGAATTTCCCGGCAAGAAAGCCGAATTCTACAATGGATATCGCCATGCCAAGAGATACCAACGATGCTGAGTTTCTTGATAACTTTACTTCAATTGTTGAAATGGCGATTAATCTGCACCAACCAGACTTGATACTTTATGATGCTGGCGTGGATATTCATATTGACGACGAACTGGGGTATTTTCAGGTATCGACGGACGGTATTTATGAGCGCGATAGATTTATGTTTGAATTAGCCAAAAGACAGAGCTTACCGATTGCTTGTGTCATTGGTGGTGGCTATCGCACTGAACATCGTGATTTAGTGCCGATTCATATGCAACTCATAAAAGCGGCTATGGATTCTCGAAGCCAGATTGAAAGGAAAAGTTATGGAACAGACTAAGGTGAACCATTCAAGGCAACAGCATCGAATTCGAGCCGCTGGGATCGCAGTTAAAAAAAATGCGGTGCTTTTATTGAGAGTTAATGATTTTAGTGGTGAATATTGGATACCACCGGGGGGTGGCCTTGAGGAAACGGATATTCACACCCAAGGATGTCTAAAGCGAGAGTGTTATGAAGAAGCTGGCATCGATGTCGAAGTGGGTGAATTATTGTGCGTTAGAGAGTTCTTAGAAACCAGCCGTAATATTTACCATGCGGAATTCTTCTACAAGATCACTGATTTTTCTGGTGAGCCACATATTAATAATTTAGAAGGGCTGAATGATGCTCAATTTATACAAGAAGTGAAATGGATCCCGATTAAGCAGTTAAATGAAATGCGTACATTTCCTACCGATTTAAATCAAGTTGTTACGCTAGCGCTGCATAATCAATGTAGCGTTCACCTTGGAAGTTATGTGCAAGGTGATGATGAAATGTGTAATCAAATGATTTTAAATTAAATTTTATATTCTGTGCAGTAATGGTTTACGCTTTAAAGAATTTAAATAGTGAGCCAACTCAAAGGAACTGAGTGTGACAATATTTTCTAAAACCCTCTTTATTTCTTCATTAATTTGCTCCCCAAGTTTAATGGCAGCTTCCTTTACCGATCCTATCGATGGAAAGTTGGATATGGGAGAGATGATTGCAGAAAATCCTTACGCTTTTTTACCGATTCCGATCATTTTAACAGAACCAGCTATTGGATATGGTGGGGGATTTATGGGGATGTTTATCCATGAATCGAAAGAAGCGAAGGAAAAAAGGAAAAAGCTTGCATTGGAATCGGTTGATGGTGGTGCGAAATTGATCCCGCCAAACTTTACAATTGCAGGCGGTGCGGCAACAGAAAATGGTACTTGGTTTGCAGGCGTAGGCCATCGACATACTTGGTTAAATGACCGTATTCGTTACCTTGGCGCACTGGGCTATGCCAACATCAATATCGATATTTATAAAGGTGTTGACCAGTTTTCTTCTGATTTAGAATTTGAAAGCCAAACAAAAGGATATGGTGGCTTACAGAAATTGCAATTTAAAGTAGCAGATACTCATTTATACCTTGGTATTTCTCAGTTGTGGTTTCGAACTGAAATTGGTGCCAAAGAGCCCGTGGTCGATAATGTTATTCAAACTTTATTAGGGGATAAAAGTACCTCTTCTGCATTAGGCTTTATTGCGCAATACGATTCCAGAGATAACTTGTTTTATCCTAAAGAAGGTGGAACAGCCAAGATTGAGTATTTATTTTACCGCAGCGCTTTTGGTAGTGATTATGAATTTAATACTGCTGAAGTCGATGGGGAGTATTACTTCCCACTTGCCGATACATGGACATTAGGGGTCGCAGCTAGTTATCAATCACTAACGGGAGAAGATGAAACCTTACCACCACTTGCTCGCCCTTATATAGAGATGCGTGGTATTGCTCGTTACCGTTATCAAGGAGATTATATTTTAACAACACAAGGCCAATTAATGTGGCAAGTCACCCCTCGCTGGTCTTTACAAGGTTTTGTCGGGGCAGGTTCTGCAACCGACGATGCACAAGATTTATATCAAGAGACAGAAATAGCTTATGGTGTTGGCTTTCGTTATATGATCGCTCGCCGATTTGGTCTTCATACTGGAGTTGATCTTGCATTTAGCGATGAAGATACGGCATTTTATTTCAATATGGGGTCGGGTTTTTAAATGTTACTGGTTGGCTTGAGCTAACTCTTTATAAGTGAGGAATAATCTCGCATCAAACTCTAACTGATGATAATCCGGTTCCATGTGGCAACATAGGGCATAAAAGGCTTTGTTGTGCTCTTTTTCTTTAATGTGTGCTAATTCATGTACCACTAACATGCGTAATAATGATTCTGGGGCATCTTTAAAGATCGAAGCAATGCGAATTTCATTCTTGGCCTTTAATTTACCACCATGGTTACGAGAAACGAAGGTGTGTAAGCCTAAAGCATGATTGACGATGTGAATTTTCGGGTCATAAATCACTTTGGATAATGGTGACGACTTTTTCAAATAACGATTCTTTATCGCCATGGTGTAATCGTAAAGCGCTTTTTCAGTGGTCAAATTATGCATGGTTGGGTATTTATTATTGACCCATGCCGCGAGCTTGCCTTGTTCTATCAAGCTTTGAACTTGAGATAGAACATGGTCTGGATAGCCTTGTAAGTACTTTAAAGAATGATTATTTTTCATCGATTTGAACCTTGAAAATCTGCTTGAGCTTAGCGGTTTGTATTTAAAATAAAAGCGATCCTAAGATCGCTTTTTTACATTCTATTGGTAAATTAAATTTTAAATTGAGCTTTACGAAGTCGGTTCAACACCGCCATTACATCAAGAGTACGAGGTTTGGCTAAGTCACCATTTTTTGGCATAGCTTGATACCAGTCGCGTTGTAGTGCTTTGTCAAAAATATAGGAAGGGTTATCACTCCAACCAGGTTGTTGTGATAACTGAAACCATAACCAACCAATAGCATTCAGTTCACTGGTCGATTCGATTTGTTCCAGTGCTGAAACATCAATATGCTCTTTACCAAAGCGCAGAGTGTGGGTGCCTTTACCTTGAATTCGAAATTTCCCTTCCGCTAAGATTTTTTGCAAACACAAGTTATGGAATGAACGAGCAGGGTGCTTAACCAGCGGTGTTTCAGTTTCTTGATTACGTTGCGTTGGATGTTGTTTGATTACTTCTTTTGCTTTAGCTGTGACATCGAGGGCTTGATAATCGTGCATTTGAATTACAGTATCGGCAACATCAAAATAATCACCAGAACCACCCATTACGATAATCGAAGATACACCTTGTTCATTACGCAATTGGCCAATACGATCCACCAATGGAGTAATCGGCTCATCGCCTTTGCTCACTAACGCTTGCATGCGCTCATCACGGATCATGAAATTGGTGGCTGAAGTATCTTCATCAATAAGCAGAGTTGTTGCGCCAGCTTCAAGCGATTCTTGTAACCAAGCGGCTTGTGATGTTGAGCCAGATGCATCTTGTGTGGAGAAATCGTATGTATCTTTCCCCATTGGTAAATGGTTAATGTAATTCGATAGGTTTAGATGATGGACACTACGACCATCTTCGGCACGAATTTTCATTGCTTGTGGATCTGTGACAATATATTCACGGCCATCGGTTGGAATGTGATCGTAAATAGAACGTTCAATAGCGGTTAATAAGGTTGATTTACCATGGAAGCCACCGCCAACAATTAAGGTAATACCTTTCGGAATCCCCAACCCACGAACTTCACCTTTGTGCGGGGTTTTTAAGGTATACGCTAAGGATTCTGGTGCGTTAAATGTGATGGCATTTTTCATTGGTAAATCACAATCACCGGCTACTCGTGGTAATACGCTACCATCGGCAACAAAGGCTACAAGGTTGTTTTCAGCAAGTTGATTACGAAGTGCTACTTGATCTTCAACGACTTCACAATGGCGTTTTAAGGCTTCTATGTCTATCTCACGGGCGATGGTGGCGCGTCGAATAAATTTCGGCAAATGGAAGGTCAAAATATTAATCGCTTTCTTGCCTAAAATTTGGCGGCCATCTGCAGGTAAATTGACCCGAAAACGCAGTTCGATCCCTTCTTCATCAAAAATAACGGCAGTATGGTCTAAAACACTTTGACCATTGAAAGCGATGTCTACTGAAAGTTCTGGCTGTGCTAATTGAGAAAAATAGCGTGCAATATAATCACGAGCCGCACGTTGATAATCTTCTGATTTTTCAAGTAACCATTGCAGATCAGTGAGCGACCAAGCACGACGAGCACGTAAGCGAGAAGCGGTCGCATGAGGGTCACCTTGAACGGAATCGATGAAAAGGTCGAAATCGGTGAAATCATACTGACCTTTAATTTGTTGGTAAGAACGATAATTTTGCTTTTCGATGTTTTTCAGTTTGAAGATCAGCGTATCCATAGGAATTTCGTATCGCTTTTGGTGAGAGTGAAGGCTAAAGCGGGATTATATACCCAAGTAACTTCAAGATGCGAGTTTCAGCGAGAATAAAACAAGCTTTAAGCAAGGCAAATAGAATACGATGATAGTCTTTATACCTATATTCAATTTAATGTAAGAGGCAGCTTGTTTTGACTGGCCTTTTTATACGTCGTGAAATTATTGAGGTACATACATTCTGATTTTTGGTTGAAGGTAGATAATAGGAAGGATCTTGATGAAAAAACCTCTCTAACGAAAATAATTCGTCATCTAATTAATAACATTAGGTGATACCGCTAATCATTAGCTGTATCACCTAGTTAGAGAGGTGGTGAATTACGTCATACCCCAACTAGCGGGGTAGTAAGCTAAGTGAACTTATGGTTTTAATGAAGTCAGTGTTTCAAAATCAATATCCTGTTGATAATCCACACCCTCAATATCAAAACCGTTTAGCTGCATAAATGCTTGCTTATAGCCTTGGTAGTCGCCGAGTTGTTTGAAATTTTCTTGATTCATATTTTGCATAATTTCATATACACGTTCTTGAACGCTTGGTTTTAATTCCCATTCATCCATACGAATCAAACGTTCTGCATCCACCGGCGGTTGTGCTTGATTGAATTTGCTTGAAAACAAACGCTGCATTTGTTCGATACAGCCTTCATGATTACCTTCTTCTTTCATCGCTTGATAGAGCGCAATAATGTACGGCGTAAAAGCTGGAATATAAACACTGGCTTTGGTGACGAGCGCTTTACATACGGTTGCATACGCAGAGCCATTGAAGTTCGCTAGCTTTAAGTTCAAAGAATGGCTTGCTTGATGTAAATCGACCTTTGCCCAACCCAAAGTGCCATCTCGGTAAATCGGATAGTTGGCTTCGGATCCAATGTAAGAAAATGCAATGGTTTGGCAGCCTTGCGCAATAGATTCAGAATTAATGAGAGTATCGACCCATGACTCCCAATCAGAGCCACCCATGACTTTAATCGTAGATTCGATTTCATCATCCGTGGCTGCTTCAACGGTGGTTTCGACCCATAGATCGTTGTCCAGTAATACGGTTGCTCCAGTGACGCTGTTACCAATAGGTTTGATACTTGAAACCCAGTTTTCACCAGTGTTTGGATTCGGTCGGATGCCTGTCGCTAAACTGTAAATGATCAGATCAACTTCACCTTCAAAGTAGGTTTCAATTGCTTCAATGACTTGATCGCGAGTCTCTTGTGCAAACGCATCACCAATGATATTGACTGCAATACGTCCTTCTTTCTCGGCTTCTTGTTTAAAGAAGACATTGTTGTACCAACCTGCAGTGCCTACTCCTTTTTCAGAGGGACCTCGTTCAAATGAAACACCAATGGTATCGGCTTCACTTCCTCCGAAGGCTAAAGCAATGCGAGCCGCGAGCCCGAAACCTGAAGATGCACCTAGAATTAGAACGCGCTTAGGGCCATTTTTGATTTGTTCAGCATTTTTTACAAATTGAATGTGTTGTTGTACTAATGCCTGACATCCATATGGGTGAGCGCTTCGTGCAACGACGCCTTTGATGATTGGTTCAATAACCATGCGATATCCTGCCTATCGTGATAAGGAATAATCTTCACAGGATAGAAATAAGTGGTAAGAAAAATATTGAGCAAACAGGGTATTAAGGTCAAATTTACAAATTATGTGAAGAAAATTTGTTTCAGATCATGAATGAAAGGTAATAAATAAGAAAAAACGATCCGTAATTTGGACCGTTTTTGTATGATTTATTCAGCGCGTGAAATTGTATGGAAAGAAGTATTTATAAGATGGATTGAATCTGAGACGCCATGTACTCTGCGATCCAAGGTTGAGCTTCCGCTTTAGGGTGAAGGCCATCTTGTTTCATCCATTCAGGTTTAACGATGACATCTTTAAGGAAAAATGGCAGAAGAGGAATGTCTTGCTGTTTAGCAACCTCTGGGTATAAATTGGCAAAAGCTTGTGTATAGCGTTTACCATAATTAGGTGGCACCATAATTTGCATTAACGCGACATGGCTATTTTTAGCTTTGGCCAGTGAAATGATTTGGTCTAAATTTTGCTTGATGGTGGCAGGTGGAAAACCACGAAGACCATCATTTGCGCCGAGTTCTACAATGACCCAATCAGGGTTGTGCTGTTTAAGTAGTGCGGGTAGGCGCTGTAAGCCATTACCAGATGTATCACCAGAAATGCTACCGTTTATGATTGTTGCGTTAATTCCTTTTTGTTTTAACTGGTCTGGCAATAAAGAAGGCCAACTTTGCTCAATAGGCATTTGATAACCGGCACTAAGGCTGTCACCTAGAATTAAAATCGTGGTCTTAGCGTTATCAGCAGCATGCGTAATAAAAGAAAAGCATAACACTAGAATTAAGGATAAAGATCTCATCATGTCACAATCACCTACAGAAAAAGTTATTAGTGAAAAAACAGCAACTCAAGCTGACGAATTTGGTTCTATGCCCACAGAGCCTTCTGTATCAGCCAATATTGTTATTCAAGCTGAAGATATCGGCAAATCAGTTTTGGCCAACAAAGAACATTTAACCATATTAAAGGGTGTGAACCTAGCAATTCACGAAGGAGAAAGCGTTGCTATTGTTGGAACCTCTGGTGCGGGGAAGTCGACTTTAATGACGTTACTGGCAGGGTTAGACAGCCCAACAAAAGGTGAAATCAGTTTATTGGGTAAGCCATTATCTAAAATGGATGATGAGGCTCGTGCTGCACTTCGTAGTGACGCTATAGGATTTGTATTCCAAAGTTTTCTTTTGATCCCAACGCTTACCGCCCTTGAAAATGTGACTCTACCTTGTTTATTGAAAGGTGAAAAAGAAGACATTGAAAGAGCCACTCATTTATTAACCGAAGTAGGGTTAAAAGATCGTTTAACGCACACTCCGAGTCAACTTTCTGGTGGTGAACAACAAAGAGTCGCCTTAGCAAGAGCTTTTATGATCAAGCCTAAAGTGTTATTTGCTGATGAACCGACAGGGAATTTAGACCAAATTACTGCGGCTAAAATTATTGAACAGTTATTTGAATTGAATAAAGCTCACAATACAACCTTAGTCTTGGTCACGCATGATAATGATTTGGCTAAACGCTGCGATCGTACACTGCACATGCAGGCGGGTGAGTTGGAGGAGCAAAGATGAATGATACTCCCAAGGCGTTACCTAACAAAGCCTTATTGAATTGGAGTTGGCGTGAAATAAAGCATGGTCAGTTATGGCCCATTGCCATGGCTTTAACCTTAATTATTGCCTGTGTGTTTGGCTTGGCTGCGTTAGCTGATCGAATGGATCAAGTGGTGGTTACACAAGGAAAAAATGCCCTAACGGCCGATACAGTTTTTCGCTCATCTAACCCTTTACCTGAAGCATTATTAAATACAGCGAAAACAGAACATGTTGAAACCTCGACATTAACCCGTTTTGCGACCATGGCATTCAGTGATAATGGGGTGCAATTAGTCACGGTAAAAGCGGTTGATAGTGCTTACCCATTACGTGGAGATATGATCCTTTCGGATAAATCGCAAACTTCACATCACGTAAGTGGCAATGAATTATGGCTTGAACCTAGAGTTATGCAGCAATTAGTTGTTAAAATAGGTGACAATGTCACTATTGGTGACGCTGATTTCAAAGTATCTGGTGAAGTTCTGCAAGAGCCTGGATTAGCGTTTAATCCATTCCAACAAATGCCTAGCGTGTATATTCACCAAAGTGATGTCGAAAAGACTGGTGCAATACAAGTGGGAAGTCGCGTTAGCTTTCGTTTATTTATCAATGCGCCACAAGATAAAATCGAACAGTTAAAAAAATCGGTCGAATTGACACCAAGTGATCGTTGGGTCGATGAAGATTCGCAAAGCCGCACCTCTGAAGTGTTTGAAAAAACAAAACAATACCTGTCTTTAACCGTCGCCATTGTTGTAGTAATGGCAGCGATAACCTTAGTGTTAACGTGCCAACATTATGTCGCAAGTCGCCGACAAACCATTGCCATGCTTAAAAGTTTAGGGGCGCAAAAGCCGTGGTTAATTCGTTGGCTCAGCATTCAAATTGGTAGCCTATTTACTATTGGGATAGTGTTAGGTTCGGTGATTGGTGTGTTATTGGAAATGGTATTACGCATTCCATTAACCGATGTATTGCCCGATCCACTGCCAAGCTATGGCGTGATGCCATTATTGCTTTCAATAGGAACCTGTTTAGCGATTGGTATTCCTGCTTTAGGCTTACCGTTAATTGGTTTGTTAAATACCTCTGCTGCTTCGGTGATGCAACCGAATCAAGCGAGCATTCCTAAGAAAGCGTGGCTGTTAATATTACTACCATTTGCCTTATTAATGGCCATTTATGGTAATAACCTACTCGTATGGATTGTACTGGCGAGCATTATTGTATTGTTCGCCATCTTAGGTGCGATCAGCTTACTGTTGGTTCGTGGCATGCAGAGTTTACCCGTATCTCCAGCTTTAAAGTTAGCATTGAGCCGAATTAACCGTTCCTCGATTGCCAGTGGTATTCAGTTCGGTGCTTTATCGCTGTCTTTAATGTTGATTGCGATTATTTGGTTAGTAAGAAGTGATTTATTGAGTGATTGGCAACAAACTTTACCAGAAGATGCACCGAACGTGTTTGCGCTAAACATTGCCTCTTATGAAAAAGACAACTATTTAACAGAAATCGACAATGCCAATTTAAACCGTTCAGAAGCGTACCCAATCATTCGCGGACGTTTAAATGAGATTAACGGCATTGAAGCGAAAGATTATGCACACGGTGAAGATAAAAGTGACTCTTTACGCCGAGAGTTAAACTTTACTTGGGCAGATACGCTGCCGGCTCGCAATGACCTGTTAGAGGGTACTTGGGGGGAAGTAGGTAGTGTGTCCGTTGAATCGGATGTCGCGAATGATTTAGGGCTTAAAATTGGCGATACGCTAACGTTTGTGATCAGCAGCCAAACAGTCACAGCCAAAGTGAATACCATACGTAAAGTTCATTGGCGCGAAATGAAACCTAATTTCTACTTCATCTTCTCACCGGATGTATTAAAAGATATTCCGGGGACATGGTTAGTGAGCTTTAAAGCACCAGAAGCAAACAAACAACAAACCGATGCTTTCTTAAATAAAATGGCGCGTGATTTTCCAACAGTGAGTTTGATGGATATTCGAACCATGGCAGGGAAGATCCAAGTGTTACTCACACAAATTGTTTGGTCGATTACCGTGCTTGCTGGATTAGCGGTGATTGCTGGCTTGCTATTAATCTTCACACTTTTGCGTTTAAGCCTTTCACAGCGCCAACAAGAGATCCGTTTGTATCGAACTTTAGGGGCAAGTAAAAAGCGCATTAGTAAAACGGTTTGGTATGAATATGGAATTATGGCATTTATTGCTGGAATTGTAGCAAGTGTGGGGGCTGAAGCCAGTGTTGCGAGTTTAATGAAGTGGGGATTTGAGCTTGAGCCAAGTTGGCATATTGGCCTGTGGATTATTCTGCCTCTCTTAGCGTTTGTGACCTTAGCGCTCGTGCTTCGCACATTAATTAAGCAACTTCTTATCCCTGTTAACAAAGCGGCTTTTTAGTGAGGTATTGAATAAAAAGTTTAGTTATCCACAAAAACAGTGGATAAATATTGGGATAACTCAACGACGAAAAATGACCTATTCGCTTGCAGGCCGCGACAGGGATTGCTTACAGCAAATAGGTTATTCACATAAAGGCATTTTTTGAAAATTGAATAGAAACGGTCAAGACATTTTTTCGTTTTTTTTGATATTTATAACTTGAGCATAAGAAGTGGATAATTGCACTAAAAGTGCGCATGAAACTTTGATATTGCTGTCTTTTTGTACATTTAAAAACAAATTAACTTGCATGTAAGAAAAGATTGAAAATTTTTCTCGAAATATCTGACTTAGATGGTAGGGTATTGGCATTAACGTATTGTGTTTGATGATATTCGCCTAGTCTTTACTGGCATTTTATACACATAAACTTATTAATCGTTGTAGGAATTATCGATTACTCATGGCTTCTCCTCATATTGGTATTATTGGTGGCGGGATTGCTGGCTCAACCGCGGCATTACATTTCGCCGAACAAGGCCTAAACGTTTCTATTTTCGAGCAAGGACAAAGCCTTGTTGATGGGCCACCTATTTGCCATTTGCATGCTGGTGGGAATTTATATCGTGAAATTTCTGAACAGCAATGCATCCAATTGCTTAAAGAATCGATTGATACTGTTAAGCTCTATCGACATACCTTAAATGTAAGGCCAACAGTGATAGCTGTGCCGACGCAAGATAACGGCCAGCCAGAAGAGTTATTGCCGCGTTTGCAAGTGATCCAAAAAGCCTATCAACAACTGGTTGCACAAGATTCAAGTAACCAAGTGTTAGGTGAGCCTCAATATTATTTTAAGCTTTACTCAAAAGATGAGTTAATTAATTTAGCCCAGCAAAACACGCCTGAACTCAATTCGATGACAGAACAAAGCTTGGATGAATGGATGATCCCATTTGCCCAACATACCGATCTCGATAAATTAAAATACCCAGTGGTATTGGTTCAAGAATATGGTTTAAGTGTTTTTCGACTATCGGCGACCGTCAATCTTGCTTTAGAACAACTTCCCAACTGCCAAGTGCATACTCAAACTCAGGTCATGGGTGTCGAACCAAAGGGAAAACAATGGCAAATTGCCTTCAAACCAACGGACACACAAACATCTCAAGCTGAGCAAACCATAAAAGTCGATTATTTGATCAATGCTTCTGGTTATAAAACAGGCGTAGTGGATGATTGGGTGAAAATGCCTCGCTCGCGTTTAGTTGAGTTTAAAGCGGCTTATGTGACGCATTGGCAAGCCGGCTCTGCAATGTGGCCAGAAGTTATCTTTCATGGAGAAAGAGGCACCCCGCAGGGCATGGCGCAGTTAACACCTTATCCTGATGGTTTCTTCCAGTTACACGGTATGACAGAAGATATTACCCTTTTTGAAGATGGGGTCGCAGAGTCGACAGAAGAAAGCTCGCAACCTAAGCTTCCGATGTATTTAGTGAATAAAATTATTCACGGTTGGGATGAGCAACAACAGATATTACGCACCAAGAAAGCTATTGATCACATGGCTCAGTTTATCCCAAGTTTTGCCACTGCAACTTTTGGTGGTCGGCCTCTTTTTGGTGCTCAACAGGTGCCTGGTACGGATATTACGTTACGTGCCGCCAGTGTTTCATTTGCCGGTGATAACTATGCTCGGTTAGAAATCGTGAAAGCGTCCTCGGCTATTGAAGCGGCAAGACAAGTTGAAGCCGATATGCGTCAAAAGGGGTATATCGTCGGACAGCCTGATCAATTTGAAGGTCATGCTGAGAAAAAAGTAACGCCATCTTCTCAATTAGGTATGCAACAAATCTTACAAAAAGCCAATATACTCGCCAAACAGCGCAATTACCCAACGGCCTTAGCCAAGGTTGGCGGCATTAGACGAAACGAAAAGTAGCTTCAAGCTGAAAATAAATGCTTATTCTACTGCTCGCACATCAACATGACTCACCACTGGGCAATGATCGCTCAAGTGGTGATGTAATGCTTCTTCCCGAGTAAATAAAACTTGTTCACCTTGTTGGCCTCGACTGGGCTTACTGATGATAATGTGATCAATTAATCGAGGGTATCGATACCATTCATTCTTATCTTTATTCGATTGGACTTGGCATAATGCCGGAGTAGTTTCGGTGACCAACTCAACTTGTTTTTCAATTCCTTTCTTTAACACCTGCCACAACCAATCATTATGAAATGATAAATTATGATTAAAGTCGCCCATTACAATGAAGGCATCGTTATTTGTTAAGCGTTTTGTCATCCATTGGTTTAATTCTTTGGCTTGTTGTAATACTTGAGTACAAGCGGTTTTTTTGGTTTTCTGACCCACACATCCTTGCTTTAAATGTACGGAAAGTAAGTGTACATCAGGCTCCCCGATTCGATTTAATACCACGTAACTTGCAAAGCGCAGTTTTGAATTTTTAGTCAGTTCAAGATCTCGAGGATCAGTGACTTTAAAACGACTTGAAATAGCAAAGCCTGTGTATTGATTGATATCACTAAATTGTTGGTCTTTATTGCTTGAGAAAGAGCGATCCGATAAATAAATACGATAGAAAGGCCCCACCACTTTTTGAATAGCGGCTTTAGAATCGACTTCTTGAAAGGCTAAGATATCTGGATTGATGTTTTGGATCTTACTATTAAGTAACGAAAAATCTTGACCGTCTCGGCGGCTTTCTGGGATTGAAGCGACAGGTCTTATGGTTAACCATTCCATGTTCCACGTGGTTACTTTTAAGCTGTCAGCCAATACCGACGTCAGTGGTAAAGCGAAAAGCAAGCACGCGAGGCTTATTTTCTTAATAGAAGAATTATTGAACATATTTAAGGTTAATATCCTTTACATTTTGATCACGGGTCGAGTCAAAATCATAGCTTTTCATTAACAGACTACATAGAGAAAAAATTAAAATCTCAAGCTTTATTTGTATTTATGCGACACAAAACCATGGCCTTTTACTAACTTTATTCTGGCATCAAGATCCTTTGATATAGATCAACTCACCTTAGGTATTTAAAACGATAATGCACAATATATTGTATTTATTGTTAGAAGATTGTCTATATATGCTTTTCTGAGAGCGTGACTTGATGATGTTCGAGTTTTTAAAAGAAGAGTTAGGCAATCAATTTCTTTAGGAGGCACAGTTAGGATGGCGACGTTAATAGTAATAAAGCGAGATGGCTCAAAAGCGTTATTTCAACAACAACGCATTATTGCGGCGGTACTGAGCGCGGCAGAACAGGCCGATGAAGCTCTGACCGATTATGCACACCAACTAGCGAGTTGTGTTGAGCAATTATTGACGGACCGTCAGCATGACTACCTTGATGGCATTCATATACAAGATATTCAAACTATGGTCGAAAACATCTTAATGCAGGGTGAATACAAGGGCTTAGCTCGCCATTATATTGAATATCGCCATGACCGAGATTTGGCCCGTGAAAAAACGAGCGCTTTAACCAAGGAAATTGAAGGTTTAATTGAGCAAAACAATACGGATTTATTGAATGAGAATGCCAATAAAGATGGCAAAGTTATCCCTACTCAACGTGATTTGCTGGCGGGCATTGTGGCTAAACATTATGCGAAACAACACATTTTGCCGCGTGATATCGTACAAGCTCATGAATTGGGAGATATTCATTACCACGATTTAGATTATGCACCGTTTTTCCCAATGTTTAATTGTATGCTGATCGATTTAAAAGGCATGCTGACGTGTGGGTTTAAAATGGGCAATGCCGAAATTGACACACCTAAATCGATTTCAACAGCAACGGCGGTGACAGCTCAAATCATCGCACAAGTTGCTAGCCATATTTATGGTGGCACCACGATTAACCGAATTGATGAAATTCTCGAACCTTATGTATTAGCCAGCCATGATAAACAGCTTAAATTAGCGCAAGAATGGGGTATTCCACATCCTCAAGAGTTTGCTCGCAAACAAACAGAAAAAGAATGTTATGACGCCTTTCAATCGTTGGAATATGAAGTTAATACGCTCCATACTGCGAATGGCCAAACTCCTTTTGTAACTTTTGGTTTTGGTTTAGGGGAATCGTGGGCAAGTAAATTGATCCAAACTTCTATTTTACGCAATCGCATTGCTGGGTTAGGTAAAAACCGTAAAACAGCGGTATTCCCTAAATTGGTATTTGCCATTAAAGATGGGTTAAACCATAAATCGAGCGATCCTAATTACGATATCAAACAACTGGCCTTGGAATGTGCAACTAAACGTATGTATCCAGACATTCTCAACTATGACAAAGTTGTGGAAGTAACGGGATCGTTTAAAACGCCTATGGGGTGCCGTAGTTTCTTAAATACTTATGAAGAACATGGTGAATTGATCCACGATGGTCGAAATAACCTCGGTGTGGTTAGCCTTAACTTGCCGCGTATAGCAATTCATGCTGAAGGTAATGAAGCACAATTTTATGCGTTACTTGAGCAAAAACTAAAGCTGGCTAAGCGCGCATTGGATACGCGTATTCATCGATTAGAAAATGTAAAAGCACGAGTCGCTCCGATTCTGTATATGGAAGGAGCGTGTGGCGTTCGGTTAAAGGCCGATGATTATATTGCTGATATTTTTAAACACGGACGTGCATCCATTTCACTTGGTTACATCGGGATCCATGAAACCGTGAGCGCATTATATGGTGATTCAAACCATGTGTATGATGATGAGGTTTTGCGTCTAAAAGCCATCAAAATCGTTGATTTTATGAAAAGTCATGTCGATCTATGGGCAAAAGAAAGCGGTTATGCGTTTAGTTTGTATGCCACGCCAAGTGAAAATTTGTGTAGCCGTTTTTGTCGTTTAGATGCCAAGGAATTTGGCGTGATCAAAAACGTAACGGACAAAGGTTATTACACCAACAGTTTCCATTTAGATGTAAAAAAAAAGCCACACCATACGATAAGATCGATTTTGAAATGCCATACCCATCATTATCAAGTGGTGGCTTTATTTGTTATGGCGAATTTCCCAATATGCAACATAACGTTGAAGCATTAGAAAATGTCTGGGATTACAGCTATAGCCGAGTGCCTTATTACGGTACGAATACGCCAATTGATGAATGTTATGAATGTGGTTATACCGGTGAATTCGAATGTACCAGTAAGGGGTTCACATGCCCTAAATGTGGCAACCATGATTCTGCGAAAGTGTCCGTAACGAGGCGAGTGTGTGGCTATTTGGGAAGCCCTGATGCACGGCCATTTAATGAGGGTAAACAAGAAGAAGTGAAACGACGTGTTAAGCATTTATAAGGCGTGATCAAACATCTATAAGCCATGCTTAAGTCAGATCGCCCGTTAAGTTAGGAGAAAGGTTTTGAATATTTCTCAATATTATTCTGTGGATGTTATTAATGGCCCTGGTACGCGGTGCACATTGTTTGTTTCAGGGTGCGTTCATCAATGTAAAGGCTGTTATAACCAGAGCACTTGGTCATTAAATTCCGGGGTTGAATTTACCCAGAACCATGAAGATACCATTATTCGAGATTTACAAGATGATCGAATTTATCGCCGTGGCTTGTCTTTATCTGGAGGTGATCCATTACACCCTCAAAACGTGTCAGCGGTTTTAAAGTTGGTTAAGCGAGTCAAGGCAGAATGCCCTGATAAAGATATTTGGATGTGGACAGGGTATGTACTCGGTGGCTTAAGTGATTTGCAAAAACAAGTTATAGAAAATATCGACGTGTTAATCGATGGAAAATTTGAGCAAGCACTTGCAGATCCAAGTTTACAGTGGCGAGGTAGCAGCAACCAAGTTATCCACTATTTAAAATAGATGTTAAGAAATTGAATTGAAATCAACACAAAATCGACGAGTTAGAGAAAATCTCGTCGATTTTTTTATGGGGGAGTGGTAATTTGAATTTTTATCACTAAACACAGGGTTGTGTATTCATGCTTTCTCATCTTTCTGCCCCTCAACAAGATCCAATCTTGTCTTTATCTGTTGCTTATCGAAGTGACCCTCGTGCTGAAAAAGTCGATTTAGGTATCGGTGTTTATAAAAACAGCGAAGGCCAAACGCCAATCATGGCAGCAATTAAGCAAGCGCAACTTCAACAAGCAGAGCAACAAGCAACCAAAGCTTATGTTGGTTTAGCCGGTTGTGAAGAATTTAATCAATGCATGATCGATTTACTGCTTCAAGATACATCAGCCTATTCGCGTGTGTCTGCGGTTCAAACACCAGGTGCAAGCGGCGCGCTTCGTATGTTGGGTGATTTAATGAAGATCGCCCAGCCTGATACTACAGTTTGGATCAGCAATCCAAGCTATGTTAACCACCGTCCTGTTATGGAAGCGGCTGGGTTAAAAGTGCGTTATTACCATTACTTCAACCCTGAGACGCGACAAGTTGATTCGGCTAAAATGCTGGAAGAATTATCTCAAGCAGGCCCAAGTGATGTTGTATTGCTTCACGGCTGCTGTCATAACCCAACAGGTGCTGATATCAGTATTGATGATTGGAAAGCAATTACGGAGCTATCATTAAAGAATGGTTTTACACCATTTGTTGATATCGCATATCAAGGTTTTGGTGATGGATTAGAGCAAGACATCATTGGTGTTAAGCACATGGCCAATCATGTTGAAGAAATGCTGATCACGACCTCGTGTTCTAAGAATTTTGGCTTATACCGTGAACGTACTGGCGCAGCCATCGTCGTAGGTAAAAATCTACAAGAAGCTAATAATGCTAAAGGTAAACTACTTACTTTAGCTCGTTCAACTTATACTATGCCGCCCGATCATGGGGCTGCTCTAGTGAAGACAGTTTTGCAAGATCAATCGTTAACGGCATTATGGAAGCAAGAATTGGTTCAAATGCAGCAACGTTTGGTTGGTTTACGGACAGCACTGTGTCAAGAATTAGTCAATGCACACAATAATGAACAATTTGAGTTTATAAAGTCACACAAAGGCATGTTCACTGTGCTAGGATTTTCAAGTGACCAAATGATGCAATTACGTGAAGACTATGGAATTTATGGTGTTGGCGACGGCCGTATTAACATTGCAGGTTTGCAAGAAAAAGACATACAATACGTCGCAAATGCAATTCATACACTTGCGCGGTAAAGTATTCTTTAGCAATAGATAAGTGTTGAACAATAAACATAGTTTTATCTAAACGAATAAAAAAGGTTAGTAAACATGAAGAAATGGGGTTTTTTCCTTCCGGCTATTATGTCTGTGGCAATAGTAGGCTGTGCAACGTCACCTGAAGTTGCAACAACCGATGCGAAAGCGAACACGACAGAAACAGCGACGGACACCAGCAAAACGACCACGACGACAAGCAAGGAAACGGCGAGTCAAACGGCAAAGACAGATGGAAAAGACACATCAACACTTTCACCGATGGAAAAACATCCAAATGTGAAACCTAAGCCAATGCCAACCGTTAAGCCAAAATCATCAGCGGCAACTACGGGTGAAAAAAGCGCAGATGGGAAATTGATCTTAGGTCAAACGGAATGGGTTCATCTAGAAGGTTTAGATGTCAATGTTGTTGCGCGTATTGATACCGGTGCAACGACATCTTCCATCAGTGCTATTGATATCGTACCTTTTGAGCGCGATGGAAAAAAATGGGTGAAATTCAAACTTGCCCATGACAAACGTCAGTCAAAAGAAATTGAATTGCCGGTTGTTTCAACTAAATTTATTCGCCAATCTAACTCAGATAAAACTTTTGAGCGTTATGCCGTTGAAGGTTGGATTCGTGTTGGTGACTTAAAAGTGAAAACACCTTTCACACTTGCAGACCGTACACACATGGATTATGGCTTATTATTAGGTCGTAGCTTCTTCCGTGATGTGGCTATCGTCGACGTAAGCCGTAAGTTTGTACAACCGAAAGTTGCGGTTGAAAAGAAAAAATAAGCGCTATTTTGAAAGCCTCCTTAATAGGGGGCTTTTTTAGAACTCTCTGATTAAGATCCATTTATCCATATCAACCGCTCTAAATCGACTTAACCTGAAATTACTCGCTTCTATCACATACCAACCTACTCACGAAACTAAGGCCATTTCTCATGTTTAAGTCGATTCATCACATCGCGATCATTTGTTCTGATTATCAGCGTTCAAAAATCTTTTATACGCAAATCCTCGAGTTTAAAGTGATTAATGAGACTTATCGAGCTGAGCGCGATTCCTATAAGTTGGATTTGGCGGTTTCAGAGCACAGTCAAATAGAACTTTTTTCATTCCCACATCCACCTAAGCGTGTGAATCAACCAGAAGCTTGTGGCCTGCGTCATCTGGCATTTTCTGTTGATGATGTACAAGCAACCGTCGCTCAATTAACGTCAAAAAGTGTGGAATGTGAGCCAATTCGTATTGATGCTCTTACAGGTAAAGCTTTTACTTTCTTTCAAGATCCCGATGGGTTACCAATTGAAATTTATCAAATTTAATGACCTGTTAGTATTAACCTCGGCCACTCGGTTGATTTCAATGAAGAATGTAAAACAAGATACAGAGAATTTTTATGCTTAAACCTATTCAAGCCTTAATGATCCAAGGGACAACATCAGATGCTGGTAAAAGTGTGCTGGTGGCGGGACTTTGCCGTGTTCTACACCGTAAAGGTGTCCATGTTGCTCCATTCAAATCGCAGAATATGGCATTAAACAGTGCTGTGACTAAGGATGGTGGAGAAATCGGCCGCGCCCAAGCCGTTCAAGCATTCGCCGCTGGTATTGAACCGACGGTTCACATGAATCCGGTATTGCTCAAACCTAACAGTGATATTGGAGCTCAAGTTATCGTTCAAGGTAAAGCACTGCAATCTATGGATGCAATCGGATTTCATGGTTATAAAACAGTGGCAATGCCCTATGTGATGGATTCTTTTGCCAAGCTACGCTCGGAATTTGAATCGATTATGATTGAAGGTGCGGGCAGCCCTGCTGAAATCAATTTACGTGAAAATGATATTGCCAATATGGGCTTTGCCGAAGAAGCCAATGTTCCAGTGATCATTGTGGCCGATATCGACCGTGGCGGTGTATTTGCCCACCTGTATGGCACACTTGCTTTGCTGTCAGAATCAGAGCAAAACAGAGTCATTGGTTTTGTGATTAATCGTTTTCGTGGTGATATAACGTTACTTGAACCCGGCTTAGACTGGCTAGAAGAGAAAACAGGTAAACCCGTTATTGGGGTTTTGCCGTATCTTCATGGTTTGAATATTGAAGCGGAAGATGCGATCACCAGCGAGCAAGTTCTGAGTGACCGTAATAGTGATAGCGAAAAAGCGAAATTCACGGTTCGTGTTCCTGTGTTAACTCGCACCAGTAACCATACCGATTTCGATCCCTTACGTTTGCATCCTGATATTGATTTTCAATACGTAGGTAAAGGGGAGTCTTTACAAGGGGCTGATTTAATTATTCTTCCCGGCTCTAAATCTGTTCGTTCTGATCTTGATTACTTACGAAGCCAAGGTTGGGAGAAAGATATCGAACGTCACCTTCGTTTTGGTGGTAAATTGATGGGGATTTGTGGCGGTTACCAAATGTTAGGTAAAACCATTAATGATCCTAAAGGGCTAGAAAGCGAAGCAGGTTGCTCGGCAGGGCTTGGTTATTTGAACATTGAAACCGTTTTAGCTGATCAAAAGCAATTACAACAAGTGATAGGGCAGTTACAATTTCCTAATCAAGTACCTGTGAGCGTCACCGGTTATGAAATTCATGCTGGCGTGACAACCGTGAATGGCTATCAGCCTCTTTTGATCAAAAATAGCAATATAAGCCAGGATAATAATGCAGAAGTTGCCGATGGTAACTTGAGTGAATGTGGTCAGATATTTGGTAGTTATCTGCATGGTATCTTTGAGCATGCCGACGCCTTTAAATCGATTCTTCACTGGGCGGGAATGAATGATTTCAATACGGTTTATAATCATACGGATCAAAAACAGCATGGAATTAATCTGATAGCAGATGCAATTGAAGAACATCTTGATCTTAAAAAGCTATGGCCCGACTTATCTTGGTAAAGAGAATGAATAATGAAATATTTCAATAAATTAGCATTGATAATGATGATCGGCGTATCGTCATCTAATGCGATTTCAGCCGACACAATACATGTTTATGCGGCTTCATCCATGACCAATGTGCTTGATGAGTTGGGCGCTGCCTTTAAAAAACAAACCGGTGATGAAGTCGTGTCGGTTTATGCTGGATCGTCAACACTTGCACGTCAAATTGAACAAGGTGCACCGGCAGATGTGTTTATTTCGGCAAATCCTAAGTGGATGGACTACCTTCAAAATCAAGGGATCACCACCAAAGATCAAGTGATCAATCTTGTCGGCAATAACTTAGTTTTGATTGGTTCTGGCAATGAAAATAATGCACAAGTGAATGCTGGAACGTTTGAAGAATTACCTCAATTGTTGGGAGAGCAACGTTTAGCTATCGGTGAAACCAGTAGTGTACCTGCTGGTATGTATGCCAAAGAAAGCCTTGAAAATATGGGATTATGGAAGGTTTTACAACATAAAACCGCGCCAAGTAATAATGTTCGTCTGACACTTTCATTAGTCGAGCGAGGGGAAGCGCCATTTGGCATTGTGTATAAAACCGATGCATTAATGAGTCAAAAAGTCACCATCGTACAAACGTTTCCAGAAAGCACTCATTCCCCGATTATTTATCCCGCTACAACACTTAATGATAAAGAGGCAAGTAAAGCTTTCTTCGAATTTTTAACCAGCCAAGAGGCGAGTCAAACATTTATAAAATATGGATTTACTCCACTCGTGGCGCAATAATGCTCATTAAAAGGAAGCCCAGATTTGATTCTGTCGGATTATGAAACTCAAGCGTTACTGTTAAGTTTAAAGGTATCTGCTACTGCTGTGTTATGGCTTCTTCCTATTGGGGTTTTTCTCGCGTGGTTGCTGGTAAAAAAAGAGTTTTGGGGCAAAAAATTGGTCGATAGTGTTATCCACCTCCCTTTAGTTTTACCTCCGGTTGTGATCGGGTATTTATTACTTTTAACCATGGGTAAACAAGGAGTAATCGGTAAGTTTCTATTTGAGCAATTCGGGCTAGTGTTTAGTTTTAACTGGAAGGGTGCTGCATTAGCATCGGCCGTTGTTGCCTTGCCGTTAATGGTACGAGCCATTCGTTTAAGTTTGATGAACGTAGACCCTAAACTGGAACAAGCGGCACGAACGCTTGGTGCTTCGCCCATAAAAGTCTTTTTTACCATAACATTGCCATTAGTTCTGCCCGGCATCATCACGGGAGCCATGCTTTCATTTGCGCGTAGTTTAGGCGAGTTTGGTGCAACCATCAGTTTTGTGGCTAATATTCCTAATCAAACTCAAACATTACCGCTTGCCATGTACAACTTCATTCAAACTCCGGGTGCTGAGTTTCAAGCGGCTAGGTTGTGTGTAATATCCATTATCATTGCATTGCTGTCATTACTTTGCTCGGAATGGTTAACACAAAAAACGCAGAAAAAACTGGGCGTTTCTACGGGTAATGCTAAAGGAGGCAACGCATGATTAAGTTAGCCTTCAAGCAACAACTCGAACAATTTATGTTAGATATCAATGTGGACATTCCTCAGCATGGCATTACTGCTATTTTTGGGCGTTCTGGTGCTGGAAAAACTAGCATTATCAATGCAATAAGTGGCTTAAATAATCCTGATTCTGGAAAGATCATTGTGGGTGAGCGTGCCTTATATGATTCGAATAAGAATATTAATATTGCTATTGATAAACGTAAAATTGGTTATGTGTTTCAAGAGGCTCGCTTATTTCCACACTATAAAGTGAAAGGTAATTTACTTTATGGTGCGAGTCGTCATTACGATAGAAATCATTTTGATCAAATTGTTCAGCTCTTAGATTTAAGTACTTTATTGGATCGTTATCCAGTGGATTTGTCGGGTGGAGAAAAACAGCGTTGTGCGATTGCCCGCGCGTTATTGTCCGAACCAGAAATGTTATTAATGGATGAGCCATTAGCATCGCTTGATTTGCCAAGAAAACAAGAAGTGATGCCGTTTCTTGAAAAACTCTCACAAGAAATCAACATTCCAATTTTATACGTCACACATAGCTTAGAAGAAATTTTGCACCTCGCTGATCACATGTTGTTAATTGAAGATGGACAAATAAAAGCGTCAGGTGATATTGAAACCATGTGGCGGTCAACTGCATTTCAACCTTGGCAGAAAAATAGCGAATTAAGCACCTTATTCAAAGGTATGCTAACGGAACATCACCCTAAATATGCTTTATCTTATGTGGAATTGGCTCGAAATATCGGTGTGTGGATGTCTGGGATCCAAGTTAAGAAAGGGGAATCGTTACGTGTTCGGATCCATGCGAGTGATGTATCCATTACTCTATCGCAAGCCAAAGATACATCTATGCGAAATATTATACCTGCAACGATCGTAGAACTGGCTAAAGTGACCGATCCTACTCAACCCGTTTCATTACGGTTATCTTTAGGTTCTGGATTAAGCCTTTGGGCAAATATTACCGCTTGGGCTTACGACGATCTTCAACTTAAAACAGGTCAAAAGGTATTTGCTCAGATAAAAGGTGTGCGATTAACTAATAAAGATATGGCCCGCAAGCCTTAGCATTTCAAGATTTTAAACGGCATCAATGTTAATAAAGGGCCTTGGATGAATAGTATTTCTTCAAGGCTTTTTTGATCCTTTCTTAAACATAAAACCAAAATTATTCATTCCTATGGCACGTTTCTTGATTGATCTATTTTAGAGAAAGCGAATTGTTCAATGCACAAGGAGTGTGAATTATGTGGTTATCTTTAATTTTCAGCTTGTTAGAAGAAAGACCAGAAACGAAAACGACCATTTTTAGCACTAGTCCATATGGTATGCCTATCGTTTTGCACCATATTGATGCAAGTGACAATGTAAAACCCACGATTAACCAGAGTTTCCATTTTGATGCTTAACCGCAACCAACTTCCGATTATTTTTACCGATTTGGATGGCACCTTGCTTGATCATGATGATTACAGCGCAAAACCGGTGGAAGGCTTGCTAAAAGAATTAAAGCAAGCCCAGATTGATGTGATTCCAAACACCAGTAAAACGTTTGCTGAGCTTATCGAACTGAGAACAAAGCTGGGATTAACCTGTTCATTTGTGATTGAAAATGGTGCGGCGGTCTATTTCCCTATGTCGTCATTTCCAGAGCAGCCGCGAGATTGTGTTGCTAAGGGTGAGTATTGGGTGAAGTACTTTTCTTTACCACGTCCACATTGGCAAGCGTTGTTAGAAAAAGCCTCTTTAGATTTTAATGGGCTATTTCGTGCGTTTTATCAAATGACGACAAGCGAGTTGTGCAAGCTTACTGGCTTAACCTATGACAATGCGATGAAAGCCAATCAACGTGAATGTGGTGAACCTGTTTACTGGCTCGGTGATGATGTTCAAAAAGTCGCATTTATTCAACATTTAGAAAAACAAGGCGCACAAGTATTACAAGGCGGTCGCTTTTTACATATTTCAGATCACAACGATAAAGGCCAAGCCATGTTGTGGCTACTTGAACAATATCAAATAGATATGCCGAATCAATCGATGGTTAGCATCGCGTTAGGAGATAGCCAAAATGATGTGGCGATGTTAGAACGTGCTGGTATCGCCGTTAGAATCGCATCAAAACATCACGACAAACCAATCTTGGAACGTACTGAAGGCGTTATCGATAGCCAAGCATTTGGCCCTAGAGGTTGGGATCAAGAAATACGAGCACTACTTTCTAATCACCTATTACACTCCAGTTAGCGTATTGAAATTAATAGCTAATCACGAAGAACTCAGACCCAAGGAAAACAAAAATAGAATAAATAAAAGCATAACAGCAGGGATTAAACCTAAACATGAACGGCAGGAGGCAACATGGCGGATTTTTATCAAAATGGAATAGTGACCACCTTACATAACTTATCGGAGAGGCCGATTGAAGAACTCGAAGCTGAACTGGTGAGTTTTTCAAAAGAACGTCCAATGGCTTTGATCTTACCTTCCTTATTCTCTGAGTTAGAAGGGGAAGCCTTACCCAATATCGTAAAAAACCTCAAAGAAGTGCCTTATCTTTCACAAATTGTTATTGGCTTAGACCGAGCTGATTTAAAACAATATAAACATGCTTTGTCCTTTTTTAACGAACTGCCGCAGCATCACCGAGTGTTATGGAATGATGGCCCACGTTTACAAGCATTAGATAAAGAATTAGCCGAACTTGGTTTAGCACCTAAAGAGCTTGGGAAGGGCCGTAATGTCTGGTATTGCATGGGTTATGTATTAGCGACAGGTAAAGCAGAATCGGTAGCCTTACATGATTGTGACATTGTCACTTATGAACGTGATTTATTGGCTCGCTTAATCTACCCAGTGGCCAATCCACGCTTTAATTACGAATTTTGTAAGGGCTATTATGCTCGTGTTGCCAATGGAAAAATGAACGGTCGGGTTGCTCGGTTATTAGTGACGCCTTTACTCAAAGCACTAAAACGAGTGACCGATCAAACTGCTTATTTAGATTATATGGATAGCTTTAAATACTCTTTGGCAGGTGAGTTTTCGTTCCGTCGTGATGTGCTAAACGATATCCGTATCCCTAGTGATTGGGGGCTTGAAATCGGTGTCTTATCTGAAATGCAGCGTAACTATGCCAGTAACCGTTTATGCCAAGTCGATATCGCCAAAACCTACGATCATAAACACCAAGATTTATCTTTAGATAACACTGATGGCGGTTTATCTAAAATGTCGATAGATATTACAAAATCACTATTTCGTAAACTGGCCACGCAAGGGGAAACCTTTAATACCGAACGTTTTCGATCATTAAAAGCCACCTATTATCGTATCGCTCTCGACTTTGTTGAAGCCTACCATAACGATGCTTTAATGAATGGTTTATCGCTTGATGTTCATATGGAAGAAAAAGCCGTTGAAATGTTCGCCCAAAACATTATGACAGCAGGGCAAAGCTTTTTAGATAACCCGATGGAAACTCCTTTCATTCCAAGTTGGAACCGAGTGGTGAGCGCCATGCCAGATGTGATGGAGCGCTTAGTTGAAGCCGTAGAGTTAGATAATGAAGAGTTTAATCAGCACACGATTCAAAAAGCTAACATAAACAGCGAACTGAAAGGTGAAAAGCAAGGAGTGGCTTTATGACAGTAGATAATACCATCAAAAAAACGCCAATACTCAAGGTACAGGCAGCCAATGCACACACCTTACTTGCGGAAAAAATACAGCATCATTTAGCTGTGATCTACGAAAGCATTGAGTTACCACAAACGATAGAAAGCTTAACCGATGAACTATTTGCCATCATGCGACTAGATGATGCGAATGTGAGTGAGGGTACACTCAAAAACTCACCAGAATTATGGTCGGAAAAAGACACGATCTTAATTACTTATGGCGACAGCCTTCACAACGATGATGAACCGCCATTAAGTACTTTGCATCAATTTATGCACAAATACTGTTACCCAACCATTAATAGCGTGCATATTCTACCTTTCTTCCCATACAGCTCTGATGATGGTTTCTCGGTGATTGATTACTCAAGTGTTAATGAATCACTGGGTTCTTGGAAAGATGTTGAGGCGATTTCGAGCGAGTTTAATTTGATGTCAGATCTCGTCATTAATCATTGTTCAGCGCGAAGTGCATGGTTTGAAAACTTTAAAAAATCTGAAGGAATAGGCTGCGATTATTTTTATACCGCCTCACCAGAAGATGATCTTACCGGTGTTGTTAGACCAAGAACATCCGACTTACTTAAAGAAGTTGAAACACCTGAAGGTATGAAATATGTGTGGTGTACCTTTAGCCCTGATCAAGTTGATTTTGACTTCCGTAACCCTGCAGTTTTAAAAGCCTTTGTCGAAATTATTCGCCAATATCTCGACCACGGTATAAAGATCTTTCGTTTAGATGCCGTTGCCTTCTTGTGGAAGCAAATTGGCACTAGCTGCATCAATTTAGAACAAACCCATGAAGCGATTCGCTTATTAAGAAGCTTAATAGAACAAGCAGAACCTCAAGCCGTTATTATCACGGAAACCAACATTCCCAACCATGAAAACTTAACTTACTTTGGTAATGGGAATGAAGCACATGCTATCTACAACTTTTCACTACCGCCGTTATTACTCAACACATTGGTGACCGGAAGTTGTGATCACCTAAAACGTTGGTTAATGGGCATGCCACCAGCACAACGAGGCACAACGTATTTTAACTTTATTGCTTCCCACGACGGTATTGGCTTACGCCCAGCAGAAGGGCTTTTAAGCGATAAAGAAATTAATAACTTGCTCAATACCATGCAATTATTTGGTGGTCGTGTGTCATGGCGTACTGGTGAAAATGGAGAACAAAAGCCTTATGAAATTAATATCGCTCTATTTGATGCCTTGCAAGGTACCAATCAAGGGCAAGATAAATATGGCACCGAACGTTTTATTTGCGCACATGCGATTATGCTCGGGCTAGAAGGTATTCCGGGAATTTACATTCATAGTTTGTTAGCCACCAGTAATGATTATGAAAAGGTAGAAAATACCAATCAAAACCGTTCGATTAACCGTCACCGTTGGGATTATACGGCATTGACCGAAGCGTTAGACCAAAAGCATACCCAAAATAGTCAAGTGCTGAACCGAATGTTGGCCTTAATTAACCTTCGTACCAATCAACCGGCTTTTAATCCTAATGCCACGCAGTTTACTTTGCATTTAGGTGGGCAATTATTTGGCTATTGGCGTCAAAGTGTTGATAGACAGCAAAGTATCTTTTGTGTCAGTAACGTAAGTTTAGAAGCACAAAATTTGAATTTGGCAGACATGAATTTGATCACCACGGATAATTGGAAAGATATTATTTCAGGCAATGTAATCGATAGCCAAACTCATAATATTACTTTGCAACCATATCAAACCGTTTGGATCACAAATCTCTATGAATAATGGGGAAGTTGCAGCAAGGTAGTTTCTATTTTAATGCGCAGAATCAAAGCCTAGCTATGTTCATTTAACCCATGAAACGGTATCTTAACCAATATGATATAAGCAAAAATATGTTGTTGAATTAAGCAATGGTTAGGAGTTAGGAATGAGCAAAGCAAAAATCGGTATTGTGACGGTAAGTGATCGTGCAAGTAAAGGGATCTATGACGATCTTTCAGGTCAAGCCATCATCGACACGTTAAACCAATACTTAACGTCAGAGTGGGAGCCGGTTTACCAAATCATTCCTGATGAACAAGATCAAATTGAAGCCATGCTAATCAAAATGGTTGATGAAGAAGGGTGCAGCTTAGTCGTCACCACTGGCGGTACAGGCCCTGCAAAACGCGATGTGACACCTGAAGCCACTGAAGCAGTATGCGATCGCATGATGCCGGGTTTTGGTGAGTTAATGCGCGCCGAATCGCTCAAGTTTGTACCTACCGCGATCTTATCTCGCCAAACCGCAGGCTTACGTGGCAGCAGCTTGATTGTGAATTTGCCGGGTAAGCCGAAATCGATCCGTGAATGTTTAGACGCAGTATTCCCAGCCATTCCTTACTGCATCGATTTAATGGAAGGTCCATTCTTAGAGTGCGATGAAAGCGTGATCAAGCCGTTTAGGCCGAAGGCGAAGTAAGCCTTTCTATTAAAACCTACTCTCACCTCAATGGAACTCACGTGAAAGCGAGATCCCGCATCTTCTTCGCTTAGGCTCATGTGCGGGATGACGTTGCGTTGTTATTCAACCTGTTGATTATCATAAGTAATAGTCCATTCGATACATCGACATTCCGGAAACGAAGCACAAGTTATCTGGAATCTCTCACACCAATAAAACTCACGTGAAAGCTCATCACTGTAACAATTGGCGCGTTACATCCATTTCTTGTTTTCTCCATCACATCAAATCTTCACAATGCTTTTAAAAATGGATAGTTGAAGTATTTTATGGTGATCATGTATTAAAAATATCTATTTTTTGATAAAAAAAGGAGTATTTCAATGTTAGATAAAGTTAAAGGTATTGTTGAAAAGAATGATTTAGAACATGAGTTGTTTGGAAACCTTCTTACTATTAAATATGGAAGAATAGGGGCAAGAGTCAAAATCAAATATGATTATGCTTCTAACTCATATGTTTGTAACTGTGGGGAATACGGTTTGGTGTTTTCTAGTCTAATTTTCTTTGCTTTAGGATTTCATACGATGCATCAAACTAATCTAAGTTGGGTGTGGGGTTCGGGTTATGTTGCGGGTTTAATGTTTGGTGGAGCCATCTTAAACCTGTTTATAATCGTGCTTGCCCATATGCAAATATTGGACTTGAAAGTGCAGCTTAGAGAAATTGGTGTTTATCTAAAAAACGGTTCATAGCAAGCTGCTCTAAAGGGATTTATTTAATGTGGCATTTACTATGCGTAAGCTTTAGCGGTTAAGGTAATATGCGGGAGCATGGGTATTGAGTGCCTCACACATTAATGAAACGGAGTTTTTACATGAAAGTAGTATGTGAAACAGACAGGTTGATTATTCGACAGTTTGAGCTGCACGATACTGAGTTTATTATTCGGTTATTAAATGAAGAGTCATTTATCCGCTACATATCAGATAAAAACATTCGTACTCAAGATGATGCGGTTTGCTATCTTAAGGATGGGCCGATGGCGAGTTATGACCAATATGGTTTTGGCTTAAATTTAGTGTATTTAAAAAATGACAATATTCCAATTGGTATGTGTGGAGTTCTGAAAAGAAACGAACTTGAATTCCCCGATTTAGGTTATGCATTTCTAGCTGAGTTTGTTGGTAAAGGCTTTGCCAGTGAAGCGGCTGAAAAGACATTAAAAGTGACGATGGAAAATCATTCACTCGATACTGTTTATGCTGTAACGCTTCCGGATAACTCAAGATCTAATAAGCTGTTAAAAAGTATCAACTTCCGCTTCAAAGAAAGAATAGAACTGTATGGATTGCAAAATAACCTGTATGAGTATCGAGGTTAAATGACCGAGATGAGCAAATGATGAAGATTTTGATGGAAGGCTAATGTGTAAAAGCGAATAAGTTAAAATTTCAAGCTAAACACTGTGATTTTTTATTGTTAACAATGGCCATGTTACTAACCAATTTTTTGATGCGATACGTTGTTCAAAGGTTGCTCTTTGCCTTTTAGGATTGTGCGTTATTGTATTTGCAAATAAACACTCAAACCCAAATGCAGAAAGGCATTCGTATTGATTGTTGGCGATTTGACGAATGGCGACGGCTGTTTCTTTTTCTGGCCAGTAACGCATAGCATCTAGTGTGTTTAAATAGGGTTGGTCATCATTGCGAATGTGCATTAAAGCTTGGTTACGTACTTGCCAATTTACTTCTGGCATCCTTGTGTGCAGTTTGGCTTCAAGCTTGAGGGATAGTTCAGGATCGGTTTTCTCAGAATCGAAATAGATAACATCGACATCATTTAAGGGAGTAGGGCTGTTTTTTTGATGAGTATGATCCCAGACTAAATTTCTCACAAAGCCTGCGGCAATATAACATTGTGGTAGGTGAAGAGAATAAACACAGTTTAATGCCTTTACTCTTAATGGATCTTGTTTAATCAGCGATATGACTCTTTCCATAGCCGTGTGTGGTTATATCCCTTTCAATGATTTAGGCAGGGTTGATAAAACGCCGACAAATTCGCCGGCGTTTTTATACTCTCACGAAATAAGCTTAATACTTAATCGCTACTTACTTGGTATGACTTATTTCGCTTCCGCAAAGATTTCCATAAAGTCACGTTTTAAAATAGGGTCACGACGCGCTTTTTTAAGCTGTTTCACCATATCTTTTACGCAGTTCTGTAAGACTTTATCTAATAAGCTTGCACGATAATCTGCTTGACCTGCTTCATCCATATCGGCTGGCATATTCAGTGTTTCAAACTCTTGCATAAAGTCGATAGCGGCAAAAGTTTGGCCGATTGAGATCAAAGCATGAAATTGTTCAAAGTTGTCTAAGATGTTTTGAGCACTGGCAGGCAGTTCATCCCACACATCACGAACCGGTTCTTCTGAAACTTCATGTATTGAGGTCACCATCGGAATCGCTTGTTCAGGGACTTGTTCAAATTCAATCAAGTGACGTAACTCTGGAGAGTATGTGCTTAAATCAACACTTTCTAGAGCATTGTTTTCTGTATCGATTTCTTCCACTGAAACGGGTTCTTGTTGTTCTGACATAAGGAAACCTCAATTTATCCTGTACACAAATGAGCGTGTACTTCTATTCGTCTTTGCCATTATGTATAAGCTGGTTAGGAAGAGCAACTGATCTCAAGCTCTTCTGCCCAAGAAGGCGGCAGATTTGAATAATGATCATACTTTGGTTGCTCATCATACGGGTTTTGGAGCAAATTGAAGAGAGTATTCACTTCTGAATAGTCGCCATCTTCCGCTTTATCAATGGCAATTTGTGCTAAGTGATTTCTTAAAATGTATTTAGGGTTCACTTTTCGCATCGCTTCGCAACGTTCATCAGCGCAGGTGTGTTCTAGAGTTAATCGCTGTTGATAGTCATTTAACCATTGCTGTGCACTTTCTCTGTCTATAAATAAATCGATAATAGTTTGTTCATCTTGCTTATCTAGCATGGAAAGTTGGCGGAAGAAGCGGGTGTAATCGACTTTGTTTTTTGCCATTAAACGAAACAACTCTCCGAATAATTCACTGTCTTGGGGTTGCTTTCTGAGTAAGCCGGTTTTGTCTCGCATCAATCGGCTGTATTCTTGATTAACTTCGTCTTCATACAACCCTAAAGTGACATCGAGATCGTCACGTTCGATGAAAGGAGATAAGGCATGCGCCAATGCAGTTAAATTCCATAACCCAATATTAGGTTGATTGGAGAAAGAATAGCGCCCTTGGTAATCTGAATGGTTGCAAATGAAGTTTGGGTTATACGAATCTAAAAAGCCAAAAGGACCAAAATCAAATGTTTGGCCAAGGATAGACATGTTATCGGTATTTAATACGCCATGAGCAAAACCGAAAGCATTCCATTTGGCAATCAGTTGCGCGGTGGATAATACAACGCTTTTCAGAAACGCTACATAGGGCTTCGCGTGCTGTTGGCATTCTGGAAAATAGTGATTGATCGTGTATTCGATCAATTCTTGAAGCTTCTCGTGTTGGCCGGTATAGAAGAAATGCTCAAAGTGACCAAATCGGATATGACTATGAGCCAAGCGGATACAAATCGCCCCTGTTTCTGTCTTTTCTCGATAGACCAGAGTATTGCTATTGATTAATCCGAGTGCGCGGCTCGTTGGGATACCTAAATGAAATAACGCTTCAGAGCATAAATACTCACGAATACTGGAACGTAATACGGCCCGACCATCACCTTGGCGAGAAAACGGAGTGAGCCCTGCGCCTTTTACATGAATGTCGTACGTTTGGTTGTCCTTGGATTCAATTTCTGCCAGTAATAATCCACGTCCATCCCCGAGTTCAGGGTTGTATTGGCCAAATTGATGTCCGGCATATTTCATGGCAATAGGATTGAACTCTGGTGGTAATTCAATGCCCGAGAAAGCATTAAGGATTTCTGAATTCGGTTGTTCAGGTAAATTTAAGCTGTCAGCAAAATCACTATTCCAATGAACCCAGTGAGGGTTTTCTAAAGGCATAGGTTGAATTGAGCGATAAAATCCATCACTTAACTGGTGAAAATGTTGGCTAAGTTTCACTTTGGACCAAACAGACATGAATAAGGCCTTTTGAAAGTATTTACGATGCCATAACAGTAGCATGAATTCAGAGGGTTAAATACGGACGGTTAAAGAGGGTTTACAGATCAAACTTTAACCATTTAACTGCGCTTTTGAATGATAGGGTATAGGCAGAGGTGATGAACTTGTATAACATCATAAGCCTTGTCAATTTAGGGATGATGAATGACATTTTTAACGACAACCATTGCCGTTATGTTGAGCTGGGCAATTTGCACACTTCAGGCTAAGGCTGAAAATAGTATTCAATCACGAGCGGAACAAAGTTTTGCTGCCTCTGTTATTTTGTCTGACAGTGATGTGATTACTTTTGGTATCCAAGACTTCAACCCAAACTCAGTCACGCCTTTTGATGATGATAATTTTGGTAATGACGAATCGTTAGACTTGCGTAATCGTGTTTCGGTTACTGCTATTCCTTATTCTTTTGAACTTGAAAGTCCAAGCCCATTATTTCAACATGAGCTGGATTTTCGAGCTTCTTTTATACATTTCGATAATGAAACTCGCCTAAGCAATAGACCTGATTTACCTGCTGATTATGATACGAATAAAGTGTATGCAGGTTTTGTAGAGTACAAATTGTCTTACGATATTAGTGATACTTGGAAGTTAGTTTATGGGGTGGGTAACCACTTAATGTATTACCAAAACGACCATAAATATAACAGTGTTGAAAGTAAGCAATTTGAACCGGTATTGGATGGCAACGTCTATAACACATCAAGTTACAGCTACATTATTGAGCCTAATTTAGCCTTTGAGTATAAATTGAATAAAGATTGGGGGTATTGGAAGTACACGACCAGTTTTAACTACTTCAACGGTGTGATGTGGGGGGAGTCGAAAAATAGCGGTAACCCAAATGGTTGGTACTTAATGAATGGTGTAAAAGTCAACTATGACGTGATCAACTGGGGTGGATACATTCCATCGGTGTACGGTAGCGTTAAACGGGTCGATCTCGGGGGCGATCCTATCGATTCTTTTGGTACAGACAGCTATTATGAACTTTCAATCGGATGGTTATTAACGCCACCTATATTTCGTGATTATATTGATAATGTAGGCATTGGATTAAATATGAATTATGGCAGTGCATTGAAAGGAGGAAGCATTGTTTTCTTCTTTAATGAAGGTTAACTTAACCTAGTAGACAAGAACACATAGTGAGTATGTCTAAGATATTAGTTCTGATTTGTTAGGGTTAGATTTAACTAGTTGATTGATATTTCCTATTACTGAAAGTGGTCAATACTTGGTATTAGTAAACAGAACTTTACGTTAAGCTGAAGTCGTTCATTTCATTGGTGAATGACTTTTATTTTATGAAATTATAAGGAAGAACCAGTGGGATTTTTATCTAAACTTTTTGGTGCAAAAGAGGTTGAAGCAAAGAATGTTGAACCTGTTGAGTATAATGGTTATTTAATTTATCCCGAACCGATGGCCGAAGGGGGGCAGTTTCGTATTGCCGGCCGTATTGTTAAAGATATTCAGGGGGAAATGAAGACATATCAATTCATTCGTTCAGATGTTTTAGCGTCAGAATCTGATGCTAATGAGCTTATGATAAAAAAAGCAAAATTGTTTATAGACCAATCAGGAACGACCATTTTTTAATGAAATAATGCCTGAAAGAGTCAATGTGGTGTATTTATAAACAACATGAATATGATGCATATCAGGTATGACCTGTTTTTCATCACAATCTGTTGTTTTTTTACGTTACAAAGGTGAGAATCACCTAACTTCGAGTTATATGTCATGAAAAATTGTTTTTTTATTACATGAAACTTCCAGTTACTATCGGTTTGATAGTTAACTTCAAATTTATTGTGCCAATGTTCAAGGAATTGCTATGCAGATTGGTGTACCAAGAGAAATACTTGCGGGTGAATCGCGAGTTGCTGCCACGCCGAAAACGGTTGAGCAGCTTTTAAAACTAGGCTTTACTGTTTCAATTGAATCAGGGGCGGGGGTTCTAGCCAGTTTTGATGATACTGCATTTGAAGCAGTGGGAGCTTCTGTCGTGTCGACAGAGGATGTATGGAAATCAGACATTATTCTGAAAGTAAATGCACCTCAAATTAATGCTGAAACAGGCGTTGATGAGATCGAACTCATTCAAGATGGTGCAAGCTTAGTCAGTTTCATTTGGCCTGCTCAAAATGAAGAGCTGCTGAAGAAACTTTCTACTAAGAATATTAATGTAATGGCGATGGATTCCGTTCCTCGTATTTCGCGTGCTCAAGCCCTGGATGCATTAAGTTCTATGGCCAACATCGCGGGTTATCGTGCAGTGGTTGAAGCCGCTCATCAATTTGGTCGTTTTTTTACCGGGCAAATTACTGCCGCAGGTAAAGTTCCACCGGCTAAAGTGTTGGTAGCTGGTGCTGGTGTTGCGGGCCTTGCCGCTATCGGTGCAGCAGGTAGCTTAGGTGCTATTGTTCGTGCTTTTGACGTTCGTCCTGAAGTGAAAGAGCAAGTGCAATCGATGGGCGCAGAATTCTTAGAAGTTGATTTCAAAGAAGATACAAGCGCTGGTGATGGTTATGCAAAAGAAATGTCGGATGCTTTTAACAAGAAAGCTGAAGAACTTTACGCAGCCCAAGCAAAAGATGTTGATATCATCATTACCACGGCTTTAATACCAGGCCGCCCTGCGCCGAAATTAATCACCAAAGAAATGGTTGATAGCATGAAAGCGGGTAGCGTTATCGTTGACCTTGCAGCGGCTAACGGTGGTAACTGTGCTTATACAGAAGCGGATAAAGTTATCACGACCCCAAATGGTGTTACGGTGATTGGTTATACCGATATGGTTGGGCGTCTTCCAACACAATCTTCACAACTTTACGGTACTAACTTAGTTAACCTGCTAAAACTACTGTGCAAAGAAAAAGATGGCAATATTAACATCGATTTTGATGATGTCGTTTTGCGTGGTGTAACGGTAGTTAAAGAAGGTGAGATCACATGGCCTGCGCCAGCGATCAAAGTGTCTGCACAACCACAAGCTACCGCTAAACCTAAAGTGGCCCCAGCGCCAAAAGTGGAAGAGCCTACATCTCCTGTGAAAAAAGTGGCTGGTATGGCGATTGCAGCAGGTGCTTTTGCATGGATTGCAAGTGTTGCTCCTGCAGAATTCTTATCACACTTCACGGTGTTCGTTTTAGCCTGTGTAGTGGGTTATTACGTGGTATGGAATGTGTCGCATTCTTTGCATACGCCTTTAATGTCAGTAACGAATGCTATTTCAGGCATTATTGTTGTTGGTGCTCTATTACAGGTTGGTCAAGGAAATGGCGTGGTGTCTTTCTTGTCTTTCATCGCGATTTTAATTGCAAGCATAAATATCTTTGGTGGCTTTACTGTGACCAAACGTATGCTTGAAATGTTCCGTAAGAAGTAGGGGTAACATATGTCTGCAGGATTAGTACAAGCGGCATACATTGTTGCTGCCATTCTTTTCATCATGAGCCTTGCTGGTCTTTCTAAGCAAGATTCTGCTCGTGCTGGTAACTATTACGGTATCTCAGGTATGGCGATTGCTTTAATCGCTACTATCTTTGGCCCTGAAACGGGAGGAATCATCTGGATCATTCTTGCAATGGCAATTGGTGGTTCCATTGGTATTTTCTACGCTAAAAAAGTAGAAATGACAGAAATGCCTGAACTGGTTGCAGTGTTGCACAGTTTCGTTGGTATGGCAGCGGTTTTAGTTGGCTATAACAGTTACCTTGATCACGGCATGCTAACAGGTGTGTTATTGAATATTCACCTTGTTGAAGTGTTCTTAGGTGTGTTCATTGGTGCGGTAACCTTTAGTGGTTCTATCGTGGCATTCTGTAAGTTGCGCGGTTTAGTGTCATCTTCTGCCATGAATATTCCACATAAGCATAAGTGGAACTTGCTGGCGATTGTTGCTTCATTTGCCTTAATGATTTACTTCGTTCAAAACGATGGAAGTATGTTTGCTCTGTTAGTGATGACAGCGATAGCCTTAGTATTTGGTTATCACCTTGTATCATCTATCGGTGGGGCTGATATGCCCGTCGTTGTATCAATGCTTAACTCTTATTCAGGTTGGGCTGCAGCGGCAGCTGGCTTCATGCTCGCTAACGACTTGTTGATCGTTACTGGTGCCTTAGTTGGTTCTTCTGGTGCAATTCTGTCTTACATCATGTGTAAAGCAATGAACCGTTCGTTTATCAGTGTTATTGCTGGTGGTTTTGGTGCTGCGCCAACGTCAACATCGAGCGATGATGAAGAACAAGGTGAACACCGTGAAACGACAGCAGAAGATGTCGCTGAAATGCTGAAAGATTCAAAATCAGTGATCATCACACCAGGATACGGTATGGCAGTTGCTCAAGCTCAGTATCCAGTTTACGAGATTACTGAAAAGTTACGCGCTCAAGGTGTTGAAGTTCGTTTTGGTATTCACCCTGTTGCGGGTCGTCTACCGGGACACATGAACGTGTTGTTAGCCGAAGCAAAAGTGCCTTACGATATCGTGTTAGAGATGGATGAGATTAATGATGATTTCTCTGAGACTGACACAGTATTGGTTATTGGTGCAAACGATACGGTTAACCCAGCAGCATTAGAAGATCCAAACAGTCCAATTGCAGGTATGCCTGTATTAGAAGTTTGGAACGCGAAAAACGTGATTGTCTTTAAACGTTCTATGAGTACCGGTTATGCCGGAGTACAAAATCCATTGTTCTTTAAAGAAAATACGCAAATGCTATTTGGTGATGCGAAAGCCAGTGTTGACGCAATATCTAAAGCGCTTTAATACACTTTTGTAACCGAACAAAAACCAGTCTTCGGGCTGGTTTTTTTATGCTTGAAGTTTAATTCATATTATCTATTTTTGATACAGTGTCACTTTTTTGCTTTAGTATGATGCAAAGATCACATTATAGCTCTATGATTAAAGACACATTTGTATACATTTATGATTAAAAGTTGCTCAAACGTTAAATAATGACTTAAAAATGACATGGATGCCGATTGGCATGAATTGATATGTAGTATGATGTTGATATCTGGAACGAATATGGATTGTCACCTTTGAAGCTTTCGACCTTTTTCTTTTTATTGTCTACATTTTGGGTAGGGCAACTTCAAGCTGCTACATTGCCTGAACGAATAGATCAATTTAAAAAATCGTTTGATAATTCAAGTGCAGTTGCAATCTATGATCTTCGTGTGATTCAAACTGATTTCCCAACCAGCCTTATATCACCAGAATCGCTTTTACCTCAAACATCCAAGTACCCATTAAAAGATCTACAGTCAATTTATCGCCTTGCAACGACGTGTACTGGCAAATATCCCTTAAGCCCTGCGGTAACCGAGCCATTGGTATTTACACGTGCAATATGTAAGAAAACTGCACTGCCTATTAAGTGGTTTATACGTTCTGGCTTAATTCACCCAGGTGGTGGGACTTATGCGGCGCGTTATGCTGAACTTCATCCAAGTAAGTATAAACAGCTCGTTGCTTTCATGCACATAGAAGAAAGGCCGAAAGCGGCTGAAAATACTTTATTAGGTCGTTTGCAGTTAATGCCTTATGATTCTATTGCCGCGCTTATTGCAGGTTCGGAAACCATTATTTCAGGTAATGAATTATGGTTAAGAAGAGGAACGCAATATTATGTGTTCAGTGGGCCTGAATGGAGTAGTGCACTCAGCGATGCAGATTTAATTGCTAAACCATTATCTCAAAGTGATCATTGTTATGTTCGAAGTGGGAATGTTTGTTGGGATACGCGAAGTAATTCCGACACATTATTCTATAGCATATTAGCGCTTGGTATTGCCAATGTAATCCTTGTGTGTAGCTGGGGCTATTCTCGTTGGTTGAATAAGCGGAAGGAACTTCGCAGCCGGATGTTGGTGTTGCAAATATTAACACACGAATTGCGAACACCGATCGCAAGCTTGTCTTTAACTGTAGAAGGTTTTCGGCGAGAGTTCGAACATTTACCCGATACTGTTTACGACGAATTTAGACGTTTATGTGAAGACACAAGACGACTGAGACAATTAGCAGAAGCAAGTAAAGATTACTTGCAATCTGATACGCAAACTTTAGCGACAGAATGGATTCCGTCTGTTGAGGAGTGGCTAGAATACCGATATGTACAAGGTGAATTTTCTATTGATATTGACATCAACCAAGATTTAGCAGTAAAAGTTAATATTTATTGGCTTGGCACCTGTATTGATAACCTAGTGAGAAACGCCTGTAAATATGGCGAAGCACCTGTACTATTAAAAGCAACAACGTATTCAAAAAAATTAGTTCTTGAAGTTATTGACCAAGGACAACTTACTAGAAAGGATTGGGCAAGACTACGTAAACCATTCGTGAGTAAAAGTGGTTTAGGCTTAGGCCTTACTATCGTTGAATCGATGGTTGCACGAATGGGAGGCAAAATGAGCCTTAGTGGCCCACCAACAACTTTTAAATTGGAGATTCCCTGTGAAACAGACATTGCTACTCGTTGAAGATGACCGAAATCTAGCAGATGGCCTATTAGTCAGTTTAGAGCAAGCAGGTTATGAGTGTTTGCATGTTGAGCGAGCTGCCGATGTAGCCGCTTTATGGGATAAAGCAGACTTAGTTATATTAGATCGTCAGCTACCTGATGGTGACTCTGTTACGTTTTTGAATGATTGGAAAAACATCAAGCCAGTGCCAGTTATCTTATTGACCGCTTTAGTTTCAGTTAAAGATAAAGTTTCTGGCTTAGATGCCGGTGCGAGCGACTATTTGACTAAACCTTTTGCCGAAGCTGAATTGTTTGCTCGAATTCGCGCTCAATTACGCTCTCCAGATTCAGAGGATGATGGAAACATTGTTACTGTGGGCGAAATATCTATTGATAAAACAACACGCGAAGTAAAATTTGGTGAAGAATTCATTACTATGACTCGTACAGAGTTTGATCTATTAGTTTTTCTCGCCAGTAACTTAGGACGAGTATTTACTCGAGATGAGCTACTTGACCATGTTTGGGGTTACAATCATTTCCCAACGACACGTACAGTAGATACGCATATCCTTCAATTACGTCAAAAGATCCCAACCATAAAGATAGAAACACTGCGTGGTGTTGGCTACAAAATGAAAGCTTAATATGCCTCATCTGAAATTTAAAATTGCAGTAATTACATTGTCACTTTTAGCCGTCCCTACGTGGGCGGCCGATGATTGGTTTACAGAAAAGTCATCATTAACCAATGCTCATAAAGCTCTTTTAGAAGGGAATTTGGAGCAAAGCTTCAACTCAATGATTCAAACTTGGCAAAAAGAGCCACATGATCAACTAAAAGTCCATTTAGATAATTTACTTACTAAGGCATTAGACATAGATTGTGGTCGTTCTTTTGACAGCTCAGGTTATCCTGCGTGGTTAGATAAAGTCACGATAGAAAGACAAACTATTCAAAGCCCAGGGCGATTAAATTACCGCCTTCGAATCTTAGTGCAATCAAATAATAAACTTACCGATGTGTCTCTTACCAAATGGCCTGATATTGTTATGATTAATAATGAAGGCTTAAGTGAAGAGCAGGATAAAGAACATTGGTTATATCAAAATCGAATTGATATGAATGCACAAATAGACAGTGGCTTGTATAAAATAAAACTGAAAGATCAAAGTGGAGAAGAATGGGAAAATTGGGTTATCCTTTCTAAACCTGATAACAAGCAAACGGTTCGTTGGAATTCAAAAGACAGCTGGATCGTGGATAAAACGGCATTATTGAACCGATTTTGTCCATTACCGGTACTCGAAGTTGCCTTATATGGCAATGTAAACGGAGAGTACAAAGAGCTCTGGAAAAAAGAGTACGAAACGGACTATCCAATATCACTTTCTGATACGAACTTACCACCTAGTCGATATTTGTTAGGTGTATCTATTACCCATAAACGTTGGCAAGGTTTGATGACAATTGAAGATAAACAAATTATCAACAAAGCCTACGATATTTCTGAATGATTAAGGTTCAATATGTTTGATGATTTACCTACACTGACACATGGTGAACAGCAAGAAGCTGTTGAAGAAATTCAAAAACTAATGCAAGAAGGGATGAGTACTGGCCAAGCCATTCAAATAGTGGCACAAAAAATCCGCGCACAAAAGGCAGCAGAAAAAAAAGGAGAGTAACTTCTCTTTTTTACAGCATTACGCACTATAACTAAATATCTTGATGAAATTAAAAGGGGAGTTATGCTCCCCTAAAATTAGTATAAACGGTCTTCGAAATCCTCTGAACGTTGATTAGTTCTTTCTCTATGAGTTTTTCGTTTAGATTTACTTTTTTCGATCATTTCACCATCGTAGTCATCAAAATCACGTTTGTTCTTTTTACTGCCTGTACGAGATGTATCGTTTTTTAACCACTTATCCCAGTTGCTCATTTTCCTATCCAAACATCATTATTGTTTATGAGTCACAGTTAAGATTATGCAAATACATTGTGACAGTAAAACGAACTTTTTTTGATGTGATGATGAAAGTTATTAATCGTCGGACGGCGTTCTTAATTCTAATGATATATCACTCAATTGATTAATATACTCGACCTTTTCATTTCCTTCATTCCAACAAAGATACAATGACTGCTCCATAACGGGCGCATCTTCCACAATGAAAAGTTTTCCTGAATCAACACTTTTAGATATAACTGGCTCAGGAAGATAAGCCATTCCTGTATTTGCCATTAAATATTTTAGAATCACATTACTTGATGAAGCATGCACTATCGGTGTTTTTTGTAACTCACCAATGCGAGCATGTTCAATAGAAAAACGAGTGCTCCAATCCAAATAAGCTAATGGAATAGAGGGTAGTTGTGAAAATTTTGTATCTGGAACTGTTGAAACCAATTTAAACTCAAAATTAGCAACTTGTTTTAAATTGAATCCTTCAACTTTAGGTGGATCGCCCAGGAGCGCCATATCGATACTTTTTTCAAGAAGCGCCCGGACAATATCTTGACGGCTAACCGATTCCATCCGAAAAGCAATTTTAGGTAAGACTTTATGGCTATCATTAATCCAATCCGAAATACCACTTAGTTCCCAAACACTCGATGAAGCACCTATGGAGATCTGCTCCATATAATTTTCACTGAGTAAAACATCCTGGCGAGCGCGGCCCCATGTCTGCAATATGGATTCTGCATAGGGAAGAAGACGTTCTCCAGCTGGGGTTAAATGAACATTACCACGCTGACGAGAGAATAGGGGACTACCTAACTGCGATTCTAGTTGCCTAATACGAAAGCTGACTGCTGACTGGGTTAGATATAGACTTTCTGCTGCACGACCAAAATGGCGAGTCTTGCCGACTTCTAAAAATGTGCGTAATAGCTCAGTATCCAATTTACACCTCAAAGCATTAAATAAATGGTTAAGTTCTTAATCAACTAAGATGACAAGAATAACCTAAAATGATAAAAAATTTTTATTAAATTGAATAAAATTTTTTGTTGTACAGAAACGTAATAAAGACCTATTTTCGGACGAGTCTAAGTACCATTGTAAAAGAGTAGAAAATGAGAAATTTAGGAAAGTTTTTTGATAATAAACATTTTGCCCGAGGCTTCAGTCGCTCAGGTGAATTCACTATTAACGAAGCTAACATCCTTGAAAACTTCGGTCGAACCATGCAAGGTTTGTATGAAGGAAACCTTACACCAGAAGATTCAGATGAGCATGAGTTTATCTCTGCCTTTCAAGAAGAAAGGAACTCAGTTAACAATCATTATGCCAATTGTTGGAAAAAATACCTAAACAAGACTCAAAGAAAGAGAAGCTACACATTATGTAGCACAGTCAAACCAACAGGTTCATCTTATGACGATGATAGTTCAGACAGTGATGATCTGATTATGGAAGACTAAAATTTATCAAATTTAAGAACCCGCCTAGATAGCGGGTTTTTTTATACCTGTATAACGCTATCACAGTACAATTAACTGGATTATTGTACCAATAATTGATTTTAAAGTAAAAAAACACAAAGGATGCATTAGTAAGGTGATCGAACACCACTGATATAAAACTTACGCACAGCTTAGTCACATTTTGTAATTAAGCTACAATCATGAAAACTCGAACTGTAAGCCTCTCTGTTATTTTATTACAACTTTTAAGTTCTAAATTGTTCTGGCTATAAGCCGTTAATAACAACAAATACAAGGTTACAGTGTGACTTTTGTGGATAAAAAAACGCAGCCATAGAGATGACTGCGTTTTTGTTCTTTTATTTTCTATAGCACTTATTTAGTCAGTATTTTCAGTGCATTAGTTAAAGTAGGAACATCAGCACCATTGATAATATATGTATTATCAACAGTAGCACCATTTGTTGGCATAACAACTAATGCTGGTGTCCCTTTAAATCCAAGCTGAGAAAATAGCTGTAGGTTTTTTTGGTAGTTTTCTGTAGGTTTGAATTTCTTTATATCAATCCCTGCAGATGTAGCTGTAGAATCCACCACATCTTTTGTTAACTTACCTTCATTTAAACCACTTGCGTAGATGCCGTTATGGTATTGATTATAAGCATTCGATCCTTTTTGAGCAAAGACCTCAAGCCCCATTTGTGCGGCATATTTGGATGGCTCCCAACGACTCCCAAAGATAGGGGTTTCTTTAAAGATAAATCTTACATTAGGATATTCTTTTTGAAGTTTTTCAATAGTTGGTGAGATTTTGAAGCAATAAACACATTGGTAATCAAAAAATTCGATTACATTAACCTTTGCCGTTTTCGGGCCGGTAAATGGTGTTGTTTTATCATTTAATAGTGCATCTTGATTTGCAAGAACTGCACTTTTTTGAACATTAGCTTGCTGGTCGAGTTGTTGTTGTTGTAATTTCTGACTCGCTTTAATCAAAAACTCTGGGTTATCTACCAAGTATTGCGCCGCAATTTCACCAATTTTAGCTTCTTGCTCTGGAGTGAATGTTGTATCCGCTGCAAATGCACTATGCGCACCTAAAGTCAGCGCAAGGGGTAAAATTAGCTTTTTCATAGATTTCCTATTAACGATGGTTTTTAAAAAAAGAATTATTTAAGTCTGTAAGAGTGATACAAATATATTTAGTTCCATTAACTTATCAGACAATGTCTAATCTGTGTAACTAGTACTAATGCATGATCATAAAATCCAACATAAACTCAAGATACTATGGGTATGTGAGTTTATTT
>NZ_AJYK02000097.1 GCF_000286955.2 Vibrio rumoiensis 1S-45
GCAATACCGTATGGATACATTTAGATAGTGAATAAATAGCTCAATCACAATTTCAAAAAGAACCTGGAAATAAAACAAGGTTCGATAAGACCATTAGGATGATGATTATGAAATTAAAAACACTCGTACCACTTATTTCTCTCGCTTTAGCAACCATGCTCTCAGGCTGTAATACTGATGGTTCAAGCGATCCAGCCAGCTCTAGTAGTGGCTCAGGTGACAGTAGCTCTAGTGGCGGTACCTCAGAAACAGTAGCAGTTTCCGCTTTAGCCGGTGGTTACTGGGAAATAGGTAATTCAAGCGCTGCTTCTTTGAGTAATGACCTATCTGTTTATGCAGCAGAAGATCTCCCTAATGTGTATGTTTTTAATGATGGAACTCAATACTATTACGATGATGATGCGACACCAGGTACTTATGTAGTTAAAACTCACAAAATTACTGAAGACATTGAAGCTGGCACATTATCATTCACTTATTACGATGTTAGTGGCGCGACTGTTATTGATGGTCATCACAAAGTATTAAACGGCATTTTATCAATTGATACATCAAGCTTTGGTGTTCTTTCTGGTACCGATCATTCTGAAAATGACGCTGTGAAAAACGCAGTATCACAAGCCAATGCGAATTCAGGTATAGCACTTGCAAATAAAGTAGCAAAAATTTTGGATACCACGACCGAGGACTCTGGTGAGTTACGTATTAAATTCGCAGATTCAGACACAGATGTTGGTGTTGATACCATTGCTGCTGGTAAATTAACCTTTGATCTTACTTATCAGCTAGATGAAGATACCGCGCAAAATAATTCTGAAACTGGCGATAGTATCTACCTATCTCTATACAATGCTGACGGCACATCTAACTCAAATCTACACACTCAAATCATCTTGACTAAAGGTATGATCGAATACCGCACAGCAGATGGAAAAACTACTGTTGAGGGTACTTTCGAGGAAGGTAAAAAATTAGAAGTTGAATTAAGTTGGACAGCAACTGGTGCAACTTTCTCTATTAATGGAACCTCATTCCCTGTTGAAAGCTATGGCCCTCAAAATGCCGTTGCGGTTGTTTCTATTAAACTCGGCGATACCAGTGACACCACGCAATACGAAGCGCTGATCGATAACCTTGAATTATTCTCAGGTAGTTCTTCTGTATTTAGTGATGATTTTGAAAAGTACACAGATGGTCATGACCTATCTGCCAACCCTTATAATAAGAGCACATTTGAAGCGACTGTTATTCAATTAAGTGGCTCTACTGGTTCAACTGGTAGCGATGACACTTCTGGTGGCGATTCAACTGACACTGATTCTGGTACAGATACGGGTACAGGAGAAGGTGTAACCGATAATTTTGATTCTTATACTGCAGATACGCATATAGCAGAAACGAATTCTGGTTGGAAATCATATAATACTAGCTTCGATGACAATACACTTTCATCAATTGCAGTCGTCAGTAATGATCAAGCAAAAAGTGGTTCTAACTCATTATTAATCGAAGATTTAGACAGTAAAAAGCCATATGCAGTTCGTGAGTTTTCTTCTGCAGCAACCACTGGCTCAGTATCTTTAGATGTTTATGTACCAAGCACAAACGAAAAAAGCGTATATATCAATATTGGAACAGATAAAACTGATGACGCCCGATTTTTTGAAGTAAGGCTATCAAGTGGAAGTTTATATATTGAAGCTGGTGATAAAGTTGAGGGTGTAGATCCAGACATTAAATTGCAAAGCGCAGTGCCAGAGGATGCTTGGAATACAATTACTCTATCTTGGGATAATGGAACAGTTGAGGTATCTGTAAACGGTACGTTGTTGCACACTATAGATCAATCTGAAACGGGTTTATCTGCAGAAACTCCTTCACAGTTGACCTTATACACTGGCGACAATTCGAGTACTGGCACCAAAGCCTACTTCGATAACGTTGATTCAGATTTATTCTAATTAACCCATCTGGCTTACAAACCAAAAAAGCAGCTTGGATTAGCTGCTTTTTTATTACCCTTTACTTAGGTTTACTGTGATGCTTCTAACATTGGATCGTTACCATGATAAGCATCTACCCACCGTTCCATTGCTCGTAAAGATAGATATAAGGATACGATATGATTTTAAACGCTTTTGATTTGCAAGGAAAAGTAGCTATTGTGACTGGTTGTAATACGGGTCTTGGACAAGCGATTGCGTTGGGTTTAGCGGAAGCAGGTTGTAACGTGATTGGGGTTAATCGATCGGCTCCGAGCGATACCATCGAGAAGATGAACACAGCAGGTTACCAATTCTTAGATGTTCGCGCTAACCTTCTCAATCAAGATGAAATCCCTTCAATTATCGAACAAGCGATGACTGAGTTTGGTCACATCGATATCTTAGTCAATAACGCGGGCATTATTCGCCGGGAAGATGCTATCGAGTTCTCAGAGCAAAACTGGGACGATGTAATGAACATCAACACCAAAACGGTTTTCTTTCTGTCACAAGCGGTAGCAAAGCAATTTATCGCTCAAGGCAACGGCGGCAAGATCATTAATATTGCTTCTATGCTTTCTTTCCAAGGCGGTATCCGCGTTCCCTCTTACACCGCTTCAAAAAGTGCTGTCATGGGGCTCACCCGAGCCATGGCGAACGAATGGGCGAAAGACAACATCAATGTGAATGCGATTGCTCCGGGCTATATGGCAACCAATAACACAGCAGCCCTTCTTGCCGATGAAGAACGCAGTAAAGCCATCCTTGAACGTATTCCGGCCGAACGCTGGGGAACACCTGCTGATATTGCTGGCCCTTGTGTGTTTTTAGCCTCAGACGCTGCAAGCTACATTAATGGCTACACCCTTGCGGTTGATGGTGGTTGGTTAGCACGGTAAGCCAGACAAAGTGCTAATTTAGACAATGCTAGACACTTAACTTACTCATGCTGTAACGCAACAACATGGCTTCATTTTTACATTTTGTAGAGAATCGACTGGAGAAATTGAATGAACATTGCACTGATGATGGAAAACAGCCAAGCAGGAAAAAACGCAACCATTCTCAATGAGCTAAAAAGCGTCGTTGAACCGCTAGGTCACCGTGTTGCAAACGTCGGGATGAGCGATGAAAACGACCATCACCTGACTTACATTCACTTAGGTATTCAAGCAAGCCTACTTCTTAACTCTAACGCCGTGGATTTTGTTATTGCAGGTTGTGGTACCGGCCAAGGCGCAATGATGTCCCTTAACTTACACCCGGGCGTGACTTGTGGTTATTGCTTAGAACCCTCCGATGCTTTCCTATTCAACCAAATCAACAACGGCAACGCATTAGCATTAGCCTTTGCGAAAGGGTTTGGTTGGGCGGCAGAATTAAATGCACGTTACATCTTTGAAAAAGCCTTCACAGGCCCTCGTGGTGAAGGCTACCCTGCTGAGCGCAAAGAACCACAAGTTCGCAACGCTGGTATTTTAGGGGAAGTAAAAGCCGCCGTGAACAAGGAAAACTACTTAGATACACTGCGCGCTATCGACCCTGAATTAGTCAAAACAGCCGTAACGGGAGAGCGCTTCCAACAATGCTTCTTCGATAACTGCCAAAACGATGAAATTAAAACTTTTGTGCGTGATCTTTTAGTTTAATTATCCTCACTCACCTTAAGAGGAAGCCCCTATTGCTTCCTCTTTTTTATCAATATCCAACCAATTCTGATCAACTCACTCACCCCACCAATGTAACAAAAGATTAACATGAGTTTCTTTTTTAAGCGCTTTTCTATCAATTTGTGATCTTGATTTATAATTTAATAATACAAATATTAAAAACAAGAATCACTTCAAAATTTTTTTTCAAATATGTTCTAAATTCTTGGTGCCAAAATGAAGTTCTAACTTCAAGTGCAAAGGAAAAAATAATAATAAAAGGATGAGAACATGATATTAAAGAAAAGCTTACTGAGTCTTTCCATTATTTTCTTAATGGCAGGTTGTAATACTTCCGATGAAGATTCGAATATAAATACCAATAACGAAACCGCAACCTCTTCTGAATCTAAAGATAATACTCAAAGCACCGATTCAAAAGAGAGCACCAATTCAGGGAGTACATCTGGAGGCTCAACCCCTTCCACTGGCAGCGAAAGTGACAATGACACTGATACTTCGACTCCAATCGTAGCAACGGAACATATTGTCCCTAATTTACCAACCGCTATTTTGACCGTTCCTGATGTAACTTGTACGGAAGTATTCCGATCTACATCTGATTTAGAAGACGCAGTATCAAAAGAAATGGAACCGGGTACAACCCTTTGTTTAGCCGATGGAAGCTACAGCGATCTAGAAATCACTTATGGTGGAATGGGCACACAAGACAAACCGATTAAAGTTGCGGCTGAAAACCCAGGGAAAGCCATTCTCACTGGTGATGTGCAAATCATCATGGGCGGGCAATATACCCAACTACAAGGCCTAGTCTTTGATGGCGCAACGACTTCGAGTAGTAATCTAATTTCGACTCGCTTTGGCACTCATGATCTTTGTAACCATTGCCGGATCACTGAAATCGCCGTTTTAAATGTTGATACCCATTTAGGCATTACCTCTGGAGATACCAGCTCTGGTGAATGGATACATATTTTTGGTCAAAATAACTGGCTTGATCACAGCATCATTAGCGGTAAAACCACCGCCTCTCCAATGATTTCTTTTAACCGCTGGGTTGATTCTGAGTGGGATGATGAAACCAAACAAGCCGAACTGGCGAAAAATATTATCGTCTATAAAAATTACATTGCTAACCGAGCCCCCTCTGAAGGAAAAATGTTTGCCGGCAGCAGTGACAATAATTACGAAGCCATTCGAACGGGTTTAAGTGAAACTCACCACTTTGATGCGAACTCTCTCATCGTCGGTAATTTATTTGAAAATATTCAAGGTGAGGCTGAAGTTGTCTCCAATAAAGGGACAAATAACGTCATCAGTTACAATACCATTCGTAATAGCTATGGCTCACTCACAACTCGTCATGGTAATAGTGCGAAAATAGAAAATAACTTCATTTTCGGTGATGGTTACCCATTTGCAGGTGGTTTACGCATTGTCGATGGTAATCATTCAATCGTGAATAACTACATCTCAGGGGCGCGCTACAAAAATACCTCACATCATGGTGGGATTGTTATTCTAGGATCGGACGGGGCAAGTGATGGTGATAACGGCTACCAACAGGTCACTAACGTCCATATTGCCAACAATACCATTGTCGATAGCGTAAACAGCTTAAATATTGATGGTGGTGGCAAAAGCAAACAACCGAATACGGTTTATCTCGCCAATAACTTAATCGATAAAGCCATTGGCCCTGTTATTACTGAAGCTGCAAGGGGCTTACCACCAACGTCAACCGTGGTTGGTAATATCATTCATGGTCAGTCTTTCTCAGATGATAACGCGGTTCCATTAGGCACGAGCGGTTTTGAATTTATATCAGCAGGCTTAACAATGTCTCACGATGGTTTGTATCGACCAAGCCTAAACACACCAAACTTAGATGTTGTCTCCAACTATGAGAAAGGCAGTTTTTCAGCCGTGATAAAAGACATGGATGGTGAAGACCGTCTTGAATTAACCATGGCTGGCGCAGATGAGCATTTAGAATCTACTGATACTCGCTCGTTAAAACCACTGCAATATCAAGATGTCGGGCCGATTCATTATCAGCTTGAAAAGCCAGTGGGCATCATTCAAACCGAAGCATTAACCAATGTAGGGTTTGATGATCAATTGACAGGTTGGACATATTCCGATGCTTCTATCGTAACGGATGATTTATCTTTTTCTCGTTCTGCTAGCTTAGAGATAGGCGGTTCAGGATACGCTTCTCAAGCAATAACGCTAACACCAAATACACGCTATTCTGTTTCAGCCTTTGTTAAAGGGCCAGCACAGTTTGCAGTGAACGGCGTGGGTTCTCAAGGGTTTAATAACACTAGTAATGAGTATTCTTGGGTGAATTGGGAGTTTCATTCAGGTTCTGTTGAGCACAGTGAATTAACCCTATCACTTTCAGAAAATATCGATCGAAATACCGAGATCGGAGACCACCAGCTAACTGCATTTAGAAGTAACAGTGGTACTAGTGAGGTTTGGATAAAGCATGCTGATAACGATAACGGCAAAGGCGATGTTGGCAGCTCTGGAGATACCGCTTTTGATTCGAGTGGTTCAGCGCGTATCCGCTTTAGAAGCGCCACCGATGATTTTTCTGCAACACCCGGCCTAAGCCAAGTAGTTGATAACCTTCAAGCCAATACCGATTATGTTTTCTCTTTGTATTATTACGACAATAAAAAAGACTCATCATTAAGCGAGCTTGATTTTGGTGTCAAAGTCGTCAATGGCAATGCCTTAATGGGCGAAACCATTGCAGAGAAAACCGTGCACGTTCGTGATTTGGATGATGCACCACAAGGCTCTGTGAAAACAGGCTTTAGAAAAGTAGAAGTTGCGTTTAATTCTGGTGCGAATACATCGGTAGAAATCTACGCATTGATGCGCATAACCGATTCAAGTGCCATCGATCTAGATAGCGATATTGGAAGTCAAACAGAAGTACGTGTCGATGAATTCGCGTTAACCTATCAAGGCGCTCCTGCTTCAGACACCAAAGCCTATTTTGATGATATTTTAATGATTAAACGAATTGAAAAATAAGGTTATCTACCTTAATTAATCAAAAAGGAAAGATAATCAAAAAACATTGAAGTTGCAGTCATTATGAATATAACCATAATGCTGCAACTTCAATTTAAAGCATATAATCGATAAAAGGAAATCGAAAGAAAGCAACTACGCTCATCTGTACTGGCTCATCTGTACTGGCTCACCACTTCAAGCCGCACTTTCTATCACCAATACTTTAATGACTGATCGCTCCAAACCTCAATTTAGCAGCCTCTTGCATATCTGCAATGATTCGGAATGCATCTTTTAAATGTTGACGTTCAAAACTTCCGAAGTTATTTGGATCGATGTAGTTATCTGGTACTTCGCCTTGCTTGAGCTTTTCAAGTTGATGGCTGTATCTAAATTGCGCGATGAAATGATAAGCACCAATAATATTCTTATACATATTTTCACTCAATATTCCGGCATCTCTTGCGGCTTTAAAACGCTCTTCTGTACCTGATGACTCACATTCCACCGCTAAACCATAAATACGAGCTAAATCAATAATCAAATTAATCGCATATTTTTTAATATTAAGTACTTTTGTTTGATCACCATTTTTTTCTAATACTAAGCTATTAAAAATACCTAACGGCGGATTCGTATTCACCGCATCTCTCACCAATGCTGATAAAAATGTCCTATTCTCAAGAATGTTTTGGTGTAGTTCATCACGTAAAATATTGGTGTATTCAGCATTACCGTAAATAGAACGAATTTCCAAAAACACACTAATATTCAGCAAACATTCATATTCAGGGTTAGCGACCCATTTTTTATAGTATTCTTTCCAGATCGAGAGCGGTTGACACCATTTTGGCGTCGCAGCCATAAATTTCCCAGTACATAAAGGATAGCCGCATCGATCTAAACCATTAGAAACATAGCTTCCTAAATGACGAAAATAAATTTTATCACTATTGGTGGCATCGTCGGACAGAATAAGCGCCGTATCTTGGTCTGAAGTAATGTTCAACTCATTACGAGCATGAGAACCCGCACTGATCCAATTGTATTCACAAGGTGGAGTGCCTAGTTTATCTATGGCAATTTGAATCAATCGACGAGTATAAGCATCCATAATCATCGACATCACTTTACCGATAATATCGGAAGCAACTTTACCTTCAACTAAGGCTTCAAAAATAGCCTGGCGTTCTGAAGTTAATAACGACAACTCCGACACACTGTTGGTGTACTTGATTTTTTCAATCAAAAAGATGGCTTGCATGCGGTGATTTTGCACTAAATGCGTTGTCGTTAACAAACCGACGGCTTTGCCTTCATGGACCACAGGAATATTACGAATATTGTGCTCCATCATCATTGAGGCGGCTTCAAGAATTAAAGCATCAGGGCTAATCACAAATGGGTTTGGTGTCATCACTGTTGAAATAGGATCGCTTAAAGGTGCGCCATGAGCAATAACACGCTTTGTCATATCTCTATCGGTAATAAGCCCGATAATTTTATCGTTTTCATAAATCACTGCGCACGAACAGCGCTTCACAATACGCATTTCATGAGCTACTTCTTTAATCGTCATATCAGAAGTTACGACAGCAATAATGCCACTGGCAACTTCACCCACACGTTTAATAAACAACCCTTTTTCTTTATTGGACCAAACCACATCATGCGCAGTTTTTAAACGAACTTGCGCTTGGGACGCAAAGTACTCTGCATACTCAGGTTTACGCTCAAATAATCGCACTAAAGAAGAGTGTGGGATCAAATACAATAATGAGTTTTGCAATGCTACCGCAGTATAACGGTTGTCTTCATCTGCCGTTCCATCTAAGAAAGTAAACCCAAAAATATCATCGCTACCTAACCTTGCACGTAACTGCCCATCAAGCTTTCTCTGCTCCATTGCCCCAGTACGCACAATGTATAAATACTTTTCATTTTGGTTTTCATAAGGATCGATGATTTCGCCGCGGCTTACGTAAGTAATTTGTACGATGGAAGCCAATTCGCTAATCACATCTTTAGGTAAATTATTAAAGGGCTCAATAGTGGCAATGTATTGCACTATATTGGCTAATAAAGAATTATCCGAATGTGATTCGCTCATAGAAACCTCTAGTAATATTATTGTAGGATCTATTGTAGCAATCTATTACGAATTTTAGGCATAAAAAAAAGCAGCTGAAAGATATTCAACTGCTTTAAATTTCAAAAGTTTGAATTAAATCAATGGCGGTAAACGGTGTTTCGATTCTTGCAAGTGGTTTGCTGAACAAGTACGCGCTTTATCCGCATTGCCAGCCATAATTGCTTCGTAAATATTGCGGTGTTCTTGTAAACAAAGATCACCTTTTTGAGATGAATGAACAATAAAGTTTTTGTACATTGTCATCAAAATATTGCCAAAAGGCAGGTAAAAATCATTGCCTGTCGAATTGAAAATTAAGTTGTGGAATTTCATATCGATTTCAGTCCACGCTTCTTGATCAAACTCTTCCGCTTCAGAAACATCACACATCTTTTGAAAGGTTTCTGAAAGCTCAATTCTTTGCTCTACCGAGGCAAACTTAGCCGCCAATGCACAAGCTTCAGGTTCAATAGCGCGGCGAAGGCCTAAAAATTGATGATAAAAAGTTTCGCTATCAATGATGCCATCCATCCACTCAATTAATTGTGGATCTAGAAAGTTCCAATTAGAACGGTGTACTACACGAGTACCAATTTTAGGTCGAGATTCAAGTAAACTCTTTGAAGTAAGAAGTTTTACTGCCTCACGCAATGCCGTACGGCTTACTCCAAATTGCTCACATAACGCCATTTCACCAGGAATAATCGATCCTTGTGGTAATTTACCAGAAAGAATACCCCTTGCTATTTCACGTGCTACTTGCACATGTAAACTTCGTTTGGAACCGGAAATAGAACTAAACTCATTTGACATAATATTTCTTCTTATTAGATTCTTGTCATATTTATGGACATTGTAACATTTAACGCTGTAGCCAACAGTTATTTTGTAGCGCGAAAAAGTGATGTGGCTCACTTATCCTGTTGTCGGATTATAGCGATAACCTAAAGTATTTGAAATTACCGCTGAAGCCGCAGTTATACGACCAGTTACGATATACCAGTGCATCTCAACCTTCTATAACATCAAGTAGCACTTCAAATCTCAAGAGCATCATCCTATATCGATAGATATATGCCTTAGACCTCGATCACATAATCAGTTATTGGTGGTAATGTGAACAGTTTATGTGGTTGACAGTTATTAGTGCTATTGTATGATTAATGTGTATTTAGGAAATACCTGCAACATCAGTTCCCCCCAGTCTGATGTTGTAGTCAAACTACTTTGATTGTCTCTTATTTACTTAGCCGGCATTTGTACAGTTGGTTAAGTAAATATCAAGGCATTGCTATGAAATTACTGCCAGTGCTTCACTGGCTTTTTTCTTTTTAAGAGAGCGCAAAATGAGCGAAGATACTTTTTGTTTTACACCAATGACTTATCGGCTCAATGTTTATATTGCCCAGCAAATTGCCACGCAAATAATTAGTGGCCAATTGCCTGTCGGCTCAAAACTACCCAATGAATTAGACCTGTGTAAAACCTTTGGTGTTAGCCGGACAGCATTGCGAGAATCGATAAAGTTACTCTCTTCAAAAGGATTAATTAGCTCCAAACCTAAAGTCGGAACGTTTGTCCAGCCTAGAAAATATTGGCAATTTTTAGATAAGCAATTACTCGAATGGTTAAAAGATGGTGAAGACCCTCAGCATTTCTTGGAGCAATTTTTAGGATTACGAAAGTCGATAGAGCCTGCTGCTTGTGCCTTTAGTGCCTTATTTGCGACGGAAGAACAAAGAGCAAACCTAACCGCACATTTCAATGACATGGAAGAAGCCAGTAAAATACAAGATGCCGATGCATGGACTCACGCAGATCTGTCATTTCACTCTTTAATTTTCCAATCCACATCGAATGATTTTTTCACGCCCTTTGGTAATGTTCTCACCACCGTGTATCAATGTTTCTTTAACCATTCTTCTGTTCGCGGTCATTTTTGTATTAAAGAACACAGGGCCGTTTACCAAGCGATCATGGACAAAGATCCTGATGCTGCCAGATTAGCGTCTAATATCCTTCTCAAAAACAACCATGAATTACTCTCATTAAACCCTGCGTAGGTTGATTGGATTTTATTCACATACAAACAAAAAAGCCTCATAAATCAAGACTATTATTAAATAGAGCGATTTATGAGGCTTTTTTGACCATCACGGCTCAGAAACTCATATAAGAGCTGCGTTAAATATCACCACCCTTTCCAGTGTTGATACAAACCATCAATATCCGACGAGCATATCCACGCCATTGCACCTTTAATTTGCTCATCACTCCAATCCCACCACTGCATTTCCAATAATTGCGCTATTTCCACATCACTAAAACGAAAACGGATGTGTTTAGCAGGGTTAGAGCCCACAATCGAATAAGGCGCCACATCTTTTGTCACCACAGATCGGCTACCAATTACCGCACCATCACCAATCGTGATGCCACTCATGATCATCGCTTCTGCGCCAATCCATACATCATTACCAATGATGGTGTCTCCGGCACGTTCAAAGCCATCAATCGCATCGGGGAAATCTTTACTATCTTGATAGAAGAATGGAAAGGTACTCGCCCACTCATGCCGATGCCCTTGATTTCCCGCCATCATAAACACCGCACCAGTTCCAATCGAGCAATAACTGCCAATGATCAGCTTATCCACATCACCACGGCCAGAAATTAAATAGCGAGCACATTCATCAAAACTATGCCCATGGTAAAAACCAGAATAATAGCTGTGTTTACCCACAATAATATTGCGATTAGTCACTTGTTCTTTTAAAGACTTTCCCGCAAAAGGGCTATTAAAATAGTTTTCCATTGATGACCTTAAATATTGGATGAACCTTTCGGCACTTTTCGTGAATGAAGTAAATTATATTTTTTAACTGAAAAACTGCTATCCCGATTATGTATAACGTCTACTTAATTGGGCTGAAATAGTTGGCTAAAATTTGTGAGGAACGAACCATAGCCAACTGTTGACGTTCCGTTTGAAGCACATGTTAGGCATAGGCTGCTTTATTTAGCACCCATCTTTCTAGCTCTTCATTGTCTCCATCTACGACAGTGCCTCTAAAGATGAAATTGTTAGCTTTTACAACATTAAGTGAAGCAACGTTAACTGGCGAAATCAAAGCGACTACGTTTTCAACTAGACCGGTTCCAAACGCTAAACTGCAAAGTTGACTAACCGCAGACTTTGCCAATCCACGGCCTCGCTGCTTAGGTGAAACATTGTATCCAATTTCCACGTCACCACACTTGGGTTCATATTTAAAACCACAAAACCCAACAACATAACCCTGAGACAGCATCATATAAGGTAATGCCCACATTTCAGCTTCAACGTTTTGAGCCTGATACAGTGAACGATTGAGTACATGTTTAGGTGGAATAGATCCATGACAAAGCTCAATGGCGAAACCAATTGTTCCCGTAATCAATTGGTTTAACTGTTTTTTATTTACCTGCTGTAGCTTCATTTTCCACTCTATGCCTAAACATAATGACTCCCACGAAGGTGC
>NZ_AJYK02000098.1 GCF_000286955.2 Vibrio rumoiensis 1S-45
GCGACACCTATCCTTATTTGTTAGTAGCATGATATACGATTGACAGCTTTAATTTAAATACATGTCCAACACACATGAGAAAAAATGGAAAAATCCCCAGTCAATCAGAGGTAGGTCTAATAAACGCCATCGAAAGTACAGTTACAATCATTTGTGTACTTTAAATTATTCTACCAGTTCATTTGGCTTTTCATTTTTATACTTTCTAAAAATTGCCACACCTCGTTGACTGTCAGTTATATTGGAACTGGTTAAACGAGCTTGAGTTAAATCACAACCACTCAACTCTGCACCCTGTAAATTTGCATTCGTAAAATCACAGCCTCCAAAATCAGCTTGGGTAAGATCAGCTTTCTCAAAATTTGCATTAACAAATATAGAACTTTTAAAGTCTGCACTATCAAGACTAGCCTTACTAAAGTTTGTTCGTGAACATAGTGACGCTTGAAGCTTAGCACTTGTTAAACAAGCTTTTGTTAAGTCTGCGCCTTCCAAGTTCGCTTCACTTAAGTCTGCCATTCTGAGGTCTGCATTCTTCAGAGTAGTTATATTATTCTGGGAGGATTTTAAGATGGTTAATTGTGCACCAGTTAACGCTGCACCATTCAGATTTGCATTATCAAGAATGGCACCATTAAGGAGAGCTTTATGTAAACTTGCATCTTTTAGGTTTGCGCCTTGCAAGTTAGCCCCCTGCAAACTTACCCCTTGTAAATTAGCTCCTTTTAAATTGGCCCCTTCCAAGTTGGCTCCATCCAAATTAGCCCCCTGTAGATTTGCTCCCTCCAATTTTATACCGTTAAGTACGGCTTTCCTTAAATCACTCTGTTCCAATGATGCATACGTCAGATCAAATCCAGACAATTGGCTACCTTCCAAAAGCTTAAACCCTGTCAACAAATACCCATTTTTTTCGTTAGAAAACAGTCCAACTTTATATTTGTTTACGGTTTTAATAAACTTAAGCATATTATCGGTCTTATGGAATGGCTCCCCTCTATCAACAAGAATACCGAGTTCAACTCCATACACGATTAGAAACTCTCTAATGCTTAAGTGAGAAAACCTAAACTCACCGTATGAATTGCGATTAAGTAATGAATTAGTACCAATATCAATGTGATCAATCCCTTCAATGACCCTGTCGGCTGAGTCATTTAGTAGAATTATATGAGATTCACAGTGACATAATTGCTGAATGTGCTTCAAAGCTACTGTATGTGTACCTTGTCGCTGCATCGTTTCCGCTAGCCAAATACAAGCTTTGAGCAAATCCTCCTTATTGATATTTTTACCATGATGCTTCCTTAGTTTAATGACTTCGCGATTCAACCATGTATCAACTAAACCTTTATATAACTCATACTCTGTCGCCCCTTGTCGATGGCTTTCCAATAAAGTCTCGACGTGCGATAACAAGAACGGTCGAAATTGAAGTGAACCTATACTTCTTATTGATTGTTTAGCATCGTGTAATTTAGGGTTATAAAATTGATTAAATAAGTACTTTAAGCTTCTAGGGTAACGTTTGTCTAAATATGCATCAACCTGCTCATCAGTAAACAGAGAAAGATAAACTAACGGACAATCATAATTATTAAATGATATTTTGCCCATTGTATTAAAAGCAGACTCTGCCGTTTCAGGAAAAAATTGAGTACGGCAAGTAATCACTACACGATAAAAGCAGCTAGTAGCTTCAAGTATCTTAGTAAGCCGCTCAATTGTGCCGCCTTCCTTACACTGAGTATCTTCATCGAGTGAGTCTAGTAATAGAACAGTTTGGCTTTTGTTCTCGATCTTGTCGATATCACTTAGGGTCGTAGCACCTAATTTCAATAATTTACATTCATAATTTTTCGGCCAGAAAGCCATCAAATGACTTAACTTAACCATCATCAATAAAGATGTTTTGCCCATTCCTGCATCGGCGAGAACAAACATCTGACTTGCCCCGTCTCTAGTCACAATGTCCCGATTAAAGAATTTGTTTATAGTTTCAAAAACTCCAGCTCTTATTGATGATATTGTTTCATCTTCAAGCTCGTCAGCAGGGTTAACCTGCTGACATTCTGGTTGAATGTAAAACTTAGCAAGTTCCTCACAATTACCAAATACATCATTGATTCTAACCAACTCTTTATTACGCTTATCAACACTATTTTTTAGTACTTGAGTTAAAGCCTTTAATAACTTTGTAGCTACTTTTGTTGAAATAAAGCTAGTTGTTTCCATAAACCACCGATAGTTGCTAATAATGAAAAATAAGTTTTAGCGAAGTCAATTATGCTACTAACAATTTAATAGACGGAAAAAA
>NZ_AJYK02000099.1 GCF_000286955.2 Vibrio rumoiensis 1S-45
TTTACCTGATGTACTGTATATGATGCTTTTTTATTTTTTAACTTTCTTTTTACTACATATAAGGATACAGCAGCTTCTTTCCAATGTTCTTTCTTTAATTCTTTTAACATTTTATTTTTCATATTAAACCTTAGGATTCCTTTCTGTAATGATGAAAAGCCTCTCAGATAGCTCAATCATCCGGCATTGCTCATTGACCATTAATCGTGGTGACTTAACTAAACAAAAGTCTTGATATTGCTTATTATTTCGTTGATAAGTAACCTCATATAAATTATAACCCACTATAGCTAATATAGGATTAATGAAGATATTATGCGTCTTAAGTGTTAATACAAACATCATTAACATAAAAAATAAAAAACTTAACAGTAAATTAGTGTTATCTAAGTCCATTACAAAGAAGGATATCATGTAAGGAATGCTGTAATTCACCAGCTCACCAGAACGATTAGATATATCAATCACATTTACGGGAGGGCTTGAAGTTTTGATACAATTAACGGCGACAATCACAACAACACAACTTAATACCGCAAAGCCAAGTAAACTAAAAACTATAAGAGCATGCTCAAACTTCCATGTATCAAAGTTAAAATCCTGTATCGCCAATATTATCGCTAATGGTGAATAAGCACTTAAAAATATAAAAATAGAAGAAATAAGTCTTAATTTCATAATGAGAACTCACAACTTATAAGTGACGTTTAATTTTAAATCGCTCATAACGCCCCTTCCACTTAGCTCACCACTTGCTCAATGTCGCAGTCATCCGCTGTAACCAATTCACCACGAAAGGCTTTAGCAAGGATAGATTGAGTGAGTTTATCTAAACGGGCTTTCGCGGCTTGGTATTGTTTTTCGACGGTGTTGGCGTGTTCGAATAATTCAATAACCTTATTAGAGATTTCAACCTGTTCTTCTTTTGAAGGCAGAGTTATTGGGAACTTTCTCAAATTAGTCAGCGATACTGTTTTTTGAGCTGTTCCAGTTGCAATTTTCGAAGCATGTTTATAAATCTTTGGTGATTCAAGAAAAAGTTTTAGAAAATAGGGTTCTATGACTTTATCAATAGGTTTAATAATGGCTATATGTCTTTGAAAACAAAAATTATCACATGTATTTACTATCAATGGGATTCCAAATGAACCTGTCACAGTATATAAGATATCTCCCAGTTCTGGCTTTCGTATACTTTTCAAGGAATCATAATAATTCTGAGGAACCCAGCGGCTCACTGTACCAAAATTAATGTAGCCTCTACTAACATTTGAAATAACTAAAAAAGGTATACCTTTTTCCACTTTTGGTGGTGCTTGATGATCTCCATCAGATATACTTCTACAAACGTCTTTAAGTTCTATTTTCTGCCAACATTCAATTGCTACACCATTCTCCTCCCGCCACTCTTTCGTCAATTCACCAGAGGTTGCAGCGGCCAGCACTGATTGGCGGAAGCGTTTTAACAGCGTGGGGATTTTGTCAAGGCGAGCTTGGGCGGCATCGACTTTGGCGAGTACCGAATCGAGTTTATCGGCAATGCGTTTTTGTTGTGATTTAGATGCTAAAGGCAAAGTCAAATCAGCTAATTTTTTAGCATTTACATTTTGTACTGCAACACCAGCAGCCTTCTCAGTAATTTGCTCCCAATACTCTCTCGAATTTAAAAAGTGAGATAAATACTTTGGTTCAATATTTCCATTTGGCTCAAAGCGAATTAAATATGATGCAAAAACTGTATTAGCAGGAGGATTTTTAATTAAGGAGTGGAACCCAACCGAACCTGCACGCGAGATTACAATGTCATTATTTTTCAATTGATACTTTGAAATAATAACAGGGTTTTCAACACAGTAAGGAACACTCTCCCAATTCACCTTTCCTGATGTTAAATCGGTTGTACGAAGATAGCGTACATTTCCTACTGCACTACTTTTTGTTGTATATCCATATTGAGGTTTAGAAGTTACATCTCCCAATCGAACGGTTTTCCACCCTTTCGGCAATGCGCTCATAACACCACCTCTTCATCGCCTTCCGATGCACCTAATTCGACCAGAATGGATTTTAAATCAGTGATGGCTCCTGCCAGCTCTTCAATTGCTTCATTAATTAAAACATCTGGCTCTGGCAAGTTGGCGGCATCTTCAATACTGTCATCACGGATCCACGCCAGATCAAGCGAGTCTTCTTTAGCGGCAATCTCTTCACGGCTAAAGCAACGTAAACGACAGGTATCAACATCACCAACTTCACTACCGTTTTTGTGGTTGTCGATAAAGGATTGGCGCTTAGCTTCGTCAACTTGCGTTAAGTCACTGCCGACCGCTTGATAAAACTCATTAAAATGCGCTTTGGTTAATACGGTGCGTTTGCCAAATTGCGGCATGTTGGCACGCATGTCATACACCCAGACGTTTTTGGTGTTGCCTTTGTCTTTGTTGATGTTGCTTGGCTTATCAAAAAACAGCACATTGGTCTTCACCCCAGCGGCGTAGAAAATGCCGGTCGGCAAACGCAAAATGGTGTGCAAGTTGCATTTTTCCATTAAATCGTTGCGGATTTTACGTCCGGTTGAGCCTTCAAATAATACGTTATCTGGCAATACCACCGCCGCGCGACCACCGGGTTTTAGCATGCTGTGATACATGGCATGCAAAAAGGCCAATTGTTTGTTTGAGGTGTAATGCACTAAGTCATCACGCGTCGGCACGCCCCCACCTTGCTTGGTACCAAACGGCGGGTTAGCAAGAATTAAGCTGGCTTTAGGAAGTTGTTTACCTTCGTTGGAAAGCGTATCTCCGTAGAGCACGCCTGCATTATTATCATCGACCGCCAAATCGTGCAGCATCAGGTTCATCATCGCAAGGCGACGCGTATCAGGTACCAGTTCCATACCAAAGAAGGTTTTGTGTTGGTATTTGGAATATGCGGTATCAATCAGAGCACTAACATCGTGATGTTTTTCAATATAGTGATGCGCCGCAATTAAGAAGCCGCCCGTGCCTGCGGTTGGGTCGACAATCACATCATCGAGTGAAGGTTTCATCAATTCCACCATGGCTTCAATCAACACACGCGGCGTGAAGTATTGCCCTGCGCCGGATTTTTTCTCACTGGCGTTAATTTCTAATAACCCTTCGTACATATCGCCTAAGCCTTCTTGCTTAGCCGAGTACCAATCTAGGTTATCAATTTCGGTGACTAGTTTATTAAGCGTGGCGGGTTTACGAATACAGGTGGAAGCATCAGCAAAAATGGCTTTGGTGATCAGCGAGCCATGAGAGCCTAAGTGAATAAGCAGTTTTTTGTATTCTTCTAAACGCGTGGCGGCGTTAAAGCTTTCGATATCTGACCAGCGATACCCTTCTGGGATCAGCTCTTCTTGGCCGGTTTCTTCCACCATTTTTAGGAAGATCAAATAGGTTAATTCGTTTAAATACTCGTGGTATGTCACGCCATCATCACGCAATAAATTACATAAATTCCATAGTTTGTTGATCAGATGTTGGGTGGTCATAATATTTACCTAGTTGGTGATGTTTCACAGGGCGAATATACTCTTCGTTCTTGGAGTACATATAGCCCTGTGATTGAGAAAAAAGAAAACGGATTATATACCCTTCTCACTTTCATGTATTGAGAAATACAGGCCATGTGTTAGGAAATACAAGCGCTAATTCATGTATTTGTATATGGATTAGGCACTTTGATTTTTTGTCCATAATGCGCGGTTAAATTCGGCTAGCACATCCGTCACGGGTTGATCGAATAATTTGTTAGCACGGCTAATACCACCAAGCCTTTGTTTAAAAATACCTTCATTCAAGTTTGATTCATCGACAATGATGTTGGCTTTCATCTGTTTGGCAATGGTGTTCAACCACTCTTTTTGCGGCGTTTTCCACGGCTGGCGAGCGAGGATGTTTTCTAGAGCTTTATCGACGCGCTGCTCATAAGGCATTAACGCTTCACCTAATGCAGCTTGGCGAATAAAACCAATGATTCGAGCTGCGATTTCTTCGTTTTTCACTTCTTTCCACGCCACTTTTAAATCTTCTTCACGAAACTCGTTTTTTTCCAATTCCAACGCGAGAGTTTTAAGATCTTCTCGGGTTAATTCCCAAGGGCGTTGGATCACGGTTTGAATACCGATCATACGGTTGCTATTGGCATTAATATAATCTTTAAATGCCGTGAGGTAATCTTCTGGCTTGGCTGATTTTCCATAACCTGTGGTGATTTCAACAAAGTCATCGTCATGCTCTGAAATTACAACCGTTTTCGCTCCACGGCCACCTTGCACTTTCATATCTAATAATTCACCTAAACCTGGATGTTCAGTAAACCATTGTGCGACGGTTTCAGGCTTCATTTGTTTGAGCTGTTTAGCAAAACCCTCTGGTGGCTGGCCTGTTATACGCTCAAATTCATCTTCTTGTACTGGAGATAAATGCCTTTTCTTACTTTGCAATTTGGCGATAAATTGCTCTTTTGCCAGCGTTTGCAACTTAAGATCATCATTGGTTGTGATTTCTTGTTCAAGCTCGGTGAAAGTAATATTCACGTTGGTGACGACCGGCTTCATGCTGCTGACTTTTTCGAGCTGTTTGTAGATGTCAACCGCATCAAAAATACGAAAACGTTCTTTGCCAATATCATCACAACGACGTGTCGCACGGCCTAGCATTTGTTCAAACAGGATTCGGCTATTCACTCGACGTAAAAACACCAAGTTACAAATCGCAGGCACATCGATACCTGTGGTGAGCAAATCGACGGTTACGGCAATGTTTGGCAAGCGATCGTTTTTATAGCTAAGAATTTTTTCTAACGGTTTATCAGACGCACCGGTGATTTTTTGAATTGCGTCATCTTCAATTTCACCATGATAGGCTTCACACGCCTCTTTGAGCGCTTCGACCACTTCATCGGCGTGTTTGTCGGTGACACAAAAGATTAACGATTTTTCTTGTGAGTATGGGTTTAATGAATCGGACTCAATCAGCCATTTACACACGGTTTTGGTGAATGCAGGTGCAACCACTTTGCGGTTAAACTCTGAGACATCAAAATTCAATTCATCCGGCGTGTTAATTAAATCAATTTGCTGTGTTTGAGGATCGTAGACTTGTACCTCATCGTTAATTTGATAATTAATGCCTTCGGTGTTGAGTTTGGTATGAATACGAACAGGCGGTAAATGATCCACTAGGTAACCATCTAATACCGCTTCGGTATAGCTATAAGTAAATACCGGATCACCAAAAATTTCTTTGGTATGCAAGGCTGGCGTTGCCGTTAAACCGACTTTAAAAGCATCGAAGTATTCAATCACTGCACGATATTTAGAGACATAATCATCTTGATCGCGAAACTGCACTTCGGTATCACTCAATTCTCGGTCTAATAAATAACCACGGTGACATTCATCCACCACTATGCAGTCGTACTGACCGACGCCCGGCTTAACGCCATTTTCAGATGGATACATGATACGTTTCACCAAGCCTTGAACAGTGGCGATATGCACTTTGGTGTCTTCTTCTGGGTACGGTGTGGTTTGCTTTTTCTTCGGATCAATGCCTAATACTTCAAAGGTGTCGGCGAAGGTATTGAGGTTTTCCATTCGCACTTCATCAAAATCTGTGGTGGCTTGTGCGCCCAAAGCACTTCGGTCGACCAAAAACAAAATGCGGCGAAAACGCTGTGCTTTTAGTAAGCGATACACAAGCGCAATACAGGTTTTGGTTTTACCGGTTCCGGTAGCCATGGCGACCATCGCGGTACTTTTGCCTTGCTTGATCGCTTGTTCAATGTTCAAAATGGCGGTTTTCTGATAATCACGCAGCTTTAGCTCGTAGTCAAAGCCCATGTCATCAAGTTCAGCATTGGCCTTTTGTGGCGTTTGGCGTAAATAACTTTTGATTTCTTCTGGCGTGTACCAACCTTTTAAGGCTTTGCGGCGGTTGGTGCTTTCGCGTACATCTAAAAACCAAATACCACTTTCTTGCTCAAACTGCTTTAAATAGGCTCGGCCGTTAGTCGCAAAAGTCAACGGTGCTCGATATTCGCCATATTGTGTGACTTCAACATTTTCTGGTAATTGGTGAATACCACGCGCATAACGTTTAGCTTGATCAATCGCCCCATAGACATTTTTAGCGTTTCGCTTAGCTTCGATGGTGGCAACCAGTGTCATTCCCATAAATAGCGCATAATCAGCGGGACCAGATTCCGTCGGCCATTCCGCTATTGCTTGGTTTAGGTTGGGTTGTGGTCTTGTGCCTTTGGAATAACGTCGGTTTGGTGTATCCGCTTTCCAGCCTGCATCATTAAGTTGCTGATCAATAATCGCGCGCGTTTCCTGCTCATCCATTTCAAAATAGGACTTTTCAATACGCTGGATTTCGGCGGCTTGCTGTTCTTTTGGTTGTGCTTGGAATTGAGCAAAATACTGAATATTCGCTTCATCCATTTTGGCGCGATAAGTAATTAATGTTTGCTCTTGTTCTTCTGCAATGTCTTTCCAAACCGCTTGATCTTGAGCCATTTTATCAGCACGAGCTTGCTCTGCTTGTGCTTTTTCTGCTTCGATTTTGCTCAGTTCTTCTGCGGTTTTCAGTCGGTCTTGTGCCCTTTGAGACTCTACTGCCAGCTGCGCGTATTTCTCTTCAAGTTCACGGACATATTCAGAAGGGTCTTGAGGTTTAATAAATTTTTCGATTGTAAACCCTTTGGCTTTTTCACCACCAAAGGTAATGTGAAACCAACTGGCCAGCGCATGCCCAATAATAAGGGCTTGCAGCGCATCGCGGTGGCTATTGCTGGTAAACGTATGAGTGGCGGTGTTACCTAGCTTACGAATGGTGTGAAAGGCTTCTCTTACGTTTTCATCTAAACGGAGGGTGTAATCTAAATCTTTAAGTAAATCGATTTGTTTTACATCTCGGCCAAATTCAACACCGACTCTCGCGGCAATCGTTTGAGCTAACGCCTCACCAAGCTGACGAATTTTAATTAGTGCGGTATTTGGATCGGGAGAAAAATTGCGCTCAGCGCTTTCGGCAAGTTGAAACAAGCATTCATGATGATGCTTTAAAAACTCAAAGTTACTCCGATTCACCATGCCATTTCCTTTCTGATATAAGATCCAATACGTCTTTTTTATAATTTTACCAGAATAATGCAATCCCCCAATTCGAACAAGGAGATAAGTAAGTATTTGATAGATAGATCAATACAAAAATGCATGATAAATAAAGAATTTATCGGTAACTTTATTCTGCTTGGTCTTCACTGTATTTCTCTATATGAAGATTTAAAAAGTGCATACCTGCAGAGCTAATAACGTAATGCTTATCTCCACACAAATAGATGAAATTTCTATCCGCAAGGTATGATAATGCTTTATCCCAACTTTCGATATTAACGGCCTGACGAATGTCATTGTATAAAGGCTGTTCGATCCTTGCTGTCTCGGTTTCCCAAATGCTAAGCGATGGAACTACCCATTTGGAAATGTAAGGCTATACATGTTGCTCTGACAGGTATTTCCTTAATTCAGCCGCTTTCTCTTCAGAAACTGGTTGACCAAAGAGAAACCCACCTTTTTCAAGCCAATCCCAAAACACCAGTAACTTACCCAATCTAATGTTATCAACCCTAACGTAAGACATTTCAAAAACAGCTGAGTAGAACTCATTTACCTGGGTGGCCAGCCTACCTACAAAGTTATTCAATACGCCTTCAACCCAATCTTGTTCATGTCCTTGAAGTTCTGATGGCTCCTCAATACATAAAAGGTCTCCCGCTCGAAGAAAAGTATCAAGACAGTTATGTTCCGGATCCCAGCTCCCCATTAACACCTTCCAATTTTTATTTAAAAATTGCACTTTAGTTCTGTGTTTTATCTCATCTAGTTTATTTTTTAACTCTTGAGTCTCTTGAGGTGATTTGTTTACAGAATATGCTGAGAGCTGATTCGACATCTCGATACCCAACGGACTATGAACTTCGAACAGTTGCATTCGCTTTTCAAGTGGGTAGCTGAGAAGATCATTAGTGATGCTCCATATGGCCACTGGTTTAGGAAGATCTTTGGCAAGTGATGTTGTTTGAGCACCAATTTTTTCTAAAAGAATGTTCAAATAACGCCGCCAGATGGGAGAAGACAAATCGCTAGATATGACATTCCAATAATCGCTCATAACATCTGCTAGGTGGTATCTGATATCCGTTAACTCTTGAACTGTTACATCTTGATTAAGCACTCTTCGGACGTAAACTATTTGATGGTACAATCCTCTAAGCTCCTTGGCATGGTCTATACGCTCTGCTTTCCTTTGTCGCTCTTCAAGCCTAGTGCGTGCTTGGGCAATTGCTTGACGAGCTAATTCAAATAGGGAGTTCCGTTCATCATACTCCTGTAATACATAATCAAAGCATTCATTTATCTCATCTGATAAATGCGCAAGTGCTAACGAAGAAAGCTCCCCCTTCTCTCCACGAGAATCAATCTGATCAATCAATTGATAGATTCGTTTGACTGACTGTCGAGACTCTCGTTGAGCCTTTTCCTGTATAGCAGCTGACAGTTCTTGTTGCTTTCCATGTAAAGCAGCTTTTGTATTGATTGCGTATGGTAGTCTTTCTGGAGATAACATTAGGTCACTCAATACCACCATTTGACACCCATAACTCATCTCTAAGAAAAGCTCTGTTGATTGAAAATCAAACTCGGGGAAGTGTGCTTCGAAGTAGAACTCTCCGCTCTCTTGGCTTTTAACTAACGCTTCTTGTGAGAAAACAAAGGCATTACATTGTATGTCTTTTACTTTGCGCTCAAACTCCACAAAACTTTCAGGGTGAGCCTCTAAGGCGATACCGTACATGATGTAATAGAAAATAGAATCGCTTCGACCTTCACTAAACAACCAAATCAGGTTGATCTCTTCCTCTAAGAAGAACTGCTCGCGAGCATGGATTATTTCAGGATCCAACCAACCTTGAATCAACTCTATCGCGAATCGATTACCATTGGTGTCTTCAAAGTAAATATCAGGCTTGCGCCATTTTTTAGAAGTACCTTTTTCTGCAAAGACAAATTTTTCTACTTGGACTGAATCACGCTTTATCTGATCTGATTCCCTCAATGTACCGGCAATAAAGTGCTTTGTGCGAAAGTGCCATTGAGTTTCATGCATTTCAGCTTCAGTGAATGCAAAATCACCATGGTAATCACTGTGAAATGGACAATCGACCTCATCCAACTCCGGAATATGCTTGTGATAGAAAGCTGCTCTACTAGTCGCACTTCGTGCTCGATACCTTATAGGGAGACCGCAATAACCACATTGAATAAAGTCTTCACCTTCCGCGCTATGAACTACAATTTTCTTCTTTATAGATGCTGTACGAGCTTCATCAGGTGTTGAACCATAAAGCCCCAGATATTCACTAGCTAATATTGGACCTTCGATGCCTTTAATCGCAAGTTCCCATAAACCATTTTTGTTATCACTGTTAATGTAATTCATAGAGGCCACCCGCAAGTGCGTTACGCTGTTCTGGTTACTTTCTTGACGATCTTCAGTCCCAACAATAATATGACCACATCAGCGACAGGTAAATACTGAATACATACACACGTCGCAAAACTGGACAGGAAATGATCACATGAAGAAGTGGCCAATACGCTGGGATTTATTATTTCGTTATCGCTTAATTGAAATTATTGCCTTGTGGGAAGGCAGGCTGACAACCAATCATTTGATTCAAAGCTTTGGTATTGGGCGTCAGCAGGCGTCGAAAGATATCAACTCTTATTTGGCTGAAATTGCACCAGGTAATCTCATCTATGACAAGTATCTAAAAGGCTATAAGCCTAGTGAAAACTTCTCACCCAAGCTCACCACCGGACACGCCGAAGAGTACCTTCATATATTGGCTCGTAGCGAGGATATGATTTCAACGTTTAATTCACTTGAAATGGGTTTTGACCACACTAAAACCGTCCGCTCTGTTGCCCGTAACATTTCTCCAGAAGCATTGCGTCCATTAATACAGGCGATAAAAGAACAAAAACGTGTCGATATTTGCTACACACCCATTAAAGACGGCATTGAAGTAGAAAGAATAATTTCACCGCACACTCTAGTTTGCACGCCTTTAAGATGGCATGTTCGCGCTTACTGCGAACACTCCAAAGGCTATCGAGATTTTGTATTAAGCCGAATTAGTGGTGTGCCAGATCTAAATGATAAGGCCCAATATACTAAGGCAGATGATGACCTATGGAATACCGACGTAGATATTGAGCTTGTTCCAGACTCAAGATTCGATGATAAGCAAAAGGCCGTGATTGAACATGATTTTGATATGGCAGATGGCGTATTGAAAATCTCAACGAACCCAACATTAATTCAATATGTTCTCGATACATACAATATTAATGTTCATTCACAAAGAGGAACCGCTCAAGGTCAACAGATTGTGTTAAATAACTACCACGAATTAAAACAATACCTAGAATTTTAATTCACATTAACCTAGTAAATTTCCACGTCTGAGGGTCAGCATTGACAAATACTTCGATATTTTACAATTTTATCATAGCAAAGCATGTAAAGGGTTTTACTATCTATGAGCCACTTGGTATCAAAATGCAGGATCTCAATTAATCTACCTCCCCCCTTACTTGAATGTTACAATCTCCCTAATTACGTAATTTTAGCTATTGGGTTTTATTGGCTATTTGGTAGCGTTTTCGTACCTCTTTTAAACCCACAGCGTGAACATCCAATTTAAAGGCGATTCAATGTCAACAATCAACAACGCAATCCAGTGGTTTCCGGGGCATATGCACAAGGCTCGTAAAGAGATCGAAGAAGTTATTCCTAAAATTGATGTCATCATTGAAGTCTTGGATGCTCGTATTCCTTTTTCTAGCGAGAACCCACTTATTTCACAACTTCGCGGTGATAAGCCTTGTGTGAAAGTACTGAATAAACGCGATTTATCTGATCCAGAACTGACTCAAATGTGGATCGAGCACTTTGAAAAAGAGCAAGGTGTAAAAGCGATGGCGATCACCACTGAGAATCCTCAGGAGGTGTTCAAAATCATGGAGTTGTGTCGCAAACTGGCTCCGCATCGTGAAGCTATTGGTAAAGATATTCGCACCATGATCATGGGGATCCCGAATGTAGGAAAATCGACCATTATCAATACCCTAGCAGGCCGAATGATCGCCCAAACCGGTAACCAACCTGCGGTGACGCGTCGTCAGCAGCGTATCAATTTACAAAATGGCATTGTGCTTTCGGATACTCCAGGAATTCTGTGGCCAAAAGTAGAAAATCCGCATAGTGGTTTTCGCCTTGCAGCAACTGGCGCGGTAAAAGATACGGCGATGGAGTACGATGAAGTGGCTTTTTATACGGTTGAGTACCTTGCGAAGCAATATCCAAATTTATTGAAAGAACGCTACAACATTGACGAACTGCCAGAAACTGAAATTGAGCTAATGGAAGAAATTGGCCGTAAACGTGGGGCTCTGCGCGCGGGTGGCCGCATTGATTTACACAAAGCCTCTGAAATTCTTCTACATGAATTAAGAAGCGGTACTTTAGGTAAAGTAACTCTTGAACTACCAGAGATGATCACTCAAGAGTTAATTGATGTAGAAATTGAAGCTGAGCGTAAAAAAGAAGCTCAAATTAAGAAAAAAGAAGAACGTCGTAAGCGTTATTTACGTAACAAGCGTTAATTTTCACTAAAACACGATCTTACTGGATGGGCGGCAGGTTCTCTGTCGCTTTTTCATTTAATCAAAAATAAATAGATAGATAAAAATGAACACTGATGCCCCATCAGATTCAGTTGGCTGAATACTGTCCGCACAGCCTCATTTATCACTATTTTTATTGAGTTGCTTAACAGTTTTACGACTATAAATGAGCTTTGCATTGCTTGTTATTTTTCTTTAGTGATATAAAACTCAGTAATAAATTTTAAACGTACGTTTAAACTCATAATACACATCAAAAGGTGACATGATGGCTTCTCCAAATACTATTTTTATTACCGGTGGCGGCAGCGGAATGGGTTTAACATTAGCGTTGCGTTACTTAGGGCAAGGCAAAAATATCGCAGTGTTTGATTTGCGCTTTTCAGATGAAGTAAAAGCAAAACTCGAACAAGCTTGTCCAGCAACTCAAAAATTATCATTTCATACTGCAAATGTGTGCGACGGTGAACAACTTACTGAAGAAGTGAATCAAGCTGTCAATGCTATTGGAAAACCACAGCTTATTATTCATTGTGCAGGCATCTTGTTAGCTGGTTTAGTGAGCGAACAATCACAACAAGAATTTGAGAAAGTCGTATCCATCAATCTATTTGGCACACGTAATATGGTTGCCGCTTGTTTACCACACTTAGAAACTGATGGTCATATTGCGATGATTTCATCGATGGCTGGCGTAACAGGTAACTACACTTATTCTGCTTACTGCGCTTCTAAATTTGGCGTTATGGGATTGGCTAAAGTGCTTCGAATGGAACTTAAACCGAAAGGGATTAAGGTTTCTGTTATTTGCCCTCCTGAAGTCTCGACACCGATGGTCACTGAAGAGCACAAATCAATCAACCCAATTACATTAGAGCTCAAATTAGTGGCTGGTGTACTCACGGTTGATGAGGCCGTGAATGCTATTATGGCAGGTATTGAAGCGAAAAAGCCGATCATCGTCCCTGGCGCTAAAGCGAAGCTGATTTATTTTTTAAACCGATACATGCCTGATTTCATTCTTAATTCAGTTGTCGATAAGGTGATTAAAAAAGGCTTAGCTAAGTAATATCAGATTCAGGTAATTGGACTGTAAAAAGGTACCTAATGAAGATCATAGGTACCTTTATCTTTCTAAGAGAGTGAATTCTCCGATCACGGCAAGATTAATGACAACAAGACATCTTCAAGCTGTTGCCAAGGCATCAGTTGGCTATCAATCACTTCAATCCTTGATTCATACCCTTCTAGCGTCATTTGATTTACCGATACCACACCATTAGACACATTAAACGCATAGCATCCTTGATCGGTGCTCATTACGGCTTTAACACGTTCAGCCGTCAATGCTGATAACATTGAAAACAACTGGTCAAAATTAAACGTAAGCTCTGCACCAAACAGCCAACCACAACTGAAATACCCTTGTCCTTTATTTTCTTTACGGACATATTTTTGCCCAGGCTCTAAACCAAAGCTAGGATCTAAATGGTCATGTGAGTGCCCTGAATGCCCCGATGTCGGTAACGGCTCTATTATCCTGTCATGATCTAATAAGGATAAATCAAGCTCACCCTGTGACGTTGTCACCAAGTGTAGTTGTTCAATATTATGATTATGTTTATTTTTAAAACCGTCAAACCAAAGGATTAGGTTATCTAAGTCTTGCTCTGTCGATTGATCAGATTTATTCGCAACAATGATTTGAGCTGAATCTAGCTGATCATTAAAATTTTGGTTACTGGTGTATTTTTCATTTGAAACATGACGAGGGTCAACTAAGGCAATTGTGGCTTTGAGATCCACATAAGGGCTAAATTGTTCTGATAACAACTTAGAAGTCACTTCTTTAGGATGCCCTAACCCTGTGGGTTCAATCAATAAGCGATCAGGCTTTGTTCTCAACAAAGCATTAATACCGACTGACATAGGCACACCTGCAGTGCAACACATACATCCACCGGGGATTTCTTTGATCATGGCACCTTGTTCTGTCAACAATGCGCCATCAATGCCGATTTCACCAAACTCATTAACTAATACGGCCCACTTTTCATTCGCGGGTTTATGTTTCAATAAATGCAAGATGGTGGTGGTTTTACCCGCTCCTAGAAAGCCAGTAATAATATTCGTTGCAACTCGCTGTGTCATAAGTACTCCTTGGCAGAGCCCGCAGTATATACCTAAGTGACTTCAAGGTGCAGTTTTACGCATGAATAAAAGATCATTTTATAGAAAGTAAACCACTCACAACCGCATGATGATCAATGACTGATTTATGTTCACTTGGCGGTCTTTGTGAATCACTTCCTTTATAAATGCAAAAAGCGCACCAATTGCAGTGCGCTTTTCCCCTCGTAACTCAATCGTGAGTATGCGAATCAATTGGATATTGTAATCCGTTGATCATGGTCGAGGATTTTCAATTTTTAAACGTTACTTTCCAAATTGTAATGTCGCACTTTGAAAACACGTAATGCGGGATTCGGTGCACTACGCCAACAGAAGATCTTTTCCTCCATGTGAAATTTGAACTCTTCTGCTTGTTAAAAGCATGGCACAAAAACCATGAAACTCAAGGTCAGCATTAAATAATTCAACCCTTTTCTTCTGTATTTCTAATTTATTTTATAATTGATGAGGTTACTTGAACTTACCATGATCTAGGTAAAATAACTTTTCGTAACAATTTGATGTAATAATCTAATCGCCTCTTATAATAAGGCATTGCAAGTATCTAAATTAAGAGCGGATGGCTCTCGTTTCTGTTCACTTTTAACCGTAGGAAACAAAGGACGTAATGGCGCACTCAAAATCGTTTCGACATTCTCTTTCTCACTATAAATCTAAAAAGTTTGTCGGTGTCATTTTATCTCGAGATAAAACACCCATGTCGATTCTATTGCTTTCTGCCGTCGTTGGTTTGATTGCTGGCTTAATCGGTACATTCTTTGAGATGGGTGTGCATTGGGTAACGGATACTCGCACTGCTTGGCTAAAGCAGGAATTGAACTCTCTACTTCCTCTTTGGTTATCCGCAATTCTGGTGAGTGCCGCTTTAGCTTTTGTTGGTTACTATTTAGTCAACCGTTTCGCCCCTGAAGCTGCCGGTTCAGGCATTCCGGAAATTGAAGGTGCGATGGACGGTATTCGCCCTGTTCGTTGGTGGCGCGTTATTCCCGTAAAATTTTTTGGCGGTTTAGGTGCCCTTGGTTCAGGCATGGTGTTAGGTAGGGAAGGTCCAACGGTACAAATGGGCGGGAATGTTGGCCGTATGGTGTCTGATATTTTCCGCTTAAAAGATCCGGATGGGCGTCACTCTCTATTGGCTTGTGGTGCCGCGGGTGGTCTTGCAGCCGCTTTCAATGCGCCGTTGGCTGGCATTATGTTTGTTGTCGAAGAAATGCGTCCACATTTTCGCTATAACCTACTTTCCATCAAAGCAGTCATTATATCCTCGGTAGTATCAACCATTGTCTTTCGTTCTATACGTGGACAAGATGCCGTCATCACCATGCCGCAATACAACCCACCAGATCTGAATACTCTTTGGCTATTTTTAGTGTTGGGGCTTATTTTCGGCGTCTTTGGTGTCATGTTTAATCGCATGGTTACTTGGTCGCAAGACATGTTTGTGTTAATTCATAGAAACGATCGCAAACGCTATTTAATTACCGGCACAGCCATTGGTGGCATGTTTGGCTTACTACTACTGTATTTACCCGAGCTTACAGGCGGTGGTGTTGAACTCATTCCTGGTGCAACCAATGGCGATTACAGTGTTAGCTTACTTTTAATTCTGTTTCTCGCTAGGGTTGCTACCACATTACTGTGTTTTGGTTCTGGTGCTCCAGGTGGTATCTTCGCGCCAATGCTGGCGTTAGGCACTTTATTTGGTACTTTCTACGGTCAAATTGCTTTAAACATTGATCCTTCCCTAAACATTGAGCCAGGTATGTTCGCAATCGCTGGGATGGGAGCCCTCTTTGCCGCAACCGTACGCGCACCTATCACTGGTATTTTATTGGTGATTGAAATGACCAATAATTATCACCTTATTTTGCCTCTGACAATAACTACCCTTGGCGCAACAATTATGGCTCAGCTATTAGGTGGTCAACCTATTTATACCCAATTGCTCCACCGCACACTGAAAAAAGACAAACTTCAGCAAGGTGATTTACCAACCAATACCGTTATAAAGACAAAAGAAGAAGCAAATTCAGAAATAAAGGAAACGGCGGATACAAATCAACCTCAGCCAGAAGGACAATCAAAAGAAAATGACAACATCAATGATCTAACCGATGAGATAAATACAACGCAGAGGAATGGGAAACCAGTGAAACCTGATGGTTAAGGTATACCAGTGAACGTTAGATTAGTTTTTGATCAATACTTATTGAAATATGGACGGTTCCTATGAAAGTAAAGCACATTGAAGCATTTCAAGTTAAAGGTATAACAATTCGGACAAATAACCAAAATGAAGCTTCGCCATCAAGTGCACAAATTGGTTTACTTTGGCATGATTTTAATGAAAAGGTCGCACCATTGATGGCACCTTTTTCGGAAACCTATGGTGTCTACACGGAGTATGAGTCTGATCACACCGGTGATTTTGATGTCATTGCATGTACTGATACATTAAGCACTCAACCTACCATTGAGCTTAGCTCGGTCAATATCAATCGTGGTCAATATGCAGTATTTACCGCCTCAGGTCCATTACCAGAAACGGTGATTAATCTTTGGATGCAAGTCTGGCAATATTTTTCAGATGAAACGTGCGAACACAAACGTGCTTTTACGACTGACTTTGAACATTATGAAGAAGGTAAAGTCTCAGTTTATATCGCATTAGAAATTGAATAATGTTTAAGTGTTTATGCTTTATACAATAAAAGCCACTAACACAGTGGCTTTTATATTTCGAACCAATAGTCTTATTTCATCAGTGCCACAGATTCTTGTGCAATAACAAACTCTTCATTAGTTGGAATTACCATTGCAACAGGTGAATCGACAGTAGTGATAATGCCCTCTTCACCAAATCGTGCATCCGCATCCGCTTGTTCATTTTCTTTATAACCAAAGATTTTTAGGTATTTTAGAATTTCACGACGAATTGGAAGCGCATTTTCACCAATGCCACCAGTGAAAATAATGCCATCTAAATTGTCTAATGCCACCATGTAAGAACCAATGTATTTAGCAACACGATAAGTAAACACTTGGAACGCCAAAGTTGCACCTTCATGTCCCTCTTCCATTGCTTCTAAAATACCACGAGCATCGCTAGTTAAACCCGACACACCAAGAAAACCTGATTTTTTGTTTAACGTTTCGAATACTTTCTCTTGCGTCCAACCTTTGTTTAACAAAAACTCAATAATACCCGGATCAAGGTCGCCACAACGAGTACCCATCATCAAACCAGCTAATGGTGTAAAACCCATGCTAGTATCAACACTCTTACCATTTTTAATCGCACAGACCGATGCACCATTACCAAGGTGCACTGAAATAAAGCTAGACTCATCAATTGGCTTATTTATCATTTTGGCAGCTTCTCGACTTACGTAGTAATGACTAGTGCCATGGAACCCATAACGACGAATACCAAAATCATCATATAAGTTTTTATCTATGGCACCTGTATAAGCTTTAGCTGGCATAGTTTGATGAAATGCAGTATCGAACACTGCAAATTGTGGCAATGACGGAAAGGCTTTCAATGCTGCTTTAATTCCAGTCACATTAGCAGGCGCATGTAGTGGTGCTAATTCTTTAACCGCCTCAATATCACTAAGTACTTGTTCATTAATTTGAACCGTTTTAGTGAATTTTTCTCCACCATGAACGATACGATGTCCAACAGCGATCACAGCATCTGTTAAACCATACTCACTTACAATATCAACTAATTTACTGATGGCTAATTGGTGATGATTCTCTTCACCAACAATTGATACGTGTTGTTTATTTCCTTGGTATTTCCAACTCATGCGAGAGTCTTCTAATCCAAAACACTCACCTAATCCAGTTAAAATGGCATCCCCAGATTTTGAATCGATAACGGCAAATTTAAGCGATGAACTGCCCGAGTTGATAACTAATACATATTGATTTGACATGAGTATTCTCTTTGCTGTGATTGTTGAGAGATGAATTTCATTTTGATGATAATGAATTCACCATACCATTATTCAATAATTTTTTAATCTTTCAACTTTTTTTAGTTAAAAAATGGATTTTGTACAAATTGGCTTGATCTAAAACAAAGGATGATTTCTTTTAAACTTTAAATAAATTCGATGTCATTTATGTGTCATATAAGGAATAAAGAAAAGCTTTAAGGAAGGTGGGTATTCAAACTGGCTCAATGATATAAAAGTTTAACTGCTAGTTCGTTGGTTTAGCCTAGTAATGCAACATTTAAAAATAGATTAGATTCAATACACAAAAAGCCGAGACACATGACTGTATCTCGGCTTTCTTTATTCAAATTTACTTATTAAATTGAATTATGCGTCGCGGCTTGGACGTGCAGCTGGTTTGCTCTTAGGGCCACGGTTGCGATCGAAACGACGCTCGCCATTGCCTGCTGATGCACCAGCGCCACCTTCACGACGACCACGATGACCTTCACCGCCGCGTCCACCACGAGGAGCACCGTCACGACGTGGAGCACCACCTGTACGAGGGCCACGAGATTCACGGAAGTCATCAAAATCACACACAACCGCGCCTACTTCTTTCTGGCGAATACGTAATTTTTTCAATTTACCAGCAACTTCCGATGTCATTGCTTTTGGAAGCTGAACAAAGGTATGACCTTGAGCCAGTTTAATGGCACCAATTGAATGCTTAGTTAAGCCAAGTTCGTTTGCAAGTGCGCCAACGATATCTTTAACTTGAACGCCACTATCACGGCCAACTTGTAATTGGTAAGTATCCCAATCTTGCTTAGTACCACCAAATGAGCGGCCACCGTCACGTCCAGCAGGACCAGCATCACGTGGATTATCACGACGTTCTTTACGACGCTTACTATCACGCTCAATGGCTTCGATCATAGGGTCAGCGCCAGTGTAGAACAATGGACGTTTACCTTGCTGACGTTGTAATAAGATAGCAGCTAATGTTGCAGCATCAACTTCTAATGAAACTTGAAGCTTTTCAATTAATTCAGCAAATTTTTCAATAGTGTTGCTTGTTTTTTCTGCTTCTAATTCAGCGCTTAACTTAATAAGGCGAGCTTCTGCTACTTTATCGCGGTTAGGAAGTTGAATCTCTTCCATGCTTGATTTAGTCACACGCTCAATGGTGCGAAGCATACGAATTTGGTTAGTACGAACCAACAATACCGCTTTACCAGTACGTCCAGCACGACCAGTACGGCCAATACGGTGGATGTATGATTCAGTATCAAATGGGATATCGTAGTTGAATACGTGAGTAATACGAGGTACATCAAGACCACGAGCAACAACGTCAGTAGCAACAAGAATATCGATCACGCCACGTTTGATGTTATCAACAGTACGTTCACGTTGTGCTTGAGGAATATCACCGTGCAACGCAGCAGATTTAAAGCCACGAGCCGATAACCAATCAGATAAACGCTCAGTATCTTGACGAGTACGAACGAATACGATTGACGCATCAGTATCTTCTGTTTCAAGTAGACGAGACATAGCTTCGTCTTTTTCTACACCTTTCACTACCCAGTATTGTTGCTCAACTTTAGCAACAGTACGGTTTTCACCAGCAACATCAACGCGAGCTGGATTACGTAGGAAACGGTCAACAATGGTTTTAACCATAGGAGGCATAGTTGCTGAGAATAATACGCGTTGCGCAGATTCTGGAGCTTGTTCCATGATCCATGTTACATCATCAACAAAGCCCATTTTCAGCATTTCATCGGCTTCATCAAGAACGAACGTTTTTACTTCGTCTAAGTGAAGAGTACGACGATTAATTAAATCTTTAACACGACCAGGAGTACCAACCACAATGTGTGAGCCATTTTTTAGCGCACGCATTTGGTCAACAATTGAAGCACCACCGTAGATTTCAATAACCTTTAAGCCTTTAATTTTTTGGCCAAGAGTTTTGATTTCTGCTGCAACTTGGATAGCAAGTTCGCGGGTAGGTGCCATTACGATGGCTTGTGGTTTATGTTGACCTAGGTCGATTTTGTTTAGAACGGGTAAAGAGAAAGCGGCTGTTTTACCAGTACCGGTTTGTGCTTTACCTAGCGCATCTTTACCTTCCAAAAGGAAAGGAATAGAAGCGGCCTGAATTGGAGTTGGTGTATCAAAGCCCATCGCGTTAAGTGCAGATAGAAGGTTTTCGTTAAGATCCAGATCGACGAATTTGATTTGATTTTCTGACATGGGGTTCCTACTTATTTAAGGAAAATTTCGGTCCCATTAAGCTCAACTACCTCTAATACCTACCCTAACTTCGTGTTCCATAAAAATCATGGATTAGGTAGAAAACGCCTTAAGCTGTTTCGGGACATCATTAAGGGAGGCGCATTCTGCCTGATAAACACAAAAAAAGCCAGGAAAATTTGAATTTCATCACATTTTCGTTCAAACAAGCCCAAATGTCATACAAAGTTGCTATTTCGCTTTGTTTTCTGGACGTCTGGAGTTCCATGATTTTAAATTTTATCGTGACTGGCTTCATCATCAGGCTTTTATTGTCCCTAGTACTCAAAACCCTAAACCCATAAGGTATAAAACTCGTAATTAATTGGTAATCATACTTTGCAATGATTATAGTGTGCTGAGTACTATCCTCTAGTAACCTCAAGATGCAGTTTTAACTCGCCCTTTGGGTATTTTTCCAATTATCTTATAAAGAATTGATCACATGTTTTCAGACAACCCTCTACTTGCTCAGCTTAAACAACAAATGAAAGAAACCTTGCCTAAAAAAGAAGGCACCGTTAAAGCCACAGATAAAAGCTTTGGGTTTCTAGAAGTAGATAGCAAAACCAGTTATTTCATTCCACCAGCTTCCATGAAGAAATGCATTCATGGCGATAAAGTGATTGCGATCATCCGTTCTGAAAATGATAAAGAAAGCGCAGAACCTGATGAACTTGTTGAACCCGCTCTTACACGCTTTGTTGCTCGTGTGAAAAAATTCAAAGGCCGTTTGAATGTCGTGCCAGATCATCCTCAATTAAAAAAGCTATCTTTAAAAGCCAAAGCACGTAAAGGTGTCAACCCTGAAACCTTAAATGAAGGTGACTGGGTAGTCGCTCATTTAGTTGAACATCCTCTCATGTCGGATAACACTAACGATCAATTTTTGGCAGAAATTTCAGAAAAAATCACCGATTCCGATGACAAAATAGCGCCATGGTGGGTAACACTGGCTCAGAATGATTTGCCTAACTGCGAGCCTAAAGGCTTAGAAAATGGCGAAGAATGGCAATTAAAAGATGATGAAGACCTACAACGTATCGATTTAACCAATACTCCCTTTGTGACCATTGATGGTGAATCCACCAAAGATATGGATGATGCTCTATACGCAGAAGAAACAGACAATGGTGATTTTAAATTAACCATCGCCATCGCCGATCCTACGGCTTACATCACCCCTGATTCAGATATGGATAAAGTAGCACGTAAACGTGGTTTCACTATTTATCTACCAGGCCGTAATATTCCAATGTTACCTCGTGATTTAGCCGATGATCTTTGCTCTTTAAAGCAAGACGAACTACGTGCCGCATTATGCTGTAGCGTTACAGTTTCAAAAGATGGTGTGATTGGTTCGGACATTCAATTTTTCGCAGCCACAATCAAATCTCATGCACGCTTAGCTTACGACCATGTCTCTGATTGGTTAGAAACTGGAAACAGCGAAGTTTGGCAACCTAGTGAAACAATCGCAAAAGTAGTCAAAACATTGCATAAATTTGCCCAAGCTCGCAGTGAATGGCGAATCAATAATGCTGTTGTATTCCCAGACCGTCCTGATTATCGTTTTGAATTAAGTGACGATAACGATGTTGTAGCTATTCATGCCGATATGCGCCGAACGGCCAATAAGCTGGTTGAAGAATCAATGATTACCGCCAACATCTGTGCAGGTACAGCCTTAAAATCAAAATTCAATTCTGGCATTTTTAACACGCACGCAGGCTTTAAAGAAGACAAACTAAAAGATGTAATTGAACTGGTAAATCCAGATAGCGAACTGCCATTTACGGTTGAATCAATTTCCACACTTGAAGGTTTTAGCGCACTTCGCCGTTGGTTAGCCCAGCAAGATGCCCGTTATATCGACAACCGAATCCGTAAATGCCAAGCTTATAGCGAGATCAATCATCTGCCCGAAGCTCACTACGCAATGGGTCTAGATATTTATGCGACCTGGACATCCCCTATTCGTAAATATGGCGACATGATCAACCACCGTATGCTCAAAGCACTCGTATTAGATAAAGCACCAGTGCAAGTACCTGATGAAAGTGTCGGTGAAGAGTTATCACTCTGCCGCCGTTATCATGGCATGGCAGAACGTAATGTTGGTGATTGGTTATACGCACGTACGCTTATCAATGAACCTGAAAATGGCACATTATATCAAGCAGAAATATTTGATATTAACCGTGCAGGTGCACGAGCACGCTTACTAGAAAACGGCGCTGCTGTCTTCATTCCTTGTTCTCAAATCATCGATAACAAAGAAAGGATCTCAGCCTCTCGTGAACTTGGTACCATTGAAATTGATAAAAACATTGAATTTAAACTCGGTGATACCATTGAAGTCAGCTTAGTTAATGTCAGCTTAGACAACCGAAACATTATCGCGAAACCAACACAAACTTTTGCCCCTCTTGAAGAAAAAGTTGAAGCTAATACGCAAGAGATAAGCGAAGAGTAATGAGCAGGCAATACACCTAAATCTCATTCATACCAAAACGCAGCTCAATTAAAATACATAATTGAAGCTGCGTTTTTTGATCGTATTTATCAAACAACGAAGGCCCGGAAGAACAAATAAGAGGTAGCAATTAAACAACTAAACCCAGATGCATTCTTCTTTATCTTTTTCGATAAGTTCAATCAATTGGATAGGATCTTGGCTACGCGGGGTGGAGGTATGCGGTTTCCATTCTGGCTGTTCATTGTTGGTACTTAAGCGGCGAACAAACAATCGCCATTCTCGTTTATCTTTATAAAAAATGAGTTTTGCTACATCATACATGTGGCTGCAGTGCATCGAGTCTACTGAAAAAACGGCTTTTGAAAAAACCACATGCGTTTCCCCAAAATCAAAACATGCTTTTCCTTGTGCAACTGGCACACTTTCATTTCGATAATGACAAAGTTCTTCCGCCCTTTTGGTAATGCGACGCCATTCTAGTTCAGAAATCATGATTCACCTCTTCAATAGAGTATATACCCAAGCTCGCTTCAAGGTGTAAAATTCAGATCTCTTTCTAAGCTTTATGAAAAAATCTTGTGCACCTTCCCAACCCGCCCTTCCCCTTAAGTCACAAAAATGTCACATAAACGACATACAATTAGCGTTACATTATTTATAAATTTCGGAGATCCACATGTTACGAGTGTTACTCGCCAGCCTATTATCTTCCTTAGTGCTACTGCCTACGGTTCAAGCAAAACAAATCACTGTTTCAGGCTCAACGTCTGTCACGCGAGTGATGGATGTACTTGCTGAAAAATACAATCAAGCACATCCTGATGATTACATTGCAGTTCAAGGTGTTGATTCAACCGCTGGCATTATTTTAGCCATGAAAGGGGTTGCAGACTTAGGCATGAGCTCTCGCTACTTAACGGAAGCTGAAGCCAGCGACAAAGTAACAATTGTTCCTATTGCTTTTGATGGGCTTGCCGTCGCCACGAATATCGCAAACCCAGTTTCAAGCTTAACTCGTGATCAATTGGCTAAAATTTATCTCGGTGAGATTACTAACTGGAAAGAAGTGGGTGGTCATGATCAAGCCATTGCTGTGGTGACTCGTGAGGCTTCATCGGGATCTCGTTACAGCTTTGAAAGTTTACTCGGTTTAACAAAAGTGGTTAATGATCAAAGCGTGTCGAATATCAATCCAAAAAATCTTGTTGTAAACAGTAATGGCATGATGAAAACGCTAATCAATCACAACCCGCAAGCCATTGGTTTTGTTTCGATGGGATCGATCGATAAATCAATCAAAGCGATTAAATTTGATAATGTAGAACCAACACAAGACAATATTGCGACAAGCAGTTACAAACTCTCCCGCCCTTTTCTTGTCGTTTATCAAAAAGATCATTTAGAAGCGCGTGCTAAGAAATTTTTAGATTATGTCACGTCTAAAGAAGGCCAAGCACTAATCGAAAGTTATGGCTACACGCCAATCAAACAGTAATTAATGAGTTTTACTTCTCGTTAAAATAACAAAAGGCCTTAATCAATAAGGCCTTTTGGGTATCTAAGTCAATACAATCTTAATTTTGACCTAATTGATTTACCGTGTCTGAAAGTGAATCCATATTACTTTGGAATTTGTCGGTGACATCTTCCAAGCTGTCTTGAACTTCTTCCATATCTCTGAGGTTCAGAGCATCCATGATTGGATCTTGATACTTAATACCGATGCCAACACCAATAGCAATAAGTACAATCCAGAATACTAATTTACCCATTTTCTTTCCTATTTAACACTAATGACACATTTGTCGTTAAGTTTACACAAATTAACCACAACGTCCATAGTCACAGATGTATACCTAAAACAATTGACTTTGCCATGAAAGAACTCAACAGCCTCCAAGATAAACTATTAGCCAAATAAGGAAATTAAAAGGTATATATAATGCAAGACAATCAATCATATTCAAAAGGTATAGACTTCGACTCTTTAGTAGAAAAGATCGTTGAACTCACACCTATTCAATTGGAAAAACTGAATCATTTTATTGACGACATGCTCCAAATTGACGATTTTTCATCGCCAATATTGAGTGAACAAGAAAAACAAACCTTGTCAAAAATGCTGAAAATTTAGACTACCTATGAGTAATATTTTTTAGAAAAAGGAGATTCCCCTTTAAATATCATGGATAAAATGGATAATAGTCGCTCTTAAAACAACCCTTGACTATATTGGTGACCTTTATGTCTACTGAAGCAACGCTACTCGCACGCTGCGAATCAAAATGTGAGCTATGCTCATCAACTTCTTCACTCGCTCCTTTTGCGGTTGCTCCTCAAACGCTAATCACAGTAGATTACGCCGCGATGTTGTGTGATACATGCCGTACGCAAGTTGAATCACCAGAAGACATGGATGTAAACCACTGGCGTTGCCTTAATGACAGCATGTGGAGCCAAGTACCACAAGTTCAAGTATTAGCTTGGCGTCAACTAACCCACCTCTCTCGTAAAGGTGAAACTTGGGCAAACGAACTGCTCGATATGATGTACATGGAAGATGAAACTAAAAACTGGGCTGAAATCGGCATGGACGAAGATGAAGAAAAAGCACGCGATGTCAACGGTGTTATTCTTCAAAAAGGCGATGATGTTACCGTGATTAAAGACCTGCCAGTAAAAGGATCATCAACCATCATCAAACAAGGCACAGTCGTTCGTGGCATTAGCCTAGACGCAGATCCTCGTTTAATTTCAGGCAAAGCAAATGGTCAATCTATGTACCTAATTGCAGAGTATTGCCGTAAGAAATAATTCAACACTTTCAATAAAAAAGGTGCTCAGTTCAATTTGAATTGAGCACCTTTTTTGTTCTTGATTTAACAGGATTCTTTAATCCATGATTCGATCAAGCATCCTGCTTACATAAACCAGCTCCACCAAATAAATGCCGCTAAAAATCCAAATAGGTAGACAAAACCAACGTAAGCTAACCACTTCATTTTGCGGCTGTATCTTAGGCTTTCTGGTAACTGAGTACGTGTGACTAATAAGTAATTAAGCACAGCAAAGATAGGTGTCGTCATAAATGCAAGGATCATTGCAAAATGCATCATCGACATTAAAGACGATGTAAAAAATAGAATCACCGAGAAAGACAGAAGACTAACGACAACCATCCAACCACTTAATAGTTTTTTCGCAGTTTTAGGATCACTATCACTGGTTTTATTACTCAACAATAACGTGCTTTCGGTTAACACTCGTGAATAACCATCGATACAAGTAATGGTGCTACCAAAGATACAAAAGAAAGCAATCACTGCAATTAAGTAGCGCGACCATTCACCAATTGAAGACGTATACATGCTCACAAGCTGATGAGAAAAACCAATACCGGATGTTTGTAATGCTTCCCCACTACCGTTTAAAACAAGCGCGCCTAATGATAAGAAGACTATTGCTAGAATTGCCGTTCCAATGTAACCAACATTAAAATCAAACAGGGCCGAACGTGCCGTTACCTTTTGTTCTTTACTCTGGCTTTTTAACCATAAAGAGTTAAAACACGAGATCTCTATTGGAGCAGGCATCCAACCCATCATAATCACAAGAAATCCAAATGCCGCCATTGTCCAAGGCGAAGGACTGACGTAATCCGCTGGCGCGACGGCACCGTTACTTGCTGCAATCATAACGGCGATAACTGTCGTCACAACTAAAACGGCCATAATAATCTTGGATAGCGTACTTAAAGCATGAAAATGCCCTGCAACCAAAATAGCCAAACAGACAAATAATATCCCACCAGCAATCACTGGCATCGGCAAACTAATGGGTAAAAAGTACCCCATTAGGCTTGAGCTAAACAGCAACAAAGCAGCAATATTTACAAAAGCGGAGATAAAATTTAAAACATTAAAGAGCCATAGATAGCCAATACCCATTTTACGATAACCTTCAACCAAACTTTGGCCAGTACCAACCGTATATTGCACCCCTGCTCTAAAGAATGGATATTTGAATAAGTTAACGAGCAAAATCAATATAGCGAGTTGCCAACCATAGGTTGCACCTGCTTGGGTTGAAGAGACTAAATGAGATCCTCCCACCGCAGCAGAAGCCATCATAATCCCAGGCCCAAGCGATCGTAGTAAGGAAACCGACTTCAATTTATTATCGGAATTTTGAGATGAAAGTGTGGCAGTATTTTCCATAACGCGTCCTAATATAAAATAATTATTTGCCTTCCATTTTTCTCGATAATCGAGTCATTCTGGCATTTGGATATTAGGAATAGGAAGTGTATATGAGTGCGGACCCTGAGTTAAAATGAGTGAAATATCGCAGTTCTACTTCTTATTCTCAGAACATTCTGCTGTCTTTGTTCATGGATTACAAGGTAACAAAAACGCAAAACAGAATTAACTGCTGCATTATTAAAATAAATTAGACCATATAGCTAACTTGTGTCTCCGATAAGTTATTGTGGCTGGTAAAATGAAAGAAAAAAAACATAAAAAAAAGCCAACCCATAGGTCAGCTTCTTTAAATTTTATCTTTTCAAATAGAGACTTAGTATAAACCTAAATCTTTCTGTAAATGTGATGACAGATTTGATGTGTCACTTACATAACTATTTGATTTTGTAGTTTTGCCAAATAATACATCAGCAAAATGTTTCATCAATCCTTTGACGTTAACCGAGTAGGTTTTGTTATCCATAGATGGTGTTGCAACTGATTCCAAGATTGCTTGTGTCATCTGTGTTCTCACTCTGTTTTAACGATCAATTTGCGCGCATAGTATGGCCCTTTGATAACGAAATAAAATGAAAAAAAATGCAACTTCGGATTAGTTTTTCTAATTAACAAGCAAATAACAATCGCTGAATGAAAAACAAGAAAAATATACAGAATAACCTTATAACACAAATAAATGAAACCCATCAGACAAGGTCAAAATACAAAAGATCAATTTAATAACATTTAGACCTTTCAATAACTCACCTAAAGATTATTGAGCGATCCATTGAGATTCAATCAATATATGTTCGTGCTGCTTTATTCTGCCTGTAAAAATATCACCAGATTGAACAACACCCACACCGCTTGGTGTGCCTGTCATCACTACATCGCCATTATTTAATCGGGAATAAGAAAGGATTTCTTTTACAATCTCATCTGGGCTGAATAACATATTATTCACTCCCCCGGCTTGTACTCGCACCCCATTAATCAATAATTCAAGTGATAAACCTTGCCAATTACCGCCAGATAAACTGACAAACTTGCTCAATACTGCAGAACCATCAAAGGCTTTTGCTCTTTCCCAAGGTAATTGTTTGGACTTTAATGCTGATTGAAGCTCTCTTTTGGTTAAATCCAATCCAAACCCAACAGCATGAATTTGATTATTCTTAATGGTAAAACAGATTTCGCCTTCATAATGCAAAGGCTCCTGATGATAAGACGTTAATTCTGTTGTGATAGATGTACTCGGCTTATTAAACACGACCATTTGATCTGGCATAGCATTATTCAGCTCTTTGACATGCTCTGCGTAATTTCTACCCACACACACCACTTTAGAGGGCTTAATTTTACGGTTATCAATTACAATTGTTGTCATTGGTCATCCCTTACCTGTTCTTCTCTAAATCGAAATTGTTTTTCTAACTCACTAATACCAAGCCCATTCTTCTTATGCACTTTTATTTGTACCGGAATCCGTTCTTTCATAGCATCAATGTGACTAATCACCCCAATCATTTTGCCCGAAGCATTGAGATTATCTAAGGCATTCAATGCCATATCGAGTGTATCTGCATCCAAAGTACCAAAGCCTTCATCTAAAAACAGTGAATCAATACTCGTTTTATGGCTGACTAGGTCAGAGAGCGCTAATGCCAAGGCAAGGCTCACTAGGAAACTTTCGCCGCCTGACAGTGTTTTGGTGTCTCTGATCGCATCTCCCTGCCAAGTGTCTACAACCGATAACTCTAGGCCACTCGCAGAGATTACAGCGCCTTCAGTAGCTTCTTGATCTTGCAAGCCACTACGTTGCAGTAAGTATCGACCGTGCAAGTTTGACAGTTGGTTATTCGCTAAGTAAACCAAGTTATCTAATGTTAATCCTTGAGCAAACTTGCGAAATTTATCTCCACTTTTTGAGCCAATTAATGCGTGCAGATACTGCCAATCGTCATATTGTGAGCGAAGATTCTCAATTTGTTCAAATAATGCTTTTTGCCCATCTAAACGTTGAGTGTTTAAATTTAATTCATGCTCTATTTGGCCAACACGATAAGTGTTTTGATCTAGTGTTTGAGCTAGCTCTTGTTGATTTTTAAGAACCGTGTCTGCCTCTATTTGTTGCCAAGCCGTCGCTTTCTCATGTTGTTGAATGTGTTGCCATTGTATATTTGCACTCTCAAGTAATGCTTGTGTTCGTTCTAACTGGCGAGAAATTCCTTGTTGTAAAAGAATGAGTTTCTGTCTTTCTTCTTCACTTATTAACGCAGCTTCAAAGGCACCTTGATCTTCAAAAGGACTGTTTGATAATTGCTCAAACCATTTCGCAGTATAAGTATCACATTGTTTCGATTGTTGTTCTTTTTGCGCGAGAATACTTTCCAATTCACCCGATAATTTCTCTAACTGGGCTTGCAAAGAATATAAGTCTTGCTGGGCTTTCTGCTTATTCTGCTCTTTTTCATCTAGCTTGTTTTGACTTACTCGCTTTTCATCCGCAACCACTCTATTTCCAAAAAGTGCTTGTCGTTGCTGTTTTAAACGTGCAAGTTCTTCTGTTTGACTATTCAACGCTTTACGGCTGTCTTGTAAGGCATGCTGCTGCCCTTCGAGATCTTTTTCCAAACGAGCTAATGTCTGTTTTGCTTGTTCAATTTTACTATGCAGATCATTGGATTGCTGATGGTGTTGCTGCCAGCGATGTAACGCATGACGTTTTTCTTCTAGCCATTGCATTAAGTGCGTAACATCACTGCCTTCAGAATCAATATCATAATCAGGCAAAACATAGTGTAAAGATTGCCAATGTTTGCATAACGTATGATAAGCACTCTTTCTTTCTTCGCTTAAGGATTGATAAGCTTGTGTACGCTCCTCTTGCGATTTTAATAACGCCTGATATTGATGCTTAACACCATCGATTGTCACTTTCGCTTTCTCGTAATCACGCTCGCTCAGCTGCCACGCCTCTTTGGCACTGCTTAACTGTTTTTCGACTTGCTGATTCTGAGATAGCAGATTTCTAATTTGCTCAATTTGTTGTGGTAGCTCAATTTCGTATTTCTTTAACTGAGCCTGATCCTCAATAGCAAAACACTCTAGTGTTTCATCGGTGAAGCTTTGTCGCCATTGATGCTCAATTTCCAATAACTCTGCTTTATTCAGAACCTGCTTATTATTTAAGTCTTCGATATGGCGCGTAATCGAATCTAATTGGGTACGTGCTTGAATGCCCTTTGTTTCGATCTCTTTTTTGTCCTTTTCAGCTTGTTCTTTATCAAGGCTTATTTGTGAGCGATTCACCCGAGATCCGGCCTCTAAAGCAGGGTGTTGTTTTGAACCGCATAAAGGGCACGCCTCACCTAGGTTTAAGTTGGCACGATAATCCGCTAAATGCATATCTTGATCGATCAGTTGGGTATAGTTTTGAATTAACGCATCTTTCGCTTTATACGTTTGCCTTAATGAAGTGCAATATTGATTCAATTGTACTTGCTGGTTGGATTGCTCTACCAAACTTTGCGTATCAAGTTTTATGTTTTGTGATAATTTAAACCAAGCATCTTGCTTTACGCGAAGCTGATAACTCAAATTCAGTTGTCGATTTTTTTGTTCAAGCTGTTGATTTAAGCTGTCATTAGTTTGGTTATCATTTAAAGCTCGTTGCTGCCAAGACTGATTAGCGGCTTGATATACAGCGTGTTTACCATGAACATTTTTCTGCAACTCACTTAACGATTGATCTTGTTTCTCAATATCTAGTTTCAATGTTTGAAGAGTTTTACTCTCGGATTCCATCATTTTATCTAATTGAGAGAGTTTCTGGCTTTTTTCACCCACTTGCTGAATTTGCAGTTCCCAAGAATTTAAATGCAAAGATAAAGCTTCATCACTTGAATGTGATTTTAAATATTCTTGGCTGATTACATATTGTTTTTGATCACTGTCTAGTAATTGTTTTACCTGAAGTATTTCTTGCTGCGCAACATCAAAACGCTTTCCTTCACGCTCATATTGCAAATGTAAGTCGTGAATTTTCGATTCAATTTGAGCAATTTGAACATCTAACGGTTGTACTTTTTCTTCTAATAAAATACATAATTCGAGGTGTGCTTTCTTTTGTAGGCCATGAGATTCTGTCGCTTGTTCAAAAATGTTTTTCTTTGATTGTTTGTACTTTTCTAACTCATGAAAATCGTGTTGTTTACTTTTACGTTGCTGTTCAATCGCATTAACATTAGTGACAGCGTCACGCCATTGTTGGAAGGGCATTCTCAGCTTTTCAGCAGGTTCACTTTGCATTAATTTATGTAATTGCGGTTCTGCTTCTTTTCGTTCCAATGTCGCATTTTCAAGTGCTTGTGTAGCTGTCGTCAGCTTTTGATTTGCATCGTTATATTGATTCCACCATTGACTATGGCTTTGCCACTCTTGCAATACGGCTTTGTCGGATTTCAATTTAGCATGTAAAACCGTTAACTCACTTTCAAGCTCGGTAATTTGTTCTGATGTTAATAATTGAACACCTTTGGATTCTGACTCTAACTGCGCTAATTGTTGTTTAATATCCGTAAAATGATCGTGTACTTTTTCAGAGATCACACCGTAAATTTCGGTTCCCGTTAGCTCTTCAAGCAGTTCCGCTCGCTCTGATTCTTTAGCATTTAAAAAAGCCGCAAATTGACCTTGCGATAACATCATGGATTTTGTGAAGCGTGAAAAATCTAACCCGGTCAGTTCTTTTAATAACGTATCTTTACGCTTTACTTGGCTTGCTAATACTGTGCCGCTTTCTACTTCTGCTAATTCAACAACGGCAGATTGTAAATTACCATCAATTTTGCCTCGTGAGCGACGCATACTCCAGAAAGCGCGATAAGCCTTTCCTTTTACTTCGAATTCAACTTCGGACAAACTCTCTGTTGTGCCGCGAGTCATAATCTCATTTGATGAGGTTGAAATAAGCCCCAAACGCGGCGTTTGATGATAAAGCGCTAAACAAATAGCATCGAGTAATGTTGTTTTACCTGCACCTGTGGGGCCAGTAATGGCAAACAAACCATTTTCAGCGAAAGGTGATTGTGTGAAATCTATTTTCCATTCACCTTTCAAAGAGTTCAGGTTACAAAATCGAACGCTTAAAATTCTCATTTTGAGTCTCCTGAATGTTCCACGTCTTCTACCACTTGTTTAAATTGTTCAACGATACGCTTTTTCCTTTCAACATCGACTTCCCCTTCAAATACCTCCAATTGCAGACGTTTATCAAACACATCAAAAGGCGTCAGTTCGGCAAGTGTTTCATTCTTCATTTGGCTAAGCGCTTGAGATCGAGCCGTACGAGTTCGACGTAGCTGCAAAACGTCTACATTATAATTTTCGGTTAATGCTTGAATGCGTGGTTGAAGATCGGACAGATAGTCCTCAATTTCGACTTGAATACACAGCCACACAGTTTGTTGTGAGTCTTTAAATTGTGTGAGCTGCTCAGCTATCGATTGTAAGCTGCCTTTTACAACCGACATTGGTTGAAACAATGGGATGGAAAGTGGTTGAATACGCTTCTCTTTACCAGAAAATTCCACCAATACCACTTGCTTATTGGAATACACCACGCCATTTTCACTGTCTTGTTTATTTGGGACTTTTATTTCATCAAAACTAAGGGGGATGGGCGAACCAGAGTAACGAATCGATTCAGATTTTGCGACAATTTGTGGCCTATGGATATGTCCCAAAGCCATGTAATCGACAGGCGGAAAAGCCGATGCATCAAAGGCTTCCAATGTGCCGATATAAATATCGCGTACCGATTCGGATGTCGTGACCCCTAATGCAGTTAAATGCCCTGTAGCAATGATGGGAACCTTACGCTGTATGTCACTTTCCACTTCAACTTGGCGCTGTTTTGCGTATTGATATAAACGATCGTAATGAGCCTGAATCGCTTCACCTAAAGCCAGTTTCTTATCGGTGCTACTTTCTCCAGCAACACTTTGCACAACATCACGAGGTCTTACGAATGGAACCGCGCAAACAATCGCACCTATACTTCCACTGCGATCTTTAAGGGTAAGCACCTGCTCTTCCACCAAATCACTAGTATTGGAAACAACATAAGTATTCAAACAAGCGAGTAAGGCTTTTGATTCATTCAGCACTGAAACGGAATCATGGTTACCACCCAGCACCAATAAAGTGCAGCCTAACCGATTAAGATCCACCACGAATTGGTTATACATCTCACGGGCATAACTCGGCGGAGATCCGGTATCAAACACATCTCCGGCAATAATGACGGCATCAACACCTTGCGTATCAACAACTTTCAATAACCAACAAATAAAAGCTTGGTGCTCTTCTTTGCGACTTTTAGTGAAAAAGTTTTGCCCTAAGTGCCAATCGGAAGTGTGTAAGATCTTCATAATAAAGGTGAACTTCTAAGCTGAGTGTGAGAAAAGGAATTGTGCCATATTTGTTTTGATAAAAAAGATAATTTACTAAAAATCGTATCTTGACGTCACTAAATATCGTTAAATGACAGGCATAAAAAAGCTCAGGAAATTTAACCTGAGCTTGTTACAAAAACCATCACAAAAGTAACGGCCAGCTATGCGTAACTACCAAAATGTGCCCTAACGTTTAGCTAAGTGGCGGCCAAACCTTTAGCTAAACGGACACTTCGTACGCTTTTTTAGTAAAGCGGTACGAATGACTACTCAGACCACGAAGTGATCTAAATAGTCGCACCTATTAAGATACATGACATAATTACCATAATTATATGAAGTGCATCGCAAATCCTAGCCTGATTTAGCTGTTTTGTCATCATTAGTTAAATCAAAATTCATATACTACGCTCGTAATGTTGCACTTTATGTTCAAGTTATTCATTATCAATCTTGAAGTTGAACTCCCAAAACTGTCATTTATAATAAACAATCAATGAAATAGACAAGTAACAAAAATAAACATCTAAAATTAAAAAATGCTCACCTAGTGATCAGCTAGATGAGCATCTGTTATTACCCTTAGTACCATCACCAAATTCAATTCAGTTAAAGCACCTCAACGGTATGCTTACTGTAATTTTTATAAATTGCATTATTGAGTTCTTCAGCAGATTTTGGTTGCCATAACCCCTGATCGATACCTTGAACAACGAGATAAATCACTGCCGCATCAATTGCAGACATTAACGCAATGTTGACCGGCTCATTATTGGTGTAGCCTAATTCAACCTCTAACAAGTCTTTATAATCTATATAGCGGAATGCGCCACCTTGCATTTCTTGTGAGAAAATAGTTTTGCTTGTCGTAACACTCGATAAAATTGCCCCGGTAGCGACATCAACAACCCGTAAGCTCACAGTAACTTGGTCAGTCCGATATTGACTCGAAGCCCCAATACCTAAATAACGCGCCCCTAAACCACCGGTTTTAATGTTGGTGTCGTAAGCCACAATCCCACCTTCAATCATCACATTTGCAGATCGCAGTGATGGAATGCTTGATTCACTTTTACTACCATTTTGCGCAGCACGAATGATTTTACGTTCCGTTAGCAAATTTTGAAGCCCTTCACGTTCCAAAGGGACAAACCATTTAGAGTCTATCAACGACATGATAAGTAATGATATTGCACCTTGAGGCACTGCCGTTGAGAAGTTACTATTCGGTTGCGGCTTGTACTGCCCCGTTTGATCTCTGAAATCATAGATCGAGACATACATTTTTCCCCTAGGATCCGGTAACTTCGTTAAATCGTTATAAGTGCTACCACGTTGCATCAATTTTGGCGTTTCATCAGTGTCCGGTATGCCGAGTGAATTTGAACACCCTGCAACCATCATAATTATTATTAATATAGACAGTCTTTTCATGCTAATTCCTTAAGCTTCATCCAAATTATAAATCAGGGTTTAAACCACTAACTTGAATTTCGGACGTTTCGCCAGTTCCCTTATCAACGATTTGAACGGTTAATCGGCCATTGCTATCAACAATATTAAGAATGAAATCACTGGTTTCGAGTTGTCCTGAATTACCGTTACCAACATCACCAAGTAATTGACTTATCAGCCGTGATTCTAAGTTTGCAGCCAGCCGATCAAGGGCGGATTCTTCTTCAAAGCCATTGTCGGTTGATGGTCCTTTATAATCATTAATGGCATTCGCAACCCCCATTAAATGTGATGTATATAAAGGGTTACCACCAAAACTTGGATTAATCGGTGTATAAACCATTTCCGTTGCAGAACCCACTTGTGAGTACAAACAGATGGATATTACAACGCTCCATTTATTAATATATTTCATACGCTCTCCCTACTGTAACTCGTTGTCTGCTAAATCCGATTTATCACGATACTTTTGCTCTAATTTCCAGCGCAATAAATATCTCTGTAAAGCTTGAATAGCTTCATCTGATTTTTCTTGAGCTTGCCTTCTTCCTGGGGATAACGCTGTTCTATAAATTGGTGTAGAAAAATGGAAAACCGTTATTATTGAACCAGAAAGTGCTGTTGGTCTCTCTTTAATCAAAATATTTTCATCGAGTGTTGGATATTGCTCATAAATATTGCGGCTAAAAAATGAGTAAAAGTCTGCACCTAGACGTGTCACTGTTCTATCGACGATTACCCCTCTAATTTCTGTGGACTCTAATTTTTGTTTGTCAATTTCGTCTTCCGCTGAAGAATAAAAAGAAGTACTTATGATCCCTATCAAACAAAAAATTATTTTAATCACAATGAGTTCCTAGCTAAATTCTGTCCCTTAGCCCACATTAAAGCTTGTAACCTATTTTTCACTTTTATCTTTTTAAACACATTGTGTAAGTGAGTTTTTACTGTGTTTTCACTTACAAATAACTTTTCTGCAATTTGTCCATTCGAGGCACCCATTAATAGTAATTTCAAAATCTGCTCTTCGCGTACCGTCAAATCAGTTACCGCCTTTGACACATACATTTCTTGCCTTCGATAATACTCAATCATCGATTGAGCAATATTCCGGCTAAACCATTGCTCTCCCTCAAGCATTTTTCTCATTCCTAAGTTTATGGTTTCAATAGCATCACTGCGGTAGAAAACACCTTGCACCCTTGGGAAATGAATGATTGATTCTGCGCTAATATCAAGATCAGCATTAATCAATACTTCATAATTCATCACCTTCATATCTTCCATTAAATTCAGGTACTTAGCGAATCGATCTGGTGTAAAGTAATCCAAATCTATGATCGTTAGGTGTGTTTTTTTATTCTGCTGCTTTATTTTGTCAATGAACTCATTAAAGCATTGCTTATCAATTGTTACAGAACAATTAAGTTGTAAACTGTCTTTTAATAAAGATGTTTGCAAGCTAACGTTAGTGACAAAGTTAACAACATCAAAACTTCTGCTT
>NZ_AJYK02000100.1 GCF_000286955.2 Vibrio rumoiensis 1S-45
TAATAGTTTAATAGTTTAATAGATGAAAACAAAAACACACTACACAAGAGCGTAAGTAATAATCTAAACAACAGTTTTGACTCTTTGTTAAAAACCCCAACTAATAAGGTGAAAAACAATAAATCAAAAAGAGAAAAGAACTCTGACACCCTTAAAGCCATCACATCATTTTGACGAAATACAATAAATATAAACGTACTTAAATACGATATGTAAAAAAACAAGTGCAAGTAAAAATAATTTACAGTTATTATGCGCTTATTTTTCTTACAGTTAAACCAAATGACATAAAAAAATAAAAACGCCGATTTAACAATCAAATAAGAATTAATTAAACTTAATTGTTGGATCGGGTATTCACCATTAATATATGGATTAATTCTAGATCCTAGAATAGGGACATTATCCAACAATGCAAAATTAAAAGGGAAAACAACTGCAAATAACAAAAATAATAGCAATATAAATACTATTCTCCCTTGATTCTTTACTTTATATATTAATAAAAACAATGGAATACATAGTAAAATTAACAGTGCAGACATATGAATAGCTAAAGCGACCAATAAACACATATAACTTTTTAAATACTTTTTATCAATAAACAAAAAGAAAGCTAATGTTGCTGTAGATATAGAAGCAGCAGCTCTAAATTGAGTCAATTCAAAAACGAAAAAAAACTTACAAAAATACAACAATATAAAAGTTAATATAATTTGATGTTCAAACCTTTTCAAAAAAATAACTTTTGAAAATATAGCTATTGAAACCAAACTGAATATTACCCAGAAAACTCCACCACCTAAGATGTGAGATACTTCAGATAGAAGATTAAATGCCGGGTCTTTTAATCGAAAAAAACCGACATTGTCATTAGTCTGAATTACATCTTCAAACCAGTTTAAATAATTAAGATAATCTTGCGAACTCTCTACATCTCGGACCAAAAAAAATAACAAAAAAGACACAATCACATAAATAAAAAGAATGAGTTGCCTTTTTAGATTAGCTGATAAATAAGAATACTTTAAAGACAATAATTTATCCACGCAACTTGCCAAACCTGCCTATAATTCCATGAAACATCCCTTTTGTCATATATAAAACTTGTTCTCGCTTATTTTCTGTTGAAAAGGCATAAACGATAAACCTTGGGATATATTTAAAAACTTCAGATACTTTCCACTGTATTGGCACATGCTTCATTCTTAATAACATGAACACGTTCCTAAAGTAATAATAATGCCTTATAGCAGAATGGTTAACATATTCCTTACCTAAAAACTTCACTGGCTTGTCGCCTATTTCATGCTCCATTCTCAACCAAGGCAATCCTAATATTTTGTACCCTTTATAATTAGCTCTTAAACACCATTCAATATCAACAAAATCGATAAATAACTCTTCATTCATTGGGCCTATTTTGTCATAACAAGATAAATTTAGTAGTGTTCCTGAAGTAATTACATATGATGCTTCAATTGGCTCCTCACCCATTGCTAAAGTTCTTCCCATAGTATATTTATTTTTTTGAATAAATGACGCATTACGGCCAAGGGCTTTATCAAAATAACTAGGTGCAATTAAAGCAATATCATTAATGTCTGACTTATTATTAAAGAACTCTGTTAATCCATTTACTAGTTTATAATCAGGTTCACTATCTTGATCCAATAGCAAACAATATTTGTAAGACTGTTCTTTTACATAATCAATGCCAATATTTAAAGCTTTCGCTATACCTACATTATCATTTAATGTTATTAGCTTAATATTTTCGTTCAAATTATAATCAGAAGGTGAAGGAGTATTATCCACAACAAC
>NZ_AJYK02000101.1 GCF_000286955.2 Vibrio rumoiensis 1S-45
TTCAATCATAATGTCAATCTATTCACACTTTCGTTAACTCAACCCGTAATGCTACACCACATAACAACTATTCCTCGCAAATTTACCGTATAAACAAACTTATCACTATATATACACGTGAATAAAACTACTCTTCTTAGATGTGAATTTCATACACAAGGAAAGAGTTATGTTTAAATTAAAATACTTGGCATTGATAGTTGGAATTGCTTCTTCAAGCAATGCAATGGCAGCAATGAACATTCAGCCGGATCCAGAAAATGCATCGGGTTATGTTGTGTCTCGGGCCGATATACAAGCTTCTGAACAAGCGCAAACTTCCGATCCAATGTATACGACTTGGGCTGGAGCGCTACAAACAACGCCTAATTCTGTTGTAGAAACGATTGAACCCGGTTTGGCAACGAACCCTGATAACGTAAAACGTGTGGAAAAAGTGTTTCCACAGTCTGACTGGGAATTTCTCACTCACATGGCTGCACCTGAATATACTTATACTCGTTTTTTACGAGCGATAGGGAAGTTTCCTGCATTTTGTGGTGAATACACAGACGGGCGTGATTCAGACGCCATTTGTAAGAAATCAATTGTGACTGCTTTTGCTCACTTCTCTCAAGAAACGGGTGGTCATATTGCTAAGGATAATATTTCTGACAACCCACTAGCACTTGAAGAATGGCAACAAGCGCTTGTGCATGTTCGCGAAATGGGTTGGTCTGAAGGCCAAGTCGGTTACACCACTGGTTGCGGCCAAGATGATTGGCAGAATAAACGCTGGCCTTGCGCAACGGGTGAAGGCTATTTCGGTCGTGGTGCAAAACAACTTTCTTACCACTTTAACTACGGCGCATTTTCTGAAGTGATGTACGATGGTGATGCAACTGTCTTACTGAATAACCCTGGCTTAGTGGCTGATTCGTGGCTAAACCTTGCTTCGGCTATTTGGTTTTTCTTAACGCCTCAAGCACCAAAACCGGCGATGTTGCATGTTATTGATCGTACATGGACACCTTCGCAACGGGAATTAGACGCTGGAATTGGTTATGGATTTGGTACGACTATTAATATTATCAATGGCGGTATTGAATGCGGTGAGCAAAACAAAACAAAAGGACAACCTGTTAACCGTATTCGTTACTGGGAAGGTTTAGCTGCACATTTCCAAATTCCAATTGAAGCAGATGAGAAAAATACATGCTGGCAGCAGACGCCTTATGGAAGTTTAAACTTAAATGGTGCAACTGATGTTCTTTATACCAATTGGGATGGTAACTGGAAATATTATGCTGACCGTCCAGGCGGTTATTCATTTGAATGTGAATTAGTTGGCTTCCAAACGGCGTATTCTGCATTAGTTGAAGGCGATTATGAAAAATGTGTGACTAACTTTTACGGTTCGCATGCAGGGTGGCCGCAAGTACGCGTTGTCGATAATTTAGAACCAGTCAATCCAGATCCTGTTGATCCACCTGTTAATGGTATCGCAGCATGGGAAGTGGCTAAAGTTTACACTGCTGGCAATCAAGTGAGTTTTGAAGGTGGTGTTTATGAAGCGAAATGGTGGACACAAGGGGATAGCCCTGCCGCTGGTGGTCCGTGGCAATTAGTTTCTGGTGCAACAACGCCAGAGCCGACGCCTGAACCTGCTCCAACACCTGAACCGGTTCCAGAGCCTACACCAGAACCAACGCCAGAACCAAGCCCTGAGCCTACACCGAATCCAAATACATTTATTACTTGGGTGGCTGGTGAAACTCAAGTAGGTGCAGGCGATAAAGTGACACATAATGGTAAGTGTTTTACCGCTAAAAACTCACCGGGTGTATGGGAAACACCCAATCAATCAAACTGGTTTTGGGATGAGATCAGTTGCCAATGATTAAATGATGGTTAAGCCAAATCCAGTACGTCCGATTTTATTGTTGCTGGTTTTGGTATTTCTAGGTTAGAAAACCTCTAATAATAAGAAGGCCTTAGCAATGACGCTAAGGCTTTTTGTTATGCATTACTTTATGATTTAGTGTGTATTTATAAATAATATAACTTGAGCTAAATCAATGATGAAGGATTTGGCTTAAGAAATTAATGGTGCGATCGGATTGCGGGTTCTCAAAGAAATCTTTCGGGTTGTTTTCTTCGATGATTTCACCAGCATCCATAAATATCACACGGTCAGCCACTTCTTTTGCAAAACCCATTTCGTGAGTGACACAAAGCATGGTCATACCTTCTCCGGCCAGTTCAACCATTACATCCAGAACTTCGCGTACCATTTCAGGATCGAGTGCCGATGTTGGCTCGTCAAATAGCATCACTTGTGGGTTCATACATAAAGAGCGAGCAATCGCCACACGTTGCTGTTGACCACCTGATAGTTGGCCAGGGAACTTATCCGCTTGATCTGGGATTTTTACCCTTTCTAAATACTTCATCGCAATCTTTTCGGCCTCACTCTTAGGCATTTTCTTTACCCAGATTGGCGCCAAAGTACAGTTTTCTAATACTGTAAGGTGAGGGAAGAGGTTGAAATGTTGGAAACACATCCCGACTTCTTTACGAACGATTTCAATGTTTTTTAAATCTTCCGTCAGCTCGGTACCAGATACGTGAATGCTGCCTTTTTGATGCTCTTCTAAATGGTTAATACAACGAATCATTGTCGATTTACCCGAACCAGAAGGACCACAAATAACGATTTTCTCGCCTTTCTTCACGTTAAGGTTAATGTTTTTTAGTACGTGAAATTCGCCGTACCATTTATTCATGTCCTGAATTTGGATCATGTAATCTTGTTGTTCAGTCATAATACTTCCTTGAATTACACTTAACGTTTATGGCCAGTATTTAGCTTGTTTTCTAAATAAATCGAATAACGAGATATCCCGAAACAAAATACCCAGAACACGAGTCCCACAAAGACATAACTTTCTGTGGAGTAACCTAGCCAATTTGGATCGGTATTTGCCGATTGACCAATACCCAGTACATCGTACATGCCAATAATTAACACTAAGCTAGTATCTTTAAATAACGATAAGAAGTTATTTACTATCGATGGAATGGTGATTTTCAATGCTTGCGGTAATACCACCAAGCGCATTTTTTGCCAGTAACCTAACCCTAGAGAGTCTGCTGCCTCGTATTGCCCTTTAGGAATGGCTTGTAAGCCACCACGAACAACTTCCGCCATATAAGCAGAGTAGAACATGGTTACCCCAATGAGAGCACGAACCAGCTTGTCTGTTTGAACGCCACCAGAAAAAAACAGTGGTAGCATTACCGATGCCATGAAGAGTACGGTAATTAAAGGAACACCACGCCAGACTTCGATATAAAAAACGCTCAGTTTACTTATGATTGGCATTTTAGATCGGCGACCTAAAGCTAGTACCACACCAATCGGTAACGATAATACAATACCAATAATGGCAAGAATTAATGTTACCAGTAATCCACCCCATTGATGAGTATCAACAGAAGGTAGACCAAACATCGATCCTTCTAATAAGCCAGCCATTAAAATAGGGTAGGCTGAACCAAAGAAAATAAAGATCCATGAACGTTTAGGTGTTTTTTCATAGGCCATTAACGCGACTAATATTGCTAATGTGCCGTAAAATAAGCGAGGACGCCACAGCTCTTCTGTAGGGTAGAAACCGTACATGAACTGTTCCCAGCGCACACTAATAAATACCCAACAAGCACCTGTACTTGTACAGTCATCGCGAGTTGTGCCAATCCAACTGGCGTTAAAGACACCCCAATCTAAAACTGACCAAATTAGTTGAAATGCAAAGTAAGCCAGAAGAACCGTGGTAATACCGTTTAATGGGCTACTAAATAAGTTTTTACGCATCCAGCCTACGATACCAACTGTATTGGGTGGTGGCGGAAGACTGGGTTGAAATTGATGTTGTTTCATCTCTCTATCCACCTTATCGTTCAACGAGTGCAACTTTATTGTTGTAGATATTCATAAGCCAAGAAGTTAATAGGCTCAGCCCTAAGTAAACCCCCATGGTCATGAAGATAATTTCAATGGCTTGCCCAGTTTGATTTAGGGTTGTACCTGCAAAAACAGAAACTAAATCTGGGTAACCAATTGCCATCGCTAATGAGGAGTTTTTGGTTAAATTCAAATACTCACTGGTTAGCGGTGGAACAATAATTCGCATTGCTTGTGGAATAACAACGAGCTTAAGTGTTTTTGATTGCGAAATACCTAACGCCATTGCCGCTTCTGTTTGACCGTGACTTACTGCTTCGATACCTGAACGGACAATTTCTGCAATAAAAGCTGCCGTAAAAATACCAAGGGCAATCAAGAGTGCAAATAGCTCTGGAAGTATCGTAATACCGCCTTGGAAATTAAACCCTTTTAACGCTGGGTAGTCGGCAGATACAGGCATTCCGGCTAAAAGGTAAGCAATAACAGGTAAGCCAATACATAGGCCAAGTGTTATACGCCCAACAGGGGTTTGTTGACCCGTGAGAGCCTGTTTCTTTTTAGCCCAAACATAAACAGCAATACTTAGTGCAACAGCAATGATGGCAGCAATACCAATCATCCAACTACCCGATTCAAATACTGGCTTAGGGAAATATAAGCCACGAATATTTAAAAAGACGGCTTCACCAAGGCTTAAACTTTGACGAGCGGAGGGTAGAGCTTGTAAAACGGCAAAGTACCAAAAAAGGATTTGCAATAATGGGGGCACGTTACGAACAATTTCAATAAATACAGCAGCTAAACGGCTGACAATCCAATTAGAAGATAAACGAGCAATACCGACTATAAAACCAATAATGGTCGCTAATATAATCCCTAAGATCGAGACTAGAGCTGTGTTTAATAAGCCAACAAAGAAGGTTCGGCCGAAAGAGTAGGTCTCATCATATTCTATGAGTGCTAGGCTGATACCAAAGCCAGCTTCACGGTCAAGAAAGCCAAAACCTGTAGAGATCCCTCGATCGTTAAGGTTGGTGACCGCGTTATTTACGATGATATAAAGAAAATAGCCAATAACGGCAACGGTCAGTACCTGGAAAACGACAGACCGAAAGGTGGGGTTGTAAATTAAACTAGAAAGCGAGTTACCCGCATTAGACGGATTGACTGTTTCATTTGATTTGGTGGTTTTCATACGACAGTAACCTCAAAATCTGATTATGAAAAGGGCGGCCGAAACCGCCCCTTAGCTTTATATTGTAATCAAAGCTTCAATTTTTCGAGAACTTATGAAAACTAACGAATTGGCGGAGCGTATTGGAAACCACCCGCATTCCATAGCTTGTTGACACCACGATCAACTTTTAGTGGTGAACCTTGACCAACGGTGCGCTCAAACATTTCACCGTAGTTACCCACTTGTTTTATAATCTGGTAAGCCCAGTCATCTTTTAGACCTAAACCTTCACCTTTAGGACCATCAAGACCTAAAATACGTTTTACGTTTGGATCGTTCGATTTTTTCATTTCATCGACATTCTTTTGCGTAATACCATATTCTTCCGCATTCAGCATGGCAAATAGAGTCCATTTAGCTACGTTAAACCACTGGTCATCACCTTGGCGAACAACAGGGCCTAGAGGCTCTTTAGAAATGATTTCAGGTAATACGGTTGCAGAGTTTGGATCTTTTAAATTTAAACGTAGTCCATAAAGTTGAGATTGATCTGAAGTGAGTACATCGCAACGGCCAGAATCAAACCCTTTTGAAGTTTGGTCCATAGTATCAAATACAACAGGTTTAAATGTCATTCCTTGCACGCGGAAATAATCAGCAAGGTTAAGTTCCGTTGTAGTACCTGCTTGAACACAAACAGAAGCACCATCTAGTTCTTTAGCACTTTTCACACCTAGATCTTTTTTCACCATGAAGCCTTGGCCATCATAGTAAGTTGCGCCAATAAAGTTTAAACCCAATGAACCATCGCGTTGCAATGTCCAAGTGGTGTTACGAGATAGAACATCAACTTCACCTGATTGCAGGGCAGTAAAGCGCTCTTTGGCATTTAAAGGAATGAATTTAATCTTGGTTTTATCGCCGAGAGTTGCAGCAGCTAATGCTTCACAGTACTCAACGTCTAGACCTTCCCATTGGCCTTTTTCATTCGGGTTAGAGAAACCGGCTAAACCAGTACTCACACCACATTTTAATTCACCTGCTTTTTGCACATCTTGCAATGTACCTGCAAAGGCAGAATTGGCCATCATTACTGCCGAAACGGCAACAGCTGAAGCTAAAAGTTTAATTGTTTTCGCCATGTGTATTCTTCCTGTATACGTCCATGAAATCAGTATGATTCTGAGTTCGATTCTCTGTGATTTTTCAAGTAAATGTTGTGTAACTTGAATGATGTTCATTGTGAATGGTTGGTCGTTATTTTTATATCCAACCCACAGTCCTACCATATTAAGCGTAGGTAAGAATTCGAATTAAACAAACACAACATCCAATATGTGTTTGAGTCTAATCACAAATCCTTGTGTAAATTTAGAATGAATAAATGTTATGGTTTTGTAAATAGTGCAATCTAGCACTGTTATAGTGATTTTGATGTGATCTTCTGTTTTTTTTGTATTAAGCGATATTAAATAATAATTATTGATACAGTTAATAGAGTGAATAGGAGTTAAATTAAAAAAATACGAAGTAAAATTGTTTGTGATGGAGATCCTATGTTTCCTATCTGCACAAATTTGGTAGTATCGTTCGTGAGTCACACATCACAAAAAGGTATGGAATGCGCTATTTTCCGATTTTCCTAGATTTAAATAATAAGCCAGTTCTTGTTGTCGGCGGTGGAGAAGTAGCCTGCAGGAAGATAGATATGTTGTTGAGAGCAGGGGCAAAAGTGACCGTTGTATCTCCGAAAGTTCATCCACATTTGCAACATTTAGCAGAAGAACAAACTCTTTTATGGGTTAAGTCATTTTATCAAAGTGACATGTTAGTGGATTATATTCAGGTATGGGCGACCACCGATAACCCTGAATTGAATCATCGTGTACATGATGATGCTAAAAAGAAAAACATCATGGTTAACGTCGTTGATGATAAGCCTTATTGTGATTTTATTACGCCTTCAATGATCAATAGAGGTCGCATTCAAATTGCGGTATCCAGTGGTGGAGCTTCGCCGGTTTTAATTCGTTATTTAAGAGAAAAGTTGGAATCAATACTCCCTCAGAATCTTGCAATGTTAGCGGATTTTGGTGCGTCAAAGCGTAATAGCATTAAGCAAGAGTTAGCCACTGTCGATGAAAGACGTAAATTTTGGGAACGCTTTTTTTCGTCTTCTCAAATCTCAACCGTTGATGAACGCTCAGAATTAGAGTCGTTATATCAAGATGTTTTGAATAATAAGGAGTTGGTTACCGGCTCATTAACGTGGGTTGAATTTGGTCAAGATGTTGAGATGCTATCAATTAAGAGCTTACGTTTAATGCAAGAGTCCGAGTTGGTTTTGTATCCTGAAAATTGTCCTTTTGAATTTGTAGATTTATGTCGCCGTGATGCTGATCGAGAGCAATATGACGATGTTAATCAATTAGCGAGTTTAATTAAGCAAGCAAAAGCTGATAAACAAAGGGTGTGTGTATTTATTGAAAAAGACAGCACATCAATGGAGCTTAAATTATTAATTGGTAATGAAGTGGTTATAAAAGTGGCACAATAGCGCTGATAACTTCTCCTTAAGGCATTTCTCATTTAATTTAGATGGAAATGAGAGTGTCTTATGAAGGAATGCTTTTCATTTGATAGTTTACTGGGTATGGTGTGGCAAACCATGCGAGCCTAAGACACATGCAATTCAATCAGTTAATCATACAAAAAAAACAGAAATGGCGGCTTCCATTCATCATCATGAGTGTACTGTTAGCCATTTCTTGCCTTTCATACTTATCCATTGGTGATATTGATCTTTCTTTATTCTCACCACTCAGTGAATTTCAACAACAAGTCATTCTTAATTTAAGGCTCCCACGTTTAGTTGCGGCTATTTTACTTGGCGCATCCTTGGCCGTTTCTGGTGCCACGCTTCAAGTATTATTGGGAAATCCACTGGCTGAACCTGGTGTGCTGGGTATTTCTGGTGGTGCAAGCCTAGCAATGGTCATCGCATTATTCTTTTTCCCATTTTTGATGACTCCTTTTGGGGCGATGTTCGTAGCGATTGCTGGTTCATTAGTATTTACCTTATTAATAGTCATGATGGCGAAAGCACTGCATCTCACAACGGCAAGGCTCTTATTGATAGGTGTTGCTCTCGGAATATTATCTGGAGCGATGGTGACGTGGGCGTTTTACTTTAGCGATAATCTTAATTTAAGAATTTTGATGTATTGGTTAATGGGAAGCTTAGGTGGCGTTACTTGGACACAAGTTTCATTAGGGTTGGTTATGTTACCAGCCATCATCTGGTTGTGTACGAAAACTCAATCCTTAGATTTACTGATGATTGGTGAAAATCATGCCAAGCAATTAGGGTTAGATGTCGCTAAATTGCGATGGAAATTAATCTTATTAGTGTCGGTATTGGTTGGGTGCTCTGTTGCTATTGGTGGTGTGATTAGTTTCGTTGGTCTGGTTATCCCACATTTAATCCGTCTAATATTTGGATCTGAAAACAAATATTTAATACCAATGTCGGCACTCTGTGGTGCAACATTACTGGTGTTTGCAGATTTATTAGCTCGCGTGTCACTTTCTTCAGCAGAGTTGCCACTAGGCGTGATGACTACGAGTTTAGGCGCACCTGTTTTTATATGGATGTTGTTACGAAATCATGATCGAGATTAAGAATGTATCAGTAGCACCACGCTTATTGCCATTATCATTATGTGTTAATGAAGGTGAGATATTGCATGTCATTGGCCCTAATGGCAGCGGAAAAAGCACTTTACTTGAAGCTATATCAGGCTTACTTAAATGCCACGGGGAGATTTGTCTTTCTGGTGAGTCTATTGCGCATTTAACGCTGGCTGAATTAGCGCAAAAACGTGCTTATCTGCCGCAAACTGGTCGCCCGGCTTTTTCTATGTCTGTTTTCCATTATCTCTCTTTATCTATTCCGACCACAGCAAATCAATTTGATATTTCTCCTGCGGTAAAAGAAATAACTGAGCTGCTATCGATTGAAAACAAGTTACATCGCTCAATACATCATTTATCTGGTGGGGAATGGCAGAGAGTTCGCCTTGCGGGGATATGTCTTCAAGTATGGCCAAGTTTAAACCCCTATGGACAAGCTTTATTGTTAGATGAACCTAGTGCACCGCTTGATGTAGGGCAAGAAAGTTTGCTGTATCGACTTATCGATTTAATGGCAAGTAAAGGTTTAGCGATTATTATGGCCAACCATGATCTAAATCGAACATTACGTCACTCCGATAATGTTTTGCTGTTAAGAGAAGGCGTTGTGCAGGCAGTAGGGAAAACCGATGAAGTGATGAATGAATCGATGTTGTCTGAAGTATTTAACACTCAAGTAAAAAAGGTTTTCCATAACGATTCCCCTTATTTGCTATTTGAATAAAGAGAGTGATTCATGTTGGGGAAGTAAGATCATTGAGAGTGCAATAAGTTA
>NZ_AJYK02000102.1 GCF_000286955.2 Vibrio rumoiensis 1S-45
GTCAAATATTCAGGCTATTAAATGGTTTTGGGGAGTTAACATGTTAGAAAGGCAGCGTACCGATATGAACGCTGCCGTTTTAGTATGAGATTTTATTACTTTCCCACAACATTACCGATTAAGTGACCTAAATTACTCGACTGTCACAGCCTTAGCTAAGTTACGCGGTTGATCGACATCGGTGCCTTTAATCAAAGCAACGTGATACGACAACAACTGCATTGGAATGGTGTAGTAAATCGGGGCCGTGATTTCGCTTACGTGCGGCAAGTTGATGATCTTCATGCTGTCATCGGCTTCAAAACCGGCTGCAGCATCGGCAAATACATACAATAAACCGCCACGAGCGCGCACTTCTTCTACATTTGATTTTAGTTTTTCGAGTAACTCATTATTCGGTGCTACGACTACCACTGGCATGTCTGCATCAATCAAAGCGAGTGGGCCATGTTTTAGTTCACCAGCTGCATACGCTTCTGCGTGAATATACGAGATCTCTTTTAGCTTTAATGAGGCTTCCATTGCGATTGGGTAGAACTCTCCGCGACCTAAGAATAGGGTGTGATGCTTATCCGCAAAGTCTTCCGCCAGTGCTTCAATTTCTTTATCGTAAGCTAACGCGGCTTGAATTTGAGCTGGCAGTGCATGCAGAGCTTCTACAATTTCCGCTTCTTTTGCACCATCAATACGTTGCTGCTGCTTACCCATTGCGGTGACTAGCATTAGCAATGCCGCGAGTTGAGTGGTGAAGGCTTTGGTTGATGCCACACCGATTTCCGTTCCCGCGCGAGTCATGAAAGCAAAATCAGATTCACGAACCAATGACGAACCGGCAACATTACATACCGTCATTGCGGCCATGTAGCCTTTTTCTTTGGCTAAGCGCAATGCTGCTAACGTATCGGCCGTTTCACCTGATTGAGATAAGGTGATGAGCAAGCTATTTGGGCGAGTAACAAATTTACGGTAACGAAATTCAGATGCAATTTCCACATCGCAACTTACGCCCGCCAATGATTCAAACCAGTAACGCGCTGTCATTCCGGCATTGTAAGAAGTACCACAAGCAATGATTTGTACGTGCTCAACTTTAGCCAGTATCTCAGCGGCATTAACGCCAATGCTTTCCGTGATCACGGTATCTTTGGTTAAACGCGCTTCCATGGTGTTAATTAACGCGGTTGGCTGCTCAAAAATTTCTTTTTGCATAAAGTGGCGATATTGACCTTTATCACCGGCATCATGCTCTGCGTTGGATTCAGCAATATCACGCTCAACTAATTGTCCTTGCGCATCAAATACGGTCACATCACGACGGGTGACTTCGGCAACATCCCCTTCTTCAAGGTACATAAAGCGGCGAGTGACACTCAGTAATGCCAGTTGATCAGATGCGATAAAGTTTTCACCCACACCAAAACCAATCACAATTGGGCTACCAGAACGTGCCACGACAACACGGCTTGGATCGTTACGATCAACCACCACAGTACCGTAAGCTCCATCTAATTGTTTCACCGCTTTTTGCAGCGCTTCAACTAAGGTTTCTGAGGTGCGACGTTCCCATTCAACTAGGTGAGCAATCACTTCAGTATCGGTTTGAGATTCAAAGACGTAACCACGCTCGCGCAGCACTTCACGTAACGTTTCATGGTTTTCAATAATGCCGTTATGCACGACCGAAATATCACCGGATACATGTGGGTGAGCATTAATTTCAGAAGGTTCACCATGAGTTGCCCAGCGCGTGTGTGCAATCCCAGTACCGCCCGATACTTGAGTCGCATCTACCGCATCTGATAATTCTTTTACTTTACCCAAACGACGAACACGCGTCATATTCGAATCCGCATCCACGACGGCGATACCCGCCGAGTCATAACCACGGTATTCTAAACGGCGTAAACCTTCGACTAAGATTTCAGCGACATCACGTTGTGCTACCGCACCGACGATTCCACACATAAGTATTTCCTTTATTATTCCCTTACCAGCAGCAAGCAAAAGGTGGTAAAGATAAGATGATTAAATGAGTTAAGCGATCAGCACTTGCACATTATGTTGTTCTATTTGTGCTTGTTGTTCAGCGCTGATGCCATTATCAGTAACTAGCACGTCGATTTTTTCCCATGCCAGTTCTAAATTTGGAATTTTTCGACCAATTTTGTCGGATTCAACCATGACGACAACGCGTCTTGCTGATTCAGACATCACTTGGCTGAGCCCTAATAATTCATTGAAGGTCGTGGTACCACGTTGCAAGTCGATACCATCTGCGCCAATAAACAATTGATCAAAGTCGTATGAACGCAACACTTGTTCTGCAACTTGTCCTTGAAAGGATTCTGAATGCGTATCCCAAGTACCACCGGTCATTAATAGAGTGGGTTCGCTTTCTAATGCATTCAGTGCATTGGCGACATTAAGAGAGTTGGTCATCACCACGAGCCCTCTTTTGTCGTTAAGCTGCTCTATTAATGCGCCAGTGGTGCTGCCACTATCAATAATGATGCGATGATGATCTTTAATAAGAGAGGCTGCGGCTTTTGCAAGGCTTACCTTTCGTTTCGAAACTTCTTCTGAAAACACTTCATTGATGATCTCTTTCGGCAGCGCGATCGCACCACCATAGCGACGCAGTAATAAACCACTCGCCTCTAATGCTGAAAGGTCTTTCCTAATCGTCACTTCGGAGATGTTGAATTGTTTTGTTAGCTCATCAACACTGACTTCACCATGTTCATTGACTTGTTGAACAATCAAATGCCGACGCTGCTGAGTGTTTCGTTTAGACATAAATAAAACCAAGTTAGTTTTGAAACGAAAGATATTAAAGCAAAACGAAACTTATTAGTCTATTTATTTCATAACAAAAAATAAATATTAATTAAAGAAAGATTGCTCTAAGACAAGTAAGGTTCGTGATCTTCCCCACAAAGACTGGTAAAATTCTTTCTTCTTTAAAGAAACAAAATTACGAATAAGCCGACTCGCCGGTGGTAAAAATAAGAAGTTATGCTGCAAAGAGAATGACATGTGGCAATGCGAGAGTGTAAATAGCAATAACGCTCGCAATAATTGAAGTGGTAATGACAATACTGCCGCTTTAACTAATGTGGGTATAAACTGTATGACAGAATTTCTGTTTTAATGCTGACTGCAAATCATTGCCTACCATTAAAACCTGTAAAAATTGAAATTATAATATTACTTACCGGAGAGTATCTACTCATGAAAAAGACCAAAATCGTATGTACGATTGGCCCGAAAACTGAATCTGTTGAGAAACTGACTGAACTTGCAAACGCTGGCATGAACGTCATGCGTTTGAACTTCTCACACGGTGATTTCGAAGAGCACGGCAACCGCATCAACAATCTTCGCCAAGTAATGAAGAACACAGGCAAACAACTGGCTATCCTTTTAGATACTAAAGGCCCAGAGATCCGCACGATTAAACTAGAAAATGGCGACGATGTTGCTCTAGTGGCAGGTCAAGACTTCACTTTCACAACCGACACTTCTGTTGTTGGTAACAAAAACACAGTCGCGGTAACTTACCCAGGTTTCGCGCAAGACTTAACGGCTGGCGATACTATCCTAGTTGATGATGGTCTTATCGAAATGAAAGTGGTTGCAACCACTGACACTGAAGTGAAATGTACTGTATTGAACAACGGTGACCTAGGCGAAAACAAAGGTGTTAACCTTCCTGGTGTTTCTGTAAAACTTCCTGCACTTGCAGAAAAAGACAAAGCAGACCTTAAATTTGGTTGTGAGCAAGGTGTTGACTTCGTTGCGGCTTCTTTCATCCGTAAAGCGGACGATGTAAAAGAAATCCGTGAACTGCTTTGTGCAAACGGTGGTGAGAACATCCAAATCATCTCTAAAATCGAAAACCAAGAAGGCGTAGACAACTTCGACGAAATCCTTGAAGCGTCTGACGGCATCATGGTTGCTCGTGGTGATCTAGGTGTTGAGATCCCTGTTGAAGAAGTAATCTTCGCGCAAAAAATGATGATCGAGAAATGTAACCGTGCACGTAAAGTGGTTATCACAGCAACTCAAATGCTAGATTCTATGATCAAAAACCCACGTCCAACTCGCGCAGAAGCGGGCGACGTTGCTAACGCAATCATGGATGGCACGGATGCAGTTATGCTTTCTGGTGAGTCTGCAAAAGGTAAATACCCTGTTGAAGCGGTAACTATCATGGCGCAAATCTGTGCTCGTACTGACCGCGCTTTAAAAGCAGAGCTTAGCTCTCGCTTAGACAGCCCACGTCTACGCATCACAGAAGCAGTATGTAAATCAGCCGTTGAAACTGCTGAGAAACTAGCCGCTCCAGTGATCGTTGTGGCAACCGAAGCAGGTAAATCTGCTCGTTCAGTTCGTAAATACTTCCCAACAGCAAAAATCATTGCCGTTACAACGAACACTAAGACAGCCGCTCAGCTTTGCTTATCTAAAGGTGTTACGCCAATCGTTGTTGATTCAATTAACGATACTGAAGACTTCTACCGTCAAGGTATGGCTCTAGCACTAGAAATGGGCTTTGGTGAAAAAGGCGATATCGCGGTAATGGTTTCTGGTGCGCTTGTACCATCAGGCACAACCAATACTTCTTCTGTTCACGTTCTTTAATTTTTAAAACGCGAATAGAAATCAAAAGGAGGCCTTATAGGTCTCCTTTTTTATTGCTTTAAATTCACACCATCTCATTAAATCACCAACCAAAAAGCTCTCGGTGGTGAGTGTTCAATAACACCACCGCTAATAAGAAATACAAAGCACTGAACTGAAAAGCAAGCACGAATAAACTCGCCACGGTGACTCTCACCAACACTCCACTCGACATCTCATTTACCCTACCTAAAATGATCCACCCAATGATTAAAGTTTAGGACAGAACTATTTAGGCATTAGACTAAAGTCTCATATAGTGTCGATGAATAGCCTTATTTAAGCATAAAGATATTCATGAATTGTCGAGGTGTAAAATACGAAATAGGTGCAAGGCTCCGTATCATTCTCGCTTAGGCTCAGCTCAGGTACGAAATGGTGAGCGTATAAAAAAACGCAGCCAAATTGACTGCGTTCTCTAAGTACCGATTTTTGTGAGTGCTAATTAGGCTTTCAAAGCACGCTCACCACGGGCGATGCCAACCACACCACTTCTTGCCACTTCAATCACATCTGTCATTTCTGATACCGCTTTAATGAAAGCATCAAGTTTGGCGCTGTCACCGGCCAGTTGAATCGTAAACAGCGAAGCCGTTACATCAACGATTTGACCACGGAACACATCGGCTAAGCGATGCACTTCTGCGCGAGAAAAACCACTGGCTTTGACTTTAACCAGCATTAACTCACGCTCAACGTAATCGAATTCTGTGACTTCTTGTACTTTTAGTACATCCACCAGCTTATGCAGGTTTTTTTCGATTTGCTCTAACTGCAACGCATCGGTTGCGGTCGTGATGTTAATTCGAGATAAAGTCTCATCATCGGTTGGTGATACGGTTAATGATTCAATGTTATAGCCACGTTGAGAAAATAAACCGACAACGCGCGACAAAGAGCCCGGTTGGTTTTCTAATAATAATGAAAGGATATGTCTCATATTAAGTTCTCTCCGTCTTGCTTAACCACATCTTATCCATGCTTTCCCCTTTGATTTGCATTGGGTACACATGTTCTGTTTCATCGACATTGATATCGACAAATACCAAACGATCTTTCATATCGAGGGCTTTTTTCAAGCCTGCTTCAAGATCTTCAGGTTTATCAATGCGGATACCCACATGACCATACGCTTCTGCAATCGCGGCAAAATCAGGGACGGAATCCATATAAGAATGTGAATGACGGCCTTGATAGATCATATCTTGCCACTGTTTTACCATACCCAAGAAACGGTTATTCAAGTTAATGATCTTAACCGGGATATCGTATTGCATGCAGGTTGATAGCTCTTGGATATTCATTTGAATACTGCCATCTCCCGTCACACACACCACTTCTTCTTGTGGTAGCGCATATTTCACGCCCATTGCCGCCGGCAGACCAAAGCCCATGGTGCCTAGACCGCCTGAGTTAATCCAGCGACGTGGCTTATCAAATGGGTAGTAAAGCGCGGCAAACATTTGGTGCTGACCAACATCCGACGCCACATACGCATCACCATTGGTGAGCTTGTAAAGTGTTTCAATCACTTGCTGTGGCTTAATGCGATCGGTGGTGCGATCAAACTCAAGGCACTTACGATTTTTCCAGCTTTGCAGCTCTTGCCACCACGTATCAATCGCTTCTTTATCTTGCTTGGTTTCTTTTTCTGGCAGTTGCTTCAACATACTATCAAGCACTTCATCGGCTGAACCGACGATAGGAAGATCCGCTTGAATGATTTTTGAGATCGACGATGGATCGATATCAATGTGCATGATCTTGGCATTCGGACAATATTTCTCAACATTGTTGGTGGTTCGGTCATCAAAGCGTACCCCGACACCGAAGATCAAATCGGCATTATGCATCGCCATATTCGCTTCATAAGTGCCGTGCATGCCCAGCATACCAAGGGAGTTTTTGTGCGTCGCCGGGAATGCGCCTAAGCCCATCAAGGTACTCACAACGGGAAGATTCAATGCTTCTGCCAATTTGAGCAATTGCTCGCTTGCATCCGCCATGATCGCGCCACCACCCACATAAAGCACTGGCTTTTTGGCTTCAATAAGGGTTTTTAAGCCTTTTTTGATCTGACCTTTATGACCTGTTGTGGTTGGGTTGTAAGAACGCATCGACACTTCTTTCGGGTATTGATACGGGAAAGTTTCAAGCGGATTTAATACGTTTTTAGGTAAGTCGACCACAACTGGGCCCGGGCGGCCTGTTGATGCTAGGTAGAAAGCTTTTTTGATGATTCCAGGAATGTCTTCTGCTTTGGTAACAAGAAAGCTGTGTTTTACAATCGGACGTGAGATCCCGACCATGTCACACTCTTGAAAGGCGTCGTTACCAATTAAATTATTCGGAACTTGACCAGACAACACCACCATTGGCACTGAGTCCATATAAGCGGTCGCAATACCGGTAATGGCATTGGTAGCACCTGGGCCTGATGTAACTAACACTACACCGACTTTACCCGTTGCGCGTGAATAACCATCGGCCATGTGAACCGCAGCTTGTTCATGGCGAACCAGTACGTGTTCGATAGCACTTTTTTCATGCAGAGCATCATAAATATCCAAAACTGAACCGCCTGGATAACCGTAGATATGCTCTACACCTTCATCGATTAAGGAACGAACGATCATGTCCGCGCCGGATAACATTTCCATATTGCCTCCTTCTGACTTACTCATTTCCTGCATGGCAGAGTTGAAAAAGTAAGTGCTACATAGTTAGGGCTTATTTTTAGCCTAAAATGACATCTGAATATGTCGAAGATATGACTCCAATCAAGCCACGACTTTCTTATATTCTTATATCTATGTACCTGCTTGATTGTCATAACAACAAAACAGGGTGCAGCTCGAAGATTTTGCTCCGAGCACTTCACTTTACCGCTTAATAACAAGTGATGTCTATGTGCTCATTAAACAGAAACGCTTCCAATTACTGCTTATTCATCCATTTTAAGTGTAAAGCTCTAACATTAACTGATAACACTTACTGATTCATTTGTATGTAAGGAAAATTAAGATAATAATATTTCTCACTTTTAGAGTTGGCTCACATCTATTTCCCCATAAAAAAACGCACACCGTTCGGCATGCGCTTCTTATTTTTTCATTTAGCCACTTTTAGCATTACATCGCGTCGGCTAACGCTTCACCACAAATCAGCATTAACTGATCGCGCATCCAGATGTGACCTTTATCTTTTTCACTTGATTCGTGCCAGCTTAAATAGCCCGCTACTTTGTTATCCGCGAATGGGTAAGGCAGAACTTTGTAGTTCGCACGATTTGGAATGGTCTCTATTAACCAACGAGGTACAACGGTTAACAACTCAGACTGACCAACAACATATAAGATGTTGCTCAGACCCGTACCTTGGTAAGACTCATTACAGTCGATATCACCACCGTATACGCGCTCATAAAAGCTACTAATGCCATTTACTTTCGATAACGTTGCGTGTTTTTCTGTTAAAAACTCTTGCTCAGAAATCTGTGAACCGATACGAGGATGATTAGCTGAAACGACAACGACTAATTCATCGCTGAAAATTTCTGTGCTTGAATAACCAGGCTGATCAAAACGCGCGTAGTCAATCACAAAATCGACTTCTTGATAACGCAGTTTTTCTGGTAATTGGCGATCAAATTCAGCGTCTAAGTGAAGTTGAATACTCGGCGATCTTTCTGCAATGCTACTCATAATACGAGGAGCAAAACGCATGTCCGATGGGCTACATACTGCCAGCTTAAATGCACGATTTGATGTTTCAGGAATAAAGATTGAATTCGGTAATTCGTTGCGTACTAATTGTAGAGCTTGACGGATCGGACCAAACAATTGACGAGCACGTAGGGTGGGTTGAATACCACGACCATGACGCATAAATAACTCATCATTAAACATCACTTTTAAACGAGCAACAGCATTACTTACCGCTGGCTGTGACATCCCTAAGAATTGAGCAGCACGAGTAATATTCTGCTCTTGCATTACTGCATCAAAAACGGTTAATAAGTTTAGATCAACGCCACGTAAAGTAGATTCCGTTCTTGTATTAATTACAGCATTGCTTTGTTCTATTTGGTTAGTCATTTGTGTATGCCTCTAACAATCGACTGCCTCATCTTTATTATATTGATGATTGAAAGCAGCAAAAAGATATTTAATATTCATTGTATTTGCCACGCCAATGAATGGGCGACGAGCACACTATTCATCAATATAATTCTTGAGGCAAACATATTGAGATTAAATCAGATCATTTCACTAAAAATCACTAAAAATAGACAAACTTCAATAACTTAGGAGTAAATATAAAAAATATAAATATTTATAAAACGCTTTTGTGCGCTGAATGAATGGAGAGAATACATACCTATTCATTAATCAATGCATAATGTGGAAAGTCTACTTGCTCCCATAAATCACTCCAAAGTGGAGTAATCGTTTTCCAATCCCCTTGCGTTACCCATTCAGCAATCGCTGCTGCCACATCAGGGTAAATAACCTTTTCAGCTGGCTGTTCATCCAACCAAGTTCGCACGCTACTCGGGTCCATCCAATTCATCGAACTGGCTAAACCTAACGATTCAAGAGTAGCCACATTACTCATTTGTTCAAACTGTCCAGCCAAGGGTTTTAAGAGCAGTTTTTTTCCGAGTGTTAACGCTTCAGATGGCAATTCAAATCCACCATTTGCAATCACGCCTTGGCATGCATGTAAGTGCTGCTGAAACGAATCATAAGATAATGGCATGAAGGTTAAATGCTCTTGCTGATAAGCCTCTTTTATTGAGGGGTGATAACAAATAAATTCATGATTAGAAAAGCGCTGTAAGAGTTGGGATACTTCTTCTAAGTCTTCAAATGGCAGATAGACTAAAATGAAATGTAACTTTTGCGTTTCCAACCCAAATGAAGTGTGAACAATCGGTGGCAGAATTGGTTGCTGGAAGTGATACCAATGCAAACCTAAATGAAATTCAGTTGGCGCAAAATGCTCTATCAACGTTTGATCAAGCCATGTAGCTCCTTTTTTAGGAACTGAATAACGAAACGCATTCTGATGACTAATGCCGACGGTGGGAACTTTTTGTTTTTTCGCAGCCCAAGCAGTAATCGGCTCAAAATCATTGAGCACCACATCATACCCAGACAAGTCGATATCAGACACTTCCTTCCACAAATGGTTAGGGTTGGTATTCATTGCGGTTTTGAGATGATTGACCTTGCCTTTTTCGGTACAAAAAGTCAGACCTCGACGAGTTTGATAATCACCGAAATCTTCCATTGAAAAATATCCCGCTTTATCTCGTCCTGAAAACAAAAAATCAACATCAACATTTTGTGCTTTAAATGCATGAGACATCGCCCTTGCTCGTGCAATATGCCCATTACCTGTGCCTTGAACGCCGTAAAGTATTTTCATTAAGTTTATTATCCCTTCATAAGATCAATTGCTATCACTGCGCTGCCCATACCTAATAACGCCCCAAGCACAATATCGGTTAAAAAATGAACTCCAAGTAAAATTCGGGATAAACCGATTAATCCAGCCCACACAAAAGGAAGAAAACCAAATTCAGGATAGAAATGCTGTAATAACACTGCCATTAAAAAAGCAGCTGCGGTGTGTCCTGAAGGCAAACTGTATTGATCAGATGGGGTAATAAAAGAAGTTAATAAGTGAGACATTTGCGCAGGTCGACGTCGTTTAAAGCTATTTTTAGCCAACCAATAAACAGGAAGTTCAATCAAGTAGGCCAATAACCCCGTCAATAAGAAGACTTGACCGACTCTTGGTTCAAATAGCCAAGCTAATAGGCCAATAATTCCATACAAATGACCATCTCCAGTATGAGAAATCGCTTTACTCATTTGAGCCACTGGCTCATTGAAACGGTGACGTAAGCAAAATAAAGAAAATGCCAAATCGAAGCGAGCAATTGGTTGTATAGTTTTCATCATGCACTCCTTGTTCGCTCATAATGAGCGTTACTGGCACCAAATTAGTGGACATAAATGACAAACAAGTGACGATTATTTGTTCTTATGATGAACCCCTCTTACTCAACATAATTTGCATTCATGGTGTAACTTCTTTTATTTGGATATTTTTTCCACTAAAACCTTGACGTGTGCCCCTTTAGTGCGGTACTAATTGAACCACTCATTAAGTGGATGTTAACCATTGCTAAGGCATACAAAGCATGACTAAACAATTTTCGAACCTACTGAACCTCCTCCTCAACGTGAATCAATCGCGCGGGTAGGCAGTGGACGAAAAACCACATACGATTTCAAACAAGCCCGCATCCCAATGCGGGCTTTTTTATTCGCTAATACTTAAAATAAGTCACAGAATAAACCGCATTGGATAGCGAAGCATTAAACCAAAAGGAAGCTCACATGAACGATCAAGTTATTATATTCGATACGACGTTACGCGATGGCGAACAAGCACTTTCAGCAAGCCTAACCGTAAAAGAAAAACTGCAGATCGCATACGCTCTCGAACGTTTAGGTGTGGATGTTATCGAAGCGGGCTTCCCTATTTCATCGCCTGGTGATTTTGAGTCGGTACAGGCGATTGCTAAAAACATTAAAGGCAGCCGCATTTGTGCCTTGGCTCGCGCCGTCGAAAAAGATATCGATGTTGCAGCCGAAGCTCTAAAAGTTGCTGAAGCCTTCCGAATCCATACTTTCATTTCTACTTCAACCATTCACGTACAAGATAAGCTTCGTCGTAGTTATGATGATGTGGTTGAAATGGCGGTTCGCTCTGTCACTCGAGCTCGTAAATACACTGATGATGTAGAGTTTTCATGTGAAGATGCAGGCCGTACTCCTATCGACAATCTTTGCCGTATTGTAGAAGCTGCCATTGATGCTGGTGCTACCACGGTCAATATTCCAGATACTGTGGGTTACACCATGGCCAATGAATTTGGCGGTATTATTGCCACGCTATTTAATCGCGTACCAAACATAGATAAAGCCGTCATTTCAGTTCACTGCCACGACGATCTAGGTATGTCTGTTGCAAACTCGATGGCAGCGGTTCAAGCCGGTGCTCGTCAAGTAGAAGGCACCATTAATGGTATTGGTGAACGCGCAGGTAACTGTGCTCTTGAAGAAATCGCCATGGTTATCCGAACTCGCGGAGAATTCCTAGGCGTAAACACTGGCCTTAAATACGACGAAATCCACCGCACCAGTAAGCTAGTGAGCCAGCTATGTAATATGCCTATTCAAGCCAATAAAGCGGTTGTCGGTGCCAATGCATTTAGTCACTCTTCTGGTATTCACCAAGATGGCATGCTAAAAAATAAGAACACTTATGAGATCATGACGCCAGAGTCTATCGGTCTTAAAAATCAAGCTTTAAACCTAACTAGCCGTTCTGGTCGCGCAGCAGTGAAAAGCCACATGGATACTATGGGTTACAAAGACACTGACTACGACTTGAATACTTTATATGATGATTTCTTGAAGCTTGCTGATCGTAAAGGCCAAGTATTTGATTACGATTTAGAGTCATTAATGCACTTTGCAAACTTGCGCGATGAAGACGACTACTTTAAGTTGAACTATCTAAGCGTACAATCGGGTAGTGTGATGGCGACCACCAGCATTAAATTACAATGTGGTGATGAAGAGAAATGCGAAGCGGCAGTTGGTAACGGCCCAGTCGATGCTTTGTATCAATGTATCTACAAACTAACCGGCTATGAAATTGCACTCGATAAATTCGACCTTACCGCAAAAGGTGAAGGTGAAGATGGTCTAGGTCAAGCCGATATCATTGCCAACTATAAAGGTCGTAAGTACCACGGCACCGGCCTTGCCACCGATATTGTTGAAGCATCAGGCCAAGCACTATTGCATGTTATTAACAGTATTCACCGCGCTGATCAGATTGCAGAAATCAAGCAATCGAAAAGAATGGAAACGGTATAAGTTGAAAGACAATACAACTAAATGATGAATGCAGTGATTGACTCAAATTGTCATCCCGGATAACTCGTTTCTCAGTTTCCGGAATGACGATTCAAGTCTCGAACTAAGTTAAAATCATACACATTCATCATTAAAGCAAAAAATTCAGTTATACATAATTTTAAGGAAGAGAGAACTCATGTCAGCAACATACAAAATTGCAGTTTTACCAGGTGACGGCATTGGCCCGGAAGTCATGCTACAAGCACAAAAAGTCTTGGATGCAATTGAACAAAAACACGCTATCTCATTTGAACGCGAAGTGTTTGATGTAGGCGGAATCGCCATTGATAACCACGGCTGTCCATTACCTGAAAGCACAGTAAAGGGATGTGAAGAAGCCGATGCGGTCTTGTTTGGTTCGGTTGGCGGCCCGAAATGGGAAAACTTACCACCAAATGATCAACCTGAACGTGGTGCCCTGCTTCCTCTTCGTAAACACTTCCAACTATTTTGTAATCTTCGCCCTGCTCAAATTCACTCTGGTCTAGAAAGCTTCTCACCATTACGTGCCGATATTTCTGGCCGTGGCTTTGACATTGTTGTGGTTCGTGAATTAACCGGTGGCATCTACTTCGGTCAACCGAAAGGCCGTGAAGGTTCAGGCCCGGATGAAAAAGCGTTTGATACTGAAATCTATCATCGTTACGAAATTGAACGCATTGCTAAAATCGCCTTTGAGTCAGCGCGTTTACGTGGCAAGAAAGTCTGCTCAGTTGATAAAGCAAACGTTCTACAAAGCTCTATTTTATGGCGTGAAGTGGTCGAAGACATTGCCAAAGGCTACCCAGATGTTGAGTTATCACACATCTACATTGATAACGCGACCATGCAGCTGATAAAAGATCCTTCACAATTCGATGTGATGCTATGTTCAAACATCTTCGGTGACATCATTTCAGATGAATGCGCCATGATCACAGGCTCTATGGGTATGTTGCCTTCTGCTAGCCTAAACGAAAGCAAATTTGGTTTGTATGAACCCGCTGGCGGTTCTGCCCCAGATATTGCAGGAAAGAACATTGCCAACCCAGTCGCGCAAATTCTATCTGCAGCACTGATGTTACGTTATAGCTTAAACGAAGAAGCCGCAGCACAAGATATCGAAAAAGCAGTATCTAAAGCATTAGAAGCCGGAGAGCTGACTGCAGATTTAGCGGGTGACAAGCCAGCATTATCAACCTCTGAAATGGGCGATAAGATTGCACAATACATTCTAAACTCTAATAAATAAAAACGAGCAGGTAGCAAGCAATGTCAAAAACTCTATATGAAAAAGTCTACGATGCTCATGTAGCGGTAGCAGCGGAAGGTGAAAACCCGATCCTTTATATTGATCGTCACTTAGTCCATGAAGTGACGTCACCACAAGCCTTTGATGGTTTGCGTGAAAAAGGCCGTAAAGTGCGCCAAGTGAGCAAAACTTTTGCCACTATGGATCACAACGTATCGACCACCACCAAAGACATCAATGCATCAGGTGAAATGGCGCGCATTCAAATGCAAACCTTGATGAAAAACTGCTTGGATTTCGGTGTCACGCTTTACGATCTAAACCACAAATACCAAGGCATTGTGCACGTAATGGGCCCTGAGCTCGGCATTACTTTACCGGGCATGACCATTGTTTGTGGTGATTCTCACACCGCCACTCACGGTGCATTTGGCTCATTAGCATTTGGTATTGGCACATCTGAAGTGGAGCATGTTTTAGCAACTCAAACACTAAAACAAGCCAAAGCCAAAACCATGAAAATCGAAGTCAAAGGTAAAGTCGCCGAAGGCATTACCGCTAAAGATATCGTGCTTGCGATCATAGGCAAAACCACGGCAGCCGGTGGTACGGGTTATGTGGTTGAGTTTTGTGGTGAAGCCATTACCGACCTTTCAATGGAAGGCCGTATGACGGTGTGCAACATGGCGATTGAATTGGGTGCAAAAGCTGGCCTAATCGCTCCAGACCAAACCACATTTGATTATGTGAAAGACAAGAAATTCGCACCAAAAGGCGCCGATTTTGACTCAGCAGTAGAATATTGGAAGAGCCTAAAATCGGACGATGATGCGAAGTTTGATGCTGTGGTTACTTTAGACGCCAGAGAAATCACGCCACAAGTCACTTGGGGAACCAACCCAGGGCAGGTCATGTCAGTTGATGGCATCATCCCTAACCCACAAGACTTTAGCGATCCAGTTGAAAAAGCATCCGCCGAAAAAGCATTAGCTTACATGGGTTTGGAAGCCGGTAAAAAACTGTCTGACTACAATGTCGATAAAGTGTTTGTCGGTTCTTGTACGAACTCACGCATTGAAGATATGCGCGCTGCTGCCGCTGTCGCCAAAGGTCGTAAAGTCGCCGCTAATGTTCAAGCCTTGATCGTACCGGGTTCTGAACAAGTCAAAGCACAAGCAGAACTAGAAGGATTGGATAAGATCTTTATCGAGGCTGGTTTTGAATGGCGTCTACCGGGCTGCTCTATGTGCTTAGCCATGAACAATGACCGCCTAGGACCACAAGAGCGCTGCGCTTCAACCAGTAACCGTAACTTTGAAGGTCGTCAAGGCCGTGATGGACGTACTCACTTGGTGAGCCCTGCGATGGCTGCTGCTGCTGCTATTGCTGGTCACTTTGTGGATATTCGCCAACTAGAACAATTACCTGCTTAAGGAGCACACTATGTCTGAAGGTTTTAAGCAACATACCGGCCTAGTTGTGCCACTTGATATTGCCAATATTGATACCGATGCGATCATCCCTAAGCAATTTCTACAAAAAGTAACACGCTTGGGTTTTGGTCAGCACCTATTTAATGATTGGCGCTTTTTAGATGATGCGGGTCAGCAACCTAATCCTGAATTTGTAATGAACAAACCTCGCTATCAAGGTGCCAGTATTTTACTTGCCCGTGAAAACTTTGGTTGTGGCTCCTCTCGTGAGCATGCCCCTTGGGCGTTAGCCGATTACGGTATTCAAGTCATGATCGCGCCAAGCTTTGCAGATATTTTTTACGGCAACTCCATCAACAACCAAATGGTTCCTGTAAGATTAACCGAAAGCGAAGTAGACGAACTCTTCCAATTTGTTGAAGCCAATGAAGGTGCGCAAATTACTGTGGATTTAGAAGCCATGACAGTGTCTGCCAATGGTAAGCAATACAGTTTTGAAATCGATGAATTCCGCCGTCATTGCTTACTCAATGGTTTAGACAACATTGGTCTGACGCTACAACACGCAGATAAAATCACTGAGTTTGAAAATAATATTCCAAGCTTTTTGAAGTAAATATACTTTTTTGACGTAAATAAGCTTTTAAAAAGTCAATAACGTCACCGGCGCTTCATTGCTCGTGACTCTATACTCAAACGCTTCGCTCTTCGGTACATTAGATACAGAAGGCGGAGCGTTTTTTATTTCGACAATCATTACGCTGTTCATCACTCGAAAAGTGTCAATATTCCCTTCCCTCTAGTCTGAAATTAAACCTCAGCCTACTCGGTCTCTTTAAATAATCATTCAAAAAACGAGATCCATCATGAAATATCTAATTATCTTTTTTTGCAGCTTACTCTCTTTTAGCACTGTCGCCGCCCCTAAAGCCGATTTATGGGCTTACTGGAATAGTAGTAACGAGAAAAGCACTCAAGTAATTGACCATTCTGCATGGCAAGGAGTGCTCAATCATAACCTAACGGTGAAAGGTCAAAATCATCTCTTTGGTTACGCCAATATTACAGCTCAAGATAAACAAGCACTCAAAGGCTACATCACAACCTTAACAAAACAGGATCCTCTTCAATTCAATAAAAAAGAACAATTCGCCTATTGGGTCAATTTATACAACGCTTTAACCGTTGAATTGATCCTTGATAACTACCCAACCAAATCCATCACGAAACTGGGTGGCGTATTTTCATTTGGCCCGTGGGACAAAGACATCACCACCATCAATGGTAAAAAATTAACCTTAAATGATATTGAGCATCGAATTCTTCGCCCTATCTGGAAGGACAAACGTATTCATTATGCCGTCAATTGTGCCAGTTTAGGTTGCCCAAACTTAGCCTCTCAAGCCTTTACCTCAAGCAACACTGAAGCTTTGTTAAAGCAAGCTGAAAGCGAATTTGTGAATAGCACTAAAGGCGTGAATATTCAAAATGGCATGGTACAGTTGTCGTCTATTTTCGAATGGTATGCGGTCGATTTTGATGGAGAATCTGGCGTCATAAAGTATTTGACTCAATTTCATCCAGAATTAAAGCAGATAAAGAAAAAGCCGAGTTATGATTATAACTGGGCTTTGAATGAGGGATAAAGGCTCCTACTTAAGGGTTCTAAATATCTAAACCTTATCGACAACGAAATTACAGCGTTGCTATAAACAATTTACTGCCAATAAATAGCAGTTTCTAGAGGCTAGGAACTGCTTTTTGGTCTCTGGCCTATTTAAACCCTTTCTCTTTCTTAATCAAATCGTAAGCCGATTGAATCTCTTGCGCTTTTTGTTTTGCCACTTCCATCATCTCTGGTGGTAAACCTTTCGCGACTAGTTTATCGGGGTGGTGCTCATTCATCAGTTTACGGTGAGCTCGCTTGATGGTTTTAGAGTCTGCGTCTTTATCCACACCTAACAAATCATAAGCATCATTAAGTTGTGATGCGGTTGAGCGTTGTTGCCATTGACCGCCACCAGATTGCTGACCTTGCTGTTGATAACCACCAAAACCGCCACCCTGCTGAAAACGAAATGCCGCTTCTTGCATGCGCAAACGTTGTTGCAAGTATTGAGCAGTAAAACCAAGTTCTTGAGCGACCGTCTGCAGTACTTGGATTTCACTTGGGTGCAAATCACCATCTGCAAAAGCAGCGGAAATTTGTAGCTCAAGGAAAAACTGTAACAAATCACGTCGGCGCCCGGCCGAGAAACGCACTTTGCGCAAGGTTTCTAATAATGGAAAATCCGCATCTTTACCTTGGCGAAAAGCTTCTTGAGCTATTTTCTTTTGCTCATCACTTAAGTTCATTCGATCCATCATGACCGAGGCCAATTGGATCTCTTCTTTTGTAACTTGCCCTTTCGCTTTCGCCACATGCCCCATGACAGCATAAGCCGCCTGAAAAAATTCTGTTTGGCGTTCAGCTTGTGAAGCTCCGGAACCAAATGCCGATTGAAAGCCTTGTTGGCGTCGACGTGCTTTATCAAATTGATGGCCAATAAAGCAGCCTATGATCGCGCCTGGAATAGCGCCAATCATTGAGCCAAACAAGATACCTAGTAATTTACCTAACATATGCCTATTCCAAATCCCAAACTATGAATTTTTATTGTTAACTATTGTCTGTATAGTGTCGATTCTCGCAAGATTCTTATATGATATAGAAATCTGTATTTAATTCGTCTTATTTCTGTAAATAACGCATTCATTCATGTTTCACAGGGCCCATTTATCCAATGCTTTCAATTTCTCGCACTTTTCTTGCCACACTAATTAGTGCTGTTTTCTTGCCTACAGCTTTCGCCGATGAAAGTGATAGCGACAGTGTGCCGGAAATAGTCCACACAGATCAATGTATTGCTCCAGAAAAAAAAGTCGCTGGTGCTCCTGAAGAAACCGTTAATATCGAAGCCGACAGCATTAATGCTAAAGGAAGAAATGAAGCGGTTTATCAAGGTGATGTTATCGTCACTCAAGGACATAAAAAGATTACCGCCGACACCGTCACAGTAAAACAGAGTGAAAACTCCGTTTTCGCAGATGGTAATGTGACAATGAATGATGGACAAATCAAATCGACATCCAATAAAGTTAAATCTGATCTTAAAGGCGATCGAATAGAACTTCACGATACTCAATATAAATTTCTCTGCCAAACCGCTCGAGGAGAAGCTGCGTATATCCTAAAAGATGGTCAATCGATATACAACATGGAAGATGGCTCTCTTACCACCTGCCCTGAAGGTAATAAATCTTGGCGAGTCAAAGCATCAGACATTGATATCGACAATAATGAAGAAGAAGCTACCTTTTATAACACTCGTTTTGAAATTCTAGATGTCCCTGTATTTTATTGGCCATATATTACCGTACCAATTGGCGACAAACGTAAAACCGGTTTCTTATACCCTAGTGGTGGCTATGATACCAAAAATGGCTTAGAGCTTAACGTTCCCATCTATTTTAACCTTGCTCCTAATTACGATTTAACCACCACCATTAATTACATGGAAAAACGAGGTGTTCAATTTGATAACGAGTTCCGCTACCTCACTGATGGCTTCGGTTCTGGCACCTTAAATTTTGAATACCTCAATAGCGATGACTTAAATCCTGATGAAGGGGCTCGCTGGGGGGTTAATTTAATCCATAACGGTATTTATGAACGTAATTGGAAGTTTTCTATCGATTATTCACGCGTCAGTGATAATAACTATTTTGATGATTTAGATTCCAACATTGGTAATCGTGAAGATGGCCAGTTACTTCAATCAGGTGAAGTGGCTTATCGTACTGACTTTTCAGAGACCACATTAAAAGTCCGTGACTTCCAAGTGTTATCAAGTACTAAGCCTTATCGCTTAATGCCTCAATTGCAGTATCAATATCATCAACCAAGCCTATTGCCACACCTAGATTTTGAATGGGACAGCCATATCAGCCGCTTTGAAACCGATGATGATAATCTACCAGATGCAACTCGTGTTCATTTAGAACCAAGTTTATTAGTACCCTTTTATGCACCATGGGGACAGCTTACCTCGGAAGCGAAGCTTATGTACACTTACTATGATCAAGATTTAAAAGATGATAAGGATCCTGATTTAAAAGAAAATGTGCAGCGTGTCGTACCAGAATACCGAATCAGTGGCACCATCTTTATGGATAATAGCCAACAGTGGCTAGGTGGCTACACGCAAACTCTTGAACCTCGTATACAGTACCTGTACATTCCAGAAGTGGATCAATCTGATATTTATCAAGGTTACGACACCACTTTATTACAGTCCGACTATTATGGGTTATTCCGAGATACTAAATACAGTAGTGTTGATTACATCGCCCCCGCTAATCAGCTAAGCTATGGTGCAACGTCTCGATTTTATGATGATAACTATAAAGAGCGCTTTAATTTATCTCTGGGTCAAATTTACTACATCAACCCAACCAGCGATGAAGCGAACCTGTCCGCTTGGGCGTTAGAAAATGAATGGAACATCAGTGACTCATGGCTGTATAAAGGTGGATTACAATACGACAGTAATGTCTCTACTTTGCAACTTGCTAACAGCACTGTTGAATATAAGATCCCAACAGGTGGTTACGCCCAGCTAAATTACCGTTATATTTCAAAATCCTACATCCAAGACAATGCTCCTGGCATCTCTGACAGTCAGCTAGACAAATACACTCGTGATGGTATTTCTCAAGCCGGTGTTTTAACCAGTTTTAATGTTGCCCAGCGTTGGAGTGTACAAGCAAACTATTATCATGATCTGACTGAAAATGACATGTTAGAAAGTCTGCTAGGTGTGACTTATAACGACGATTGTTGGTTCTTAGGATTGACCTTCTCGCGCCATATTCTGTCCTCAACTGATGTGTCAACAATATACCCAGAACCAGGCCCTGAATATGAATCTAAAGTAAGCCTAAACATTGGTATTAAAGGCCTAGGGCAAAGCTCCGGTGTACAAGCTGGAGATGGCGGAAACTCATTAGGCTATGGCCGTCCATTTAGCCTAGACGATTAATGAACCGGATAGCCAGACATGGTAATATGTTTGGCTATCTCTTTTGTTGTAACTATTTTGTTGTATTAATTGGAATTCTGAAATGAAGACATGGATCCCCGCATTATTCAGTATATTGACCTTGTTCGGTGCATCGACTGCTTCTGCCGCGCCGCAAGAGCTCGATCACGTTGTTGCGATCGTCAATAATGGTGTGGTCTTACAAACCGATATCGACACCGCAATGAAAACCGTGCAAGCCAACGCCGGTGATAAAGGTCAACCATTACCGACTGCTGATGTATTAAAAGAACAAGTATTGGAAAAACTCATCTTAGACGAAATACAATTACAAGAAGCCAAGCGTATGGGGATTCAGATTGATGACCAACGCTTAGATCAGGCTATTCAAGGAATTGCAAAAGAACATGACCAATCTTTAGATCAGCTCATCGTCTCTTTAAAAAATGAAGGTTTAACTTACCCAGTCTTCCGTGAACAAATTCGTAAAGAAATGGCGATCAGTGAAGCACGTAATGCTCAAGTTCGCCGTCGAGTTAATATTTCTCCATCGGAAGTAGAGACGTTATCGACCTTGCTCGCTGAAAAAACAACCGCGACCGTCGAATATAAAGTGGCACAGATTCAATTGCGTTTTGGCGATGATAAAGATGCCACTGAAAAGCAAGCTCAAGAATTGGTCTCTCGCTTGAAACAAGGCGAAGATTTCTCCACCTTAGCTTATACCTACTCCAAAGGCCCTAAAGCGCTACAAGGCGGCGATTGGGGATGGATGCGTAAAGAAGAAATGCCAACTATATTTGCTGACCAAATTACCACTCAAGGTAAAGGGGCTATCATTGGACCTTTCCGCAGTGGTGTTGGTTTCCATATTATGATGATTGAAGATGTCAAAGGATTAGAAACGGTCGCAGTTACCGAAGTGAATGCTCAGCATATCTTGATCAAACCTTCGATTATTTTAAGTGATGAAGGCGCCAAAGAAGAACTCAACGGATTTATTGATGAGATCAAATCTGGCAAACGTACCTTTGGTCAATTAGCTCAACAATATAGCCAAGATGCTGGCTCAGCAGTGGCTAATGGTGTATTAGGTTTCCAAACTGCCGACACCTTTGTTCCAGAATTTAAGCATCAGGTTGAAACACTGCCTGTTGGCCAAATCAGCCAACCATTTAAAACCGTCCATGGCTGGCACATTGTAAAGGTTCTCGATCGTCGTACTGTTGATCGCACTGAATCTGCGATGAAAAATCGTGCATACCAAATTTTATTTAAACGTAAATTCAACGAAGAAGCAGGCGCATGGTTACAAGAAATTCGTGCCAGTGCTTACGTTGAGATAGTAGAAGACCAAAATGGACAAAGTAACAATGATAAGGGTTAAACGTAATGACAAAAGTTAAACGTATTGTTATTACGGCAGGCGAACCTGCTGGCATTGGCCCTGATTTAGTTTTAGCGCTTTCTCAATATGAATGGCCACATCAACTTGTTGTTTGTGCAGACAAAAACATGTTAGAAGCGCGCGCTAAACAACTTGCTATAAATGTTGAATTATTAGATTACGATATCAACACACCAGCCCTGCCCCTAAAAAAAGGGCAACTAACGGTTGATCATATTGCCACCAAAGAACCGGTTACTGCCGGTACTTTGAATGAGGCGAATGGGCACTATGTCCTCAAAACGCTAGAACGTGCTTGCCAAGGTAGCATGAGTGGCGAGTTTGATGCTTTGGTCACAGGCCCTGTTCATAAAGGTGTGATCAATCGAGCAGGGGTTGCATTCAGTGGTCATACGGAATTCTTTGCTGAGCAATCAAACACACCACTTGTGGTGATGATGCTAGCAACAGAAGGCTTAAGGGTTGCTTTAGTTACCACCCATATCCCTTTAGCCTATGTTAGCCAAGCAGTGACGGCGGAGCGTTTAGAAAGTATCATTCGCATCCTACACACCGATTTAGTCAATAAATTTGGCATAGAGAAACCTGCTATTTATGTTTGTGGCCTTAATCCACATGCAGGAGAAGATGGGTGCCTAGGGCGTGAAGAAATTGAAACCATCACGCCAACATTAGAACGAATGAAGCAACAAGATGGAATGAATCTCGTTGGACCGTTACCGGCAGACACCATCTTCAATACAAAATATTTAGAACAAGCCGATACCGTATTAGCGATGTATCACGATCAAGGATTGCCTGTCCTCAAGTACAAAGGGTTTGGGAATTCGGTCAACATCACTTTAGGTCTACCGTTTATCCGCACTTCAGTGGATCACGGAACTGCGCTTGATTTAGCTGGCACAGGGAATGCCGATATTGGCAGTTTTTTAACTGCAATCACCCATGCTTTAAAACTGGCAGAAAGCGCTAAGCCGTCAGATAATAAGCAAAAAGAGAGTAATCAATGAGTAATGATGTCCATCTAGGTCATAAAGCCCGTAAGCGTTTTGGCCAAAACTTTTTAAATGATCCCTATATTATTGATGGTATTGTTTCTGCTATTAACCCATTACCAGGTCAGAATTTAGTTGAAATTGGACCCGGTCTTGGTGCCATTACCGAGCCTGTTGGCCGTGAAGTCGACAAGTTTACCGTGATTGAACTCGATAGAGATTTAGCAGAGCGTCTGCGTAATCACCCGGAACTCTCAAGCAAGCTCACCATTCATGAAGGTGATGCAATGCGTTTTGATTTCAATCAGTTAGTAAAACCGAACAATAAACTACGTATTTTTGGCAACTTGCCATACAACATATCGACACCGTTGATGTTCCACCTATTTGAGTTCCATAAAGACATTCAAGACATGCACTTTATGCTACAAAAAGAAGTGGTCAATCGCCTAGCAGCCGGCCCTGGTACTAAAGCATATGGTCGATTAACTGTCATGGCGCAATATTTCTGTAAAGTTATGCCCGTACTGGAAGTGCCACCAACTGCATTTATTCCACCACCAAAGGTAGATTCAGCCGTAGTACGCTTATCACCTTATGAAGTGCTTCCGCACCCGGCAACTAGCTTAAAATGGTTAGATCGTGTTTGCCGTGAAGGTTTTAACCAACGTCGTAAAACCGTTCGTAACTGCTTCAAAAACCTTGTTTCTGCTGAAGAATTAGAACAGTTAGGTATCAGTCCAAGCTTACGCCCAGAAAACTTAACCTTGGTGCAATTCGTGGCTTTAGCGAATTATATGGATGCCAACAACCCAAAACCTGAACAAGAGTAATGTCCCATTGAATATAGGAGCCCTCTTATCTGGCTCCTAGATCACTTATGAATGAATGACCTTGTTATTCAAATTTCCTACGGATAGGAGAAAAACAGTGACAGAAGCTAGCCATCCACGCGTCACATGCCAAATTCATACTCGTTATATCAAAGAGCAATCCCAGCCAGACCAACATCGTTATGTCTTTGCCTACACTATTACGATTCGCAATTTAAGCCAAGAGAACGTACAGCTTATCGGACGTCGTTGGTTGATCACTGATGCTAATGCTAAACAGCTTACCATTGAAGGTGAAGGTGTTGTGGGAGAGCAACCCGTGATAGAACCTATGGGAGAATACACTTATACCAGTGGCACCGCTCTTGAAACACCTGTCGGTGTAATGCAAGGTCACTATGTGATGCTTGATTCTCATGGCAGTGAATTTTTAACTGACATCCCTCCATTTCGCTTAGCAATTCCAAACATTTTGAACTAGAGAGTATACGTGTCGACTTATATTGTAGGTGATATTCAAGGCTGTTTTGATGAACTTCAATTGCTGCTTAAGAAGGTGTCTTTCGATCCTAAACACGATACCTTATGGTTAGCGGGAGATTTAGTGGCTCGTGGGCCAAAGTCGTTAGAAACTCTGCGTTTCATTCGTAAGTTAGGTTCATCGGCCAAATGTATTTTAGGTAATCACGATCTCCATTTACTGGCGGTGTATTTAGGTTACTTTCCTGCCAAAGCAAAAGATAAAACATCTGACATTTTTAGCGCAGAAGATAAAGATGAAATCATCGACTGGTTACGTCACCAACCATTAATGGCTGAACATAATGAATTTGTAATGTGCCATGCAGGCATCTCTCCCCGTTGGAATTTAGCGACAGCAACACAAGCAGCACAAGAAATCGAAAGCATATTAACAAGCGATAATTGGCAGTGGTTAATAAAAAACATGTACGCCAACACACCAACACAATGGAGTGAATCATTACAAGGCATTGAACGTTATCGCTATATTATTAACGCCTTCACTCGCATGCGTTTTTGTAAACAAGATGGTGAGTTGGACATGGAATGCAAGCTTCCACCGAGTAAAATAGGCAGTGGTAATCTATTCCCTTGGTTTAGCCTCCCTTCTCGTCAACCATTTGAAAAAACCATTATCTTTGGTCATTGGGCGGCACTGATGGGATGTCACGATGAAAAGGCCAATGTAATTGGTTTAGATACTGGGTGTGTCTGGGGAGAATATCTCTCTATGCTGAGATGGGAAGATAAAAAAATGTTTACTCAGTCTGCCATTTAAAAAGACGTTGCTGGTAATTCAAACTCAACTCACTGAGTGTTCGTCTTACCAAGCAACATGAAATTCAAATATCCTCAACGCCTTAACTTCGTTTTAAAACAACAAACTCCATATCGTAAGTATTCTTTTCATCTTGAGTATAAGTTTCACTGTAAACCTTACTCCAATCTTTACCCCAATCAGGAAATTGAGTGTCTCCCTCAATATCAGCATCAATGAATGTCAGGTACAAACAATCAGAAACAGGCAAAAAGGCTTGGTAGATACTTCCACCGCCAATAATCATTAATTCATCAACATCGCCCGCAGATTGTTTAGCTTGTTCAAGGCTAGTGACCGTTGTCACCCCTTCTATTGCTAAAGAAGAATCTCGACTGATCACAATATTTAATCGTCCAGGCAAAGGACGGCCGATTGATTCAAAAGTTTTACGCCCCATCACAATGGGCTTTCCCATAGTGCAGCGTTTAAACCATGCAAAATCAGCTGGTAAGTGCCAAGGCATTTGATTGTCTTTTCCAATAATGCGATTGTTTGCCATTGCGGCAACCATACTAATTTTCAAAATATTGTCCCTTCAATGTTCTCATGGTTGGTTTTAAGCAATACCGATCACCGCTATACCACAGGGCGACGACGATAGAATAACAAGCCTGGCATTGCAAGACCAATAGCTAAACCTGCAATAATAAACATCGCTTGTAAAAAGTTTTCAATTAGCATTGCAAAAAGTTGTGGCTCAAATCCTTTATGGTTTATTTCTACCATCGCAATCATAGCTTTAAATGCATAAACCCCTGGCACCATAGGAATCATTGCCGCAACAGTAAAGATTTTAGGGTGAGCTAAAAATTTATGCGACCAATGCACACCAATCATACTTACCAAAGTAGCCGCAAAAAAAGTCGCCCACTCTACTGGCATAGAATACGACATTAACGAGAATCGAATACCATAAGCAATCGCCCCACCTAAAGCACAATACTTTAATGCACTTTTAGGCACATTGAACACCAAGGCAAAACCGATAGCAGGAACAGAGGCCAGTAACATGACATTGGCCAAATCTAATAGAAAGATGCTCATCGTACCCACTCCCACGTTCCAGTTAATGTCATAGCAGCAACAATCCCTAAACTGGTTGCAAAGGTCAATAAGCTCGCCATGACAAAGCGAGCTATACCCATATTGATATAGCCTTTTAGCATATCAGCCACGGCATTAATCAAAGGAAAACCCGGCACTAGCATCAAAACAGAAGAAGCCATGGCTAAAAAAGGATAGTTACCCACTTGATACAATACGGCTTGAGAAGAAATTAATGTCGTCACAAATGCTGTAATAGCAAAATTTAGAAATGGATTAAAAGATCGATGAGCAATTTCTTGTCGCACAAACATCCCTACGCTAGAAGCGAAGAAGGTTATTGTACAAATTATTTCATCACCATTGGCTAAACGTGCAAATGCTGCACAGGATAAACCGATCATCAACAAAACTAACCAGCGATTATAACGTGTGACTTTTATTTGATTAATTTTATCTTGTGCAAGTCGATAGTCGATCACTTTACGCTCAGCCATAATGCAAATATGCTGTATGTCTGTCACGACCTTCATGTTAATACCGCGATCAGGACTGCGTCTGGCAGTTGTAATACAGTTGCCACCCATCACGGTTGTTACCACCAATGAGCTTGCCGACATCGAGACTTCAACCTCATCAACCCCACACGCTAATCCTAGCCGCCGAGTTAAGTCTCCCACTAATGTGCTTTCAGCGCCATGCGCTAATAACATTTGCCCCGCATGTGCGATTAAGCGAGATATTTCACGTTGCTTTTCATCCATAACTTCAATACCAATCCATTTGATAGTCTTTGAATAACCTCACCGATTCAGGTTGAGCCGTTACCCCTTTTGTATGATGATATTAGTTTGCCTGAACTTATGAATAGAAAAGATGATTTAGAATAAAAAAAAGCTGCGATTCTCATAAAGAACCACAGCTTTTCTCATTCGATTTAAATGAAACTAATTAGTCACGAACGTAAATAACGTGGCCGTCATCTTCTTCGTCGTCCCAATCGTCGTCGTCATCTGAATCTTCAGTAATGACATTTTTGCCACTCATGGCATCTTTATGGTAATCATCCCACTTAAAGTCAACTTTATCATCTTCGATAATGACTTCTTCTTCCTTAGGTAGATTTTCCATAAATTCAGCCAATTCAAAACTCAGTTCTTTAGTACCAAGTTTATTCACAGCAGAAATTTTAGCCGTGTGGCCTTCCCAACCCAGAGCATCAACGATCTCTTGGATCTTCTCATCAGCTTCTTCTTCAGTAAGAAGATCAACCTTATTAAAGATCAACCAACGTGGCTTAGCCGATACTTTTTCACTGTATTGCTCTAACTCATCAATGATGGTTAAGGCATTTTCAATTGGATCGGAGCCATCTATTGGTAGAAGATCGACCATGTGCAACAACACTCGGCAACGTTCTAAGTGTTTCAAGAAGCGAACACCAAGACCTGCACCTTCTGCTGCGCCTTCAATCAATCCAGGAATATCGGCAATTACGAAACTACGCTCAGCACCAGCACGAACCACGCCTAGGCTTGGGATCAATGTGGTAAATGGATAGTCTGCTACTTTAGGCTTCGCTGCTGATACCGCACGAATAAAGGTTGATTTACCCGCATTTGGTAAACCGAGCATACCCACGTCAGCAAGTAATAATAACTCTAAACGCAGCTCGCGAACTTCACCTTTGGTACCCATGGTCTTTTGACGAGGTGCACGGTTAACCGAAGATTTAAAACGTTGGTTACCTAAACCATGCCAACCGCCTTTAGCGATCATGATTTTCTTACCATGTTCAGTCACTTCCGCAACCACTTCATTGGTATGAATATCAACAGCACGCGTTCCTACAGGCACTTTAATGGTTTTATCAGCACCGCGCTTACCAGTACAGTTACCGCCACCGCCATTTTTACCACGCTCCGCTTTATGGAAACGTTCAAATCGGTAATCGACTAGGGTGTTGAGGTTTTCGTCAGCTTGCATATATACATCGCCACCGTCACCGCCATCACCGCCGTCTGGACCACCTTTTTCAACAAATTTTTCACGCCAAAAGCTGACTACGCCGTTACCGCCATCGCCCGCTTCTACTTTTATGGTTGATTCATCAACGAATTTCATTTGCTACTCCACCTGCATGTTGGCAAGTTATTATGAGTGTAGACCACAGACTGTAAATCCTAGTAGATATATGAAGTCTAGGGTCTAGGGTCTAGGGTCTAGGGTCTATTATATAACTTCGCTATAAATAAAAAACCCCGCCATAAAGGCAGGGCTTTGAATTCAATTGTAAACAGGAAACTTATGCAGTTTCGATGCTTACGAACTTACGGTTCTTAGGACCTTTAACTTCAAATTTAACTTTACCTTCAGATAAAGCAAATAGAGTATGGTCTTTACCGATACCAACATTAGTGCCAGCGTGGAATTTAGTACCACGTTGACGAACAATGATGTTACCTGCTAAAACAGATTCGCCACCAAAACGCTTAACACCTAGGCGTTTGCTTTCTGAATCGCGACCGTTATTGGTAGAACCACCAGCTTTTTTATGTGCCATGTTAGCTTCTCCGTTATGTTAATTAAGCGCTGATGCCAGTAATTTTGACTTCAGTGAACCACTGACGGTGGCCCATTTGCTTACGAGAATGCTTACGACGACGGAACTTAACGATTTTAACTTTATCGCCACGACCGTGCTTAACTACTTCCGCAGTTACTTTACCGCCAGCAACCAGAGGTGCACCAACAGTGATTTCCTCACCATTAGCAACCATAAGAACTGAATCAAACTCAACGTTTGCGCCAGTTTCTACGTCCAATTTTTCTAAACGAAGAGTTTGACCTTCGCTTACACGGTGTTGTTTACCACCAGATTGGAAAACAGCGTACATATTTTACTCCGCTTTTTCCGCACAGCATCATGTTAGTTATTTTAAACATATCAGGTGTGCGCTTAAACTTGTCATCAATAGGGCGCAGATTCTACTTGAGAGCGTACCCTTTGACAAGATAAATATTAAAAAAAATGGCGAAAAGATCATCGCCTGATTAAAGTGCGTTAATGATGCCGTTTACACTCGTGTTTATCAATGTTTTTTAGTGTAGAATCCATGATTATTTTTTATCTTTTGGCCACAATAGGCCTAATCTCTGCTGGAAGAACAATGGATTTTAAAGCTATCCAGGCACTAACTGCCGACGACATGGTAAAAGTGAATGAAACCATTCATGCCCAACTTAACTCTGAAGTTAGTCTAATTAACCAGCTTGGTTTTTATATAGTCAGCGGCGGTGGGAAGCGTCTACGCCCGTTGTTAGCACTACTTTCTGCCAAAGCATTAGGTTACCAAGGTAAAGACCATATCACCGCAGCAGCGTTCGTAGAATTCATCCATACCGCTACATTATTACATGATGATGTCGTCGATGAGTCTGACATGCGTCGTGGCAAAGAAACAGCCAATGCCGCCTTTGGTAATGCAGCCAGTGTTTTAGTCGGCGATTACATTTACACACGTTCTTTCCAAATGATGACAAGCCTAGGATCTTTATCGATCCTAAAGTTAATGAGTGATGCGGTTAACGTGATCGCAGAAGGTGAAGTTCAACAATTAATGAATTGTAACGATCCTAATACGACCGAAGAAAGCTACATGCAAGTCATCTACTCTAAAACTGCTCGTTTATTTGAAGCGGCAACTCAGATTGGTGCTTTATTAGCTGATGCGCCACAAGAAGTTGAAACGGCTCTGCAAAATTACGGCAAATATTTAGGCACCGCGTTTCAGTTAATTGATGATGTGATGGATTACACTTCTGACGGAAAAGAAATGGGTAAAAACGTTGGTGATGATCTTGCGGAAGGCAAACCGACTCTACCATTACTTTATGCAATGCGTAATGGTACGCCAGAGCAATCTTCGATGATCCGTGATGCCATTGAGCACTCTAATGGCATGGAAAAACTGGATGCTATTATGAAGGCGATGCATGAGACTGGATCATTGGAATACACCACTCAACGCGCTGAACAAGAAGCAGATAAAGCAATAGCAGAGCTCTCAATCATCCCTGATTCAGAATACAAAGAAGCGTTAGTGACTCTCGCCCATATGGCGGTAAAAAGAACGAAGTAGAGATAATGAAGAGCCGCTGCTAGCTTCTAGAAAAAGCTGTCAATCATCGCGCTCAGAACTCATTAAATACAAAAATCCCGTGTAGCTCATGCAACACGGGATTTTTTAATCAGCTTATAAGCAATTTACTTCGCGAACTCTTCACCAAGTGCGATATCTGATTTCAGCGTATCTAGCATGCTATCAAAAGCTTCTTGTTCAAAGCTGCTTAGTTCACCGTAGCTTAAAATCTCTTCTACGCCTTCAGTGCCCAAACGAATAGGTTGCGCGAAGAAACGTGCATGTTCACCGTCACCTTCAACATAAGCACATTCAATAATGCCTTGTTCGCCTTGCAGTGCTTTCACTAAAGACAAACCAAAACGGTAAGCTGCTTGACCCATTGAAAGAGTTGCAGAACCGCCACCCGCTTTCGCTTCAACAACTTCTGTGCCTGCATTTTGAATACGTTTCGTCAATGCTGCCGTTTCTTCTGCTGTAAATTCAACGCCTTTTACTTGAGAAAGAAGCGGAAGAATTGTCACACCAGAGTGACCACCGATAACCGGAACTTCAAGGCCTTCAAGAGAAACGCCTTTTAATTCAGAGACAAATGTTTCTGAACGAATCACATCAAGAGTCGTAATACCGAATAAACGATGTTTGTTATAAACGCCTGCTTTTTTCAATACTTCTGCAGCGATTGGTACAGTCGTATTTACTGGGTTAGTAATAATACCCACACACGCTGTTGGGCAAGTTACCGCAATTTTTTCAGCAAGTGATTTGATAATACCTGCATTCACATTGAAAAGATCTGAACGATCCATACCTGGCTTACGAGCAACACCTGCTGAGATTAATACAACATCTGCACCTTCAAGTGCAGGTGTTGGATCTTCACCAGCGTAACCCTTAATCGAAACGGGTGTAGGGATGTGACTTAAATCAGCAGCAACACCAGGGGTTACTGGCGCAATATCATATAAAGCAAGATCTGAGCCTGCAGGAAGTCCATTTTTCAACAATAAAGCAAGTGCTTGTCCAATACCACCAGCGGCGCCAATCACAGCTACTTTCATGAGCCTTTCTCCTTTGACAATCAATGTGTTGTTATTCACGTGAATTTAGGTCTGTGACCTAGAATGCCTTCGAAGTTACAATATCTCAATATTAATTACAATTGGATAACTTCAGCTTTGAGATGTTGCACTCATCCAACTGAAAATAAGAAACAACTTAAAGTGTCACCCCACACGATGACTAAGGTTAAGAGGTGAATTATTTAAAGTGAATTACCTAAAAAGTGACGTAACTACTTGGTGCTCATTGCTCATCTATGCGAAAATACTGCAATTATATGTATTAACAGAAAGAAACCATTATGCGAAATAGTGACAAACAAGATAATTTAGTCCGCTCATTTAAAGCGCTATTAAAAGAAGAATGTTTTGGCTCTCAAGGTGAAATTGTTGATGCATTAAAAGAAGATGGATTTGAGAACATTAATCAATCCAAAGTATCACGTATGCTCACTAAATTTGGTGCTGTTCGAACTCGCAACGCAAAAATGGAAATGGTGTACTGCTTACCAGCGGAACTTGGTGTACCAACAGCATCCAGTTCACTCAGAGAATTAGTGCTTGATGTCGGCCATAATGATGCTTTAGTGGTTATCCATACTGGCCCTGGCGCTGCTCAATTGATTGCCCGTTTATTGGATTCATTAGGGAAGTCTGAAGGTATTTTAGGTGTGGTTGCTGGTGATGACACCATTTTTATTACACCTACATTAAACATTACAACTAAACAACTTTTTGATTCGGTGTGTGAATTATTCGAATACGCTGGGTAATTGTTTTAAATTAGATCAAAACCTTACGTCATTAAGAATAGCTCTTCAATGGCGTGAACATCTTCTCACTTTTGCGTCCTACTCTTATATTTGTCTGTCTCAATTTAATACTTACCATTAGTATGGTTCTTCTCAACTCTTCTAACCTAGAACCCGTTGAGCTTGATAACATTCAATTAATGGTTAAGGATTAACCATTAAATAGAAACCAATGAGTGTCACTCTAGACACAAAAAAATGGCAATGATTGCTATCAATCGCCTTCTAATGGCACAAGGACGTTTACATGGCTTTTATTTCACCTTTTTTTCGAACATTAACCGCGCTCGGAGCTGTATTACTCCTCACGGTCTCAAGCACAGCTCACGCTGAAAAACGCATCTATATTACGATAGGCACAGGGGCTGTAACCGGTGTTTATTACCCAGCGGGCAGTTCTATCTGTAAATTAATCAATAAAGGTCGTCAACAACACCACATTCGTTGCTCTATTGAATCGACTGCAGGCTCTGTCGATAATATCGATGCTTTACGTATGGGTAAGATGGATGCAGTGATCAGCCAATCCGATTGGCAATATCAAGCATCAAAAGGCTATCCTGATTTTAAAAATAAAACACCGTATAGCAACATGAGAGCTTTGTTTTCACTCTACAGCGAACCTTTCAATGTCATCGCACGTAATGATTCGGGTATAAAAACGCTCAGTGATTTAGCGGGAAAAAGAGTTAATATCGGAAATATAGGTTCCGGTGATCGAGCCACGATGGACATGGTCATGAAGCAGTTTTCATGGACAAATAAGAGTTTCTCTTTAGTCACCGAACTTACGGGGGCAAGTCGCGCTCAAGCTTTATGTGATAATCAAATTGACGCTTTTATTTCTATTCTTGGGCATCCTAACGCTTCAATCAAAGAGGCGACAACCTCTTGTGGTGCTAAGCTTATACCAACCACCAGCAAAGCCATTGATGATTTAGTCAGCACTCATCCTTATTATGCTTATACATCCGTTCCCGCTAATCTTTACCCAAACAATGATAAAGATATAAAAAGCTTTGGGATGTTATCAGTCGTCAGTGTTGATAGTGAACTCTCTGAAGAAATCGCCTATAACATCACAAAAGCCGTGTTTGATAATTTTGATACTTTTAAACGATTACACCCAGCTTTCGCATTATTAAAAAAAGAAAATATGGTAAAGGATGGTATTTCTGTCCCCTTACATCCCGGCGCTATTCGTTATTACAAAGAAGTAGGATTGCTATAAAGCGTTACTTTTTCTCAAGTAAGAATGCAAAAAAGCTTGAATGATTTCTCTCATATTCAAGCCTTTCTCATTTTGCATACTCTCTTTAACCAACCACTCTATTTTGAGAGACGCCTTGTTGAAACTTTTCAATATTATCCATCAAAATATTGCACAGTGCTTGGATAGAAGATTGGCTGCCCCATGCCACATGAGGCGTCAATAATAAATTGGGCAGATCCATATTGGCGATCAAAGGATTAGATTCATCAGCTGGTTCTTGAGTAAAGACATCACAGCCTGCACCTGCAATTTGTTTGTTTTTAAGCGCTTCCACTAAATCGAATTCATTAACCAAACCACCACGGCCTGCATTAATTAACACTGCGCTGGATTTCATTTTCTCGAATTCTGGTTTGGCGATTAAATTAGTCGTTTCTTCATTAAGTGGACAATGCAAAGTAAGCACATCGGCAGTTTTAATGACTTTATCAAATGCCATATAGCCTAATCGAGCAGGCGTGACGCCTTTACGTTCAGTAAAAACTACGTTCATACCAACTGCTTTTGCCAGTACGGCCACGGCTTGCCCAAGGCTACCACTGCCTATAATGCCAAGTGTAGATCCGGCTACATCGGTAATTGGATGGGTAAAAAAACAAAACTGCTTTTGCTTTTGCCATTCTCCAGCAGCAATATCTTGATGATAACCCACTAAATTTCGCTTAAGTGCAAACATCATGGCAAGCACATGCTCTGGAACCGAGCGCGTGCCATAGCCTTGTACATTGGTCACTACAATATTGTGATCTCGACAATATTCTAAATCGACGTTATTGGTTCCGGTTGCCGCTACCGCAATCATTTTCAAATTTGGCGCTTGAGATAACACCTCAGCAGTCAATTTCACCTTGTTGGTAATAACAATGTCTGCAGAATGAATACGCTCAACCACGAGCTCTGGCGACGTTAAATCAAATTGTTGCCATTGGTGTTCAAAAGTGAGGTTGGGGATATTGATATGCTCGGGGATGGTTGCAACATCGAGAAAAACCACCGTTGGTTTACTTGGAAGATGCGTAGGTGTTAGCGGCATAAGAAATCCTTTTCTGCAATAAATGAAACGTATTAAGATGAGACGAGTGTTTTATAATCTGGCAATTCAGATTCAGGGCTAAAGTGTCGCAAAATTTGCGCGTCAGCGTCGCGATAAAAGTCACAAGGCACAAACGCGGTGGAAAGTTGATTATCTTTTGGATGATAGAAACTGAGTTCAGCTGAATGCAATTGCAAACGTTCTGAAGAATAATCAAAGGCTTCTGGTGTCGCATAGAACTCGTCGCCAACAATAGGGTGCCCTATCGCCATCATGTGGACACGTAACTGATGAGAACGCCCCGTGATAGGCAATAAACGCACTACTGTGGTTTGAGCTTCTCTTGCCACCACCTGGTATTGAGTTAATGAAGCTTTGCCGTGTTCATCACACACTTTTTGGCGTGGACGGTTTGGCCAATCACAAATCAAAGGTAAATTGACTTCCCCCTGCTCTTGCTCAACATTCCCCCATACTCGTGCGTAATAAATTTTATGGGTTAAGCGGTATTGAAATTGCTTCTTGATATGACGTTCGGCTTCTTTGGTTAACGCAAATAGCATTAAACCAGAGGTCGCCATATCCAAACGATGCACCACTTCAATATTCGGGTAGTTCTCACGTAAACGACTCCAAATACTGTCGTAATGCTCTTCCAAACGCCCAGGAACCGATAATAACCCGGCCGGTTTATTGGCCACTAAAATATGCTCATCTTGATAGACAATCTCAGTCCAAGGGTCGGTCGGTGGAAGGTATTCAAGTAAGGCCATAAAAGATCTCGAATGTTTAAATGATACTCGCTCAAACTCTATCTATCGATTTTAAGCACAAGTTATGGAAAGGTCGTACCGATGCAAAACGAACATTTTCGACACGAAAGCAGGTTTCTCGCCGCTCGAAGAGCACTTGCGATCATCATCGAGTAACGAGAAATATCTTTGCCAATTGGCGCTATTACTGATGCGCCACCACAATCAAACGCAATGAATCCAACTGCAACTGAGCCGTTTCAATGTAGCTTGATAGCGTTTCAATTTGCTGTTCAATCACGGTTATTTCCTCATCACGAATGTTTGGATTGACCGCTTTTAATGCCTGCAAACGCTCTAATTCACCATTCAGTTTTTGTTGCATTTCCGTGTTCGCGCTTTGGCGTACCTCATCCAATTTCGGTAATACCGCTTGCTCGGCTTTTTCAATCAAGGCATGGATTTGCTCTTGCACTGAACTGGCGACTTTACTGGCCATGTGACGGTTAATTGGGCTTAACTGACGGTTGAAAGTATCAAATGGTACTTGCGCAGAAAGCTCATTGCCTTTGCCATCCATGAGTAAACGAATGGGCGTTTTTGGTAAGAACTGATTAATGCCACTGCGTTTTGGTGCTTGTGCATCCACTAAGTACACTAATTCTAAGAACATAGTACCGACTGGCAGTGCTTTATTTTTCAATAAAGAAACCGCATTAGTCCCGACATTTTCACTCAGCAGTAAATCTATACCACCTTGGATCATTGGGTGTTCCCAGCTCATAAAGTGCATATCTTCACGAGAAAGCGCCGTTTCACGATCAAAAGTAATGGTTGCGCCTTCATAAGGTAGACCTGGATAACTCGGCACCATCATGTGCTCAGAAGGTGTTACCACTAAAGCATTCTCACCTTTATCATCTTGGTTTAAACCAATAGTGTCGAACAAGCCTAATGCAAAGGTAACCAGGTTAGTGTCATTGTCACCGCTCGCAATCGTTTCAGTGATTTTTTGTGCTTTTTCGCCGCCGTTAGAATGAATTTCCAACAAACGATCGCGTCCTAAATCAAGCTTAGCTTTTAACTTTTTATTTAATATTGCCGACTCTTCAACCAAATGCTCAAGTTCGCTCATCTCAATCGATGCCAACATCGACACTAGCTGATCCGAATATTGATCATAAACCGAACGACCGGTTGGGCAAGTTTCAGCAAAGGCATTCAACCCTTGGTGATACCACTGCGCTAAAATCGATTGTGCCGAATTTTCTAAATATGGGACGAAAATTTCAATATCACGATTTTGACCAATACGATCTAAGCGCCCAATACGTTGCTCAAGCAAATCAGGGTTAAATGGCAAATCGAACATTACTAACTGATTCGCAAATTGGAAGTTACGTCCTTCAGAGCCGATTTCAGAACAAATGAGAACCTGAGCACCACCTTCTTCTTGAGCAAAGTAAGCGGCCGCTTTATCACGTTCAATGATCGACATCCCTTCATGGAACACGGTAGCTCGGATACCTTCACGTTCACGTAAAGCTTGTTCTAATTGCAATGCACTTGCAGCGCGAGAAGCGATCACTAAGATCTTTTCAGAACGTTTTTCCAATACTTTATCGATAAGCCAAGTTACACGCGGATCAAATGTCCACCACGAGGTTTTATCGCCTTCGAGATCTTGTAAGATCTCTTCAGGATATAAATTCTTTAAAGCTTGAGTGGTTTCAGGCAGATCACCATCCATCATTTTGGCAACACGCATGGCACGGGTGTATTGCTCCGGCATTGGCATTTCAAGCAAATGAACATGGCGGGTAGGGAAACCTTTAATGGCAGCACGTGTATTACGGAACAAAATACGTCCTGTTCCATGTCTGTCCATCAAGTTATCAATCAATTCTTGGCGAGCTAACGCTTTTTGTTCTTCATCCGATTCTTGTTGTGAGCTGCAACCATCTAAAATACGGAATAATGGTTCAGCATCTTGTTCGGACAATAATTCGGTAATGCTGTTCTTTTCATCGTTGGTCAGGGCATTACCTGATTCTAAACTGGTGACCGCTTCGGCTACTGGTGCGTATTGTTGCTCTTCTTTCACAAACGTTGGGTAGTCAAAGAAACGATCGGAATCGAGCAAACGCAAGCGAGCAAAATGGCTTTCATGACCTAATTGCTCTGGCGTTGCGGTTAATAGCAATACGCCAGCAATTTTAGCGGCTAAGCCTTCTACCATCTCGTATTCACGGCTTGGGGCATCAACGCTCCACTCTAAGTGATGCGCTTCATCTACCACCAATAAATCCCAATGTGTATCCAAAGCTTGCTCATAACGCTTGGCATTCTTTTTCAAGAAATCGAGAGAGCACAGTACATATTGCTGCGTATCAAATGGGTTAAGTGCATCCGCTTGAGATTCTAGGCAACGCTCTTCATCAAACACCGAAAAATGAAGATTGAAACGACGCATCATCTCCACCAGCCATTGATGTTGTAGCGTTTCAGGCACCACAATCAAAATGCGTTCAGAACGACCACTTAATACCTGCTGATGAATGATCATGCCTGCTTCAATGGTTTTCCCCAAGCCTACTTCATCGGCCAGTAAAACACGCGGTGCATGACGACGCCCGACTTCGTGCGCAATGTAAAGCTGGTGAGGGATCAAACCAGCACGCATGCCACAAAGGCCACGCATTGGGCTTTTGTGTTGCTGGTATTGATTGGACAGCGCGTTGTAGCGTAAAACAAAGTTATCCATACGATCGATTTGACCGGCAAATAATTTATCTTGTGGCTTATTAAAACGAATTTGATGATTCAAGAAGATTTCACGTAACACCACATCAGTGTCTTCTGTATCTTGACGAGTGCCAATATAACTAATGAGATCATTTTGAACATCGACTTGTTCAACTTTTAATGACCACCCTTCTTGGCTTTCAATGACATCACCAACATTAAATACCACACGAGTGATTGGTGCATCGCTACGAGCATACAACCTATTTTCTTCAGAAGCGGCGAACATTAACGTTACTGTACGAGCATCTAACGCGACGACTGTACCTAAACCTAAATCACTTTCTGTATCACTAATCCAACGCTGACCTAACGTAAATGTCATGTATTTGACTACCTCTGAAACTTAACTCAATGAAAATATATTTTAGTGGGTTGTCGTCAGCTTTTCTTGTCAAAAGAACAAAAAAAGCAAAAGAAACGACATGCTTGAGAGCCCACAAAAAAGCTGCACATATTACTGTATGCCAGACGATATATCACGATGATTCGCATTAAATTTGTGAGCTGACATAAAAGTGTCAATATTTAACAGCTATTGTAGAGCTGAAAGACAAAATCTTTCATATACTCAAAGAGAACACTCAAGATGCCTCGCAACGGTCGACAAGTTCAATGACCTAATAATGAGAAATCGGTGTTTAAATATAAAAGGGTTTGATCGTTATGTAGCTGCACGCTACCGACACTCTCGATAGCGCTATAGATTAAGAAACAGGACTCGTTTCTCAAGCTTGCAGAAACCTCTGGCAATCAAACTGCAGTCGTGACTAACAACTGCTAGCCTTCCGCACTGCGGAAAAAGGAGACGCTATGGGCGCAACCCAAAAGACGCTAAACAGCCGTACATCACATACCAACCATCCATCACACGATAAAGCATCGCGTAAAATTTTTGTCCTTGATACCAACATCCTTTTGCATGAACCCCACGCTATTTATTCCTTCCAAGAACACGACGTCGTCATCCCCATGACGGTATTAGAAGAACTTGACCGCATCAAAGACAGTAAGCGTGACGTTGCTCGAGACGCCCGAGTTGCGATTCGAGCACTTGAAGCCATTTTCCATGATGCGACACCGGATGAAATCTCTCAGGGTATTCCTTTTGCCAAAGATAATAAATCCACTGGTACAATTTCAATATTGGCCGATTTTGATGTTCAAGACAGCGATAAAGCCTTTGCCGATAAAGCCGGTGATAATCGCATCTTAAATGGTGTCATCGCCTTACAAAACCGCCGCGCACCGCGAGAAGTCGTCTTAATCACTAAAGACATCAATATGCGGCTTAGAGCGAAAGGCGCTGGCGTTCTATATGTTGAAGATTACCGCACCGATCAGCTCATTGATGATGTGCAATTTCTCACCAAAGGTTTTACCGAATACAAAGGCAGTTTTTGGGATAACTTTGAGCAAGTAGACAGTCACACCACAGGTAGCAAAACCTTTCACATGGTGGATAGAGAGGGCTTAGAGCCCACTTTCATTAACCAATATTTAAATTGATGAAGATACAGACTTTGCTGGTCGCGTCGAAGAACTGCACCCTACGACGGCCAAAATTAAAGATTTAAGCCGTGAGCGTCTCATGCATCGACACGCATGGGATATCTTCCCTAAAAACGTTTATCAAGGCATGGCAATGGATGCCCTACTCGATCCCGGCATTGATTTGGTCATCTTAACTGGGGCTGCAGGAAGTGGTAAAACCATGTTAGCAATGGCTGCCGCTCTTGAAATGACCATCGAGAAAAAGATGTTCGATAAGATCATCGTCACCCGTAACACACCAGACATTGGCGAGGCGATTGGCTTTTTACCTGGTACCGAAGAAGAAAAAATGATGCCATGGCTTGCCGCCATCACCGACACACTAGAAGCCTTACATAAAAACGATCATTGCACCGAAGGATCACTCAAGTACATTTGTGATAAAGCTAATATTCAATTTAAATCAATCAACTTTATGCGAGGACGCTCCATTCAAAATGCTTTCGTATTATTGGATGAGTGCCAAAACTTAACCGCTTCACAAATCAAAACTATCATTACTCGTTGTGGTGAAGGGACTAAAATTGTCTGCTCAGGTAACTTAGCGCAAATTGATTCAACCTATCTAACCCCTGTTACATCAGGATTAACTTATATGGTTGAACGCTTTAAAAACTTTGAAGGTAGCGCCAATATTCACCTAAATGGTGTAGTACGTAGTCGATTAGCTGAATTTGCTGAAGAAAATCTATAACGTCATTCAATAATAAAGGCGTCTGGTGACGCCTTTAATTCTTCTCTATCAATAACCACTTGCTTTGATAAACGCCCCTAAATGGGGATTACAGTGCGATTCATCTAAGCTCGACATAACTCCGCTCTCACTCACCGTTCCTTGCTCCATAAAAGCAAAGTGGCTGGCTATCGCTTTAGCATCAGTTAAGTGGTGCGTCACCATCAAGACCGTGACTTGACGTTCCTTGGCTAGTTTTTCTACCAGTAGCAACATCTCTTCACGCAAAATAGGATCCAAAGCAGAAAACGGCTCATCCAGTAACCAAATAGAATGCGATTGTACGAAGCACCTTGCCAAGGCTACACGTTGCCTTTGCCCTCCTGACAACTGCTCTGGAAGTCGATCTAATAAAGAGTCTAATCCCACTTGTTGCGCAGCTTGTTGAACTTGCTGCTGCTGATCTTGCGTTAATTTAAGACCGGGATGCAGACCAAGGCCAATATTTTGACGCACGGTTAAATGGCTAAATAAATTATGCTCTTGGAACAACATTGCCAATGGTCGTTGATGTGGTTGCAAGCCAATTACCGATGAATCCATAACATGAATATCACCTTTCTTTGATTCAATAAATCCAGCTAACAGACTCAATAAGGTTGATTTCCCTGAACCACTTGGCCCCATTAACGCCATGATCGAACCTTTCTCGACATTTAAATCGAAGTGAAAGGTTTCATCGTGGTAGTCATAAATGACACCTTGTACTGCAATTGAAAACTCAGACATTAGGTAATTTCTTATTAAAAATGAGGCGAATGATTAACAACTAATGGTTCCAACGGATCATTAACGGCTACTGCGTTTAAAGACGCTATCAATGAGGGCAAAACATAATAAGCTAAACAGCAATAAACATAATGATACCACTGCCGCGGCAGGCATTTGATAACTGCCTAATAATTGAAATAGATACAATGGTAAGGTGGTAAAAGATTGATTACCAAATAAAGCCACCGCACTTAAATCGCCCATCGAAAACATAAAACTGATCGAAAAAGCGTGTGCAATCGGTTTATTGAGCGCTCGCCATTCCACCAAACGAAAACGATTCCACCCTTTCATTCCTAAGCTTTGGCATAAGAAGTGATACTGCTGCGCGGTTTGCAGCATAGGTTGAGACAAAGTTTTTATAATGTACGGCAACGCCATTAAGCTGTTAACCATAATGACCACCCAAAAGGCGAGACTAAATACATCGACTTGATCTCGCAGTAATAAAAACAACCCTGTACTGATCACAATGCCAGGAGTGACCAAAATAATCGTCCCCATTAACTCTAAGCGTCCAGCTCTGTGAGTCAATCCTTTTAAATGCCATGCTCGACTAGTAAACAAAATGGCCACGCCCATTAGCAGTGCCAACGTGCTTGCTAGAGTAGCCACTTTAATCGAGGCACTTAATGCCTGCCAAAATCGTTCATCTTGTAACACGGTTAATGATTTGGGATTCAGACCTTGCCACACCACCATAAATAAAGGGGGAAGCACTAATATCATCGCAGACCCAATCCACACCGCATCCCAAATTTTAGCCTTTTTAGTATCCGATAATAATGGCAAACGCTGCCTTGTTGCCATTGATGACGCAGGCAAAGTCTTTGTCAACTTCAATAGCGTTAAGCTCAACACACCACACAGTAACATTTGCCATAAAGCTAAAATTGCGCCCGCTTGTAAATCGAAATCAAACTTGATCGCTTGATAAATCGCTAATTCAATAGTGGTTGATTTTGGACCGCCACCTAAAGCCATCACAGTTGAAAAACTGGTAAAGCACAACATAAATACCAAACCAGCCACCTGCGGTAGTTGCTGCCGCATTCGTGGCCACTCAACTTGCCTAAATTTTTGCCAATGATTCATCCCTAAATGTGCACAAAGTTTATGTTGTTCACTGGGAATAGACTCTAAAGAATGCAGTAATAATCGACAGGCATAAGGCAGGTTAAAAAAGACATGGGCTACTAGAATTCCATTTAAACCATAAATAGAAAAAGGTAAACGTGTACCAAAAGCTTTAAACATATCAGCGACTAAGCCACTGTTTCCTAAAATGGCTAAGATGCCAAACACGCCCACCAGCACAGGCAATACGAGTGTCGATGCAAACAATTTAAGCAATAACGCTTTACCTTTAAACTCTCTGCGAGATAAAGCATGCGCCACCGGTATAGCAAGTCCGACACTCAATAATGTGGAAAAGAAAGCCTGATAGAAACTAAAGAAAGTTATGTGGCGATAATATGGATCAGATAGAATCCAACCCAAGTTTAAAGTCGGTGCATGTTGGATTAACGCTACAACGGTCGAGCTAACAAATAAACCAATCGCAATGGCAACCGCCAGTCCTAATTTAGGAACTGAGACATTCACCATTGGTCATTTCTCTGGTTTATTTGATTCAATATCATGATTTTATTCATTTATTGAGAAAGCGCCATTTGCCACTCGCGAGTCCAGCCTTTCAACTGTTTTGCCACAACTTGAGGATCAAGAGATAGCATTTTATTGGGTACGGTGAGTTGCTCGAAACCTTTTGGCAGTTCAATATCCGTCACAGGGTACATCCAGTTACCGGTTGCCATCACTGATTGGAAATCATCACTCAAGATAAAGTGCATAAACTCATCGGCCAATTTTTGATGCTTAGAACTTTTTAGTTTTGCAGCCAGTTCAATTTGTGCATATTGGCCTTCAGAAAAATCAGCAGCGGCATATTGCTGATCGTTTTCAGCAATAATGTGGTAGGCAGGTGATGTGCTGTAAGAAAGCACCATATCACTCTCACCTTTTAAGAACAGCGGATAGGAATCCGACCATCCTTTACTCACGGTAACGGTTTTCTTGGCAAGCTTCTGCCAAGCTTCAGCAGCTTTATCACCGTACACTGCTTTTACCCACAATAACAAGCCTTGCCCAGTAATTGAGGTGCGTGGATCTTGATAAATGATATTGAAATCATCGCGATCCACCAGCTCTTTTAAGCTTTTCGGCGGGTTCTTCATTTTGGTTTTATTATAGATAAATGCAAAATAGCCGTAATCAAAAGGCACAAAATAGGCGTCATTCCAGCCTCCCGGAATAGTCACATTAGAGGTGTCTACATCATGTTTGGCTAGCAGGCCTGTTTGTTGCGCTTGAGCCATAATGTTGTTGTTTAAGCCCAACACCACATCTGCCTTAGTGTTAGCACCTTCTAATCGAATCCGACTCAATACTGAGCCGCCATCATCCAGCGCCACAAAGTTCAGAGTACAACCACATTGGCTTTCAAACGCTTTTTTAATTTTAGGGCCAGGGCCCCAGTCGGAAGTAAATGAATCGTAGGTATAAACGGTTAACGTTTCTTTTTCAGCGGAGAAAATAGAAGAGCTAAACATAAGTGCACAAGGCAGCGCTAGAGTGGTCAATAATTTAGTTGTGAAGTTCACTAGAAAATCCTTTGTATAGTGAGCAGCACAGGAAAATAAGTAGGGGAATTCCAGACTCAATTCCTACGCCAGCATTATCTGGTTCAGGTTCACGGGTCTCTTAAAAAAGATCTCAGCCAAATCAGTTATTGATTTAGCTCCCCGATGAGTATTCATTTAAGTAATTGTATTGAGTTAACCATTAATAGGCTAGCCATTAACGATAAAAATGATAAGAGTGATTACTTTTAACCGCGTTGATCATAACCCCAACGAGGAACCAAACCTTGTTCTACCCCTAAATGATCCAACATTCTCGCCACCATAAAATCAACAAGATCTTCAATGGTTTTCGGTTGGTGATAAAAGCCGGGAGCCGCAGGCATAATTGGTGACACCCATTTGAGAAAGCTTGTGCATATTTTCTAAATGCAACGTGGAAAATGGCGTTTCGCGAACCACTAACAGCAATTGCCCACGTTCTTTCATCACCACATCGGCAGCACGTTCAATTAAATTATCCGAGATGCCATGCGCAATTGAGGCAACACTGCCTGCCGAACATGGGCAAATCACCATTTGTTTTGGCGCTGCAGAACCTGAAGCCACCGGTGAAAACCAATCTTCCTTGCCGCACACAATCAATTGTTCACTGTTGCAGTCTAAATGTTTAACCAAAGTTTTTTGCGCCGCTTCTGGGCCGCTTGGCAGCTTCAAACCATGTTCTGTTGCCATCACGACGCGCGCAGCAGAAGAAATCAATAAATACACGGTATAGTCGGCAGCAAGTAAACACTCTAATAAGCGCAACCCATAAGGCGCACCAGAGGCCCCCGTAAAGGCTAAAGTAATGCGCTTTTGTGTCGATTGAGACATATTAATTCCCCCAAGAGAAAATGTGTATTTAAAGCAAATAGATCATGATGATCTATTTACCTGCCATGATCTTTTTACTTACTACAATCTTTTTACTTATGATGATCTTTTTGCTTGTAAAGCCGCTAATAGCTTGTTGTGGATCCCTTCAAAGCCGCCATTACTCATTACTAGAATTTGATCACCACTTTGCGCTTGAGCGGCAATATGTGCCACAAAGCTATCGATATTATCATCGACATAACTTGGTTGTGGGCATTGCTCTGCCACGTCTTGCACCGACCATTTAACATTATTCGGTTGGTACAAACACACTTCATCAGCATGTTTAAATGACGCCGCTAATGTGTGTTGATGAACCCCCATTTTCATGGTGCTCGAACGAGGTTCAAACACCGCAATAATTTTACTGTCACCGACTTTATTACGTAAGCCTTCGATTGTGAGATCAATCGCGGTTGGGTGATGGGCAAAATCGTCATACAACTTTATGCCATCAACTTCACCTTTCAGCTCCAATCGACGCTTAGTATTAATAAACTTACCTAACGCTTCACAAGCGAGATCGGCAGTCACCCCAACATGACGCGCTGCTGCGATCGCCATTAAGGCATTATTAACATTATGATCGCCCACTAAGTCCCACTGTACAGTGCCAGATAACGTACCATCTAAGTAAACCTCAAAATGGCTGCCATCTTTAGTGATTTTATTGGCTTTCCAATGACCATCATCGCCAATATGTTCCAATTCACTCCAACAACCACGCTTTAAGACATCATCCAAACCGGCATCATTTATCGGTGATAAAATACGACCATTACCCGGCACGGTACGAACTAAATGATGAAATTGTCGTTTAATCGCTTCAAGATCATCGAAGATGTCTGCATGATCAAACTCAAGGTTATTCATCACTAACGTGCGAGGATGATAATGCACGAACTTTGAACGCTTATCGAAAAAAGCACTGTCATATTCATCGGCTTCCACCACAAAAAACATGCTTTCGCCTAAACGGGCTGAAACGCCAAAGTTGCCCAGCACCCCACCAACTAGAAAACCCGGTGCGTAGCCACAGTCTTCTAAGATCCACGCTAACATGCTGGAAGTGGTGGTTTTACCATGCGTACCCGACACAGCTAACACCCAACGATCGTGCAACAAAAATTCTTGTAGCCATTGTGGGCCAGAAGTGTATTTCAAGTTGTTGTTAAGTACATATTCGACACAAGGATTACCACGGCTCATAGCGTTACCAATCACCACAAGATCGGGTGCAGGGCTTAACTGGCTTGGATCAAAGCCCTCTATAATCTCAATGCCTTGTGACTCGAGCAAGGTGCTCATTGGCGGGTAGACATTGGCATCACACCCCGTCACTTTATGCCCTAGTTGACGCGCCAATACTGCAGCGCCTCCCATGAAAGTGCCACAAATACCAAGAATATGAATATGCATAACCGTCGTTCCTACCCCATAACCGGAGGCTTAAATAAGTGCCAAATAAATTAGGGGGAATAGTAACGCAAAGCAAACAAAAAGTATGGTTAGAATTTAACGAGCTATCATTTAAAAAAGCGTTTTGATGTCTCATTTGTGAAATTTTACAAGTTACTTCATTACCATTAAAAAGTTTCTCAATTTACAATCGGTTAAACCCAAATACTCAATATACCTAATGCAATTGAAGTGTCAGCTTCACATACGCAAGGTAACAGTAGTTTCGCTTAACGACACATAAGGATGAATCATGTCGACCATGCGCACACTTGGCGAATTTGTAGTTGAAAACCAACACCACTTCCCTCATGCCAGCGGTGAGCTTTCTTCACTGTTAGGCTCAATTAAACTGGCTGCGAAAATTGTAAACAGAGAAATCAACAAAGCCGGTTTAGTGGATATTACTGGGGCAGTGGGTGCTGAAAATATTCAAGGTGAAGAACAGCAGAAACTCGATCTTTACGCTAATGACAAGTTTAAAGCCGCGTTAGAAGCACGAGATCAAGTTTGTGGTGTGGCAAGCGAAGAAGAAGATGAAGCCGTTGCCTTCAATAAAGACTTGAATAAAAACGCTAAATACGTGGTATTGATGGATCCATTGGACGGATCATCCAATATCGACGTCAACGTTTCTGTCGGAACCATTTTCTCTATTTATCGTCGAGTTTCTCCGATTGGTAGCGCACCAACCCAAGAAGACTTCCTGCAACCTGGGCACAAGCAAGTCGCTGCTGGTTACATCATTTATGGATCGTCTACTATGTTGGTGTACACCACAGGTAATGGGGTACACGGCTTTACTTACGACCCATCACTGGGTGTATTCTGTCTATCTCATGAAAGTATGATGATCCCTAAATTGGGAACTATTTATTCCATCAATGAAGGCAATTACATCCGTTTTCCAACGGGTATTAAAAAATACATTAAATATTGCCAAGAAAACGTCCCAGAAGAGCATCGTCCATATACTTCTCGTTATATCGGCTCTTTAGTTGCAGATTTTCATCGTAACCTTTTAAAAGGCGGTATTTATTTATATCCAAGCACCGAAAGTCATCCGAACGGTAAGTTACGTTTACTCTACGAATGCAACCCTATTGCTTTCTTAATGGAACAAGCCGGTGGCAAAGCCAGTGATGGTAAAAACCGTATCCTCGATTTAAAACCGACCGAATTACACCAACGCGTTCCGTTTGTGGTGGGTTCACCTGCCATGGTTGATAAAGTTGAAAGCTTTTTAGAACAATACCCAGAATAACGAGAACTTAGTGATGCAATGAGAGGGGCTAGTCTCCTCTTTATTGCTGACAAACGATTCAACTCATCGCTAGAACAAATTTCCTTCGCATATTTTCCTCATTCCCTTTACAAAACCTTCACAAGTCACGTTATAATCATGCCGTAAATTTCATTTCAACCCCGAGAAAGGAAGCCCAATGAGCTTGAACAATGTACCTGCAGGTAAATCACTTCCAGACGACTTATATGTCGTAATCGAAATCCCTGCCAATGCTGATCCAATTAAATACGAAGTCGATAAAGACAGTGGCGCTGTGTTTGTTGACCGTTTTATGTCTGCGCCAATGTTCTACCCATGTAACTACGGTTATGTAAACCACACGCTTTCTTTAGATGGCGACCCTGTCGATGTACTGGTTCCAACACCATTCCCTCTAATGCCGGGTTCGGTTATCCGTTGTCGCCCAGTTGGCGTATTAAAAATGACCGATGAATCTGGTGAAGATGCTAAAGTGATTGCCGTTCCTCACAGTAAATTGTCGAAAGAATACGATCACATTCAAGACATTGACGATGTACCTGCCTTATTGAAATCTCAAATCACTCACTTCTTTGAGCGTTATAAAGATCTTGAAGAAGGTAAATGGGTAAAAGTAGACGGTTGGGAAGATGTTGCTGCGGCACGTAAAGAGATTCTTGAATCTTACGAGCGCGCTCAGAAGTAATACTTTGATATAAAATATTGCTTCAAAAAAGAGCCCATTTGGGCTCTTTTTTATTATTGAATCCCAGTTTGGCTCCACACTGAGGTTATTTCTATCTATTACAGGCTATCAGCATGCGACTGTACACCGGACATATAATCCTGACGGAAGAATGGATCGATATTGTCACAAATCCCTCTATACGCCTGCCCTGTCGAGCCTAACCAAGAAGCATTTTGGCTACAATATTGCTTTTGACCAATCAAATAACCTTGGCGATACGCTTTAATCGCTTCATCATTTAATGTCCCTAGGCCACTTTGCTTAATCAAATCTTGCTTGGTATGCTCAACAAATCCTTTTTCAGCTCGCTCTTGCCCATAAACTTGCCAAGCTTGAGTATTCGCTGAATCTGGAAAGTCATTTTGTGAAGCACAACCAGCAATAATAAAAATAGTTAAAAGGAAAAATATACGCTTCATTATTATCTCCTGTATGAGTAGTGATGCTGAATCTACATCATTGTTCAACAAACGCACTAGTCAAAATATCAATCTAAAACTTCATCTTAAAACCAAACAACAAAGATATACCTACTTAAGCTTTACTGGTAGTCGAATGAAGTTGTGATAAATCAGCTAAATGTTCTATCACATATTCCGTTATAGCTACATCCCTCTAGCATGATCTGAGCTACTGTCTAAATATCTCTTTCTAAAGTATGGATCAATATCATCACAAATGCCTCGATAATACTCACCTGAACGTCCCAATGCTGATGGATTCTGACTGCAATATTGATTTTGGCCAACCATATAACCTTGATGATAAGCTTGAACTGCTTCGTTATTAATATCAGATTTTTGTTCGATCAACTGTTCTTTCGTCAGTTCAATATGACCTTGTGCTGCTTGATCTTTTCCGTATGTTTCCCACACCGATGCATCATTCGTTTTTGGTAAATCGTTTTGTGAAGCACACCCTGCAAGTACAAAAAAGGTTAAGCTCAAAAGTAAGTGTTTCATCAATAATCTCCTTTATTGATATTCGATAAGTACAAACGTCGTTAAGTTTATTTTTAATTATTTAGGTAATTTCTGACACCAATCACCAGACGTTATTCTTCGATTTAGCTTGCTCACATCTTGGTAAATATATACCCAAGCATGGCCAAAAGGAGTAACAATTACCTGCCTATCATATTCAATTGGATAATCCTCCAATTGATCTAAACGTTGAAATGTTGCTTCATCAACCTGATAAACCTCACCCTGTATCGATTGATCCCCTACACCTAAAGCTGGATAAGGCCCAAGATCATACAAATAAAACTTCTCATCTGTTTGGCAACGACCAAGGTAAAGGCTATCTTCAAGTAAAAAATGATTCACTTCGCCTTTACGCAAGGTGCCATAGACAAAAACGTGTTGTGGCATTTTCTTACCTTTATTCATACATTCAGTTAAAACTAAATTGATAGATAAAATCAACGGCACTATCTAATCCGGTCACTGCTTCAATATAAAAATCGGTGACCAATTCATATCGAACTGTAAATTCACCTAAAGCGTTAAAAATCCCAACCCCATATTTAACCTGTAATCCTGGAGCAATATAACCACTGACAGTCACTTGAGAATCATCCCCTGAACCTGCGGTCCCCAGCTGCATGTCATGTACACCAAACGCTTCTCCGACCTGGCCAACCAACTTGCCACTTTTAGCTAGGCTTAAGCCAATCAGTGCGGTCGTCATGACACCACCCCCTCCAGCATCATCAATATCACGACCACGCAATAAATAAGATAATGCACTGGTTTGCGACATTGCAGGCTCAGAAAAAACGTTAACCTCAGGTGCATCAGCAGGTCCCGTAACCTGAATACCTGCGATGACATCATCTTCGGTATTATCAGGATTTCGGATTGCTTTGATCGCAACATAAGGCTGATCGGCTGGGCCGTTCATTAAGATCTTCCCTTCCTTGATCAGTAAGTCTTGCCCGAAGGATTGGTAGTAACCATCTTCGATCCTTACCTCACCCAGAATAAAAGGACCTTTGTTCTTCTCAGAAACTTTCAAACTACCGACTAAATTTCCTTTCAAACCAAAAGCAGATAAGCTGACATCATCGCCAATATTGATGACAACATCCGTTTCTACTGCCATTGGCAGCCCAGTATCATCCTCTATAGGCTTTAGATCTTCATCTAATAAAACTTCATCTTTTGATACGCTAACAGCACTTTGAGGCAATTCTTCAACTAATATTTTTCCCCAAGGAATATCAATTTGGCCAGTGATCTTGGCCAGTGTTGGTGTGAGGGATATATTTAAATCTGGCTTTACTTTAAGTGTCACCATCGGCGGTACGTCCACCTTCAGCTCATCACCGAATGCTCTTAAATTCACGAGCCAATTATTCATTTGCGCCCAGTTAGCATCCCCTTTCAAATTAAGATTGCCATCTGCCGTTTCAAGTTGGCTATTTAATGTTGCAGCATATCCGGAAAACTTCGTATTCACTGAACCTTTATTCACATCAACAGGGAACATCTGACCCTCAAGACGAAGATCATTAATATTAAATTGCCCATTCACTAAAGGGTGAAGTAGAGGCCCTTTAAACGAGAGATCGGACTGAATACTGGCATTCATTCGGTTTTGCTCTCCAAGAAGCGGGCTTAAAAAACCTAAATGAATCGCATCAATTGTATTTTTTCCATCGATTTGCATTTGCTCAGCTTGAACGTTCGGAATCAACATCTTCCCTTCGATCTGACCATTGCTTGTCAAATCAAGTAGCCAATTCATATCCAGTTTGTTTTGCTTTAAGTTGGCCGAAAGGTGCAATTGATTCCACGGGATCGTGACTGGCGGTTCCAATTTTTGCGTCACTTTACCAGCAGGAATATCAACATCTAGTTTCACTTGAGGGGGAGCATTCGGTGACCATTTCGCCCAAGCGGTTGCATTCAGCTCACCATCCACCGCCGTGGTATTAGGAATAAATTGCTGCAATTGATTAAAGGTGAAGTTTTCAATCGATAGATTGGCTTCTCCCGACTGTCCAGCTTGAAGATCTTTATCCAAACAAACCTTAGATGGTAAATTCTGCCAACAGTGTGCTTGCACTTTGGCAACTTGGGAAGTTAAGGCGTATTGAATATCGACAGGGTGATCAATACTCCACGCAGGAGCGACTTGATCTTTTTGCGATGCCAAAATAATGCTGGCACTTTGCAATTGCCCTTTCCAAGTAGCAGTCGGCTTCTGATCTAGCCCGCCTTCCACCTGCAATTGAACAGAAGCAACATCGGTTACGGTATCCAATGTGAGCTTATGCGACTTCTCGTTACCAGAAAAACGAAGGTTCAAGTTATCCAGTTTGTGACCCTGATAAGAACCTTGCTTCGCTTGGAGTACCAAATCCCCACTTGGCGCAGGCAATGGTGAGACTTCTCCTTTTAAAAGTATTGAGGATAGCGTTGCTTCATCATCATTCCAGTTAATATTACTGGCGGCTAAGTTAGAGATAATGGTCGGTTTTTTTTGTTCGCCACGGAGTTGCACGCTGCCTTTAATCTGGCCTTTAATATCTGGTAATGTTTTGGATAATTTAGGCATATCAACATCAACGTCCATATCCCATTGCTGATCCAATTTGCCTTTAAGTTTGATGCCATTCCCGGCATGCGAAAGCTGCAAGCCGCGGGTACGCGCTTTATAATCTCCACGCCCTGTCAGGTCATTTGCAGTCAATTGTCCCTTCACGAGTAAAGGATAGCCTCGTACATTTCCTTTAATATTTAAGGTTGGAACTTGAATACGCCAACCGCCTTGAGAGGTCAATGAGCCAGTATTAATGAGGCTACCACTGATTTTCCCTTCTGCTTGTGGCCACTGTAAGCCGGGTTGAATATCGGTTAAGCCTAATGTTGCTTTCCAGTTTAAGGGGGCCTCCCAATTCACCATGGCTTGCCCTGAAACATTGCCTCCTAATGTATCAACATTCAGTTTTTCCAGTGTAATTTGTTTCAGATTCCCTTGAGCATTAGCAGACAAATCAACCTCAGGGATCTCTGTTCCCGCTAATTTCGCCTTCAGATCCATTTGGTAGCCCTCAAGAGAGCCTTTTCCATCTAAATGAGCTATCGCTATCTTGTAATCTGCTTTTCCTTTAAAAGGCCATTGCGCTTTACCATCTTGCAAACTCAACTCAAAAGGTAAGGTTGCTTTTAAAGGTTGAAGCTTAGCATTCAACGTTGCCACTGCCTCACCAGACAAATGGCTAGATAGTGTTAAATCAGCCACGCTTCCTTTGGCTTCTAAATCGATAGCTTGCCCTTTAAAGTCTGGCATTTTCACCATGCCTTTGGCATTAAGCGTTAGTGGGTAATCACCAGATAATTTCACTTTAGTATTTAAAGATAAATCGGCTTCAGGCATATCAAGCTTCAGATTTTTTATCTCAACATCACTGCCACTCGCCTGACCTTGAAAACCTAAATGATTAACCACCATTGGTGTGCTTTGCTTTAAAGTAAAATCATTAATATCAAATTGTTCAACTTTGACACCAAAAGGCAACGACACTTCAGGCAGGACAATGTCAGCTTGTTGCGATAAGGGTAATGAAGGTTTACTGCTCACTGGCGGTTCATCTGTTGTTGGCGCCAAAGTTAAGTTGATTTTTTTCCATGAGGTTGGACGTACGGTCAAAGTTCGACCTTGTGCATACAATCCAGTTGAAAAGTGCTGCCAGTTTGCTTTATAACCTAAGATATCTAAATTGATGTCATTTAGATTTAAATGGGTGAGAGATACAGGAATCGGCAAGAAAAGGGTTGGCATCCCTCCAGATGAATCCTCTTCTTCTGCTTCGGTCGACTCTGGTAATGAAGGCATTGAGAAATCGAGGCCATTAATGGCAACCGTATCCAAACAAACAGAATGCTCGAATAGGCAATCTAACGACGTCAAAAAGTCCAAGCGTTTAAGGTTGGCTGTAATCCCCAAGTCAGGATTGATATATTCCACATTGTGCAGAGTAAAACCGGGCAACAAACTGCCTTCTGTCGACTCAACTTTCAATTCTGGCACAAATTTATGAGCAACCCACAGGCCACCACTTAAGCCTACATTGGTAAAAATTAATATTGCAGCTAGAATCAACACCACGAGCAAAGTAGTTGGGATCAGCAAAATAAGGCCAATCAACCATTTCAATAATCGTCTCATTACAATTCAGGCCCTAACGTAAAGTGAATTCTGAACTGGTCTCCATCATCCGCATCTAAACCGTACGCAAAATCGAGTCGAACGGGGCCAATCGGTGATCCCCAACGTACTCCCATACCAACGCCTCGTTTCCAATCTGGGGTATCCGTCCATGAATCACCAACATCAATAAAGGTTGCCCACCACCAATTACCAGTCACCCTATATTGATATTCTAAGCTACTGGTTGCCATGTACGCACCACCTTCTAATTCACCATTGCTATCTTCTGGAGAGATGGTTTCATAGCCATAACCACGTAGGGAGTTAATCCCCCCCACAAAGAAACGTAACGATGGCGGTACTTGGGACCAATCATCCGCAAACGCACCACCAGCATCCAGACGAGTTAAGAAACGATGATTTTGACCAATACCACGAATCCATCCAGTGTGCCCAACCACCCTCACAATTCTGGTATCAGAGAGCATAGCAGGATCGCCAAACTCAACATTGATGCTTTGTTTATCGCCCCACATTGGCATAGTGCTGCCACGTGAACGAACCCGAGAAAAGGAAATTCCGGGTAGTACAAAGGTTGATGTTCCTTCTTCTGATGCTTGAATATAATCTTCATACAGAACACGAACATACATACTACGATGCCAACCATTGTCGTACAGCCAATGACGCTCAAAAGATAAGTTTTGCTCTTGGCTGTTGGTGTCATTGTCATCTTCATCTTTAAAACCATACTGAATCAAATAATAGTCACTCAGTACATCCTCTAAAGGGATCTTATAATTGGCAATAAACGTCTTTTCTGGGCTAGAAAGCACCAAACTGGCCCCTACACTATGGCCATATTTATTCAGCCAAGGTTTTTTCCAGGATAATTTCCCTCGCGGACCTACATCCGTCGAATACCCTAAACCGGTTTCTATTTGATTTCGGGTTTGTGGAGCCAATCGCACTTTCATTGGTAACGCTTTATCTTCACCAACCCCTTCAATATCCGGCTCTACCGATACGGTTGAGAACCATTCTGAGCTCGATAAGTTCTGATTTAGTACCCCGACCGTCGTAGAGTGATAGAAATCACCTTCTTTATAAGGCAATAAGGAGAACACTCTTTTCTGCTCAATCTGACTGCCCACGATACTGGTCGCACCGAATACATAACGCTCACCACTTTTGTAATGCAGATGAATTAAAGCTTGATTACGTTTAGCCGAAATTTGCAGACGAGTATCGGTAAATTCACCATCAAAATAGCCCTTCTGCAGCGCCAAATTTCGAATAGAACCTTTAAGGGATTCGTAATGCCCATGATTAACAATTTGCCCTAAATTCAACTTAGATTCATCAATCAAACGCTGAAAATCGACATCCGTTGCCGCTTCACCTTCTATAACAATATCACTTTCATAAATAACCGTTGGTTCGCCAATATCAATGTTAACGATTAATTCATTATCAGACGAAGGATTATCATTATCACTATTTACGGTGAACTCAATTTCAGGGTTGTAATAACCTAACGCCTTTAAAGCATCTCGAATATTATCTTCAATCCGAGATTGAAATCGTAAGGACGTGGAATACTCCTCTTCTTTTATCGAAGAGAGATAAGCTGAAACATTATCTTCAACATCGCCGTCTAATCCTTCCACTTTCAGATCAGTATCAGCAAAAACTGTCATTGATGAAAAACTCAACAAACAGCCAAGTATTGAAGGAAGATAGGATGTTTTCATAAGTGAATATTGTACTCTCGCACTAAACTGCTGTAGCTTGATAAGCCGATAGTATCGACAAATATAAATGGAATGAAATTACCTCTGAGGTTCGTCGGTCTATTATCATTCTCTCAAGTTAAACTACCAGACTTTCCCATATCTCTAAAGCAACATGAGGCGTAATTATGTCAAATAAAACGGAATTAGTGACCAAAGAAACCGCTCTTATTGGTCGTGATGAAAAAATGGTGATCACAGAACGACATTTCGTCAACCAAACCGACTTAACAGCCGAAAAACCACAAGGCTATAAAGAAGTATTATTAGGTTTAGGTTGCTTCTGGGGAGCAGAACGTATTTTTTGGCAATTAGAAGGCGTGTTCAGTACATCGGTTGGTTACAGTGGTGGGTTCACCAAAAACCCAACCTATAAAGAAGTATGCAGTGGAGAAACTGCTCATGCTGAAGTGGTACGAATCATATTTGACCCGTCTCAAATCACCCTAGATCAGCTTCTTGTTGTTTTTTGGGAGCATCATGATCCAACGCAAGGCATGCGTCAAGGTAACGACATCGGTACTCAATATCGCTCGGCGATCTATACCGAAAGCACAGATGACTTAGCCGTTGCACTTACGAGTCACAATACCTATCAAACCGCGATCGGTGAACGTTTAAGTAAGAACATTACCACTGAAATTCGCGAGATGGGTGAATATTATTTAGCTGAAACGTACCATCAGCAATACCTTGCCAAAAACCCACAAGGTTATTGTGGCATAGGTGGAACTGGCGTTTGTTTTCCCCCTAACCTGTAACGAAATCCAAGCAGTACGCCAGATGTATTACTTGTACTAAAATCACAAAAGGTTGCTTTCTTAATAAGAAGCAACCTTTTTTAATTAACCTAACTTGAATTACTCACCACACGCTCAACAATACTTGCCGCGAGTAGATACCATCAATAAAACGGCATCTAGAGTGGTGTAAACCATAGCGACAATCAAACTTGCATTGATAATTCAGCAATAGCCGAGTTGACTTCTTTCATTACTTTTAATTGCTTTTTATTCGAAACATCAGGAAGTAACACCTTCCCACCATCAAAGTGAAACTCCCCAATACCTTTAATACCAAAGTGCCCTTTAAACACCACTTTCACAAAGCGAGCAATTTGTAATGGACGATAACGATTAAAATTTGGCTGCATATTCATTTTGTAAACCCATGATGATTTTTATTTGAGACAACGATTTAACAAGCCTATATCCATTTATAGTTGTAAAAATCTATTTCAGCCACATTGATACTTTAAAAATGCTTCAAAGACGTGACACGATGCAAAATAAACAAAATTGATATACTCAAAACAATGCAAAAATAAAGCCAAGTGACAATTCACACAGTAAATATGGTTTTATCCGCTATTATAGGAAGACTTTCAGCCCCAGATAGGGAATTTACGCCATGCTAAAAAAAATCACTTTTGCTCTACTGTTGTGCACTGCACCTTTATTTGCCAACGCCAATAACATTCAATTAAACCAGAATGTCCCGGCAGTCAGCATTGAAAAAGGTGGTGAAATATTCGTCGAAAACGATAAGGTTTCTTACTCACCGTGGGACACTAAATCACTGCTCGGCAAAGTACGAGTCATTCAAGCTATCGCTGGTAGAAGTGGCGCAAAAGCAATGAATGCTCCCTTAATGGCGGCGATCACCAAGGCCGAATTTCCCGCAGACAGCTACCAAACTACGACTATCGTCAATCAAGATGATTCTATTTGGGGAACCGGCTCTTTCGTAAAATCCTCTGCTGAAGATGGTAAAAAAGAGTTCCCATGGTCTTCAATGGTATTGGATCAAGATGGTATCGCCACTAAGCAATGGCAGCTAACGTCAGAATCTTCAACGATTATCGTGCAAGATAAAATTGGAAAAGTGTTATTTAATCAAACTGGAGCGCTTAATCCAGAAGAAATAAAACAAGTACTGCAATTGATTCAACAAAACATCTAGTCTCACCAGTAATGTAATAATATAACATTCTACTTGCCATAGCCTTAATTGTTATAGTATAACAATTAAGGCTTGGTGAGTTGGAACGTTAACGCGTTCTGCTCACTCCTACTTCTATTATTTGTGAGCGTCCAACATGTTTATTACCCGATCGTATTCTCCACTTTTATTCCTTGGCCTTTCTTCAATTTGCTCTTCTGCTGTAGCCGAAGATGCCCACCAGCATGAACACCGTCAACATGAAGCACATGTCCATGGCGTGGTGACATTCAATATTGTGCAGGAAGATAAAGAATTACTCATGGAAATCACCTCTCCAGGTAATGATGTATTGGGTTATGAACACACACCGCAAACTGACGCGGAAAAACAAGTTTATCAGCAAGCCTCTGCATTATTGAACAAACCTGAACAGGTGTTTACTTTAACGGATAATGCGCAATGTAAGGTCGAACATGCCAGTGTGAAAAGCAATATAGAGAATGAGACTGATGAACATCATGATCATGAAGCAGAAGAAGATCACCACGACCACGACCACGACCACGACCACGACCAGCATGGTACTTTCACAGTGGAATACCACTTCGAATGCGACAATATTCAACAATTATCATCAATTTCAACGCAATGGTTTACTCACTTCCCATCGACTCAAACAATTGAAGTAAATTTATTAACCGATACTAAACAAAAGCATATTGAATTAAAAAACCCTCAAAATACCATTGAGTGGTAAAGGTTAACCAAGGAATGCTTTCTGAAATTTTCTAGCCTGAGCAATATCTAAAGCCATTTAAGTTGCAGCTCATACAGTTCGCTAAGTTGCAACTTAAAGCAAAGTGGTTTATTTAATGCTGGGCTTTATTGCCTGACAAAAAAAGGTAAACTCTTTTCTTTTAATGCACTTTTCTGAGTTGAATATGACGAGCTTAACACCTGAATTTGCCATCCAATTAAGCCAAATTCAATTTGCTTGGCCTAAACAGGATACGCCAACCCTGCTCATTGATGAGCTAACAATCCCAACGCAACAACATGTATTTATTAAAGGCCCTAGCGGCTGTGGCAAATCGACATTACTCAGTTTACTCACTGGCATTATTACGCCCCAATCCGGCAAAATTACAGTATTAGGCCAACCTTTAAATCAACTGAATCAAGCCAGAAGAGATCAATTTCGATCTCATCATATTGGTTATATTTTTCAGCAATTTAATTTATTGCCCTACCTTTCCGTGATCGACAATGTTTTGCTTCCTTGCCGCTTTTCTAAAATAAGAAAGCAACGGGCGCTACAATCTGGCAGCACATTAATCGAGCAAGCAAAGCAATTATTACAACGCTTACATTTACCTGAATCGGTCTTTGAGAGACCGATTTCAGACTTAAGTATCGGACAGCAACAACGTGTAGCAGCAGCAAGAGCCTTAATTGGACAACCAGAAATTATTATTGCTGATGAACCGACTTCAGCTCTCGATCACGATAACCGCCAAGCCTTTATAGAGTTATTAATCGAAGAAGCTAACCGCAGCCAAGCCAGTGTTATTTTTGTTAGCCACGATTCAAGCTTACAAGCCTATTTTGATCGAACAATCGATCTGATGACCATCAATTCCACGTCTAATTTTCATCCACAAGGTGAGCACTCATGAGCGCCATTTTATCTCTAGCTTGGAAGAGTTTACTCAACCGAAAAACCACCGCCTTGCTCACCATCTTAACCGTTTCCATTTCTGTGGTTTTACTGATTGGGGTAGAGAAAATCCGCACCCAAGCAAAAAGCAGTTTTGCCAATACAATATCAAGCACCGACCTCATTGTAGGGGCACGTTCAGGTGACGTGAATTTACTCCTTTATTCCGTCTTTCGTATTGGTAATGCCACCAACAATATCGACTGGAAAAGCTATCAAGAAATTGCTCATCTCCCTCAAGTTAAATGGTCGATCCCTATTTCTTTAGGAGATTCTCATCGAGGTTTCCGTGTTATGGGAACCAATCAGGATTATTTTACTTTTTATCGCCATGGAAGTAAGCAAGCACTTACATTCAACCAAGGCCAACTATTTCATAACTTATTTGAAGCTGTGATTGGTTCTGATGTCGCTAAAAAGCTCAACTATCACATTGGCGATGACATCATTATTGCACATGGCATAAGTGATAAATCCTTCACTAGGCATAAAAACTTACCCTTTAAGATAGTTGGAATTTTAGCACCCACAGGAACGCCGGTAGATAAAACCGTTCATGTTTCTTTGGCCGCGATTGAGGCGATTCATGTTGGGTGGGAATCAGGTGCACACCTTGGCCGCACACCAAGTCAAGATGCACTAAAGAATGAGCAATTTGAACCTAAACAAATTACCGCGTTCATGCTGGGGCTGAATTCGAAAATTCAAACCTTTATGCTACAAAGACAAATCAATACTTATAACAAAGAGCCGCTCAGTGCGATTTTACCCGGTATTGCACTAAGTGAACTGTGGGGCATGATGTCAGTGGCAGAACAAGCCTTAATGATCATTTCAAGCTTTGTGGTGTTCGCCGGTTTACTTGGCATGCTAACCAGCCTATTAACTGGCTTGCAAGAAAGGCGCAGAGAGATGGCCATTCTGCGTGCCATGGGGGCTCAACCTAAACACATATTCTTTTTACTAATGAGTGAAGCCAGTGTATTAACGCTATTAGGTATTACTCTTGGTATCGGTTTGCTTTATATTGCACTGAGTATCGCAGCGCCAATTATTGAGCATCAATATGGCATAAAAATAGCGCTTACGGGTTTATCCCACCATGACCTTATGTTACTAATATTGGTGCAATTATCTGGTGTATTCATTGGGTTTATCCCATCACTTAAAGCATATCGTCATTCTGTCGCTGATGGCATGACAATTAAGGTATAACCATGCAAACGGTTCTTTCTCGTTTTTTTTCACACCCTCGTCCTTTGAGCATTGTCATTTTAGGCTGCTTATTCACGATGATCATATTGGGTTCATCAGCCCGTGCAGCAGAAGCCAAAGAAGCCCTCACTTTGGATTGGATAGATTTAGTCCCAGTAGACGAGCAAAAGAATTTTGACAAACTTGGTATGCCCGCACTTGGTGGTCATGAGGGAGCGGCTGCAAAACAAAACCCGATAGGTAATGTGCGACCAGAACTCGATGGGAGTTATGTCAAAATTCCTGGGTTTGTGATCCCTTTAGAAGGAGATGAAAACACCATCACCGAATTCTTATTGGTTCCTTATTTTGGTGCTTGCATACATGTACCGCCGCCGCCGCCAAACCAAATTATTTATGTGAAATTTCCAAAAGGCGCGCCAGTGCAACAGCTGTGGGATGTGGTGTATGTGATAGGAAAGCTAGAAACTCAAACGCTTGATCATGAATTAGCACAAACAGGCTACACCATGGAAGGGGATAAAATCGAAGAATTTGATGATATGTAATGTCGTTTAATGTTCTTTAAGCTATCTACCCATATAGAAAAAGAGAAGGTAACGTTATGCGTCCTTCTCTTTCTTGTATTTGTACCCTAAATAAACCAATGAATGGCTTCAATCAAGCCATTAGGCAATAATGGACTTTTCTCGTAGCACCGTTAAGCATTGGTCCACTAATTCATCCAAACTTTTGTCACCTGCCGGTAAATCAATTTCTGGGTTTTTAGGCGCTTCATATTCCGAATCAATACCAGTGAAATTAGGGATCTCACCAGCTCTTGCCTTTTTATACAAACCTTTAGGGTCTCGCTTTTCACACACTTCTAGAGGGGCATTAACAAATACCTCAACAAACTCACCTTCCGGCAGCAAATCACGCACCATTTGACGCTCTGCGCGATGTGGAGAGATAAAAGCAGAAAGGACAATCAATCCTGCATCGGCCATCAATTTTGCTAACTCACCGATACGGCGAATATTCTCACGACGATCTTGCGCCGAGAACCCTAAATCACTGCATAACCCATGTCGAACATTATCACCATCGAGTAAGTAAGTATGGTAACCCAGCGAGGCCAATTGGCTTTCTAACGCCCCTGCCACGGTCGATTTACCCGCGCCAGATAACCCAGTAAACCAAAGTACCACTGGCTTTTGTTTTTTCAACTCAGAGCGAGTTTGCTTAGTTACTTGATGTTGATGCCAAATAACATTTTCATCTTTTTTAATCGCATTCATAAATTCAATTCATCCTGTCATGTTTGGCCATTACGCCGTATTCATGAAAAATCACATCATTAAAAAGGGAAGAAGTAAGGGATTAACGTCAGTACAACCACTGAATAGACTATCGAGACCGGTACACCAATCTTGATGAAATCCTTAACATGATAGTTACCAACGCTGTACACCAATAAGTTAGTTTGATAGCCATAAGGCGAGATAAAACTCGCGCTCGCCCCAAACAGTACTGCCATAATAAAGGGCATAGGATCAACGCCATAACCAATCGCCATGCTATAACCAATAGGAAATGCTAAGGCAGCGGCCGCATTATTGGTGATCAACTCGGTTAAAATTAACGTCAGTAAGTAAGTCGCAATAAGTGCGCCAATTGGTCCCCAACCGTTAAATAGGTAAATAAATAATTCACCCATTTGCTTTGATAAGCCAGAAGACATCATCAACTGAGCAAGCGATAACGCTGAACCCACAATCACGACGATATCAATAGGGAAGCGGCGACGCAGCTCACTGATACCAATCGCGCCAATCGCTAGCATTACCACGATATAACCGGCTAAACCTTTAATAATTGGGATCACACCCGCTAGAGATAATCCAATAACCGCCGCAAAACCAAATAAAACAAAAGCAGATTTTCGGCTATCCAACTTGGCGCTCGAGTCCAAATCATTAATTAAAACAAATTCTTTGGCGTTATCTTGCCTTGCTGAGTGAAAACCTTTACCCGGCACCAATACCAAGGTATCACCCGCGGCAAGTTTTACATTCCCCAATCCACCTTCTAAACGCTCATGGCCACGACGAATCGCGACGACCACGGCATCAAAACGATCTCGAAACTGGCTAGACTTTAATGTTTTATTACAGATTGATGCTGATTGACTCACCACCACTTCCATAAAGCTTTGCCCATTTAGATGATGCTGACCAAATAACGTAATGCCCGGGATTTCTTGTAGTGTGGCGACACTTTCAACATCCCCACAAAACAATAAACGGTCTTTTTCCAGCAGCACTAAATCTGGAGTAACTGAAGGCATGGTGACACCATCGCGTATCACTTCGGCGAGAAACAATTTACGCAGTGCTCGCAAGTTATTTTCAGCAATGCTTTTGCCAATCAGAGGTGAGCCAACTTCCACTCTCGCTTCTAAAAAGTAAGGCAAATCATCTTGTTCGTGACTATCGCTATGCGGCAGAATATAACTCAATGGAATTAGAACCAAAACTCCCACCACAATAATCGCCAAACCAATGCAAGTTGGCGCAAAAAATCCTAAGCTCGGCAAACCTGCATCCACCACAAAACTATTAATAATCAGGTTGGTTGAGGTGCCTATCAGCGTTAAGGTTCCACCTAAAATGGCAGCATAAGAAAGTGGGATCAGCAGGCGTGATGGAGCATGAGATTGATTACGCTTGATCGCACCAATCAAAGACACCACCACTGCGGTATTATTGGTAAAAGAAGATAACAGCGCAGTAGAAAAGCCAAGTTTGGCAACGACTGAGCCTAAACGCCCGGTAGAAATATGACGGCTAATCCAACTGATCAGCCGTGTTTTTTCTAAAGCGCATGACGCCAATATCAACAATACCAAGGTAAGGAGCGATGAATTAGTAAAGTTCATCGCTATGCCATCGAGATCAACTGCTCCACTCATAAAAGAAACCAGAGCGGCAGCCGCAAAAATAAAGCTAGGTTTAATCTTGGTGAAGATTAAGCTACCAATAATGGCTACTAGCAATATTAAGACAAACCATTTCTCCCACATGGCGTATTCCACTATTTGATATCCCTACTTTTTCACATCAGATGACGCGGACGCCGAAAAAAGTTGGCTGATATCTTTTGCTTCCCAATGAGGGAAATGCTTGCGGATAAGCGCGTTTAACTCAACTTCAAAACTTGGATTTTCTGTCGTCGCTTGTTGTTCAACTAAACGCTCACGGATCATGCCCGCACCAACGGTTACATTGGTCAATCGATCAATAAAGATAAAACCACCGGTATCTTCACAATCCACGTAATTATCCAACGCTACCGTTTCTGTTAACGAGATTTCACATAAACCGATACCGTTAAGCGGCAGTTCTGTCGCATCGAATTTTTCCAGCTTATTAATGTCATATTGGTGCTTGATTGACTCCAATTGACCCACCGTTTGTTTACCGGCCACTTTAATGTCGTATTGACGACCCGCAACTAAAGGTTGCTCTGTCATCCAAACCACATCGGCTAGGAATTGATTGGTCGCTTTAATCGAAGCACCTTTTGGCACTAATAAATCACCACGGCTGATATCAATTTCATCTTCTAAAGTCACCGTGACCGCTTGCCCTGCACGCGCTGAATCAAGATCACCATCAAACGTTACGATACTAGCAACTTTTGAGCTTTTTCCTGATGGCAGTGCTGTAACACTATCACCAACAGCGATCGTGCCATTCGCAATGGTTCCGCAGAAACCACGGAAATCAAGATTAGGGCGGTTGACATATTGAATCGGCAAACGGAACTCACCTTGAGTATGCGCTTGGCTTAAGTCAATATTTTCTAATATTTGTAATAATGGAAGCCCTTGATACCAAGACAGATTTTCTGTTTGATCTACAACGTTATCGCCTTCCAATGCTGAGATTGGAATCAATTGAATATCAATGTCTTGATTTAGATTTTTAGCAAATTCAAAGTATTCTTGGCGAATTTCTTCAAAACGCGCTTGAGAATATTCGACTAAATCCATTTTATTCACGGCAACCACAAAGTGACGGATCCCCAATAAGCTCGAAATGAATGAATGGCGACGAGTTTGATCCAAAACACCTTTACGCGCATCAATCAAGATAACAGCCACATCACAAGTCGATGCCCCTGTTGCCATGTTACGTGTGTATTGCTCATGCCCCGGTGTATCGGCAATAATGAACTTACGCTTTTGCGTTGAGAAGTAACGATACGCTACATCAATGGTAATGCCTTGCTCACGCTCAGCTTGTAAGCCATCAACTAATAATGCTAAGTCTGGACGTTCACCAGTCGTACCCACACGTTGGCTATCGTTATTTACTGCGGCTAATTGATCTTCATAAATCTGCTTTGAGTCATGAAGCAAGCGACCGATGAGCGTACTTTTACCGTCATCGACTGAACCACACGTTAAAAAGCGCATTAATGACTTATATTGATGTTGAGTCAGATATCCTTCGATACCTAGTTCGGCCAACTCGGCCTCTACTGCTGCGTTCATATTAAAATCCTTGTTAATAACCACTCTCTAAACGCGAACGTTAGAGCGTTACAATCTAAAAAGTTACTCGCGGCTAAGTCTTAGAAATAACCTTGGCGCTTCTTCAATTCCATTGATCCCGATTGGTCATGGTCAATGGCTCGCCCTTGCCTTTCACTGGAAGTTGCCACTAACATTTCTTGAATAATTTCTGGCAACGTAGCCGCTTTTGATTCAACCGCGCCGGTTAGTGGGTAGCAGCCTAATGTTCTAAAACGGACACTCTTATGCTCCACCTTTTCGCCTTCTTCAAACACGAAACGATCATCATCCACCATGATCAACATGCCATCACGATCGACCACTGGGCGTACGGCCGCTAAATATAAAGGCACAATTTCGATATTCTCTAAGTAGATGTATTGCCAGATATCAAGCTCCGTCCAATTTGATAATGGGAAAACTCGGATACTTTCCCCTTTATTCACTTGGCCGTTATAGGTTTTCCATAACTCAGGACGTTGGTTTTTAGGATCCCAACCATGGTGTTTATCACGGAAAGAATAAACTCGTTCTTTGGCACGAGATTTCTCTTCATCACGACGCGCACCACCAAAAGCGGCATCAAAACCATATTGGTTTAATGCTTGCTTTAAGCCTTGGGTTTTCATGATGTCCGTATGTTTTGATGAACCATGTACAAATGGGTTACAGCCCATCGCAATGCCTTCAGGGTTTTTGTGTACTAACAATTCAAAGCCATATTTCTTCGCTGTACGATCACGAAATTCGATCATCTCTTTGAATTTCCAATCCGTATCCACATGCAATAATGGGAATGGGATTTTACCTGGGTAAAAAGCTTTGCGAGCTAAGTGCAGCATCACGGCTGAATCTTTACCAATCGAATACATCATGACTGGGTTATCAAATTCAGCGGCAACTTCACGGATGATATGAATGCTTTCCGCTTCTAATTGCTGCAAGTGGGTCAAACGTTCTTGGTCCATTTCACTATTTCCTTATCGCTCTATGAGCATGTCTGTTCAACAAGTGCGTTGTCAGCTTGTCGCTACACCGCTACTTTTTGGGTTTGTTGTGTGACTTGGTTTTCGCTTTGAAACCAATTCAATTTCGTTGCAAGCTGCACTACTTCCCCGACAACAATCAAAGAAGGGGACTGGGCATGCTCGGCTAAAGTAGATAAATCGGATAATTGCCCTAGCAATACTTTTTGTTGCTTTTGCGTGCCACGTTCAATAATGGCTAGCGGCGTTGTACTGCTACGACCATGTTTGATCAGCTGTTCTTGAATATGGCTTGATTTCATTAGGCCCATATAAATCACTAAGGTTTGTTGACCGCGCGCGAGTGTCGCCCAATCCATTTGATCATCGTCTGATTTTAAATGGCCAGTCACAAACATTGCTGATTGTGCATAATCTCTATGGGTTAAAGGAATACCAGCATAAGCCGTCGCCCCTGCAGCAGATGTGATACCAGGGATAACTTCAAACTGAATGCCAGCTTCCGCTAATACTTCGAGCTCCTCTCCACCACGACCAAAAATAAAGGGATCCCCCCCCTTGATTCGCGCTACTTTGTGACCTTGGTTGGCAAAATCGACCAGAAGTTGGTTGGTTTTATGTTGCGGTACGCTGTGATGCCCGGCTTTTTTACCAACGCACACTAAGATGGTGCTGCTTGGGATCAATGCCATGATGTCCTCGGACACTAGGTAGTCATATAAAACGACATCCGCTTGTTGCAGATAAGAGAGTGCTTTAATGGTGAGAAGCTCAGCATCTCCTGGGCCTGCACCGATTAAAGCAACTGAACCTGCTTTTAACTGACTTTTAGCGGCATGAGAAAAAGCTACCAATGAAGAGTCCTGTTCATTGGCACTACTTTCCTGTTTTCTATTGGGAAATAGTTTGATTGTATCCATACAAATAATGCTCTTTCTTCAAATAATGACTTAACGATGGCTCATTATGACCATCTAGTGTTATTACCTGAAATGCTAAAATTTCATTTTTTATTCGATTAACTGCTAAGGGATTATTTACAGCATCAATAACAAACAACAATTTAGTGACCAAACCCAAATTGAAGTTGCTTGACTCAACAGGGAACTTCATTAAGTTAATAGGCTTTTATGACCAAATTAGAGGTAAATATGCAGTGGGAGTGCGTTACATTCGAACAGTTAAGTGTTCAACAACTTTATGAAATGCTGAAATTAAGAGTTGATGTATTTGTTGTAGAGCAAAATTGCCCCTATCCAGAACTGGATAATAAAGATCTAATTGACGGCGTGTATCATTTAATTGGCTTTCAAAAGGATGAGATTATTGCTTGCGCACGACTTTTGCCTGACGGTGTCAGCTATGAAACCATCAGCATTGGCAGGATAGCGACCAAACAAACCCATAGAGGAAATGGTTTAGGCCATCAATTAATGCAGAGCGCAATTGAGCATAGCCAAACTATTTGGGGAGAAAGTAATATCACGATAGGCGCTCAAGCGCATTTGGAAGCTTTCTATAATCAACATGGATTCATAAAGTCTTCAGAGGTATATCTTGAAGATGATATACCTCATATTGATATGATTCGCCATGTTGATGAAGCAAATATATCGGCTATATAGATAACTTAATCAGTGATTGTATATTGATGGCTGTACTTCAAAGCTTCAATATTAGATAGACTCTTTGTTACTGGCTTCGAGAAAACCCACCACTGGATAAGCGAAAGAACATCACAGGACCATCATCTTTCTCAATTTGTAAAATATCCAAATCACCTCGATTGGTCAGTTTATATCGAATAAGCTGACCATGCTGGATCTGGCTCAACGGTTTATCTTTCCCTTCAATAGCTACTAAATCGTTCAGATCCGACAACGATAAGTCATTATTTCTGAACACTTGAGATAAGGTGTCGCCTTTTTTCACTGTATAATTATTCCAAGGTTCAGGACCGGCGTTGTTAGTAACAACTCTTTTATCCGGTTCTGATTCTTGATTAGATTGAGGGCCACTAATAGAAACTCGTTTCTGATCCACTTTTTCCACTTTTGGTGGTGGTTTAGTGGCATTGGTCTCTTGACCATCAATAATCAGCGGAACGGTCACCCTTGAGGGAACAACTTTTTCCACTTTATTTGAAGATGTACCTTCTTTTGGCTCACTTCCTGAAGGAAGTAATAGCAGCACAATGACAACGGGGACCAGAACCGTCAAAGCTCGTTGATGAAATTTCGGCAGGCGATTCCAAGCGCTAATAACCCTAATCACCACATCTAAATCAGTGAAGGATTCCCAAGCTTGATTAAATTTGCTTGGTGTATTTTTATTTCGTTGGTTCACTTATGTTCATCCTATTTCTATGTTCAACAAGGATATTCAATAAACTAATCATTTTGTCAGTATATTACAAAAATTAACATCACCCTTTACTGTTAAACCATTTTATCTCCTCAAAGTTTCATCTATCAATGAGAACTGATATCCTTACAGCTTCATTTAAGCAAACAAGAGATTCGCATGTCTGAAGTTAAATTAGAAACTGTTGAACAAAAAGCAAGCTACGGTATTGGTCTACAAATGGGTCAACAACTAGCAGGTAGTGGCCTTGAAGGTCTTAATGTTGCTGCTATCGCTAAAGGTATTGCAACCTCATTAACTGGTGACATGCCAGAAATCGAAGTTGATGAAATAAACAATGCATTACGTGATCTACACACTCGCGCTGAAGCTCAACGTGCAGAAGCATCAAAAGCAGCTGCGGCTGATGGAGAGGCATTCTTAACTGATAATGCTCTACGCCCTGAAGTGACTGTTCTTGAATCTGGCCTTCAATATGAAGTACTGACCGAAGGTACTGGTGAAATCCCTACATCAGATAAGCAAGTACGTGTACATTACCACGGTCAATTAACTGACGGCACTGTTTTCGACAGTTCAGTACAACGTGGCCAACCAGCAGAGTTCCCAGTTACTGGTGTTATCGCAGGTTGGGTTGAAGCTCTACAATTAATGCCTGTTGGTTCTAAGTGGAAATTATACATCCCACAAGATCTTGCTTATGGCGATCGTGGTGCAGGCGCTGCAATTCCACCATTCGCAGCACTTGTATTTGAAGTTGAGCTTCTCGATATCCTATAAGCCTTGCTTATATAATGTAAAATTAAATAAAAAGCAGCCATCGCTGCTTTTTTTATTTAACAAAAACGTTTATAACTAGTTACTGTATTTCATAATATGTGGACCTTTTCATGAAGAAACTTCTTACTACCCTTATCGCAACTTCTCTTGTAGTTTCAGCGCCTAGTTATGCCTTATTTGGTCTTGGTGACAAAGATAGCGACTCTGTAAACAAGCTAGCCACACAACTTAACGACTCGGTAAAAAGCAGCTCAGGCCTAATCAGCAGCTTAACTGATCAACTTGGTGTTTCTCCAACGCAAGCTGCTGGCGGTGCGGGTGCTTTAATCGCTATGGCATCGAATGAATTAACAGGTAGCACTGGTGATGAATTAAACGCTCTATCCCCAAAAATTAGTTCACTATTAAGCTCAGCCAAATCAGCGAGCAGCTCGATTGATAGCATGAGCGCAGTAACCGCTGCATTTGAAAAACTTGGGTTGGATAGCTCAATGGTAGAACAATTTGTTCCTATTGTTCTTGATTACTTAGGTAATGAAGGTGCAAGCAGTGATTTACTAGGCTCATTAACTAGCCTTTGGAAGTAATCACCAACATCTTATTTTAAATGACACAATGCCACTTTCATGAAAGTGGCATTTTTAATTACAGTCAAACACACTGTACATCATAAATTTAAGACAAAAAAAACGCCGAGTATAAATACTCGGCGTTTTTCATTATTTAACTCTCGCTTATTCAGCAGCTTCTACAGCTACTGCTTCTGGACGATCAACAAGCTCAATGTATGCCATTGGAGCTTTATCACCAGTACGGAAGCCAGCTTTTAGGATACGAGTATAACCACCTTGACGGGCAGCGAAACGTGGACCTAATTCATTAAATAATTTTGCTACAACTTCGTTATCACGAGTGCGGGCAAATGCTAGACGACGGTTAGCAACGCTATCCGTCTTAGCTAGTGTAATCAAAGGCTCAACTACGCGGCGAAGCTCTTTTGCCTTAGGCAAAGTTGTCTTGATAACTTCATGACGAACTAGAGAGCTAGCCATGTTGCTAAACATCGCTTTACGATGGCTGCTGTTGCGGTTGAGTTGACGACCACTCTTACGATGGCGCATGACCTAATCCTTCTAACTAATATCAATTAATCTTCAGCAATCGACGCTGGTGGCCAGTTTTCTAGGCGCATACCTAGAGACAGACCGCGCGACGCTAGAACATCTTTAATCTCTGTTAAAGACTTCTTACCAAGGTTTGGCGTTTTAAGAAGCTCAACCTCAGTACGCTGTACAAGATCACCGATGTAGTGAATCGCTTCTGCTTTCAAGCAGTTAGCAGAGCGAACTGTTAGTTCAAGATCGTCTACAGGACGCAGTAGAATAGGATCGAACTCCGGCTTCTCTTCTTTCTCTTCTGGTACACGTACATCACGAAGATCTACGAACGCATCCAATTGCTCAGCTAAAATTGTAGCTGCACGACGGATTGCTTCCTCAGGTTCCAAAGTACCATTCGTTTCCATATCGATGACAAGTTTGTCTAAATCGGTACGTTGTTCTACACGTGCTGCTTCTACAGCATAGGCGATTTTATCAACCGGACTATAAGTAGCATCAACAAGTAGACGACCAATTGGACGCTCATCTTCTTCAGTATGGATTCGAGCTGAAGACGGAACATAACCACGACCACGTTGAACTTTAATACGCATAGCGATTTCAGCTTTGTCATCCGTTAGGTGACAAATAACGTGTTCTGGGTTAGCGATCTCTACATCACCATCATGGATGATGTCACCTGCAACAACAGGGCCCGAGCCTGATTTTTTTAGTGTAATAAACACTTCATCTTTGCCTTCGGCAACACTTACAGCAAGCCCTTTCAGGTTAAGAAGAATCTCAAGGATATCTTCTTGAACGCCTTCTTTGGTGCTGTACTCGTGTAGAACGCCTTCAATCTCAACTTCTGTTACAGCACAACCTGGCATAGAAGATAAAAGAATACGGCGAAGTGCATTACCTAAAGTGTGGCCAAAACCACGCTCTAAAGGCTCAAGAGTTACTTTTGCATGTGTCGTGCTGATCTGTTCGATGTCAACAAGACGTGGCTTAAGAAATTCTGTTACAGAACCCTGCATTGTGTCCTCTCTTTTGTTTAAACCTTACTTAGAGTAAAGTTCGACGATCAAGTGTTCGTTGATGTCAGCAGATAGATCAGAACGCTCTGGGATGCGTTTAAACACACCTTCCATCTTGCTAGCATCTACTTCAATCCAAGTTGGTTTTTCGCGTTGTTCAGCAACTTCTAGAGCAGCCTTAATACGTGATTGCTGTTTAGCTTTTTCACGGATAGAAACAACATCGTTAGCCGTAACTTTGAATGAAGGAACGTTAACTACTTTGCCGTTTACTAAGATAGCTTTATGGCTAACTAGTTGACGTGATTCAGCGCGAGTAGCACCGAAACCCATACGGTAAACAACATTATCTAAACGACCTTCAAGAAGTTGAAGCAGGTTTTCACCTGTATTGCCCTTAAGGCGTGCAGCTTCTTTGTAGTAGTTGCGGAATTGTTTTTCTAGTACGCCGAACATACGACGAACTTTTTGCTTCTCACGAAGCTGAACGCCAAACTCAGATAGACGACCGCGACGAGCGCCGTGTACACCTGGTGCGTTATCAATTTTACACTTGGTATCGATCGCGCGGACACCTGACTTAAGGAATAAGTCAGTACCTTCACGACGACTAAGCTTAAGCTTAGGGCCCAAATATCTTGCCATGATCTTTCTCCAATATTCCTAGAAACGAATTAAACGCGACGTTTCTTAGGTGGACGACAACCGTTATGAGGGATCGGAGTTGCATCAACAATGTTAGTGATGCGGTAACCCAATGCGTTTAAAGCACGGATAGTAGACTCACGACCAGGACCTGGGCCCTTAACCATAACTTCCAAGTTCTTTAGGCCATATTCTTTGGCCAGTTCACCTGCGCGCTCAGCAGCAACCTGTGCAGCGAACGGCGTAGACTTACGAGAACCACGGAAACCTGATCCACCTGCAGTAGCCCAAGAAAGAGCGTTACCTTGACGGTCAGTAATGGTCACGATTGTGTTGTTAAAAGAAGCATGGATGTGCGCTACGCCATCTGCTACTTGCTTGCGAACGCGTTTACGCGTGCGTGTTGGTTGTTTTGCCATTGTACTCTCTACCTTATCCGATTATTTTTTGATCGGCTTGCGCGGACCCTTGCGAGTGCGTGCGTTGGTTTTAGTACGCTGTCCACGTAGTGGTAGACTGCGACGATGACGAAGACCGCGGTAACAGCCAAGGTCCATAAGACGCTTGATGTTCATCGATACTTCACGACGTAGATCACCTTCTACAGTGTATTTAGCTACACCATCACGCAGTTGATCAATCTGCTCTTCAGTTAGTTCACTGATCTTAACATCTTCAGCAATACCCACTTCAGCTAAAATAGCTTGAGAACGAGTTTTACCGATGCCGTAGATCGCTGTTAAAGCGATTACTGCATGTTTTTGATCAGGAATGTTAATGCCTGCTATACGGGCCACTATTCACTCCTAGTACTTATATAAAAGAATTATCCGCAGCAAAGCCCGTCGAGGATACGCTGCGGCATACTACTTCTTTTGCACGCAAAAGGTAGGCCGAGGAATATACTCGGCCTGCCCTCATATTTCAAGTAAAAATTTCTGCTAATTAGCCTTGGCGTTGCTTATGCTTTGGCTCACTGCAAATTACACGCACAACACCGTTGCGCTTGATAACTTTACAGTTACGGCAGATTTTTTTAACGGAAGCACGAACTTTCATTGCTAAACTCCGTAAATGAAATCTGAACTATACCCGCTGTTATTAGCGGCCATAGCCTTTCAGATTCGCTTTTTTCAACACAGAATCATACTGTTGAGACATCAGATGAGTCTGTACCTGTGCCATAAAGTCCATGATAACTACCACTACGATTAATAGTGAAGTACCACCGAAATAGAACTTAACGTTCCATGCGGTCATCATAAACTGTGGGACGAGACAAATAAAGGTTATATATAAAGCACCGACTAACGTTAAACGCGTCATTACTTTATCTATGTATCTAGCTGTCTGCTCACCTGGGCGGATGCCGGGTACGAATGCACCGGACTTCTTCAAATTATCTGCTGTTTCACGAGGGTTAAACACCATCGCTGTATAAAAGAAACAGAAGAAAATAATTGCCGTCGCATAAAGTATTATATACAAAGGTTGACCTGGACTTAGTGCCAAAGACACATCCGTTAACCAACCAAATGTCTTACTCTCACCGTTCTGGCCAAGCCATTGTGCAAGAGTTCCTGGAAACAGGATAATACTTGAAGCAAAGATAGCTGGAATTACACCGGCCATATTTATCTTCAATGGTAAATGCGTACTTTGTGCTGCAAATACTTTACGACCTTGCTGACGTTTCGCATAGTTAACGACGATACGACGTTGACCACGTTCCATGAAAACAACGAAATAAATCACAGCGAACGCAACCACAGCGATTAACAATAGAAGAAGCACGTTCAATTCACCTTGACGCGCTTGCTCAATTGTATGTCCGATTGCAGCTGGCAACCCAGCAACGATACCGGTGAAAATAATCAACGATATACCGTTACCAATTCCGCGCTCAGTAATTTGTTCACCTAACCACATTAAGAACATGGTACCAGTTACTAAACTGATGGTAGCAATGATTGTGAACATGGTTTGATCGATAACGACCAGATTTTGGACCATATTCGGCAGACCAGTTGCAATACCAATTGCTTGGAATGTTGCTAGTACAAGCGTGCCATAGCGTGTGTATCGGCTTATCTTACGACGGCCTGCTTCACCCTCTTTCTTGAGTTCCGCTAACGCTGGATGAACTACAGTTAGCAATTGGACAACAATCGAAGCCGAAATATACGGCATGATGCCCAATGCTAATATAGATGCACGCGAAAGAGCACCACCAGAGAACATGTTAAACATTTCAATGATGGTACCTTTTTGCTGTTCGAACAAATCGGCAAGTACAGCCGCATCAATACCAGGAATCGGCACAAAAGAGCCAGCTCGGAATACCAAAAGCGCGAGAATTACAAATAATAAACGCGATTTTAATTCGCCAGTACCTTGTTTAGCAGTACTGAAATCTTGTCCTGGTTTTTTAGCCATCTGTACCTATCCTTCGAAGATTAAGCTTCGATTTTACCGCCAGCAGCTTCGATAGCAGCTTGAGCACCTTTAGTCACACGTAGACCTTTAACAGTTACTGACTTGCTAATTTCACCAGAAAGAACAACTTTAACAAACTCGATGTTCTTAGTGATTACGTTAGCAGCTTTCAAGCTGTCAAGATCGATAACGTCAGCCGTTACTTTCGCTAGCTCAGCTAGACGAACTTCAGCAGTCACTAGGCTCTTACGAGAAGTGAAACCGAATTTTGGAAGACGTTGTTTCAAAGGCATTTGACCACCTTCAAAACCTGGACGAACAGAGCCGCCAGAACGTGATTTTTGACCTTTGTGACCACGGCCACCAGTTTTACCTAGTCCAGAACCGATACCACGACCTAAACGCTTCTTAGAAGGTTTAGAACCCGCAGCCGGTGATAGAGTATTCAAACGCATTCTGATTACTCCTCAACTTTAACCATATAGTGAACTTTATTGATCATGCCGCGTACGCAAGCAGTATCTTCAAGTTCAACCGTATGGTTGATTCGACGAAGGCCTAAACCGCGCAAAGAAGCTTTGTGCTTAGGTAAACGGCCGATTGAGCTTTTAGTTTGAGTTACTTTAATAGTTGCCATGTGTCTTACTCCGAAATAGATTCAACAGTTAGACCACGCTTAGCAGCAACCATTTCTGGTGACTTCATGCCGCTCAAACCATCGATCGTAGCACGAACGATGTTGATAGGGTTCGTAGAGCCGTACGCTTTCGCAAGTACGTTATGAACACCTACAACTTCAAGTACTGCACGCATTGCACCACCGGCAATGATACCTGTACCTTCAGAAGCTGGTTGCATGTAAACTTTAGAGCCTGTGTGGCGACCCTTCACTGAGTGGTGAAGTGTGCCTTCGTTAAGAGCGATAGTAACCATGTTACGACGCGCTTTTTCCATTGCTTTTTGAATCGCAGCTGGTACTTCACGGGCTTTGCCGTAACCGAAACCAACGCGACCATTACCATCACCAACAACTGTTAGTGCAGTAAAGCTAAAGATTCGACCACCTTTAACCGTTTTAGAAACACGGTTAACAGCGATAAGCTTTTCATTCAAATCTGAAGCTTGTTGTTCTTGTTTAGCCATCTTCCAACCCTACCTTAGAATTTCAGACCAGCTTCACGTGCAGAATCTGCAAGTGCCGCCACTCGACCGTGGTATTGGAAACCAGAACGATCGAAAGCAACATTTGAAATGCCTTTTTCGATAGCGCGCTCAGCAATAGCTTTACCTACAGCTTTAGCAGCGTCAACGTTACTAGTATTCTTAACTTGCTCACGGATCGCCTTTTCTACAGTAGAAGCAGAAGCGATAACCACAGAGCCGTTTGGTGCGATAACCTGAGCGTACACGTGACGTGGAGTACGGTGTACTACTAGGCGATTTGCACCTAGCTCGGCAATCTTACGACGTGCGCGTGTAGCACGACGGATGCGAGATGCTTTCTTATCCATAGTGTTACCTTACTTCTTCTTAGCTTCTTTAGTACGCACATTTTCATCTGCGTAACGAACACCTTTACCTTTATAAGGCTCAGGCTCACGGTAAGAACGAATGTCAGCTGCAACTTGACCAACTAATTGCTTATCACAACCAGTTAAAATGATCTCAGTTTGGCTTGGACATTCAGCTTTAACACCTTCAGGAAGAGCGTGCTCAACCGGGTGTGAGAAGCCTAAAGTTAGGCCTACTGCATTGCCTTTAATGGCAGCACGGTAACCTACACCTTTAAGAACTAGCTTCTTAGTAAAGCCTTCAGTAACACCAACAACCATGTTGTTAACAAGTGCACGAGCTGTACCAGCTTGAGCATTTGCTTTGAATACACCTTCTTTAGGTGCAAACATTAGGTTGTTATCTTCCTGTGAAAGAACTACAGCGTCGTTTAGTACGCGAGTCAATTCACCTTTACCACCTTTTACAGTGATTTCTTGGCCGTTCAGTTTCACCTCTACGCCGGCAGGGATGGCAACTGGTGCTTTAGCAACACGAGACATATCCTACTCCTTACGCAACGTAACAGATGATTTCACCACCAAGACCTGCCTTACGGGCAGCACGGTCAGACATCAGACCCTTGGAAGTGGACACAACAGCAACACCCAAACCGCCCATCACAGTCGGTAACGTGTCTTTATTTTTATAGACGCGTAGACCAGGACGTGAAACACGTTGGATTTGCTCGATTACTGGTTTAGCTTGGAAGTACTTAAGTGTAACTTCTAGCACTGGTTTTACTTCGCCTTCAACAGCGAAGTCAGCGATGTAACCTTCAGCTTTAAGTAAAGTAGCAATTGCAACTTTAAGCTTTGAAGAAGGCATTTTCACAGCAACTTTGTTTGCTGCCTGACCGTTACGAATGCGGGTCAGCATATCCGAAATCGGATCTTGCATGCTCATATGATTTACTCCAAATGATTAAGTGGCAATTACCAGCTAGCCTTACGAAGTCCAGGAATCTCGCCTTTCATGCAAGCTTCTCGAACTTTGATACGGCTTAGACCGAATTTACGTAGGTAACCGTGTGGACGACCAGTTTGGTTGCAACGGTTGCGCTGACGCGATGCACTTGAATCACGTGGAAGAGCTTGCAGTTTTAGAACTGCATTCCAGCGATCTTCTTCAGATGCGTTAACATCACTGATGATTGCTTTTAGCGCAGAACGCTTTTCAGCGTATTGTGCTACAAGCTTTGCACGTTTAGTTTCACGTGCTTTCATTGATTGTTTAGCCATAACAGTAACCCTTCACCTTATTTGCGGAATGGGAAGTTAAAGGCAGCCAGCAGAGCTCGGCCTTCCTCATCAGAGTTTGCAGACGTCGTGATAGTAATATCAAGACCGCGAACACGATCGACTTTATCGTAGTCGATTTCCGGGAAGATGATTTGCTCGCGAACGCCCATGCTGTAGTTACCGCGTCCGTCAAAAGACTTAGCGCTAACACCACGGAAATCACGTACTCGTGGAAGAGCGATAGAAATCAAACGCTCCAAGAAATCCCACATACGCTCGCCACGCAAGGTTACTTTACAACCAATTGGGTAGCCTTCACGAATTTTGAAACCAGCAACAGATTTACGAGCTTTAGTAATAAGAGGCTTTTGACCAGAAATGGTCGCCATATCACTTGCTGCGTTTTCTAGCAGTTTCTTATCGTTGATTGCTTCACCAACGCCCATGTTTAGGGTGATTTTCTCAATCCTAGGGACTTGCATGACGCTTGTGTAGCTGAACTCTTTGGTCAGTTCAGCGACTACAGACGACTTGTAGTAATCATGCAGTTTCGCCATAGTAGAACTCCAAATTACTTAATTAATTCACCGTTTGATTTGAAGAAACGCACTTTAGTGCCTTCTTCCAAACGGAAACCGATACGATCCGCTTTACCAGTAGATGCGTTAAAGATTGCAACGTTAGAAGCGTCAATAGCTGCTTCTTGTTCAACGATGCCACCTTGTTGACCTAGAGCCGGTTGAGGCTTTTGGTGTTTTTTAACAAGGTTGATACCTTCAACGAAAACTTTACCAGTTTCGAGAACCTTAGTTACTTTACCGCGCTTGCCTTTATCTTTCCCAGCAAGAACGATTACTTCGTCATTACGACGGATTTTAGCTGCCATATTAATGCCGCTCCTTACAGAACTTCAGGTGCAAGTGACACAATCTTCATAAATTTCGCATTGCGAAGTTCACGAGTCACAGGACCAAAGATACGTGTACCGACTGGTTGCTCAGTATTGTCATTCAACAATACGCAAGCATTACGGTCGAAGCGAATGACAGAACCGTCTGGACGACGAACGCCTTTACGGGTGCGCACCACTACCGCTTTCAGGACATCACCTTTTTTAACTTTACCGCGAGGAATTGCTTCCTTAACAGTAACTTTAATGATGTCTCCGATATGTGCATAACGGCGGTGAGAGCCACCCAGGACCTTAATACACATTACTCTGCGAGCGCCGGAGTTATCCGCTGCGTCGAGTGTACTTTGCATTTGGATCATGTTAGTGCTCCGCTAAATATTAAAACTAGACCCATAGTGGGTCGGGCTGCCTCTTTATAAGGGCTGCGAATTGTACCACCGTTTCTTTTGAAAAGGTAGTCAAAAAATAAACGGCTCCAAAAAAACCTTTGGAGCCGCTTTAAAAGCTTAAAAAGTAACGAAAATTAGATTTTCGCCTTTTCTAAAACTTTTACCAAAGTCCAAGATTTTGTCTTAGACAGTGGGCGACACTCACAGATTTCAACTTTGTCGCCTTGGCCACATTCGTTGTTTTCATCATGTGCATGTACTTTTGTCGTACGTTTGATGAACTTCCCATAAATTGGGTGTTTAACAAAACGTTCGATAGCAACAACAATAGACTTGTCCATCTTGTTGCTAATTACACGACCTTGAGTCGTACGAGTAGTTTCGCTCATTATGCGCCTGCCTTACTAGTCAAAACAGTCTTAACACGTGCGATATCACGGCGTACAGCTTTCAGAGTATGAGTTTGCTGTAGTTGACCAGTTGCAGCTTGCATGCGCAAGTTGAACTGTTCGCGTAGCAAATTCAATAACTCAGCGTTAAGCTCTTCAACGCTTTTTTCGCGTAGGTCTTGTGCTTTCATCACATCACCTGCTTAGTTACAAAAGTTGTTTTTATAGGCAGTTTACGTGCCGCTAGGCGGAACGCTTCACGTGCCAACTCTTCAGGTACACCACCCATCTCGTACATCACTTTACCTGGCTGGATTTGGGCAACCCAATATTCTACGTTACCCTTACCTTTACCTTGACGAACTTCAAGAGGTTTTTCTGTGATAGGTTTGTCTGGAAAAATACGAATCCAGATTTGACCTTGACGCTTAACGTGACGCGTCATTGCACGACGAGCCGCTTCGATCTGACGAGCAGTGATACGACCACGGCCAACAGCTTTTAAGCCGTATTCGCCGAAGCTCACATCAGTACCTTTCGCTAGACCGCGGTTACGACCAGTCATAACCTTACGGAATTTAGTACGTTTAGGTTGTAGCATCAGTCGACTCCTTACTTACGGCTTTGACGTGGCTTCTTCTTAGGCTTGTCAGCCTTTGGCTCAACAGCGTTTGCGTCAGGCATTCCACCAAGGATTTCTCCTTTGAAGATCCAAACTTTAACGCCGATCACACCGTATTGGGTGTGAGCCGAAGAAGTTGCGTAGTCAATGTCAGCACGTAGAGTATGTAGTGGCACACGGCCTTCACGGTACCATTCAGTACGCGCGATTTCAGCACCGCCAAGACGGCCGCTTACTTCTACTTTAATACCCTTCGCACCTAGACGCATTGCATTTTGTACCGCACGCTTCATAGCGCGACGGAACATAACACGACGTTCTAGTTGAGACGAAATGCTATCAGCCACTAATTGGCCGTCTAGCTCAGGCTTGCGTACTTCTGCAATGTTAATTTGCGCTGGTACACCTGCGATTTTAGCTACAGCTGCGCGTAGCTTCTCAACGTCTTCGCCTTTTTTACCGATAACAACACCTGGACGAGCAGTGTGAATAGTCACACGGATGCTCTTCGCAGGACGTTCGATAACGATGCGAGATAAAGACGCTTTAGACAGTTCTTTCGTTAAGAACTGACGTACCTTGAAGTCGCCGTCTAGGTTGTCAGCGAATTCGTTGGTATTAGCAAACCATGTAGCATTCCAAGGCTTAACGATGCCAAGACGAATACCATTTGGATGTACTTTCTGACCCATTTGCTTACTCTCCTAGTCTTTTAGCGATCTGCTACAACAACAGTGATGTGGCTTGAACGCTTCAAGATACGATCGGCACGGCCTTTAGCACGAGGCATAATACGCTTCATGATAGGACCCTCATCTACGAAGATTTTAGCGACTGATAGATCGTCGATATCTGCACCTTCGTTGTGTTCCGCATTTGCAATCGCAGAATCAAGAACTTTCTTAATAAGTTCAGCAGCTTTTTTGTTGCTGAACGTTAGAACTTCAAGAGCTTGTTCTACTGATTTACCACGGATTTGGTCTGCAACTAAGCGAGCTTTCTGAGGAGAAATGCGAGCAAAGTTATGTTTAGCAATAGCTTCCATTATTTACTCCTTACTTCTTCTTAGCTTTCTTATCTGCAGCATGGCCGCGATAGGTACGAGTTGGCGCAAATTCGCCCAATTTGTGACCGATCATTTCATCAGTAACGAAAACTGGAACGTGTTGACGACCATTATGGACAGCGATGGTCAAACCGATCATTGTTGGGATGATCATTGAACGACGGGACCAAGTCTTAATAGGCTTTTTGTCTCCGCTTTCCACCGCTTTCTCTACCTTCTTCAGCAAGTGTAGGTCAATAAAAGGACCTTTCTTGAGAGAACGTGGCATGGCGATTCCTCTTTATAGATTATTTATTACGACGACGTACAATGTACTTGTCAGTGCGTTTGTTCTTACGGGTTTTGAAGCCTTTAGTAGGCATACCCCAAGGAGAAACTGGATGACGGCCACCAGATGTACGACCTTCACCACCACCGTGTGGGTGATCTACCGGGTTCATTACCACACCGCGAACGGTAGGACGAACACCGCGCCAGCGGTTAGCACCAGCTTTACCTAGTTCACGTAGCATGTGCTCAGAATTACCTACTTCACCGATTGTTGCACGGCCTTCAGATAATACTTTACGCATCTCACCAGAACGTAAGCGTAGAGTTACATATGAACCATCGCGAGCGACAAGTTGTGCATATGCACCAGCTGAACGAGCCAGCTGAGCACCTTTACCAGGCTTAAGTTCAATACAGTGAATAGTCGAACCTACTGGGATGTTACGCATCGGCAGGGTGTTACCTGCTTTGATAGGCGCATCAACACCAGATTGGATCGCATCACCAGCTTGAATGCCTTTAGGTGCAATGATGTAACGACGCTCACCGTCTGCATACAATACTAAAGCAATGTTTGCACTACGGTTTGGATCGTATTCAAGACGTTCAACTTTCGCTGGGATACCGTCTTTGGTACGTTTAAAGTCAATTACACGGTAATGATGTTTGTGACCACCACCAATGTGACGAACTGTAATACGACCGTTATTATTACGACCACCATTTTTAGAGTTTTTCTCTAAAAGCGGCGCGTAAGGCTTCCCTTTATGAAGGTCAGCATTAACTACTTTAACAACGTGGCGACGACCAGGGGAAGTCGGCTTACACTTAACAATAGCCATTTTTAACTACTCCTGTTACTCAGCACCGCCAACGAAGTCAAGGTCTTGACCTTCTTTCAAGGTAACGTAAGCTTTTTTCACGTCTGAACGACGGCCTTCACGCATACCTTGACGCTTGGTCTTACCCTTAAGAACTAGGGTATTTACAGACTTAACTTCAACTTCAAATAGCTTTTCTACAGCTGCTTTGATCTCTTTTTTCGTTGCGTTGATAGCAACTTTAAAAACGATAGTGTTTGCTTTTTCAGCAGCCATTGTCGCTTTTTCAGAGATGTGCGGAGCACGTAGAACTTTTAGTAGACGCTCTTCACTGATCATGCCAGCATCTCCTCAACTTGCTTCACTGCTTCTGCAGTAATTAGAACCTTGTCGAATGCAATAAGACTTACTGGATCAATACCAGCAACATCACGTGCATCAACTTTGTAAAGGTTACGAGCAGCTAAGAATAGATTCTCGTCTACTTCGCTAGTTACGATTAATACATCGTTTAGCTCAAGATCTTTAAGCTTAGCAACTAGGTCTTTAGTTTTTGGCGCTTCAACTGAGAAGTTATCAACAACGATTAAACGCTCTTGACGAACTAATTCAGAAAGAATGCTTTTCATAGCACCACGGTACATTTTTTTGTTTACTTTTTGGCTGTGATCCTGTGGTTTCGCAGCAAAAGTAACACCACCTGTACGCCAGATTGGGCTACGGATTGTACCAGCACGCGCGCGGCCAGTACCTTTTTGACGCCATGGTTTAGCGCCGCCACCAGATACTTCAGAACGAGTCTTTTGAGCACGTGTACCTTGACGAGCACCTGCTGCGTACGCAACAACTACTTGATGTACAAGAGCTTCGTTAAACTCACGTCCGAAAGTAGTCTCGGAAACAGTTAGTGCATCAGCACCTTTAACCATCAATTCCATTACTTACTCCTAGACGTTATGCTTTAACAGCTGGTTTTACGATTACGTTGCCGCCGATAGCACCAGGTACTGCACCTTTAATAAGAAGCAGATTGCGCTCAGCGTCAACACGTACGATCTCTAGGTTTTGAGTCGTTACACGCTCAGCACCCATGTGACCAGCCATTTTTTTGCCTTTAAACACGCGACCTGGAGTTTGACATTGGCCAATTGAACCCGGTGCACGGTGAGACAAAGAGTTACCGTGAGTCATATCTTGAGTACGGAAGTTCCAACGCTTAATTGCGCCTTGGAAACCCTTACCTTTAGATGTACCAGTAACGTCTACTTTTTTAATTTCATTGAAAAGTTCTACGTTTAGCTCAGCGCCAACTTCAAACTCTTCACCGTTTTCTAAACGGAATTCCCAAAGACCGCGGCCTGCTTCTACACCTGCTTTCGCAAAGTGACCAGCTTCAGGCTTAGATACACGGTTAGCTTTCTTAGCACCTGCAGTTACTTGAATAGCTGAGTAACCATCATTCTCAAGAGTACGTACTTGAGAAACACGGTTCGCTTCAACCTCAACAACTGTTACAGGGATAGAAACGCCTTCTTCGGTAAATACGCGGGTCATACCCACTTTACGACCGACTAGACCAATCATTATCTCTTCTCCCTTAACCTAGGCTGATTTGAACATCAACGCCAGCAGCAAGATCTAAACGCATCAATGCATCAACAGTTTTATCTGTTGGTTCAACGATGTCGATCAAACGCTTGTGTGTACGAATTTCGTACTGGTCACGTGCGTCTTTGTTGACGTGAGGAGAGACAAGAACAGTGAAACGCTCTTTACGAGTAGGTAGTGGAATAGGACCACGAACCTGTGCGCCGGTGCGCTTTGCTGTTTCAACGATTTCCGCAGTAGACTGGTCGATTAGACGATAATCGAAAGCCTTTAGGCGGATACGAATACGTTGGTTCTGCATGAGACAGAGCTCCAATTAATTAATTACACAAACAATATCGCCACTCAACTGCGTATATTCGCAGGAATGTCGATTGATTTATGTGAAACCGTAGTGCCCTTATTGGGTACATTGTCAGTTAAATGTGATCAGAAACTATAATATAGATAACTAATTTTATTAACTGCGAACATAAGCTGAGTATACATTATGGTTAATCACCGAATAATCTCTAAAAGATTAAGAGTGTTAACACGAATCCTCGCTGCTCATTGGTTCACAACTGGCTTAACCAGTGCGGTGCATTATACAGATCACAAAATGGGATGCAAGTACTGTTTGAAAATTAATCGAGGGGGAGTAGGTGTAGAGTAAAACTTAAATTTATAAAAGCAAAAAGGGAAGCCTAAGCTCCCCTTCTTTATTAGTACTAACGGTTGTTAGCTATCAGCAATTAAGCGATAACTTTAGCAACAACACCAGCACCAACTGTACGG
>NZ_AJYK02000103.1 GCF_000286955.2 Vibrio rumoiensis 1S-45
GGTTTTCAGGATCAACAGCCGATGTAGGCTCATCTAAAAATAAAATATCAGGTTGGTGTAATGTTGAAGCGGCAAGGCTTAAACGCTGTTTTTGGCCACCGCTCATGCTGCCAGCCATCTGCTTACTGCGTTGATCGAGCCCATATATATTAAGCAGTTCGTTAATGCGTTGCTTTTGTTGGTTGGCATTTAGGCCATAAATTCTGGCGATGAAACGCAAATTCTCTAAAACGGTTAAATCATCGTAAAGCGAAAATTTTTGCGTCATGTAGCCGATCTTCATGCGCAGCTTTTCGGCATCTTGTGGTAATGAATGGCCTAAAACGTCGATATGACCGCTGGTGGGTTTTATCAGCCCGGTTAACATACGAATAGCGGTAGTTTTCCCGCTTCCGTTTGGACCTAAGAAGCCGTAAATTTCACCTTTGCGAATCGTAAGATCTAATGAATCAATGGCGACTAATTCTCCAAAGTCACGACGTAACTTTTCAGTATGTATGACGATAGGCTTATTGTTGTGTGTGCTCATGGTAAATCCACTTGCACCGGAACGCCAGAAGGCAAGGTTGCGTATTCAACCGGCAATTGAATTTCCGCTAAATACATTAAATGGCTTCGGTCTTCTTGGTTTAGTGCGTAGTAAGGCGTGAATGCAGGATCGCTAGACACCCAACTCACTGTGCCTGTGATGGTTTTGTCGAGGCCATCAACATGAATGGTTAGCTTGTCATTAACGTTAACGTGAATGCGCGAGGTTTCTGGAATATACACACGAGCATAAGGCGCTTTATTAGCGAGTAGAATTGCCACTGGGCTGCCTGCCGTGACACGTTCGCCTAAGTTCCAAGGAAGGTTATCTAAAATACCGTTTTGAGTTGCAATGATGGTGAGATCGGATAATTTTTTCATTTCAGCAGCAAGTTTTGCCTGTTCTGTCTGTAACTCAGCTTTGGCTATTCGAATGTCCTCTTCACGGTTCCCTGCAAGCAGTGCGTTGAGGTTTTGTTGTGCGCTATTTAAGGTTGCAGAGGCTGAATCTCGGTTGGCTAAGGCTTGGTCTAAATCGGCTTGGCTTGCTAATTTCTTACTCACTAAGGTTTTGCTTCGTTGATAAGTCGCTTGAGCTTCTAATTTATTTGCTTTCGCACCGGCGACACTGGCTTTAGATGCTGCGATCTCTTCATCTCTAGGGCCTTTGATCAGCTTATCTACATTAGCTTGAGCTTGTAATACTTCTGCTTGAACTTGAGCGACGATAGCCTTTTGGTAGGTATCGTCTAGTTTGACTAATATTGTTCCTTTTTCTACAACACTGCCTTTACTGACTGGCAGAGCAATAACCACTTCATTAATGACAGCAGTTTGTGCAATGCGGTCACGCTCTAATGTCCCTAGAGCTTGAGTAGAGGATGAGCCATCGCAACCGCTGAGTAAGGCGGTAAGACAAACCAGTGCAAGAGTCTTCATGCGGACCTCTTAGTGATAAATGAAATGAGAAATAGAATCAAACGTTAAAGTTAGTATAAGGGACTTATTGCCTATAATCATTGCCAGGTTAATTTAATCAACCGGCTTAACCGTTACTGGTAATCGTACGGCAAACTTATTGGCCAAAGAATACATTTCGGGCAGCATTCGATACACCAAATGCAGCTGTTGTAAAATCAAACGTACCGATTCATCATCACCTTCACGCCACTCACCAATTCGTTTATCTAAATCACTGCTTAATGATTCAGGCGTGATCTCACCATCTTGATTAATCAGTTGCTGCTCAAGGCGTTCTAGATTCTCGTGGATGCCTCGATGGGCTTCCAATATTAATAAGTGAGTTTCTGGGTCGTCGATGCGTTTACGGTGCGCACCTAAGGCTGAAATGTAACTGAGCATGGCATGGTTAAGCGTAAGAAATCGAAAGCTTTCATCAATGGCTTTTTTGTATTTATCTGGCTCAGCAAGCATGTTACTGATGGTGGTACTCAGTGTTGCATCCATATTGTGAGCGATTCGGCGAGAAAGGCGGTAATTGACATCGTCTCTTTTTCCGATTCGATACTGAGCAATAATTTGACCAAGATAATTTTTATTGGCTTGAATCGCTTCTGACATCACGCGATGTAATTTTTTCGCTTCCCAATCTGGCAAGATATAGCGCACTGCAAATACGGCTAAAGCACAGCCTACTAACGTATCAGCAAGGCGGGGTAGTATGACGGCATAACCTTCGCCTAACTGATTAAAGCAGAATAAAACTAACAAGGTAATGAAGGTTGTCGCTGAACCATAGTTATGCATTCTAAAAGCAAAAAATAAGGTGCCAGAAAGCACTAAAAAGACCAGTTGGCTTTCTTGCGATGGGAATAGGGTTAACAATGAAACGCCAATCAATAAACCTGCAATGGTTCCAATAACGCGCCCAGTGAGTTTGTGTCTCGTTGCACTAAAGTTAGGCTGACAAACAAATAAACTGGTGAGCATGATCCAATAGCCACGTTCTAAACCAAAGGCTTGAATGATCCCATAGCCTACCGTTAATACAATTGACATTCTTAATGCGTGCCTGAACAACATTGAATCTTTATTGCAGTTATTCCGAATGCGTTGCCACATGACTTTAGGCGTATGCGCGGTGGTGTCATGTAGCGAATAATCATTAACCTCATCACTGGTATTTTCAGGCGTGAATTTAGAGGCATCAGGGTTACTGACGTTAGAAAGCTGCTTTTCTACGGTGACTAAATTATTAAAGAGGTAGAACAGTTGAGCTAGGGGGTATTTCCATTCAGGCTTTTGTTGATCTTTTAAAAATTGCATTGATGATTGAAGCTCATCAAGTGCCACAATGGAATCACCATCATATTGATATTGAGCTCCGGTTTCTAAAGCTTCAGATATTTCTCGACAAGCTTTTGCTTGCGCCAGCATTAAATGCTTAAAGCGAAAGAGCACATCACTGCGTGAAAAATGATCGGATAAATCTTGATATCGATAGTGAGTTGAACTGATTCGCTCATGGATATCTTGTGCTAAGAAATACAACTGTAAGTAACGGTCACTTGGGCCATCAACGTGTCCACGTTTTGAACGGTTGAGTAAGGTGCTCTTAGCGTTGTTTAATGCGGTGACCGTACTAGAGTTTAGTTTTGCCTCTAATAGTCGATAGGGTTGAGGCGTTAAACCCGCTACTGGGTGAAACAGTTCACTTTTCCCTTCAAGGTAATCGGCTAATTCTTCAAAAACATTGGCAAGACCTTGTTGTACAGGTTGCATTGGCCAAAAAATTTGCCACACCATTGAAATCAAGTAATACCAAGCGGCACCAATTAATAATAAGGTTGGCTGGAACCAAATACTTTCGTTTAAGTGGTGTCCTAACATGGTGTAAATGGCGATGAGCAGTGAACCAAAGGCGATACTGGCATAACGTGGGCCAATAGCCCCTAACATGATAAAACCAAAGGTGCTGATAAATAAGCCAATAGCAAAGAGAGGCGGATAAGGGAACAGTATTTCGATGGATATTGAGGCGATGGCGAAACAAATAAAGGTTAAGATCAGAGCACGAATTCGTCCCATGAAATTATCATCAGTTTCGGCTAATGCGGCTGCAATAATACCAAGGATCAGTGGGGTAATTTCTGTGCTGTAATTATAATACCAACAAGGGATCACAACGCCTAAAAGGGCGATTAGAATTCGTACGCAATAATTAACGGTTTTATCAGACCAATAGTGGCGAAATTGACGCATCAAATTCATCATAAAAAACAACATCTACCTCAAATAACGATAAGGTTTGAGTATAGTGTGCTTTCTAAAGTGAAACCATAGCCGATTGTAATAACTAAAAAAAAGTGATGATATGTTTGATTACGAGCAATTTATCCGTGAATTTGAAACTTAATGCTGCCTTTTTGTTCTATTTTTGATTTCTTGAAAATACCATGACCAGTGAGTGCTTTCATTCAACTCAAAACTCGTTAAAATGACAATGTTCATCCATTATCGAACTTAAATCTTGATCTTAACCTTTGGTCATTGAAAGGAAACCTCATGCAATTAAGCGCCAGTCGACTTGCTCAATTCTTTATTCAAAATGAATATCAAGAAGTGGAAGTAAAAGATCAGTGTATTACTTTATCTTCGCCTGCCGACGAAATTCAAATTCCTTTTGCTGCTTGGAATGGTGAAGTGACCCTTGAAAGAGGATTAGTATGGGGAAGCTTGTACTTTCATTCTTATGAGCAAGACGATGAGCAATTGCAGTGGTTAGTTCAAGGTCTGCCTTGGCAAGAATGTCAGGTTTTTGCTCAACAGACCGTTGGAGAGTATCGACGCTGGCAGAATAACCAAAGCGAATCATTGGCTAAGCTGTTGCCAAGTTGGTTAAAGCAATTACAAGAATTGGTGAATCAACCTCGTTTCCTCACTCATTCGTCACTGCAATTTTGGCGAAAAGGTATTGAGGATGATCTTGCTAAAAACGACATGTCTTTACCTGACGTGATTCATATTTTCCCTACCCATAATGAATGGGATCATCAAGATGATTATCAACAATCTACGCCTTCAGTCATGAGTGGGTTAAAACGTTGGTTAACTCATCCGGAAGCGTCTTTAGAGCAAAGAAATCAAACTTGGATCGAAAATCAAGAATACGATTGGAAAGACTTTTTTAAAGAGTGCGAACGCTCACCATTGAACCCATCACAACAAACGGCCGTTCTGTTAAATGATGATCACACATTGGTTCTCGCTGGCGCTGGCTCTGGGAAAACCAGTGTATTGATGGCAAAAGTAGGGTACTTACTCAAAAGTGAGCAGGCTCAAGCTAGTGACATCCTTATGGTGGCGTTTGGGCGAGAAGCGGCAAAAGAGATGCAGCAACGTATAACTGAAAAATTCGGTTCTGCTGCCTCGGGTATTAAAGTACAAACATTTCACCAATTGGGCTTAGATATTATTAAACAGGTGGAAGGTGCTCAAGTCGAGATTTCACCTTTAGCGACAACGCCCAAACAGAAATCGGCATGGTTTTCGCAGTGGCTGAAAACACATTGGATGACAGAAACCAATTTTAAACGTTGGCAGAAACACCTTCTTGATTGGCCAATTGCCTTTTTGAAAGGGGATGTCGATTTAGGTTCTCAAGCGGAAAACCCAAAATTATTAGCCTGGCTTGAGCAGCAAGTTGATCAGCTTTCAGCGTTGCAATTACCGAAGAAGAAATTACAAGAACAAATTATCGAGCGAGCAGACTATCCAAAATTGAACAGTGAATTAATGCTTGCTTGGCCTTGTTATCAAGCGTGGCAAAAAATGCTAAAAGAAGAGAATCAAATTGATTTTAATAGCATGATTTTCAAAGCGACGCAGTACATTCGTAATGGGAAGTTTAAGCCTAAATGGCGTTATATGATGGTCGATGAATACCAAGATATTTCACCGAATCGCCTCGATTTATTAGACAGTATCTGCCAAAGCAGTGTTAATGAAATTTCATTAGGGCAAACGTCAACTCAACAACCTTGTGCACTGTTTGCGGTAGGGGATGATTGGCAGGCTATTTATCGTTTTGCTGGTGCGGATGTTCATTTAACGACTGGTTTTCAAAAGCGTTTTCATAATGCCAAAATTCATTACTTAGATACAACCTATCGATTTAATAATCAAATTGGTGAGGTGGCAAATCCTTTTATTCAACGAAATCCTAGTCAGTTAGAAAAAACACTGAATAGCCATAAGCACCAAAAACAGAAAGCGGTCACGATTGCGCCGATGCCATCATTGGAGAAGATTCTAAGCGAATTAAATAACCAAGATAAAGCTCGTAAAAAAGTGCTCATTTTAGGTCGTAATCATTACCATGAACCGAATGATTTGAAAACGCTGCAAAAGTTGAATCTGCATTTGGATATTGAGTACAAAACTTGTCATGCAAGCAAAGGGCAAGAAGCCGACTACGTGATTATCGTGTCATTGGATGAAGGGCAATTTCCTGCGGTTGAACGACAAAAACATCTGCATGATGCGCTGCTATCTAGTCAAGATGATTTCCCTCATGCCGAAGAACGCCGTTTGTTTTATGTTGCCATGACTCGCGCTAAAGAAAAGGTGTGGTTATTACACAATGCAAACCCATCGGCATTCATTAAAGAGTTAAAAGCAGGGCGCTATCCTGTGGTGGTGAAAAAACGTTAATTGATTGCATGCTTTTTATAATTAAAAGCATGTGACATTCACGCTTTAGCTACTCGTCTAACGAGTATACAACTGGATGACACATATCCAGTTTGCTTATTTCTCAACATATAAGGTGCCATCATGCTATGGTGGTGCGCTTATTGTTCTTCAACCATCTTCCCAAATAAGCAGACAATCTCGTTTGTCGCTATTGTGATTTCAATCCTCTCCACTTGAATTTATCTCATAACTTCGGCTTTTGATCCGTCTTGGATCTGACCATCTTAATTACTACGCATAAGATATCGCTAGCACGTTTAATCGGTGCTTGGCTTGGACCTGCGTGTTTATCAATATCAAGGAATCGATGACATGAATTCATTAAAAATGGGCGTTATAGGGACTTCACGTAAAGAAGACGAACGTCGCTATCCAATCCACCCTGAACACTTGATGAGGATTCCTGTTGCTTTACGCAAACAACTGGTGTTTGAAGAAGGCTATGGTGACGCCTTTGGCATTTCAGATTCACACATCGCGTCACTGACAGGGGGCATTGCGACTCGTCACGCTTTATTGGCTGAGATTGGCTCGGTGATTATTGCGAAACCGGTGCTTGAAGATCTACAAGAGCTTAAAGAAGGCGGCACGTTGTGGGGTTATGTTCATTGCGTTCAACAAACGGATATCACCCAAGCTGCTATTGATCGCAAACAAACGCTGATTGCCTTTGAAGATATGTTTATTTGGTCACCAAGTGGGCAAGTCGGTCGACATACTTTCTATAAAAACAATGAAATGGCTGGTTATTGCGCGGTATTACATTCATTGCAATTGAAAGGCATTGACGGTCATTATGGTGACCAACGAAAAACGATTATTTTTGGTTTTGGTGCGGTGAGTCGTGGCGCCATTTACGCATTAAAAGCACATGGTTTTCGAGATATTACGATTTGTATTCAACGTCCAGAGCATGAAGTTCGCGAAGAAGTACTCGATTGTAATTATGTACGTCTCCGAGAAGGTGACACTGGTGAAGCTCGCATGATGGTGGTGGAACATGATGGCAGTACCAGAGCGCTGACTGATTTGATCAGCGAGGCCGACATTATCGTCAATGGGACTTTTCAAAACACCCAATGCCCCACCAATTTTGTGATTGAGGAAGAAAGCTCAGCATTGAAGCCCAATAGCCTGATCATCGATGTAAGTTGTGACGAAGGAATGGGATTCTTTTTTGCCAAACCCACCACCTTTACTAACCCGATGTTTAAATATCAAACCATCGACTATTACGCGGTGGATCATACCCTGAGTTATTTATGGGAAAGTGCCACCCGATCGATTTCTGCCGCGTTAATTGTGTACCTACCAGCAGTATTGGCCGGTCGCGAACAATGGCAAAACAATGAAACGATCAGGCAGGCGATTAATATTGTCGATGGAGTGATTCAAAACGATTCAATACTCTCGTTCCAGAGACGTAAAACGGATTATCCGCATGAGGTGCTATGCAACAATGTCTAATGCAATAATGTCTAATGCAACAGTGTATAAATCGTGATTGATGTTTAGTCAGTAAATAAAAATGAGCGAGAAGCATGACTTCATCGCTCATTTTTCGTTTAGAGGATGTTAACCCGGATGCCCATCTGTTCTTGCTTTCATGAGCATAGGGCCAAACTTAAATACGAATAATATAAAAGCGTAAATCCATAGTGCAGCAGAAAGGTTAATGAGTGTCATCATATGCTCAGGCCAAAATGCCACGCCAATGCCTCGAACAAATGCGGCGACCAGAATGGCAAGAAATGCATGCCACATGCTAGGGCCTTCATAAATTTTTCTGCCGGTATGTCCCATGGTAACGCGAGTGATCATGGCTAAAATTAACCCCCCGATACCACCAATCGCCAATACGTGGATCATGTTATGAGAAACAAAATCACCACTGGCAATCACACCCATTAAAGCTAGACCTTTAATCAACAACCCGACAGGCACACAAGCATAAGCAGTATGTAATGACCACACTAAAGGCTCCTTAAAGGTTGTCCAAGGTTTCCAACGAAGGAAGCGAGCGGTTTGCATGATGGCGGCAAAGATCATTAACGCCGGGCTAATAGTGGCTGCTGTTAATGGGAAGAAGCTGAGAATAAACAATAAAACCAGTGGGAAATTCGCACCAATATCTAACCATAATAATGGATTGGCTTTTTCAAAGTTCATTCTACGAGCAGTAAAGAAAGGAATAACGCGCCCACCCATAATCGAAATAAGCAGGACAAACCACCAAATCATCGCTTCCCATACTGCAATTGAAGGGAATGGTGGCATACCCTTAATCGTGGCGTAGGCGGCAAAGTTCGCCACAATGGCTAACACAAAGAAAGGCAAGAAAATAAGATTACGATACTTTTGCGATTTCACCACCCGAAAAGAAATTTCATACGCGACTAAAGCTAAGAACAAGGCTTCAATGGAAGAGGTTAACCACAGTGGTGTCGCAGTCCAAAAGAGCACTCTTGGCAAGATCCATAACGCGACAATGACGGCAAGCCACTTATCTTTTGTGCCATTTACACCCGTCCAATTTTGTACTGCGGTTAATAGAAACCCAGCCACAATCGCCATAGCAAATCCAAAAATCATTTCATGAACATGCCACCAAAGCGCAGGAACATGTAATTGACTTGGTTGACCATGTTGAAAAACATAAACCCAAATGGCAATCGCAAGCGGGGCATATATTGCGCCTAAAAGGAATAAAGGCCGAAAGCCTAAACGTAGTAGTGGCGTAATTTTATCTTCAACACTTTTATCGGTGATGTTCATCATTAAAGATGGCTCCTAAAGAAAGTTACAGCGGTTTTTATAAACGCAGCGTAAGTAAATATATTTCATTATCAATGTACTAAGCAGAAAACATGCCAACATTTAAACTATTGAATTTAATAGATATATATTTATGGATAAAATCAATGATGTTTTTTTTACAACGCAATGTTATCTTTGTCGTGTTTCGGGTGGGCAGATTTTTAATCATGACCCAATTTTGTTATTTATTATCAACTTATTGGTAACATCCATGGTTAAAAATACATCAATCAGTACCCACAAAAAGAATTCTGTCGAACAGGTTTTATTACGTATTGCTTTAGATTTAAACGCAGGGATGCCAACCACGCAACATTATCAAAAATTGATTGATGCTTTACAGCAAGTATTGCCTTGTGATGCTTGTGCTTTATTTATTCTAGATCACCAGCAACAACTTATTCCGGTTGCGATGAATGGTTTATCTAACGAAGTTTTAGGGCGTACTTTTTTACCTAATCTTCATCCACGCCTTGAGATGATTTTAAATAGTCGCCACCCAGTACGTTTTCCTGAAGATTCCAATCTTCCTGACCCATTTGATGGGCACCTTAGCGCCGATCCACACCATAAAATTGATGTTCACTCTTGTATGGGGTGCAGCCTTTATGTCGAGGATACATTAGTCGGGGTTTTAACATTGGATGCACAAGCTTCTGGGGCTTTTGAGCATATCGAAGATTCAACGGTTGAAACGTTTGCCGCTTTAGCTGCTGGTATTGTACGTAATATTAGTTTATTTGAAGCCCTAAGTAAGGCCAATCATCAGCAACAGTCGGTCAATAAGTTATTGATTGATGAGGCACGTAGTCGTGGAGGTAAACTCGTAGGGGTGAGTCCACAAATAAAGCGATTACTGGCTAATATTAAAATGGTCGCTCAATCCAATTATGCGGTCTTAATCAGTGGAGAAACGGGCACGGGTAAAGAATTGGTTGCTCACCAAATTCATGCACAAAGTTTACGTTCCGATAAACCTATGGTGTATGTCAATTGTGCTGCGCTCCCTGAATCAATAGCGGAAAGTGAGTTATTTGGTCATGTCAAAGGTGCCTTTACGGGAGCAACCTCTAACCGTGCGGGTAAATTTGAATTGGCCGATGGTGGAACGATTTTCTTGGATGAAATTGGTGAGTTGCCACTGTTACTGCAAGCAAAACTATTACGAGTGATCCAGCAAGGTGAAGTACAACGAGTCGGGGCAGATAAGAACAGTTTAATTGATGTGCGTATTGTTGCTGCCACCAATCGAGATTTAGATAAAGAAGTAAGTGAAGGACGTTTTCGTTCGGATCTTTTTCATCGCTTAAATGTATTTCCTATTTCTGTTCCCCCGTTGCGTGATCGCGAAGGGGATATTCCGGTATTGATCGGTCATATCCTCGATACAATACGTAGCCAATTTCAGTTAAAAACCTTACATATTCATCCGAAAGCGTTACAAAATCTGGAAAAGCAGCAATGGCCTGGGAATGTTCGAGAGCTTGAACATTCACTTATGCGAGCCGGTTTAAGGGCAATGGAAGAACAAGCTAAGTTGATTGAGTGGCGCCATTTTCATGCTGATCTAACAACGAATCAGCATGAATCTAAAATATTGGCTTCTAAACATGGATTACGGGCTTTACTGCCAATGGAGTCTACGCCTATGCGGTCGGCTGTGGAGGCGTATCAGAAGCAATTAATTGAACATGCTTTACAACAAAACGATGGAGTATGGGCTAAAGCCGCCGAATTTTTGCAAATGGATCGCGGTAATTTATACAAAATGGGTAAGAAATTTGGTCTTTAATATTGAATAGCTTGCTCAAGATAACACTCAAACCCTAAAGCGTTCGATGTGTTTTTAACATCGACTTGTTGTTAAAAGCACACGAATTAGCTTGTTATTATGTTGTTAAATGCAATGTAAAACAATAAGTTAAAAGTTGGCACGAGTGTTGCTCTATTGTGATTAGACTTTATTGGCCTGAGATTCTCTGGCCATTTTTTATTAATCACTGGAGCTTCAAACTATGTTCTGTATTCAATGTGAGCAAACTATTCGTACCCCTGTTGGAGACGGTTGTTCTTATTCTCAAGGTATGTGTGGTAAAACAAGCGATGTGTCTGATCTGCAAGACATCTTAGTATATGTGCTTCAAGGTGTTTCTTTTTGGGCTGAGCTTGGTCGTGAATATGGCATTATCGATTCAGAGATAGATGAGTGGGTGCCAAAAGCCTTCTTCTCGACTTTAACCAACGTGAACTTTGATGAAGAGCGTATCATCGATTTTTCTAACACCGCATATCAATTCAAACAACGTCTTGAAGAAAAAGTACGTGCAGCGGCAACACTTGCAGATAAAGCGTTACCTGAGCTTTCTCCAGCAGCAATATTTGAACTTCCAACCGATCGTGAATCTCTACTTAAATACGCACCACTTGCGGCGGTCAACCGTGGTCATGAAACGGTTGAACCTGATGTCATGGGTTTACGTCTACTTTGCCTATATGGTTTAAAAGGTGCGGCAGCTTATATGGAACATGCGCGTATTCTTGAGCAAACTAGCGTAGAAATTTTCACCGAATATCATCAAATAATGGCGTGGTTGGGAACTGAGCCTCAAGATCTTCAAGCATTGCTAGATTGCTCTATGCAAATTGGTTTGATGAACTACAAAATCATGGAAATCCTTGATCGCGGTGAAACATTGACTTACGGGGACCCAACACCAACTCAAGTGAATGTGAAAACGAAAAAAGGTAAATGTATTCTGGTTTCTGGCCATGACTTACACGACCTTGAAAAAATCCTGCAACAAACCGAAGGTAAAAACATCAATGTTTATACCAATGGTGAAATGCTACCAGCACACGGTTATCCTGAACTGAATAAATACCCTCATCTAGTCGGTAACTACGGTAGTGCTTGGCAAAACCAGCAAAAAGAATTCGCAAACTTCCCTGGTGCGATTGTAATGACATCAAACTGTTTAATTAACCCTGAAGTGGGTCAATATGCGGATCGTCTATTTACTCGTAGCATCGTCGGTTGGCCGGGTGTTGCTCATCTGGAAGGTGACGATTTCTCTGCAGTGGTAGAGTGTGCTTTAGCCCACGATGGCTTCCAACACGATGAAATTGAGCAAATGATCACGGTTGGATTTGGTCGTAATGCTTTGATGGAAGCCGCTCCAGCAGTTATCGATCAAATCAAGCAAGGCAACATTAGCCATTTCTTCCTAGTCGGTGGTTGTGACGGCGACAAAGTTGAGCGTAACTACTTCAATGAATTTACCAAACAAACTCCAGATGACAGCGTAATTTTGACGCTGGCATGTGGCAAGTTCCGTTTCAATAAAGAGCAACATGGTGAAATTAACGGAATTCCTCGTCTACTCGATGTGGGTCAATGTAACGATTCATATTCAGCAATTCAACTTGCACTAGCGTTAGCGAATGAGTTTGATTGTGGCGTGAATGATCTGCCATTAACACTAGTACTTTCTTGGTTCGAACAAAAAGCGATTGTGGTTCTTCTTACGCTTCTAGCATTAGGGATTAAAGGTATCTACACAGGTCCAACTAAACCTGCGTTTTTAACCGACAACCTAATGGCAGTTATGCAAGAGAAATTCGATCTTCGTTCAATCTCAACGGTTGAAGAAGATATGAAGACTATCTTGGGTGAAAAAGTAGCTTAATTATATCCGTCGTATTTGAAGTTGCAGCCTCCTAATTTCAAAGCTGGCTGCAGCTTTAAATATTGAAATATTAATATCTGAATACCGTCATCCCGAAAATGAAGAACGAATTATCCGGGTTCTCGCTTTAATTCGTTATTAGGGTCTGTGACCTTGTTATTTCTAGAAACGAGAGAAGTATATGAATTTATTCCAATGGCCTGAAAATGGCGCTGTATCTTTAGTCTGCAAACGTAAATGGGCAGAAACGTCAACCAGTGTGAGCTTTACTTTAGCCCCAGAGGCGGGTGAGCCACTTTGCTTTGATTTTATTCCTGGCCAATTTATTACGTTGGGGATTGAGATTGACGGTAAAATGGAATATCGCGCTTACTCTTTAAGCTCCACCCCAAATCAAACTGAATTACAATTGACTATCAAGCGCGTGGTTGATGGTAAAGTGTCCAATTATATTGTTGATCGCCTACAAGAAGGGCAGATCGTTTCAGTATTAAAACCTGCAGGTGAATTTCACCTTCAACAACCGCATGGTAAACAAATTGCATTATTAAGTGCAGGGTGTGGTATTACGCCAGTGATGTCGATGGCAAAAACTTTACTTGCTAATGAAGATGATGATACGGATATTCATTTTATCCATGCAGCGACACAAGTCGACCAAGTTATATATCATCAAGAACTCATAACTATGGCAAAGGAACACGACCGTTTTCATGTCAGTATTATGCTTGAAGATGCCTCCGGCAGTGATTATTTAGAAGGGCGGTTAACTCAAGCGGCTCTAAAACAATACTGCCCAGATATTGCCGAACGAAGTGCTTTTCTATGCGGCCCTGTTGGATTTATGGCAGCGATGAAAGAAAACCTTGAAGCGTTAGGCATGGATATGAATGTCTTTTATCAAGAGAGTTTTACGCCTGCTGAGTCGACGCAACCTGATGTTAGCCTAGAATCAATGTCTAACAATAATGTATCTATTTTTGTGCCAGATTTTGGAGCTCAAGTGGAAACTCAAGTGGGTAGTGTGCTTATTGATGCATTGGAAGAAGCCAAAGTACCAGTTATTGCGGCTTGTCGTAGTGGGATTTGTGGGTCTTGTAAATGTAGAGTGACTAAAGGGGAGTACACTCGTACCAGTACTACTACCCTTACTGAAGATGAAATAGAACTGGGTTTTGTGTTAGCTTGTTCATGTCAAGCTCAATCAGATTTAGAAATTTCATTAAATTAATGAATATCGGATTCGTTCATCGTTGAGTTGATAAAACTATGCCGCATCAATCATGACAATATTTATTGATGCGGCAATTTTTAGATTAGTTTATATATGTTTTTAGGTGATTTACCCTCATAAATTACCACCTACACCAATGCTAGGATTGATATAAACTGGCCCAACTTTGAACGGTGCACCAATATCTAAACTCGCATAGGGAGTGCACGAGGCGACAAAAAGAGCGCTTAGGGTAATGATAAGGATACGTTTCAAATTTTTCATTTCTTCACCTCCTGCACAACAAAGCCTGCACCAGCAGGATCTCGTATAACTGCTACGCTTCCATTTCTAACGGCTTTATTCGGTTCCATTAATACAATGCCACCATTTTGCTTAACTTTGGCAATGGTCTCATTGACATCATCGACTTTGATGTAATTTACCCAAGTAGTTGGAACATCACTGTTTGGCTTTTTAACGAAGCCAAAAGCAGGATTATTGTTAACACTCAAATAATGATAATCATGCTGAGCAATGGTTTTTTTACCTTGAGAAAACTGATCAAGTTGCTGATAAAACTGCTGGCTCTGATTAATGTCTTGAGTCCATACTTCTTGCCAAATCCAATTACCTGATTGTTTTGGCAGTGCACTTGGATCTCCACTTACTGTATTTAATACTGAAAAAACGGCGCCTTGTGGATCTTGGATCACTGCAATGTCACCACGTCCTTTTAAGGTTGTTTTCTGTATAAGTGTAGTCGCACCAGCTTGTTCTGCTTTGCTTATAGTCAGATCCACATTGTCGCTCGACATCACTGGTAACCAATAATTTGTCGTGCTATTAGTTGGTACTTTTGCCATTCCAGCAATGTAGTGACCCTGATAAGTAATTAAACTGTAATCATTATTAATAGTTTCAAATTGCCATCCAAAAACATTGTGATAAAAAGGTTTTACTTCTTCTGGGCTTGTGGTGACGAGATCTCGCCAAATAATATTGCCTTGTGTTTTATTTGCAGAATTGGATAAGGCGGGTAAAGTCAAAGAGGGGGAACTACTACAGGCAGCAAGCAGAATGGATAATGATCCGATTGCGGGTATAGCTAGCCATTTGGAAGATAACAGTTTCATTTTTCAGTCCTTATAAACGTATTACTTAGTTATAAAGTATCATCTTCTTTTCAAGCGATCAGCATTTCTTTATGTTTAAACATCAACGTTCATGATTCAACCTTAATGCATATACACGGTGAATATTAAATTGCTATATTTCTTTCAAGTGCCGAGAAAATAGCCATATTTGAGCTAGTATCAAATGACTATGATTGAAAATACATAAATTGAAATGATTCATAATGAACATTTACAGTTTTATATAAGAAGCCTTGTGAGGGTAAGAACTATGTGGAAACAAATATGCTTAATGGGGTTAGTTATGTCACCCATAAGTTTTGCACACGCCGAAGTGGACAGCGACAAGTATAATGTAGGTCAGAAAAAAGCCGCAGTGTGCATGACTTGCCATGGGACAGAGGGAATATCAAATATTGATATATACCCTAACTTACAAGGACAAAAACAGGCATACCTTGTGACAACCTTGAAAGCATATCAACGCCGCCAACGTTCTGGTGGTTTAGCATTAGTCATGTATGAGCAAGCAGATAACCTGACAGAACAAGATATGCAAGATATCAGTTATTTCTTTTCCAATGTCACCAACGAGTCTGCCGCTCACTAATCCTATAACAATGTTTATCATGGTAAATAGCACCCGTTGATAGACAGAGCTTGGATTAGTAAAGCAGACCAATGCACAGGAGGTGTACGATGGAAATGAATTACGATATGAAAATAGTGAAATATTTCATTATCACGAGTTTGATTTGGGCATTAGTTGGGATGACGGTAGGTTTGATTCTTGCCGCACAACTTTATTGGCCAGTGTTAAATTTTGATTCTGAGTATTTTCAGTTTGGACGGTTAAGACCGTTACATACATCAGGTGTTATCTTTGGTTTTGTTGTGAATATATTGATGGGAACATCGTTATATATCGTTCAACGGACTAGCCATACAGCCTTGTTTAACAAAAGTTTAGCTTGGATGGTTTATTGGGGTTGGCAGCTCGTATTGGTACTGGCATTGATTACTTTACCATTAGGCTTTACTACTTCAAAAGAATACGCTGAACTCGAGTGGCCTATCGATATATTAATCGCTGTTGTTTGGGTGATGTATGGTGTTTTATTTTTCGGTACGATAGGTAAACGAAAAGTTAAACATATCTTTGTTGCTAACTGGTTCTTTGGTGGTTTTATCATTGTTATTGCGATGATATTTATCGCAAACAACCTAGAAATTCCAGTTAATTGGACTAAATCTTATTCGGTGTATGCCGGTACTCAAGATGCCATCGTGCAATGGTGGTGGGGGCATAATGCGGTTGGGTTCTTGTTAACTGCAGGCATTATTGGAATGAACTACTACTTCATTCCGAAAGCATCTGAACGTCCTATCTATTCTTACCGTTTATCCGTCATTCATTTTTGGGGTTTAGTGGGTTTTTATACCTGGGCCGGTACTCACCATTTAGTGTATTCCTCTGTACCAGACTGGCTTCAAAACCTCGGAATTATTATGTCTCTACTACTATGGCTGCCATCATGGGGTGGGGCTTTCAACAGCTTGATGACACTGCTTTCTAATAAAGAAAAGCTTAAGCATGACTATGTGATGTTGTTCTTCTTGTCGGCTGTTATTTATTATGCTTTAGCGACTTTTGAAGGGCCATTACTGGCTATTCGTTGGTTTAATATGATTGCACATAATACCGAATGGATTGTTGGCCACGTGCACTCTGCGGCTTTAGGTTGGGTAGCAATGTCTGGTTTTGCCGTGTTTTATTATTTTATTCCAAGATTGTGGGGGCATACAGAGATGTGGTCACGTCGTCTTGTGAAATGGCACTTTTGGTTTGCTCATATTGGTATCGCGATTTACGCCGTTGCACTTTGGATTGCCGGTATAGGCCAAGGGTACATGTGGTTGAAACAAGATCCAGATGGTTCTTTGGTATACAGCTTTGTTGATTCGATGAACTTTGTAGCGCCGTGGATGCTTGTGAGATTTATTGGCGGTGCATTTTTCGTGTCTGGGGTGGTTTTGATGATTTATAACTTATATCGAACACTATCTCTACCGATACAAGTACCGTTAACTGATGGTAGTGATGAGCTTTCTTCAAATGCCGCTGAGGAGGGCGAAATTTATGTTAAATAAAGATTTTACCCAATCAGTTTGGATTTTGATTATATCAACGGTTGTTGTTGCCAGTTTTTCATTTTTGACATGGGTTATACCCGATATGTTTATGAAAGATGAGCAAAGAAAAGCATCAACAGTTAAACCTTATACTGCATTACAACTCGCAGGGCGTGATATTTATATTAGTGAGGGTTGCCATACTTGCCATTCACAAATGGTGCGTCCGCTTCCTGCTGAAGTGGCTCGTTATGGTGAACCAACCAAAGGTGAAGATGATATTTACGAATACCCGAATTTATGGGGCTCTAAAAGAACAGGGCCAGATCTTGCGAATGTTGGACGAAAGTATTCCGACCGGTGGCATGAGCTTCATTTAATGAATCCACGTACGGTTGTCCCTACTTCAATAATGCCTTCTTATCCTTGGTTATTTGAAAAGGTGTTAGATGGCGAAGATGTTGCCGATAAAATGGAAACTCTGCGTTTCTTAGGTGTGCCTTATACCGATGAAGAAATTGATAAAGCACGTTTGCAGGTAAGAAACAAAACGTATGCTGATGCACTCATCAGTTATCTGCAAAGTCTAGGGGAATAAGGAGGCCGTATGTTAAGTACATTTTGGAGTTCATGGGTCATTGTTCTTACTGTTATTTTCTTAGTCTTGATGGTGTATGTCATTTGGTATTATTGGCGTAAGAACCACGAAGCCGATGAAGATAAAGAATTACATAGCTTTGATGGTATTGGTGAAAATGATGCCAAGTTGCCATTGGTTCTGCTTTATTCCTATCTGATCGCATTTATTGCCAGTGCCGTTTTCTTTGTGCTGTACCCAGGGATGGGCAACTGGCAAGGATTAATGAATTGGCATTCAACCGATGAACTTCAGCAGCAAGATACAAAAATAATCGATAAGAAATTAGAAGCACTAAATGCAGATGCTATGACATTGACTCAACTTGCTGAGGAGCAAGAGGTGGTCGATTATGGTAATCGTTTATTCATTACGCATTGTGCAGCTTGTCATGGTGATGATGCTCAAGGTCAAAAGCATTTTCCTAACTTGATCGATAAAGAATGGATTTATGATTCGAGTGATAGTGGGATCATTCAATCCATTACTCACGGTCGTAATGGCGTTATGGTGGGTTGGAAAGATGTATTAACTGAACAACAAGTGGAAGATGTCTCTACTTATGTGGCCAGTTTACAAAGCAACCGAGCCGTTCCTGCCGCTAAAGTTCAATTAGAGCAGGGAAAACAAATTTTTGAATATAACTGTTCGGTATGTCATGGCGATAATGGCAGCGGAAACCCACAAATTGGAGCGTATAATTTAAGCGATAGTACGTGGGTACACGGTGGTAGTATTAATGAAATAAAGACGACCGTCCGTGAAGGGCTGGATTCCGTGATGCCTGCATTTGATAAGCAATTATCAAATGCGCAAATTACGGCATTAGGTGCGTTTATTACTCATGCTCGAATAGCCAAGCAACAAAGTATAGCAAGTTTAGATCAAGACTTAGTAAAGCGTGGTGAATATCTTGCTTATGCAGGTGATTGTGTGGCTTGTCATACGGCAGAAGATGGAGAACTGTTTGGTGGAGGGCTGCCTTTCCCAACACCATTTGGCACTTTGTATTCGACGAATATTTCGACTCATGTTGAACGAGGTATAGGTAGTTATACGTATCAAGAATTCCATGATGCAGTACGTTTAGGTGTGGCAAAACATGGCAATTTATACCCAGCAATGCCATATACGTCATATCAATATATTACCGAAGAGGATACTAAAGCTCTTTGGACATATATGCAGTCGCTAACGCCAGTAAATACCATGAATCAAGACAATACCATGATGTTCCCAAGCAACATTCGCTTAGGAATGTGGGCGTGGAACTTGGCTTTCTTTGATGAGTCGGCATTGACGTTTGATGAAAAACAAAGTGATCGTTGGAAGCGAGGTAAGTATTTAACCTTAGGCTTTGGTCATTGCTCAGAGTGTCATACACCACGTAATATTGCTCAAGCTTTGGAAGCTGACAAGCCGTTCCAAGGTAATATTATCGACCACTGGAATGCACCAGATATAACGGCGAATGAGCTGCATGAGCATGGCTGGACTATGGGTGATATTGCGGACTTCCTACAAACGGGGCATTCAGCAAAAGGCACAGCGTTTGCAGGCATGGCAGATGTAGTGAAAAACAGTACGCGTTATATGACTCGTGAGGATCTTGAAGCAATAGGGGACTACTTGCTAACTGGTGATGAGAATAACCGACTCGATCCAAATACTAAACCACTAGAACCAACTGGTTTTACTGCAGCAGACATGAAAACCAAAGAGTTTCAAATTTTTGCTGATACCTGTGGAGCTTGTCATGGCGCGGACGGTAAAGGTCGTAAAGACATTGCTCCTGCATTATTAGGTAATGGGATCATATCTCACTCAGAACCTTATAATACGGTTGCCGTGGTATTACGTGGTTTATCACCGGATTACCTTGAGCCGAATAGAGATTATATGCCAATGAGCAGCTTCAACAATATTGCTGGAGATGGTGAAATGGCGGATATGATTTCCTTTATTCGTAACAAGCTAGGTGATAGACATGACGCGGTTACCCGAGATATGGTGAAAGATATCCGTATCGATCTGGAAAAAAGTGGGGTAACAGGTGGCTTCCACGATGCTAAATAAGAAAGATGATAGTTAACCTGTTTAACTAAAGCATTACGGTTAAATTAAAACCATCAGTAAGATCTTTGCTGGTGGTTTTTTATTGGAAGAATGAACCTCACTAGCTTACTGCTATTCGCACAATAGTTGAAATTGCAGTGAAGCGGCAAGTTAGAGGATGTCATTATTTAAAGATTAACAGTTGTCGGGATTAGGATTAAATTAAGGCTGTGCAATCAAACCATTCCGCACTAAGCCTCTGCGAACATTCTTACATAACTTACCAAAGCGATTCAGTTCATCAAAGTCAGGTAATTGATCTTTTTTAAGTTGAGATTCCCAATACAGCAACTCACCTTCTACTAGCTCTAGTAGTTTTCTCGGGCAACCAACACATGTATCTCCGCATATTGAGGCTTCTGGTGCATCAAGAGGAAATTCTTTCTTAACGGTTTCTATGATATCAAGCATGACGGTTTTACGATCAGGTTTAGCCATTGGATGAACTCATTTATGGGTTTATTTGATTTTATCAAAAATAGTTTGGCTTAATATATGGCTATTAATGGGTATTATTTTTGCAATATCTGAAGTGCATAATGAGAGAGCTAATGAGCCTAGGGGCCGCTTTGGTTGTTGGTTTATTAGAAAACTTATAGAAAGACTATGAGCATGGGGACTTCTTACGTTTATGCCAACTATTTAGGCTATATAAAGCCATAAGATTTGTTTTAGCGATATGCATAAGATCAAGTTTAATTAACTTCTTTTACCTGGCAACCATCATCCACGATATAGTCATGTGATTCATCTTGTGAGCTTAGGTTTACCTTCATTGGTAAGTTGTTGGCACTAAATGACATGCGAGAAGTGGATGACCTATTAGAGCTGGATACCATTTGATTACCATTATTGGTTTCTATTTTAATAGAAATAGTGGCAGGTTCTGTATTAGAAAAAGTCAGTGTGATTTTATCACCATCTTTCTGGCAAGATAAGGTTACAGGCATAGGGGATAGGTCCATATTCTCTGCGAGAACTTGGGGGGAAAGTAGTAGCAGTAAAGCAAGAATAGCGGCACTTAGTGCCGCTATGAATTTATTAATAAACATGAATTATAACCAAAGGAGATTATTAATATTGGTAAACTTCGACTTGATTACTTTGACCATTAATATGGACATTAGAATAATCATACGCTGTTTGTGTGACTGAAACACTGTTGTTATCAGAGTCATTGATCATATCAACTTTAGATAAAGAGTAATTACCATTCTGAGCAACATCAACCATGTTGTAATCCGAGTCGCCAGTAATATTTACATTAGAGATGTTATAGTTACCACCTTGATCGATGTAAACCATATTGTCATCAGAGCTTGCAGTTAAGCGTATTCGGCTGAAGTTATCATCACCACTTTGGTCAACGTCAACCATGTTGTCATCAGAACGACCGGTGATAAGTACTCTTGAAATATTATCATCACCACTTTGATCAACATCAACAATATTACCACCACTTGAGACTAACACATTGATTCTAGAATCATTGTCATCGCCAGATTGGTTTGTGTCTAGATGGTTGCCACCACGAACAGAATTAATATTTTGAACGGAGTTATTATCATCACCATCTTGAACGGTGATTGCAGAGTTCCAGAAAGAATCCGTAATGGTTTGAGTTGAAATATTATCATCACCTCTTTGGTAAGCAGCAGCACCATTATCATTCGCATCTGTCAGTGTTTGTGTAGCGGTATTGTGATCACCAGATTGGAAAGCATGAGTAAGGTTTTCGTTACTTCTTTTTAAGCTGACATCCGCTTTATTATGAGCACCTGACTGATTAATTACAGAGCCATTGAAGTTACTGTCTTCTGCTGAAATAAGGGCTACGTTACTATGATCTGATTGATCAACAGCAAGGAAGTTATTATCAGAATTATCAGCTTTAATTAAGGCTTTGTTAAAACGTCCAGTTTGTTCAACTTTCAGCGTATTACCATCACTGTTATCAGCTTTAATCACAGCTTTATGGCCTATGTGATTTTGGCTAGATACAATTCTATTGCCATCACTATCATCCATTGCAATGTCAGATTGGTTATGAGAACCAACTTGTGTGAAAGCAACAGAGGAACTTTGGCTGTCTTTAAAAGTTAATACTGCTGATTGGTGACTTCCAAAAAATCCAGAACTTTGCGTCACAACTAGAGGCCCATTGTGAGAGCTGTTTTCAATATCAATGACAGAGTTATTATCATATAACTCATCTATAACTCGAATAGAATGACCAAGATCCCCATCAGGGATTGTTTGTACATTTGAATCAAGTGCGTAAGCCGACGTTGCCATTAACGCGGCGGATATTGCTATAGCTAACTTTTTCATAATAATTTCCTTATTTATTAGTATTTACTGAGATATTATAACGACTCATCCCATTGATTAAGTACACAGTGGAATCACCGGTTTGTGTTACTTGACTCCCCGTGTTGCTTAAATTGTTTGAATATTGTTTATTAATTATTAGCGCACGATTGTTATCGCCATTTTGTTCTAATATATTGTTATTGCCCGTACCAATTTGAAGAAGGTGTGCTGAGTTGCTATCACCGTTCTGGTTAATAATGGCGTTATTATCAAAACCATATTGACCAATGACGGCTATATTGCTGTTTCCATTAATAAAAATATAACTGTTATTGTCAGACCCTATCTGGTCAGAGAAAGTAGTATTATTATTTCCTGTGATGTTTACTTGAGCTTTATTTGGCTCGCCATGTAAATAGGATTGTCGTACGATCACTAAGTTATCACTACCATTGTTTATTTTTATAGCCGTGACATTGTCGTAGCTCGCTAAATCTAGTTCAGAAACACCATTCTCAGATAAATAATTTTCAAACTCACTGTCACTAACGGAAGATATATTAATTCCATCATTGTTGCTCGCAGTGACGTTATTAGGAAATATAAAACCTA
>NZ_AJYK02000104.1 GCF_000286955.2 Vibrio rumoiensis 1S-45
GCGACACCTATCCTTATTTGTTAGGCACTTATTTGATTGATGAAACCTACTTCATCCCGAAGGCCAACTCGATTACCATCAGGATCATGAAGGTTAATCGTTGTTCCCCAATCATTTTCAGTGTATTCGTACGATAAATTAAACTGCTTAACACGAATCAAAGCATCACTAATGTTTTTAACGTTGAAACGAAGCTTTGTAGGACATGACGCTATCGATTTACCATTAACATCTGCATGCCCTTCGGTTTCAATCATTAAATAACTATCACCAAACTCTAAACAAGTTAATTTAAAGTCACCTTCTACTTTGGTGAACATAACTTTCAGTTCAAAGACATCATGATAGAACGATACACATTCATCATAATTTTCAACATTTAAGATAATTCCATGTCTATCAATCTTCATTGAAACCTCATGTCTACTGAAGTGCCTAACGCCCACTTAAGCGGACAAAAATAGTTGGTTAAAATGTGTAGCGAAGCGGAACCTAACCAACTGTTTTGTGTACGCCCAGCATGGGCATGAACTAATGAGGTGAAAGTCCTCTGTAGGAAGGTCACCGTTTAAATAACACACTGTTATTTAACGTTAACTACTAGCGAATGGCAAGGGCTTAATCGCGAGGTTTGGTCTGGAGGAAGCCGCTAGCAAATTTGCGAGCTGATGAATAAGAACATCATATGAGGCGTAGGCTAGAGGTGAGTTGGCACAAGACGACGAAACCACGTGATCTAATGGCCACCGTAAATGATGCAGCAGTGCAAAGAAAGTTCATGTTCTTATCTGGGGAGATCTGCTTAACACGCGATCGGTTATTAACCAGTAAGGCTCTGGTTTATAAGTGCCTTGGCTTTTCAGTGTCATCGACTAAAAAGAGCGAACCAGATGGAAACCGATAGCGCATGACGGGGTAACTCGGCATGTGATTAAGCAGAAGTCAGCAGACGGCATAGTAGCCAAATGCCCATCGTAATGGCTGGGACATGGTGAAGGCCTGAACATTTAGAAGAAGGAGGAGTCTTGTCAAACTTGTCGATACCCACTACGTCGCCAGACGATTACTATCGGCAGCGTATTGATATGCAACCGGCCTTCAACCGCGATCTATTCCAACAACTGCTCGAACCTGAAAATCTACACCGAGCTTGGCGTCAAGTGAAAGCCAATAAAGGCGCGGCGGGCATCGATGGCATGACCATCGAAGCCTTCCCGCTTTGGATGCAACAAGGCGGTTGGGAACAGTGTAAATCTCAATTAGAACAAAGTGAATACCAACCCTCAGCGGTCAGGCGCGTGGAGATCGATAAACCCGATGGTGGTAAACGCAAATTGGGGATCCCTAACGTCATTGATCGTGTGATTCAACAAGCTATTGCTCAAATACTCACACCACTGTTTGACCCATTCTTTTCGACTAACAGCTTTGGCTTTAGGCCGAACAGAAATGCAAAACAAGCGGTACTGCAAGTAAGAGATATCATCAAACAGAAACGCAAATTTGCCGTCGACGTTGATCTGTCTAAGTTCTTTGACCGAGTTAATCATGATCTATTGATGACTCAACTAAGGAATAAAGTACAGGATAAGCGCCTATTAGCGCTTATCGGTAAGTACCTACGAGCAGGTGTGATGGTCAATGAGCAATTTGAAGCAAGCTTTGAAGGTGTGCCTCAAGGCGGCCCACTCTCACCATTACTTTCTAACATTATGTTGGATAGTCTGGATAAAGAGCTGGAAAGCCGAGGGCACAAATTCGCCCGCTACGCGGACGACTTTATCATTTTGGTAAAGTCTATTCGGGCGGGAGATCGAGTACTCAAGAGCATTACTCAATATCTGGCCATCAAGCTAAAACTAGTCGTTAATGAACAGAAAAGCCAAGTGGTTAAGGTCGCTCAAAGCAAGTTTCTTGGGTTTACATTTAACCGAGGCAAGATCCAGTGGCATGCTAAAACATTACACATTTTCAAGCAAAAGATAAGACGGCTAACGAACCGAAATTGGGGCGTGAGTATGAGTTATCAGCTGTTTAAAGTGCGTCAATACATGCAAGGCTGGATCAATTACTTTGGCATCGCTAACACCTATCAAGGGTGTGTCGATTTAGACCATTGGATCCGACGTCGTGTTCGTATGTGTTACTGGCGTCAGTGGCGAAAACCACTGACTAAGGTACAAAACTTACTTAAACGTGGCGTCAGGATCCAAGCCGCTGTTGCTTGTGGTATCACAAGTAAAGGCCCATGGCGTAGCTCAAAAACACCAGGGATACAGCAAGCGCTGAGTAATGAGTATCTGAAGAAAGCAGGATTATATTCACTAAGAGATGGATGGATCGCAGTTCATTATCCTAACCAAAAAGTGAGTTAGGAGTTCTAAATGAACCGCCCTGTGCGGAGCCGCATGCAGGGTGGTGTGGGGGCTGGAGGCTAGATACCTCCGGCTACCCGATTATGTGTATTTTTGCTGTAACTCTTTTCGAATTTCTTCTCTAAGAGCCGGTGGCATTGGATCATACCACCTTAAATCCATTAACTCAGGGTCATAGACAACGCCAATGGAACGCCTAGGTAACACCCTTTCGAGCTCCACACCTATAGCTTCCAAACTTACAATACCAAGTTCTAAGTCTCTTAAAAAGTCGAAAAAACAAGCTACTGCATCTACATGCTCGGATTCAGTAAACCCAACAGGAAACATTAATTTTAACGTACGATTGTCGAATATTTTCGCAGAAAATGACAACTCATGAGAAAATTTACGCTCAAGTTTTTTTAAACCTAAAGTAGGTTCAATGCGCTCTTTCTTTTTTGTTTCGCCACTAAACGATGCAAATTGAGCCTTAATTTCAGCGTAAGCATCTTTTCCCAATTCAGATACAATAGACTTAAAAAATGGAGACACTATGTGCACAGTAACTAGTGTTGGTATGATCCAATCCGCACATGCAAATGGTCCATATTGCCCCAATGATTTATGTTCGGCGACCTTTGATAGGTTTCCGCTTAGCATTAATTCTGAAATTTCAGAATCTAGCTTTCCTTCATAATTTGCAATTTTGATCATATTACACCTTACACATAACGCCGCGTTAAGGCGTGACGATACGTTTGCCATAATCTTGAGCGGAGCGAAAACCGGCAAACGTTGAGGAATCGCTCTTAAACGCTTTGTTGAACGAA
>NZ_AJYK02000105.1 GCF_000286955.2 Vibrio rumoiensis 1S-45
ATCTAGGGCTATTTTTTTAGATCATTATTGTTCCTTTTATAGAGTCGTTATACCTCTAATTTTTAACCCATTGTAGGTGAGTGAAGTTAAGATGTTGCAGTTTACTCAAGAAGAAATGCTTGCTATTCGTAATAAGGTGACGAATAGCGTGTTAAATAGGTTAATTGAAGATAATAAAATGGTTATTTCTAACCAGACATTAATTACACCTGATAACCGAGCAACTTGGAATTTGTATTATTTCTGTCCTGAACATGCGGTACGTTTAGATTGGAGGTGGGATAAACCAACCGAACACTGTTGTCCTATTGATGGCAAAGCTTTTTATGGTGAGCCTTACGATGGTGCTTGGTGGCGTGGGCTGAATGGCTTAAATTCGAAAGCCTGTTATGAGTTAGGCTTATTATGGCAACTCACCCAACAGATAAGTTATTTTGAAAAAGTAAGAGAAATTTTGCTCGGTTATGCAAAACATTACCCGGACTACCAACCTCATGGTGGGATCCCATATAACGGTCCAGGTAAAGCGAATGCTCAAACTCTTTGTGAAGCCAACTGCCATTTAGATTTTGTACGTGGATATGATTTTATTCGTGAGCAATTATCAGTGGAAGACAGAGTCTATATAGAAAAACGACTATTACGTGAAGGTGCAGAGTTTCTAATAGAACATCGAGCCGATCAATTACATAATCATGAAATGAAAACCAGTGCGACTATTGGGGTGATAGGGCTGATTATTGACGAGCCAGAATATATTGATTTTGCTCTTAACTCTAAATATGGGCTGAAATATCAGCTTGCTGAGGGGGTAAACTCAGACGGCATGTGGTTCGAAGGCTCCATACACTACCATTATTATGCTTTACAGGCTTTGCTGGCTTTTGAGAAGGTTGCTTACCGTACTCAATATAGTGTTCATGCTGATCCTAATTATTATAAGATGTTGGCTTTTCCTCTTTCTTTACTCAGTGCCACTGGGGATTTCCCTCGTCTGAATGATTGTATTGCTGGACAAGAGAAACTTTCGCATAGTCATCTTTTTGAGTTTGCTTATCGTCAGTTTGATGATCCTTTATTTGCACGAGCTCTTATCAATATTTATCAACATTCACCGCGCGATAACTTAGATGCGTTGTTATATGGTGTGCCTGATTTACCCGTCTTGCCACCTTTACTGTGTCAACCACAACATGCACCTACCTCTGGCTTAACGAAAATGTACGATGAGCAAAGTGGTAATATGCTGCTGCTAAAGCATGCTCCTTATGGTGGAGAGCATGATCATTATGATCGATTAGGTTTAATTATTTGTCGTAATGGGCGAGAAATTTTGCCGGATATCGGGACAACAGGCTATGGAGCAGAGCTTCATTACGGCTATTACAAGAATACAGTTACTCACAACACACTAGCGGTAGAGCAAGAAAATCAACCGCCTGCTATTCCAGTGTGTTTGGATTATCAGCAAACGAGCTCATTCACTTTTGTTGATACATTGGTGGATTGGTCCGAAACAGTGCTAGAACTTGATAGTCACACTATTAAGCAGTGGGATGATGAGACATATACAAACGTTAGCTATCGACGCAGTATTTTATGGCTACCTGATATCGCGATTGATATTAATCAGGTGCTTAACCCACATAATAAACAACTAGATTTAATTTGGCATGTACGTGGAGAACTATGTGTTCAACAATGCTGGCAAGAGGTGAATAACCCTCTGAATGGTCCTTTAAATCGTATGCATAGCTGTCGTCAGCATTCTATTCAAGGTTTGCAGAGTTATCATTTTGACATTCAAGAACAGCCTAAATTTCATTTTCATTTGTATTCACTCCAAAATTCTACAGTTCTAACTGGCCTAGCTCCTGATAATCCAGCCACCCAAGATTTATCCTATTTATTGCTTAGAAATAAAGAAACGTCTTTCAAAGCTATAGCAATTTATGACCTAACTCTTACACAAAGTATTACTGTTGATTGTGTTGAATGGAAAAATGATTTTATTCGGCTGGAATTAACTCAGGATACGGTAAAAAAGAAAATAGAGATCGACCTAGAGAACGCCAAGATTCTCTTAAGTTGAGCAATTATTCTTGCCTTAAAAAGACACTACAACATTACAACTAATAAAAAACCGAGCTAGTTGATAGCTCGGCTTTGTTTGATAGATAAATGTTAAAGTAGTCTAGTCGAGAACTTTCGCCACATCAGCGACTAAAGTAGCAAGTTCATCCCATTTTTCGTTATCGATCAGATCGGTTGGGATCATCCACGTTCCGCCACAAGCAAATACCGCTGGAATCGCGAGGTAATCATTGACATTTTTCGGGCTAACACCGCCAGTAGGCATAAAGCTGACCGGATAAACCGCGGTGAGCGCTTTTAGCATACTCACGCCACCTGAGGGCTCTGCAGGGAAGAACTTTAATGTATCTAGACCTAGTTCCATTGCTTGTTCAACAAGGCTTGGGTTGTTAACGCCCGGTACGATTTGTACGCCGCGTTGCTGACAGTATTTAACGGTTGTTGGGTTAAGACCCGGGCTCACCACAAAATCGACACCGGCTTCAATCGACTCATCCACTTGCTTAGTGGTTAGTACGGTTCCAGAGCCGATAAGCATGTCTGGGTAGGCTTCTCGCATGTTCTTAATGGCTTGTACGGCAGCTGGAGTACGGAAGGTCACTTCTGCGCAAGGTAGGCCGTTTTCTACTAAAACTTGTGCAAGTTTTGCCGCTTTGCTGGCATCTTTAATTGCAATAACAGGAACGACTTTTATTTCACTTAAACGTTGTTTAACCGTTGTCATAATTTGTCCTTAGTAATATGAATGTTAGTTTAATTCAGGCATTTCTTGCGCGGGAATAATGGCACCGGGAAAACAAATGACTGTGCCTGCAAGTTTATGACCCATTTGAGCGGATTCTAGTAGGCTGCCACCCGTCAATCGTTTTGCTAAGTAGCCAGCACTGAATGAATCTCCAGCAGCAGTAGTGTCTACAATGTTGTTGACTTTTTGTGGCGCAACTTCAATGCGTTCATCTTGGGTAATAACAAAGCACGCTTCACCGCCACGTTTAATGACTATCTCATTAACCCCCAATGCTTGAGTACGATCAATGGCTTGCTGTTCGTGAGTATCGCCGTATAGCATTTCTTCATCATCGTATGTTAAGAAGGCAATATCAGTCAGCTTTAGAATGGCTTGATAGGCTTGTTGAGCTTGCTGCTGGGTTTCCCAAAGTGCAGGGCGGTAGTTGTTATCAAAGGCAAGTTTACAACCTTGAGATTTGCAGATGGTAAGAACCGTTACTAACTTTTCTAGTGCTTCTGTTGGCAAAATCGCCAAGCTCACTCCGCTTAAATAAATAAAATCATATTGGCAGAGTGTATCGATAATCGCAGTTTCAGATTGCTCAAGTAACCAGTAACGAGCAGCGGCATCACTACGCCAATATTGGAAGCTGCGTTCACCATCATCTGTGGTTGAGATGGAGTATAGACCCGGTAATTTTTTCTCTGATATATGCACATGAGAAGTATCGATGTTTTCTTTGTCCCATGCTTTCAACATTGCTTGGCTAAATGGATCTTTACCTAAGCCTGTTACATAAGAGGTAGTGATGTGTTTATTGGTAAGACGAGAAAGATAAAGGGCGGTGTTTAGTGTGTCACCACCAAAACTTTGTTTATAAAGTTCATCACCGGCTTTTTGTAGCTCCACCATACATTCACCGATAACCGCAACGCGACTGACTTGCATAATATTTCTCCTAAATATGTAATGAACCTATTATCTGTATTTGAATTGTTGCGGTCAATAAAAATGGAACGATGTTTTGTTTTATGTGATTTATGTGTGTTTTTAGAGTTTCAGGCAAAAAAAAGCCGACCTGGGGAGATCGGCAAAAGTAGGCACATCATATGATTTTTACTTTGGGACAGACAGAAACTTAGTCATAAAATTCAGCTGACCCTAGGGGGGATTTTAACCGTTAAGCTAAAATTTCTTTTATAAATACTTTGATTTCATCATCTTGGCAATTGTCGAAGAAACATTGTTGGAAACGTTCACCGGTTACGGCAGTTTTCACAAGTTCTGTATCGATAGCACGTAGTGTGTCTAAGTACGTTTCTTTACAAACCGCAGCTTTCACTTCATTTAGAATACCGGCGTTACGAACTTGAGGTTCTTTGCGCTCAACAGGGTAACCTTCACCACGAGGACCGGTGAATGCTTTTTCGAAGATGTAACGAGCATTAAGCTCAGCAGCCCAACCAAAGCCTTTCGCAAATGCTAGAGCAAGTGCATTACCGTTGTTGATTTGGTTGAATAGGAATGCATCTGATGGATCTAGGCAGTAACCACAAGCCACACCTGGGTGTAGGTTAAGTGACATCATTGCACCTTGGCCAGTACCACAACCAGCAATAACAAAATCAACCGCTTTAGAGTTAAGTAGGATGCTGGCTTGAATACCAAGGTGGATATACGTTAGGTGGTGATCATTTTCATCGCTCATACCTACGTTAGCAACAGTGTGGCCTAGTGGCTCAACAACGCTTGTTAGTTCGTTAAGAATGGTTGCGTTTTTGCCAGCTTGGCTGTTTTCCATCATTAGTGCGATTTTCATTGATATTCTCCAATAGGAAACTGATAAGTATTTAATTTTGCTTGCCTAGGTTAGATTAAGACTAGGCAAGCCAATGATTAATTATTCGATGAAGTCTTTACGCATTGGGGTAAAGTTATCTAGCAATACGCCAGCTTTTAAGCATTTACAGCCATGCATGATGTTAGGTTCTTTATAAAGTGCATCACCAGCTTTAACAATTTTAGTTTCATCACCGATAGTAAATTCAAATTCACCTGATAATACGTAGGTTAATTGTTCATGTGGGTGATTATGAAGGTAACCAATAGCGTTATCTTCAAAATGTACTTCCACTGACATGATGTTATCGCTATAAGCTAAAATCTTACGCTTAACGCCATCACCTAGATCTTCAAGTTTAACGTCTTTACCGTGTACAAACATAGTCATCTTTCCTTTATTAACGTGCTAACCAGCCGCCATCAACCGCAATAGTGTAGCCATTAATGTAGCTTGCTGCATCAGATGCTAAGAATACACAAGGGCCAGCTACGTCTTCTGGTTTACCCCAACGGTCAGCAGGAATTCGTTCAAGAATAGCTGCATTACGGTCTTCATCTGCACGTAGTGCAGCAGTGTTGTTAGTTGCCATGTAACCTGGGGCAATTGCGTTTACATTGATGTTGTGTTTTGCCCATTCGTTGGCCATTGCGCGAGTGATCCCCATAACGGCACTCTTAGAGGCAGTATAAGAAGGTACGCGGATACCACCTTGGAAAGAAAGCATAGAAGCGATGTTGATGATCTTGCCGCCATTGCCTTGAGCGATGAATTGCTTAGCAACTGCTTGAGACATGAAGAATACCGTTTTAGAGTTGATATTCATGACATCATCCCAGTTTTGCTCAGAAAACTCGATAGCATCTTCACGACGAATGATACCAGCGTTGTTTACTAGGATGTCAATTTGACCGAACTCAGCCAGTGCTTTTTCAATAATTGTAGGGATGTCGTCTTGCTTTAGAAGGTTTGCACGAACATCAAGGAAAGTGTGGCCACCTGCGTTCATTAGCTCGATGGTTTCTTCTGGTGCGGTGTAGTTCACACCAACCACTTTACAGCCAGCTTGTGCTAACCCTAGAGCCATGCCTTGACCAAGACCAGTATCACAACCAGTAACAATTGCTACTTTACCTTCAAGATTAAATGCATTCAGAATCATAGTTATTTCCTTTAGTGCCTAGCGTGGCAATTTATTAATTCAAGTGTGTTTTACTTCAGTGACTCAACATTAGCAATTTTGAAACACCATTTCAAATTAAATTAAAATGATGTTTTATAAATTTGATGGGAGTCGTGTTTTTGTATTTGTATTATTATTTGTTTCATTTTTTTGAAGTAGATGTTTTAGAAAAATTGATAAAGAAGATAGAATGGTATATGACGTGAAACTCTTGAAGGTATAGAAGAAATGGAAAAAGCTAAACAACCTGATGCAGTATCATCAGTAATGAAAGTATTTGGTATTTTACAAGCGCTTGGTGAGCAAAAAGACATTGGTATTACAGAACTATCGCAACGTTTAATGATGTCTAAAAGCACCACGTATCGTTTTTTGCAAACAATGAAAATGTTGGGCTTTGTGGATCAAGAGGGTGAAGCGGATAAGTATTCATTAACCTTGAAGCTCTTCGAAGTGGGCGCTAAGTCTTTAGAATATGTAGATATTATTTCGCTTGCTGATAAAGAAATGAGACAAATCTCTGAGCAAACGAATGAAGCGCTGCATTTAGGTGCTTTAGATGTCGATCATATCATTTATACGCATAAAATTGATTCTAACTATAATCTACGTATGCAGTCACGTATCGGTCGTCGTAATCCTCTTTATAGTACTGCAATTGGTAAGGTTCTATTGGCTGAGCGTACAGAAGAATTTGTGCGTGAGACTTTGAAAGATGTGACGTTTATTAGGCATACGGATAAAACTCACGAAAATGTTGATCAACTACTTGCTGAGTTAAAAATAGTAAAACAACAAGGGTATGCGGAAGATAATCAAGAACAAGAGCCTGGTTTGTACTGTATTGGCGCGCCAGTCTATGACCGTTTTGGCCATGTGGTTGCGGGTTTATCTATTTCGTTCCCTACCATTCGCTTTGATGAAAACCGTAAAGCAGATTATGTGGCTATGCTTCAAAACGCTTGTAAGAATATCTCTGAACATTTGGGTTACCACGAATATCCAATGTCTGAAGCATCGTAATCAGGGAAAATATGATTTAAACAAGCAGCCTTGTGCTGCTTTTTTTGTGCCTGCAACCAAAGTTTCCATTCTTTTTATTATATTTAAAACCATGTTTTGATATTGTGTGTAAAAGTTTTTTTGAGGGTTCATTTTATGAGTAATGCTTTATTACCTAACATTTATGATTTTGTGGTACGCATTGATCCTTTCGATAAGTTACCAGAATCAGTGGTTAAGGAAGTTGTTAGTAAAGTTAAAATCACCTATTTATCAAAAGGTGAAGAAATTCATTTTAGTTCAAATTGTGAAGAGCGCTTTCTTTATATTATTCGTACCGGTGCAGTTGAGCAACGAATGAAAGATGGTTCGTTGCGAGCAAGGTTAGGGGAAGATGACCAATTCGGATTTACTTTCTTAGAGCCTCTGGCCAACAGTGAAGATGGTTATACCGCTGTTGCTTTAACGGATAGTTTACTCTACTTAGTTCCTCATTCGACATTACAACATTTGCTTAAAGAGAACCCTCAATTTTCTGAATATTTTGATACCCGAGCACGGGCAAGGTTGAACTCAGCGCTTTATCGAGTTACTCCTGATAATAAAGGGCCTTATTACCGTAAGGTGTCCGAGATTGCGAGTGAAAATATCGCAATAGTGGATAAAAATACCAGCATTAAACAAGTCGCTTCTTATATGTGTGGTGAAATGCGATCATCTTGTGCGGTGGTGAAAGATGGCAATGACATTGTTGGTGTGATTACTGATAGAGATATGACCACGAGAGTGGTGTCACAAGGTATCGACACCGAGCAACCTATTTCGATGGTGATGACGAGCAACCCTCAGTTGATTCATTCAGATGCGACGGTCTTAGAAGCCATTTCATTAATGATGCAATTTAATATTCGTTGCTTACCGGTGGTTCAAGGTCAAAAAGTGATTGGCTTGATTACCACAACTCACCTTGTTCATAACCACAGAACGCAAGCGCTATTTTTAATTGAGAAAATTAAATATTCCAACTCGATCGAATCACTTAAAACTCTAAAAGAAGAGCGTCAAACTATCTTCTCTTCTTTAGTGGAAAGCCAGGTTGGCTCGCATATAGTTGCTTCGGTAATGTCGATGATCATGGATGCCTTTAATCGACGTATTATTCAACTCGCACAGGAAACATTGGGCCCAGCACCGTGCGATTATGCGTGGATTGTCGCTGGATCACATGCGCGTAATGAAGTGCATTTGCTATCCGACCAAGATAGCGCGCTAATTTTAGATGACTCCGCAACTTCAGCTGATATGGCATATTTTACGCATCTAGCTATGATCGTCTGCAATGGGTTGGACGCGTGTGGTTATCCGTTATGCGATGGTAAGTACATGGCTGCAACACCGAAATGGTGCCAACCTTTATCTCGCTGGAAAGAATATTATCGTAAATGGGTCGGGACTCCAGAGTATAACAAGCTACTGAATATTAGTGTTTTTTTAGAAGTACGTTCTTTGTATGGTAATGCTGAGTTGGCAACTGAGTTACAACAGCATTTGCATGATTGTATCGAACAAAGCCATCGCTTTATTCCGTCATTGGTACGTGATGCGGTTGATACCCAACCCCCCCTCGGTATTTTCAATAATCTGGTACTCGAAAAAACCGGAGATAACAGCCGCACATTAAATATCAAAAAATACGCTTTAAACCTCATTATTGATTTAGCACGAATTTATAGCCTTTCGGCGAAAGGTACACTTACGGGGACGGAAGAGCGTTTTGAGTGGGCATATCAACAAGGTGTGATGAGCGAGCAGAGCTATAAAAATATTATTGGTGCCTATCGTTTTATCACTCAAGTTCGTTTTACTCATCAAAATGAGTCGCTGAAATTGGGTAATAAGCCGGATAACCACATTGATCCACAAACATTTAGTAGTTTTGAGCGTAAGCATTTAAAAGATGCTTTCAAGATCATCAATGAGCTACAAGATGGCGCAAAACTTCGCTTTACCAAGGGATAAATCATGCTAAAAGCGATAAAAACACATTTTCACCCTTTAACTAAGATTGAGAAGCAAAGGCAAAATATTCAAATCCCAAAGACGGTTTCTCCAGAGTTGAAGCAATTATTAGCGACACCACTATTGCCGCCTGAGACGCTTTTGCAAGAGGTGAGTTTTCTGGTATTGGACTTTGAAACCACAGGGCTTAATTTTGAGAAAGATAGCTTATTGAGTATTGGTAATATTCAAATGAAGCAAAACAAAATTGACATGGACACCGCAGCGCATTGTTATGTGGATAATAATCAAGAGATAAAAGCAGGAAGTGCCATCATCAATCACATTACCCCACAGATGCTTATCGAAGGAGATAGGCTTGATGAGGCAATGAATCGTTTATTTAGTAAAATGATCGGAAAAGTCGTAATGGCACATGGTGCGGTCATAGAAAGAGGGTTTATCCAAAGCTACTTACAAAAAAACTATGGCTTAGAAACCTTGCCAGTTATTTGGCTCGATACGTTGAAAGTAGAAAAGCACTTAACGTTCCATCAAAAAACGACCGCACTAGAGCTTCAGCTTAATGATGTACGCAATCGCTACGGCTTACCTAAATACAATGCACACAATGCCTTGGTCGATGCGATTTCTACCGCAGAATTATACTTGGCGCAAAAGAGTAAGATCTTTGGTCAGAGTGCAAAAACAGCCACGTTAGGTGATATGTGTAATCGTGCAACCTGCTCTGGTTAATCTTGTTACTTTATTCTTAATATTTTCTTTAAATCTCAATATACAAAAAATCTTTATATGCAAAGCGCCAGCGCCTCAGTCTAGGTGGTTTGCATTATTTTTATATCTCTTTGTCGATTAAGCACTATCTCGTTCTTAATTTTTTATTCCTAAATATCTTCCATAATTTCAAAAATTATTTGCCTTTCTTCCCTTAGTCAATGGTTTTAAAAAATACTGAATATGATCCACCTCAAACAAAGAAACGTTGTTTCAATAAATTTGTAGCTCTAGTTCACAAATGTATTTAATCATATATAAATGGTGTTGATCATATATGAATAATCATTAGTCTCTAGCTATCACTAAGGAGAAATCAATGTTTATTAATTACAACAGTAACCCTACGGATTCCAAAAGTTATGATACTTCTCGACTAAGAGAAGAGTTTCTTACGGAAGATTTATTTCAAGATAACCAAGTTAAGGTTGTGTATAGCCATATTGATCGAATCGTTGCAATGGGGGTCTGTCCAACAGAGCAAGTATTAAAACTTGATGATGTAATGGACAAGAAAGCCTTTGGCACTGATTTCTTTTTAGAGCGTCGTGAATTAGGGATTTTAAACTTAGGGTCAAAGGGTGTGGTTCGCTGTAAAGGGGAAACATACACGTTGGAATACCTTGATGTTTTATACCTAGGTAAAGGCGAAGAAAATATTGAATTTGAATCATACGATTCAGCTGAACCTACCTCATTTTATTGTTTAAGTGCGCCTGCACATCATACTTATCCATCTCGCATTATCCGTCGTGAAGATGCCAAGAGAGTTGAGCTCGGTTCACAGGAAAATGCTAACGACCGCATTATCACTCAATATTTACATCCAGACGTTCTACCTACTTGCCAATTGTGTATGGGGGTGACTCACCTTAAACCAGGTAGCGTTTGGAATACCATGCCAGCGCATACTCATGAGCGTCGAATGGAAGCTTATCTTTATTTCAATGTGAAGCCTTCACAAGTGGTCTTCCACTTTATGGGTGAACCAGAAGAAACCCGACACATTATTGTTCGTGATAAGCAGTTAGTGCTGTCACCAAGCTGGTCGATTCATTCTGGTTGTGGAACACAAAATTACAGCTTTGTTTGGGGAATGGTTGGAGAAAATCAAACCTTTGATGATATGGATTTTGTCGATATGAACTTAATTAAATAATAACAATTTATACGGAGATAATGACATGTTTACTCGTACTTCATTGAAAAAAGCGACATTGGCAGCAGTTATTGGTAGCACGCTGGGTATGTCTTCACTCGTTAATGCAGCAACAGAAATTAAAGCGGCATTTAATCAGTCAAATCAACATCCTCAATATGTTGCTTTGCAAGGTGTAGCTGAAAAATTGGAAAGAAAAACCGACGGTCGCTACAAACTTTCAATTTTTCCTAATGAGTTATTAGGTGATCAGCGTGCAGCGTTAGAGTTAGTACAGATGGGCTCAGTACAAATGGCGGTCGTAGCAAACCCATTGGTTGAAAACTACGATAAAACGTTCCGTGTGATCGGTATGCCATATATTTATACCGGCCCTGAACATCAAGAGAAAGTATTTACCTCTGGCATGCTTGATGAGCTTTTTGCTTCAACTAGTAAGTTTGGCTTCGAAGTATTAACCGCTTATACCGCAGGTGCTCGTAGCATGTACACCAAGAAAGGCCCGATTAACACGATCGAAGACATGAAAGGTGAAAAAATACGTGTTATGCAGTCTGATACTATGATCAAAATGCTTTCTTGTATGGGCGGCACTGGTGTAGCAATGGGGCAAGGTGAAGTGTACAGCGCCATTCAACAAGGCGTTCTTGATGGTGCAGAAAATAATGAAATTACTTATGCAGATTTAAAGCAGTATGAAGTTGCGCCTTACTTTTCTTCAACTCGTCATTTAATGGTGCCTGATCTTGTGGTGATGAGTACGGATTTCCTTTCTTCTATGCCAAAAGCAGACCGCGATATTTTGGTTAACCTAGTCAAAGAAAGTACCCAAATGGAATTTGAATTATGGAATAAGCAAATTTCAGAAGCGAAAGCGATTGCTCAATCTAAAGGCGCGAAATTTAACGATGTGGATATTAAACCATTCCAAGACAGCTGTAAGAGCTTGCAAGACAGCTTAATTGAAACACCTGCGCAAAAAGAACTCTTTAAACAAATTACAGAACTTAAATAAAACCAACATGGCTGGATAAGAGATATCCAGCCTTTTTTAAGGTAAAGAGACATGTTAAGTGGTAATGAATCTAAATTATTATTGACGATGAATAAGGTTAAATTTCTCGTTGATAAACTGATTTCTTGGACATGCATCACGATTGTTGGCTCTATGACGGCATTAGTGACATACCAAGTTATTTCTCGGTATTTATTCGATAGCCCTAGCGGAGTGAGTGAGGTGCTGTCTAGGTACTTATTTATTTGGTTAATCTTTTTAGGTAGTGCTTATGTTTTTGGTTTACGTGAACACATGAGCATTACGTTTGTTAAAGATAAATTTTCGGAAAAAACTAAAATCTATCTCGATATGTTTATAGAGCTTGTCATCGTAGTCTTTGGCTTTTCTATTATGGTTTTTGGTGGCTACAACACGGCAGTAAGACAAATGTGGCAACAAGATTCAGCATTACAAATTCCAATGGGCACGATTTATTCGGTGATCCCAATCAGCGGTGCAATTATTTTATTTTATTTCTTGTGTCATGAGATTGGTTTTATTTCTCGCCTTAAAGCCCTAAAACAAAAATAAAAATAGAAGGAAATAGCAATGGATATGGCACTTCTTGCCGCACTGATTATGTTCGGTGGTGTGGTATTTTTTCTTGTAATAGGTACGCCTATTAGTATCGCGGTAGGGATTTCATCTTTTGCAGCTATGTTGGTTATTCTACCAATGAAAGGTGCAATGCTGACTTCTGCTCAACGAATGTTTGTTGGATTAGACTCTTTTGCCTTACTCGCAATTCCATTTTTTATACTGGCTGGCAACATAATGAATAATGGAGGCATCGCGATAAGGCTAATTAATTTTTCAAAGATCATCAGTGGTTTTTTCCCTGGTTCTTTAGCGCAAACCAATGTTGTCTCAAACATGTTATTTGGTTCAATCAGTGGCTCCGGTGTGGCTTCTGCCGCAGCCGTTGGTGGCATTATGTCGCCAATCCAGAAAAAAGAGGGTTATGACCCTGCATTTAGTACTGCAGTTAATATTGCTTCAGCACCAACAGGAATGTTGATCCCACCAAGTAATACATTGATTGTTTATGCAACAGTTGCTGGTAGTGTATCCATTTCTGCTTTGTTTATGGGTGGCTACTTGCCTGGTATTTTATGGGGCTTAAGTGTCATGATCATGGCGGGCATCATGGCAAAGCGTCGTGGTTATATTGCAAAACATAGCATGACATTAGCTGACTGTTGTAAAGTGACTATTGATGCAATTCCAAGCTTATCACTTATTGTAGTGGTGATTGGCGGGATACTAGGTGGGGTTTTTACCGCAACAGAAGCTTCAGCTATTGCTGTCGTTTACTCATTGATTTTAAGTTTGGGTTATCGCTCACTTGATATCAAAAAACTGCCTGAGATCTTTCTAAGCACGGCGAAAATGTCGGCGATTGTTATCTTCATGTTAGCGACTTCATCAATCATGTCTTGGGTAATGGCATTTACTCAAATTCCAGCCATGATTGCCGATAACTTGTTATCGGTAACTGATAATCCAATTATCATTTTATTGATTATTAATGTGATCCTTTTGTTTGTCGGCACCTTTATGGATCCGACACCAGCAGTTCTGATTTTCACTCCAATCTTCTTGCCAATCTGTATGGCATTAGGGATGGATCCTGTTCAGTTTGGTATTTTATTGGTGTTTAACCTATCACTAGGAACAATAACACCGCCCGTAGGACCGATTCTTTTTACTGGCTGTAAGGTAAGTGGGATTAGTATCGACAGCGTGGTTCGCACGCTACTACCATTCTTCTTTGCGATATTCCTTGTATTGATGTTAGTGACTTATGTTCCTGCCATCTCAATGGCTATTCCAGAAATGATGGGTTTAGTGGGTTAATATTTTTTTGCTGAATGCTCAAAGCTCTACATTATGTGGAGCTTTATTTTTATCCATTTAAATTCGTTTATTCAAAAGTAAAATGAGTATAATCAGCTTGAGCATGCACGAATAGGTAATGAAGATTTGGAACTGACACAAAAAACAGAATATAGGGCGCCAGCATTAGAAAAAGGTTTAGAGATACTTGAGTTACTTGCTGGCCAAGCTGAGCCATTAACTAAAAAGCAAATTTCTACTCAGTTGAATCGCAGTGTGAATGAAATTTTTCGCATGTTGAGTGTACTGGTTGAAAAACACTATATTGAGTTTGATGCTGATAGTGCGACTTATGCTTTAACATTGAAGATGTTTGCTTTATCTAATCAAGCTCCACCAATCGCGTTATTACTGAAAAAAGCACGTCCTCTGATGGAATCATTGAGCTATTCGGTGAACCAGTCATGCCATATTAGCCGATACAGTAATGGTAAACTGATCGTCATCGCCAGTAATGAAAGCCCTTATAAAATGGCTTTTAGTTTACGGATTGGTGCAGAGTTAGATATTGGTGCTTCGGGTTCTGGTTTGGTATTGCTTAGTTTTAGTGAGCCTACAAAAAGATCTGAAATTTTAGCTCAACAAGATGGCTTCACATCAGAGAATTTAGATATCATTGCTAAAAAAATTGCAATGATAGAGGAGCAGGGGTACTACGTTGGAGAGAGCCCTCAAATTTCCGGTGTCACTAATATCTCGGTGCCAATCTTCGGTGTATTGGGTGAGTTGATTGCGGTAATTACGGTTCCTTATATGACCCTCAATTCAAAAACAGTGAGCCATGATATTGCCGACATTGAAAAAACTCGCCATGAGTTATTGAAAGTGGCAGAGAAGCTCCACCAAAGATAGTGTTCCCTAAAGCTTAGATAATAACCCGCTAATTGTTAGGTTAGCGGGTTTTAAGTCAGTTTAATAGCTATAAACAATACCTACGCGGTAACGCGGACGCCAATCGTCTTTATCATTATCACCTGCCATATTCTTATCTGCAGGTTGTACACCAATTTCAACGAATGGTGCCCAACCACCACCAAATCCGGTATATGAGATTTTGGAGTTGATTTCTGAAATGCCTTGTTTATCACCATTCCATACTTCTTCGCCTTCTTGCTTGATGGTGTAGTCAGTACTTAAACCAAATTTCCAATCTTCAATACCGCTATAACCAGCTGCAAGGGTGATTCGGTTATAGTGGCTATTGGCTTTATCAAGAGAGCTCTTATAGTTTTCATAGTGGTAACGATAACGAATAGACGTTGAAATGGTGTCAGTTGCTTTATAGCCTAAGGTTAAGTTTCCTTGGTAGCCAACTTTGTCTGAATTGGCTTCAAGCTTAAATTGTGGGGTTAGGCTAAAGGTGTCATTGATTTTCCAGCGGTAGCTAATATTAGCTTGGTTACCATTACCACTTTGATCGCCCCAAGCATCGTTATTATTGGTTTTATATTTTGCTTCTACTTCAAATCCAATGCCGCTTTTAAATCGGTGGCTGACTGCAATACGGTCGGCATGTGCCTGATCGTTTTTATCACCATATTCCGGTTTCCATTCGTGACGGATATTAATTGAAGTTGCTGAAGCTGCCGTTGAAGTCACCGCGATAGCAAGCAAAGAGAGGGTTAATACCTTTTTCATATTATTCTAGTCCTTTATTTGTTTTTATTTCAGGTCAAATAATAAACACAAAATTCATGGGTTAGATCGTTGGTTATTATTTTGTGTGATCTATAAAACAATGTTTTAAAAATATAGGTTAATTATTTTGAAATGGATCAATTATTTTGTTTTTGGCGGGCAGTGTATGATATTAACAAAAGTGAAATGTGGGTTTATCAATTAGACTTTAGTCTTATTTTTGATATTTATTGTGCTAGATCAATTTTGTCTTGTTTCATTTTTATCAAAACATAATCAGTGCCCTACGGTTTTTTTAACTAGATCACTAAATAAGTGAAACATCGTTCCATAAAT
>NZ_AJYK02000106.1 GCF_000286955.2 Vibrio rumoiensis 1S-45
CATGTGCGGGGTGACGGTGAGGGGCGGGATAACTCATTTATTGCCCCAAAATTACTCAGGGCAATAGCCTTGACTCGTTAATTATGGATTAGTTGACCTACTTCAGCTAATAGTAAAGAATATACTCAGTTTACTATGGTAAGTTAGACAGAAGTATCTGGCTATTGTTTTAGCTTAGAGGGAAATATGAAAAAACCGATAATACCAGAAGAATTTAAGCATTATTTTGACGACTGGCATTTCTCACCAGCAATTGAATCTGATGGCACGGTATATTTGTCAGGTGTCACTGCGGCTCGCAAAGATAAACAAATAAGTACGAACCCAGAAGAACAGTTTCATGATGCTTTTTATAAGCTTGGAGTCTACCTTAATGCTGCTGGGTTAACTTACGACGATATACTCGAAATGACAACATTCCACATTGACTTAAAGAAACATATAGATGTGTTTTCAAAAGTAAAAGATGAATACGTTAAAAAGCCTTTTCCCGCATGGTCAGCTATTGGGGTGTCAGAATTTATTCCACTAAATGCGCTTGTTGAAATGAGAGTTGTGGCTAGACGTTAGTTTAGTCATGACGAACAACATGATTTTCCTAATGTTAAATAAGCGATTTAGAGCATTAGGTCTAAAACGAATTTGTCCAGAAGCTTGCTAGAGACGA
>NZ_AJYK02000107.1 GCF_000286955.2 Vibrio rumoiensis 1S-45
AGTGGGGCTCCTCAGGAATGACGTTGGAGTTGGCGGCTTTCGGGAATGATGGAAAATGAGCTACCCGCAGGAATAAGTGGTGTCTTGCAGTCCACGATAGATCTGGCACCCCCTCCCGTCATGCCGGAAACGAGGCACGAGTTATCCGGTATCTAATTTAATACATTGTTCACACTAAAATTCAGTATTATTTTTTATTTTAAATAAGGGTAATACTCATGGACAAGCAGCCTTGTGTTTACATTCTCTCTTCTCCGAACAAAAAAGTGCTCTATATTGGAGTAACCAGTCAGTTAAAGATAAGAGTATGGCAGCATAAAAAGAAGCAAGTAGATGGTTTTACTCAGAAATATGACGTGAATATCTTAGTTTATTATGAGATACATGAAACGATGCAAGACGCAATTTATAAAGAAAAGCAATTAAAGCGTTGGAAAAGAGGCTGGAAAAACACCCTGATTGAGTCAATGAATCCTAATTATGAAGACTTGTTTGAGGAACTATAAAACTAGGTGATGAGTTACATGTTTAGGCTAGATGAGTATGCTGATAGTGAGAAAGGTTACTACTAAACAGATGACTATACTGATCTGTTTAGTAGTAATTGAAAATGGAATCAAAAAACGTTAAGAATCTTTTGTATCTTGCTTGTATTCATACTGGTAATAACCGTAGCCGCCGTAAGCATTAGAAGCTTTTTTCTCGACCGCATTAAGAATAAAGCCTTTTACTTCAATACCATTTTGCTCAAAGCGTTGTTTAGTGATTTCGACTTCTTTCACTGAGTTCTGTTCAAAACGACCGACAATTAAGGTTGTACCCACATGCGCGCCGACAATCGCAGCATCGGTCACTGCAAGGATTGGTGGGGTATCGACGATTACGATGTCGTAATGCTCACTAGCCCAGTCCAGCAGTGTTTTAAAACGAGGGTGTAACAGTAATTCCGATGGGTTTGGTGGTACTTCACCGCGAGCCATAAAACTTAGTTTTTCGACATCGAGCTTGGTAATAAGACTTTGCATGTCCATTTGTCCGCTTAGATAATCGGATAGCCCTGGCTTCTCACTGACTGAAAATTGTCGCCCAATCTTACCTTTTCGCATGTCGGCATCGATTACTAATACATTTTGCCCCGCTTTGGCGATCACCGCTCCCATGTTGGCAGATACAAAGGATTTACCGATCGATGGGCTTGGCCCGGAAATCATCAATACATTATTTTTAGCTTCCATCATGGCGAAGTACAAACTGGTACGTAGGCTTCGAATGGCTTCCACTGCTAAATCTGCCGGGTTCGCTATGCTTAATAGTGTTTGTTGGATCGTCTGAGTTTGAGTCTTATGCTTTTTACTTACCGTGCTTTGATATTCAGATAACGGAATAGAAGCGTAAACTGGCAAGCCAATTGCTTCAATTTGTTCTGAGCTTTCAATACCTTTGTGCATTGCGGTTTTCAATAAGATTAAGGCCACTGATAGCATTCCACCTAACAAAGTGGCTAAAACTGCAATTAATGGTTTCTTCGGTTTAACCGCTCGGGAATAGCTTTGCGCGCCATCAATAATACGAACGTTACCAACAGTACTGGCTTTTACTATGTTGAGTTCTTGTACTTTATTAAGCAGTTGAATATAAATTTCTTGGGTTACTTGAACATCACGAGTCAAACGTAAAACTTCACGTTGTGTTTTTGGCAGCTTTTCAATACGGCCATTCAAACGTGCTTTTTCAGATAAGAGTGTTTGTCTTTTATCTAATAAGGCTTGGTAAGCCGGATGCTGTTTAGTAAAGCGTTGTGAAATATCACTTTCTTTAAAGGTAAGTTCATTTAATTGTGATTCCAACGTTACCATGACATCTAGAGTGGATTGCGCTTCCATATTTAAATCGACCGATTCGTTATTTTGACGGTAACGGTTGAGTTTGTCTTCTGCGATAGTCAGCTGGGTTTTGATTTCAGGTAAATGCTTTCTCAAGAAGGTTAAGCTACTTTCGGCTTCTGCTGAATTACGCTCAACATTTTGTAGTAAGTAGTTTTGGCTAATGCTATTGAGCATTGCTTGAATGTCATCTCGGTTTTCACCGGTTAACGATAATTGCAAAATACCTGTTTGTTTACCGCGTTCACTTACGGATAGGTTTTGTTGAAGGTTTTGAATCGCGTCTAAACGGCTAACTTTAGCGAGAGTAAAGCTATCGCCATCGTTAGCTTGAATTTGAGTAACAAATAATAAAAAACCACCTTGTTGTGATAATTCACCAACTTTACCGTTTAGGATAAGGTTATCTTCACTGTCTGTCAGTGAGAAAGTACCTTGTTCTTGGTTAAGAACCGTTAAGGTATAGGCTTCTAGCTCGCTCTTTTCCGGTAAAATAAATCGGCTAATTTCGATATGTTGAGCATTGCCCATTAAACGAGAAAGGCCTTTGCCTATAATAGGGAAATGATTAGCATTGGCAACGGTGGTTAAGTTCAGCTTGTCAACGGTTTCACCGAGAACCATACGTGATTTTAAAATCTCGATTTCCGTTGATGCGGCTGATTCAGAGCTGAACAAATCTGCCATGTCACTGTTTAGAGCTGGCATGCCTGTATTTTTTTGTTCAACTTGAATTAAGGCATCTGCTTTATATATGGGGGTAGCGAGAAGGGCATAACTTACACCCAAAACAGCAAACACAAAGGTGGTGAGAATAATAAACCAACGGTGATCCAAAAGGATGCCAAATAATTTCCCTAGATCAATCACATCGTTGTTACTTGATGGTGATTTTTGCGTGTTGTTCTGGTTAACACTCATGCGTATTCCAATCAGTTATAAACGTTAAATTCATATTCAACAGCGTCAACTTATCCATGTCATTGCGATTGGCTTCAGACTATTGCTGTTGGCGTTTGGTTATATTATATCTTCTTTGCCCAAGCTTCTGATGACTGTTTGATTAAATCAAAAGTATGCTCAAAAGCTTCTTTGCTTTGACGGTAAGGATCGGGGATTTCTTTTTGTCCGATCCATTGGCCAAATAGCATAATTTTGCCTCTTGCTTCAGGGGCTATCTCATGGACGGCTTCTAAATGACCTTTTTCCATGACTAAAATTAAATCATGATCTCGACACAACTGGCTGGTTAATTGCTGAGCTTTGTGACCTTCTAATGAAAGACCATGAGATTCAGCAACGCTGTAGGCCATATCATCTGCAGGTTTGTCGGTTAAACGGCTTCGTTTAGTGGCAATGCCAGCGGATGATACCTGTTTATGGGGTGCCATTTGTTGTAATAATCGTTCTCCTGTAGGTGAGCGACAGATATTACCCACACAAACGATTAAAATTTTGTTGAACATGTTTATCTCTGTCCCCTTCTTCTTTGAAGTTGCAGTTTTGTTGGCTACATGCACTCATGGGGCTTCGCTTATTTGTCGCCTCACTGCAACTTCAACTATTTGGATATGTACCCGCTTACTTGAGTGTCGTTCACATTGTCTTTATCTAAACTCAATATTCAGATATGGAGACGTAGTTGTATTTTATAAAGTAACCTTTACTTTAATTCCATGTAGTAATTCAAACCTTCAGATAGGTTGTTGAACCCTGTTATGGTTGGAAGTAATTGTCTAACCACACGGTTCCAACGAGCTATTGGCGCTGCAGTAACATAAACAATATCATAAGGTTGCATTTGGAATTCAGTGCCAATCACTAATGCGGTCGCATCTTTTATATTTAACTGATAAATATTGGCAATAGGTGGTAGTTCTTTTTTCTCAGTTTCTGAGTTTGCCGTATCTGTCGACGATGTAGTTTGAACAAGCTGAGGATCTTGTTTGATGCTTCGTATAACAAACACACCTGTCGCGTCAGCTTCAAGTTCATTGATCCCACCAACACTACTCAACGCTTCGGTTAAACTCATTCCTGAACGATCGATTTTGAGCAGTTTTGGCTCTTGTACTTCGCCCATCACAAAAACTTTTTGTCCGTCATTGCGCGGTACATGAATAATGTCTCCGCTTTTTAATAGTCGGTTTTGTGTTAGATCACCACGTTGCATAAGGGCGTACAAAGAAATGCTTTCTTCTTGTCCATTACGAGTAAGGGTTATGTTACGCCAATCAGCATCTTGGGCTAAACCGCCAGCTCGGTTAATGGCATCTAAAATGGTTAGAGGGACATTGGTGATCGCTTGTTGTCCGGGCTTATTAATTTCACCGGTTACGTAAGCTTTTTGAGCGCGGAAAGCGGCAACGTTAACATCTACTTGAGGGCTTTCGATATATTTGGCTAAGCGTTTGGAAATTTCATCACGAATTTCTGTCACGGTTTTACCTGAAACGTGAACCGTGCCAATGTAGGGGTAGAAAATACTGCCATCTGAATGTACCCAGTTACCTGATTCACTTGAACTACGGTATGAACCTGCCGGAATGGTTAATTCAGGGTGATCCCAAATAGTAATATTTAAAATGTCACCAGGGCCAATATAGTATTGGTATTTTGACACTTCAGTATCAAGAGCTGGATTGCTACGTGAGGTAACTTGTTCTGGCTTGAACTGGTTGACAGTATTTGGCGTTAGAGGATAAACATTGACTCGGTTTGATATATCATCATTAGACTGGTTATCATCATTGGAATTGGATTCAGGTTGAATCACGTTTTTGCCATCTAAGCTGATGTGTGAACCGGGGATAGTACAACCTGCAAGTAGGGTACTTGCCAATAGTGCTGCCATTGCTTTTGTTTTAAGTTCCATTTAAACCGTCATTTTTGTCAGAGTCATAATGTATGACAAGTGGAAAAACGTATACCCTTCTTAAGCTTGAACTTTTCAGCTTTGTTGGCTTTTCAATAATACCTATTACTTAGCAGAGCTAAGATAACGATATAGGATTTACCTGCCATCTTACTGTAATTTCAACGGCTATTGGGTATATCTATTAGCTATAATGACCAATAGATGCTGATGAAAAACATACGCATTTGTAAAAAATTATTAAATTTAGGCTACGGAAACGAAAGCGGCCAATAAAGTGTACATCGTAGGCTAAATTTATAATAAATTTCGTCGATGATGGTACTTTATTTCTTGTGATAAATAAATAATTAAGCTCATTAATTTAGTCAGTTTTGAGAATGTCGCTATATAAAATAAATAAAGTTCAAGGTTATGTGATTATAAAATTATTTTATTGATGAATATGCGTTTTTTCTTGTCGTAGTCGGTTTTTGGGCTATGTTTGCCTACTTTCAGGGTTTTGTAAATTTAAGGTTGTAGGGAGTTTCCTTGGTGCTTTCATGGTAGCTTCTGGTACTTTGGGTATTGGCATTTTTTCATTACATTTTTAAATTCTCAAGCTATTAGGTTTTGGTGGATATTAAATGTGATAATACAAAACTTATTGGTGAGAATAATGTTCAGACTAAATCAACATTATTAATGTTATGGCTACTTTAGCGGTTTTCTTGTGGTATTGAGTATTCCATGCTTTACAATAGTCTTAACTTCAATTTGATTTTATCGAGTACGTGTTATGAAAATTGCAATTGCGGGTACTGGCTATGTTGGCCTTTCTAATGCCGTTTTACTGTCTCAACACCACGAAGTAGTGGCAGTGGATATCATTTCTGAAAAAGTGGAGATGATTAACCGTAAGCAGTCACCAATTTCTGATGTCGAAATTGAGCAGTTTTTATCTGAAAAGACATTGAATTTAACTGCAACCTTGGATAAAGAAGCCGCGTATAAAGACGCTAAATTTGTGGTGATTGCTACACCTACCGATTACGATCCACAAACGAATTACTTTAATACGTCTTCGGTTGAAGCGGTGATTCGTGATGTGATGTCGATTAACCCAGATGCGGTGATGGTGATTAAATCAACAGTGCCTGTAGGGTATACCGCGAATATCAAGCAAGAGATGGAGTGTGACAATATTTTGTTTTCACCAGAGTTCTTACGTGAAGGGCGTGCATTGTTTGATAACTTGCATCCATCTCGCATTATTGTTGGTGAGCAATCTGAGCGAGCCAAAATATTTGCAGGCTTGCTTGCTGAAGGTGCTGTAAAACAAGATATTGACGTACTGTTTACTGATTCTACTGAAGCGGAAGCGGTTAAGTTGTTTTCTAATACTTTTTTAGCCTTACGTGTGGCGTACTTTAATGAGCTTGATTCGTACGCAGAAGCAAATGGCCTGAATGCTCGCCAGATCATTGAAGGCGTAGGGCTCGATCCTCGCATCGGTAACCATTACAACAACCCATCGTTTGGTTATGGTGGTTATTGTTTGCCGAAAGATACTAAGCAGTTATTAGCAAACTATGATTCTGTACCAAATAATATTATTGGTGCAATTGTCGATGCTAACCGTACACGTAAAGACTTTGTAGCCGATTCAATTATTAAGCGCAACCCGAAAATCGTTGGGGTTTATCGTTTGATCATGAAAGCGGGTTCGGATAATTTCCGCGCGTCTAGCATACAAGGCATCATGAAACGTTTAAAAGCGAAAGGCATTGAAGTGGTGGTGTTTGAGCCGGTATTAAAAGAGGATGAGTTTTTCCGTTCTCGCGTGATCCGTGATTTTAATGAGTTTAAGCAGGTGTCGGATGTGATCGTGTCAAACCGTATGGTTGAAGAGTTGGCCGATGTTGCTGATAAAGTTTACACTCGCGATCTGTTTGGAAGTGATTAATTAAACTAGAGTTTTTGATCTTTAGAGTGCGTTAAAAAGGATTTATATGCATTACGATGTATTCAATGGCGATGCTGATGGGATCATCGCTTTACTCCAACTGCGTTTAGCCGAGCCTAAACAAAGCCAACTGGTTACTGGGGTAAAGCGAGACATTCAATTGTTATCTCAAGTGGCGCAGGCAGATAATGTGTCTTCTGTCACGGTATTGGATATATCGTTGCAGAAAAACGCGAATGCTTTAATGCAATTACTTGACCGTTCGGTCCCTGTTTTTTATTGCGATCATCACCAAAGTGGTGAGGTTCCAGCTTCTCCTTTCCTTGAAACCTTGATTAATTTAGATGCAGAAACCTGTACCAGTTTGTTGATCAATCAACGGTTAAAAGGTCGGTTTCAAACTTGGGCTATTGCCGGGGCTTTTGGCGATAACATGAGCAAGCGTGCGTTGGCTTTGTCTGAGCAATCTCAATTGTTACCTAAACAAATCGAGGCCTTAAAAGAGCTAGGCACCTTGTTGAATTATAACGGTTATGGGGCCAGTATTGATGATTTGCACTTTACACCTACAAGGTTATTTCAGACTTTATTGCAATACCCCGATCCGTTTGAATTATTAGAGGATAAAGCCTCGGTTTTTTACCAACTTCAGACAGGCTATGCCCAAGACAGTGCGCATTTAAGTGAGCTGACGCCATTATTAAATACGACAACGTGTGAAGTCTATGTATTGCCAAATGCTGCATGGGCAAGGCGGATCAGTGGTGTCTTTGGTAATCAACTGGCTAATGACAATCCTGATAAAGCCTTTGCGGTATTAACTTTAAATAAAAACCACTTGGATTATACGGTTAGTGTTCGAGCGCCATTAAATAGGCGTGAAGGCGCGGATGAGGTGTGTAATCAATTTTCAACAGGTGGAGGGCGAAGAGCCGCCGCTGGGATTAATCAGTTACCTATTGAGCAACGAGATAAATTGATTCAAGCTTTGACGTTGAGATATCGTTGATACTTATCGATTAAATAATTAAACGGAAAATAGAAAAAGAGGAATGATGAATTCCTCTTTTTTGATCCTAATTTCTTTTTCTAACGATTATATATCGTCATCACATTCCTTTTGCATCTCTTCTTTATTGAACAATACCACTCTATTGCGCCCTTTGGTTTTCGCTTTATATAATGCGATATCCGCTTGTTTGATCATATCGTCAATATCAGTACATTGTGGTTGATTCACGGACACACCGATTGAGAGAGTAATATTTAATTGTGTACTATCTGAAATCTGAATACTGGTCGCCGAAACTGTTTTTCGAATATGTTCCGCTAAAGCATACCCTTTATCTTGAGTATTCTGCATCACGACAACAAACTCCTCTCCGCCTAAACGGGCTAATAAGTCAGAATTGGTAATGTTGTGTTTTACGATTTCACTTAACTGTTGAAGTACAATATCACCAGCATCATGGCCATAAACATCATTTACTTGCTTAAAGTGATCAACATCGATCATCAATAACGAAAGTGGTTTTTGACTCTTTTGATGGTCGATAAATACTGGCGTTACTTGTTCAAAGAAGTGTCGGCGGTTGCTTATACCTGTTAATACATCGGTATGGGCGATGTACTCCAAACGTTTTTCTAGCTCTATTCTGTCGGTAATATCGAAAGCTGATGTTCTAGCAATAGCAAAGTTGCCTTCATTAAATAAGGCAACGGCAGAGGTGGAAACAAAGAAGGTGTTACCTTGTTTGGTTTGCACTTCTAAAATGACACCATCAATTTCTTGTTCATTCGGTAAATGGTCTAAAAATGCTTTGAAGGTTTCTTGGCTTGCTGGAGTAATAAAGTTGGAAAAAGATCGACCAATCACTTCATCTCTTTCATAACCTAACCAGTTAAGTTCAGTTTGGTTAATACGGGTTACGATCCCCTGAGCATCCAAACTATGGTAACCACAAGGTGCATTTTCATATAAGTCTTTTAGCTCTGAGCTGATTCGTTTGTGATGTGTACGACGTGCTTTTTTTTGTTCTGAATTACTTATAAGCATTAACATAATAAAGGCAATGGACACATATAGTAGCACGATGATTATGTGGCTAGAGGGTTTATAAAATAATGAAGATTCTTGAATGGTTTCATTTGGCAGAAATATCACCAACTTCCAATTGGTGTTATGAGTCGATTCTTCTGATACTGGGAAGTTAACTTTACTGTGTGTTGTATGTTTAGGGCTATTTATTGCACTAAAGTCCAATGGTGTAATGGATTGATAGCGAAATAATCCTTTCTCGGTTTTTAGGGTGCCACTATTACTTTTTTTGATGGTTGGCCAAGCTAGTGGGTAACGTTGTTCAAAATTATTTTTTGGTTTCCCTAAGCTCACTCCCCACTCATTGCTTCTATCATGATTACTCAACCAATAACCTTGTTCATCAATAAGCATGCCTTGTCCATTGATGCGCAGTTTAATTTGATGGCGAAAGTTTTCTAATAATTCATTTGCTAAGTAATTAATCATTACGATACCAATGGGCTGACCATTATTATCTAAAATTTGTGTAGCGAAGCGTAATGTTGGCTTATAAGGAATTTCAATTTTTTCATTTTCAACATTCAAATCCATTTTAGAAACGTATGTTTCTCCTGGTGCTAATGATAATGCTTGCTGAAAATAGTAGCGATTATATTTATTTTGTAATTGAGAATTAGGTACTTGAATTGGTGTGCCGTCGTTATAGTTAACACGAATAAGCTCCTCACCATTGAGATCGAATAAACGGATCTGGCCGTAATGTTCAAAAGCATTGGTGAGGTTTCTAAATAGCTCAACTAAACTTGCTTTGTCTGCTGGATTAATATTGTTTTCAAAATATCCCGTGACGACTTTAGATTTTGAGACCATGTTCAATACAATCAATTGTACTTGCATCTCTTTTTGAAGAGAGTGTGTTGTAGTTGCGATGAAAGCTTCTTCCTGTGACAGTAACTTTTCTTCTAAGTTTTTTGTATATTCTTGATACCAGTAGAAGCCTAAAGCCGCAAATATAAGTGTAAAAATACTAAGAGTGATCATGAAACGTATCATGACATTTTTTAATAAACTTTTATCATGGAGTACGTCCTCTTCTAGAGCGGGATCGTGATCAAATTGAGTCATGAAGAGACATTTTCCTAGGTTATGAGTTTCTTTGTGGTATTTACATTGATTATAGTTATATGATATTGAAATTAAAACATCTTAATTATTAAGGTTATTGTTATAAATACTTATTTAATCAAAAAAAGCTAAGAGATAGTCACTTAGCTTTTATTTTTCATATGGTTAAATATTTATTTCAGCCAACTTTTAGGATTTTGCGCTTGACTATTTCGGCGGATCTCAAAGTATAAAGAAGGCCTAGATTGGCCACCAGTATTACCTGCCAGTGCAATAGTTTCTCCAGCGCCTACAATATCCCCATCTTTTTTCAGCAAGGTTTGGTTATAACCATATAAGGTCATGTCTCCTTTACCATGATCCAATAGAATCACTAGCCCATAACCACGTAGCCATTCAGCAAAGACGACTTTACCGGAATGAACAGCTTTTACTGCTTCACCTTGGCGAGCGTTAATGACGATGCCTTTCCAAGTTACTTGACCACTTTGTGACGAGCCGAAGTTATGCAGTACTTGCCCGCTGATTGGCCAAGGGAGTTTTCCGCGATAAGCTGCAAGGCCGTTCATTGGGGAAACATTACGTTTGGCCGCTTTAGCGATTTCTGCTTTTAAACGTGCTTCGTTGCGTCGAAGTTCGGCTAAAGCGCTTTCATTACTACGGATATTGCTACGAATTTTGGTAAGAGTGCCTTTACGCTGACTTTGATTTTTTTGTAAGTCATCTCGTTTGCTTTTTTGTTGAGCCAAAAGCGTTGATTGGCGGGTTTCTTCTTCTGATAATTGCCTTTCTTTTTCATCTAATTGAGATTGAGTTAGTGCAAGGGCTTCAATGGCTTCAGTTCGTGATTTGGCTAAATGTTGAAAGTATTGACTGATACGGTCCATTCTTTCTGCATCACCACCTTGAATGAGTGCTGGCATTGCGTTGCTTTTACTGGTGATGTAATAGGCTTTGATGAGTTTTTCGAGGGTTTGGGTTTGTTGCTTTTTAGTGGCTTCTAATTCTTTTTTCTGGTTTTTTAGTTGATTAGATTGCCTTGAACTTTACGCAGCTCTTGTTCGGTATGGTTAATCTCTTGCCCTAACTTTGAGATGCTGACTTCGTGATTTTTCAGTTCACTTTGTAATTCATTGAGTTTCTTCTGTTGCCCACTGATTGAGGACTTTTGACGAGAAATCTCAGCAGAAACGCCTTTTAAATCCTCTTTAGAGGCGGCATACCCATTGATAGGAAACAAAACAAGGGTGAGAGAGAAACATAGAAAAACGCCAGCACATGCTTGTTTTACAACGGTGCTGGGTTGTAATGAGCCTGTGATGGCGTTGTGAGTATGTTTAGCCTGAGGCTTAGACAGTGTCATGTTTTGAAGTTTTCCCTTTTATACAAGAACGAATGACCACCACGATCATTCGTAAATCGGGCAGGTGATATTGCTATGATAGCTTGAATCACCGTGCCCTATAAGGGGATTATTTCAGATTGACAATAACCTGACCAGACATCTCTGCAGGGATTTCCATTCCTGTTAGCTCAAGCATGGTTGGAGCAAGATCAGAAAGCTTACCACCTGCTTTGAATTCCAGCGCTTTGTTACCCACATAAATCAGTGGGACAGGTAGGCTAGTATGTGCAGTATGAACGCCACCTGTTTCAGGATCGATCATCATTTCAGCATTACCGTGATCGGCTGTGATCAGCATTTGACCATCGACTTCTTTAATTGCTTCTACGACACGGCCAATACATTCATCAACGGCTTCACAGGCTTTAACGGCAGCGTCATAAACACCCGTGTGACCAACCATGTCGCCATTTGGGTAGTTACAGATGATGGTATCAAACTTGCCAGATTTGATAGCAGCAACTAATTTGTCAGTCAGTTCTGGTGCGCTCATCTCTGGTTGAAGATCGTACGTTGCCACTTTTGGCGAAGCAACCAATTGACGCTCTTCGCCTTCAAACTCGTTTTCTTTACCGCCATTGAAGAAGAAAGTTACGTGTGCGTATTTTTCCGTTTCAGAAATTCGCAGCTGAGTTTTACCGCATTTAGATAACCACTCACCGTAAGTGTTTTCTAAAGAGGCTGGTGGGAATGCACAAAGCAGTGGGATGTCTGCTGCGTATTGAGTCAGCATTACAAAATCAATGCTTGGGAATACTTCACGTTCAAAACCATCGAAATCCGGAACGAAAGTACGCGTAATTTCACGCGCACGGTCAGCACGGTAGTTCATGAAGATAACCGCATCACCATCGACGATTGCAGCGCTTGCTTGGCCTTCAGCACGTACTTCAGTCGCTTGAACAAATTCATCATTTTCTTCACGAGCGTAAGCCGCTTCTAAGCCTTCTACTGCAGAATCGACAGTGAACTCTGCTTTCGCTTGCGTTAATAGGTCGTAAGATTTTTGTACACGATCCCAGTTATTATCACGATCCATTGCAAAGTAACGGCCAATTAAAGACGCGATACGACCTTCTTCTAGACTCAATTCTGCGAATAGATCTTGGAAGCGTTGTAAGGTATTTTTTGCACTACGTGGTGGTGTATCACGGCCATCTAGGAAACCATGTACATACACTTTTTTTGCGCCACGCTCAGCGGCCATTTGTACCGCAGCATAAATATGATCTTCATGGCTATGAACGCCACCTGGAGACATCAAACCCATGATGTGAACGGCTTTACCAGCAGCGACGGCTTTATCAATCGCGTTTGCTAGCGCTGGTGTGTCTTTAAATTCATCATCGGCAATTGATTTAGTAATACGAGTTAAGTCCTGATATACCACGCGACCGGCACCAATGTTGGTGTGGCCAACTTCTGAGTTACCCATTTGCCCGTCAGGCAAGCCTACATCGAAGCCTGAAGCTGAAATAAGGGTATTGGGTTGGTTAGCAAATAAACCATCTAAAACTGGTGTGTTTGCATTTGCGATAGCGTTGTCGCTGTTGTCTTCGCGGTAACCCCAACCATCAAGAATCACTAGAGCCATTGGCTTCTTATTTGACATGTTCAAACCTCGTTTAAAATACAAAGAATTTTATTTAGCGTAATTTTACTACATATTTCACTTTAAACTGTAGGGTAAGATCAATTTAACTTACCTCTCCACCTTGGTGTCACATTAATCTGGTGCAAATTTTCATTTGATGATGTGCATTATGCCTAATTATTAATCGAGATGAAAATCGAATTCATTGATGGGATTAATAGAAGAAAGCGATGTAATCATTGTTTGAGCGTAAATCTCTTAGATTCCCGCTCTCGCTTAGGCTCGGCTGGAATGACGGGCCAGCACTGTCACGCTGAAAATACCCAACTACCGTCATGTCGGAAATATAAACCCATCGTCGTGTTGGTATCTTATTGTTATCCACCGACCTAAATCCCCAAATAACTAGACCTAAATCCTCTTTTGCGCCTTTACTCTCGCCACTTATCGTTTAGGCGGTTATACTCTTGCCTTTCCAATTTCGGCTGTGGATGATCCCAGTCAATGCATTTAAGAGTGTAGGCATGCAAGAGTATACTGAGTTTTTTCAAAATAATATGATTCTGGTGTTGGTGTGGGTTGGTGTGTTCGCCGCGTTAATAGGCAGCATTTTTAAGTCATCTACAGCAAAATACAAAATCATTGGTGTAAGTGAATTAACCCAACAGATCAACCGTGAAGATGGTGTGGTGATTGATATTCGTACAAAAGATGAATATAAGCGTGGTCATATTTCTGGCGCAGTTCACATTTTGCCAACAGAAATTAAATCTGGCTCAATTGCGACTATTGAAAAATACAAAACCACCCCAATCATTGTGGTATGTAAGACCGGTCAAACGGTACATGAAAATGCCAATGCATTAAGCAAAGCCGGCTTTGAAAAAGTGAGCATATTGAAAAATGGTATGACTGCTTGGAATGACAAGAATTTACCTTTGGTTTCTGAAAAATCAGTAAGTAAAAAAGGTAAGAAATAATTTAGACCCTGTACCTTGACGAGTGGATAGGTACTAGGAATCAGAATTTTATATTAAATTTAATAAGGACAATTCCTCATGGCTGAAGCAGCACCTCAAGAACAACAAAACTTCACTATTCAACGTATCTTCTTAAAAGATCTTTCTTTTGAAGCGCCAAACTCTCCACAAATGTTCCAAAAAGATTGGAATCCAGATGTGAAGTTAGATCTTGATACACAAAGCCGTGAGCTTGGTGAAAATGTTTACGAAGTGGTACTTCGTTTAACCGTAACGGTGAAGAACGAAGAAGAAACAGCTTTCCTTTGTGAAATTCAACAAGGTGGTATCTTCACTGCTGAAAACATGGAACAAGGTCAATTAGCACATTGCTTAGGGGCTTTCTGCCCGAACATCCTTTTCCCATACGCACGTGAAACGATTTCAAGCCTAGTGATTAAAGGTACGTTCCCTCAATTGAACCTAGCACCAGTTAACTTTGATGCATTGTTCATGAACTACCTACAAAGCCAAGCTGAACAAGCACCACAAGACGCGTAATTGCTGACAGATGGTATTAAGTTTATTGAGAGCCTCGTAACTCGTTTGAGTACGAGGTTCTTATTTTTATCATCTTTATTATCAAAAAAGGGCTTATGCCTTTAAGCTATACCTAAATAACGTGAAGACTGATTTTTCAAGTTCTTTAGGTATATCAATTCTTTTCCACTCAATCCTTAGGTTGTAACCATGCCAAACTCTACAATACATAATGATGTTGTCATGACGGTCATTGGTGCCGGCTCTTACGGAACCTCTCTTGCTATCGCTTTAGCGCGTAATGGTTCTAAGGTTATCTTATGGGGTCATAACCCTGATCACATGTCAGCTTTAGAATATGACCGTTCTAATGAAGAATTTCTACCGGGTATCGACTTCCCAGAATCTTTAATTATTGAATCTGATTTAGAAGTAGCTGTGTCGTCTGCTCGTGATCTGTTGGTTGTTGTGCCAAGTCATGTATTTGGAACGGTATTAAAAAATGTTAAGCCTCATTTACGTGATGATTCTCGTATTTGCTGGGCAACGAAAGGGTTAGAACCTGAAACTGGTCGTTTATTGAAAGACGTAGCGGAAGAAGTCTTAGGCACTGATATTTCATTAGCTGTTTTATCTGGGCCAACCTTCGCTAAAGAATTAGCGGCTGGAATGCCAACGGCTATTTCGGTGTCATCTCCTGATGAACAATTTGTCGATGACTTACAAGAGACCATCCATTGCAGTAAAACCTTCCGAGTTTATGCTAATAGCGACTTTATTGGGATGCAATTAGGTGGGGCAGTGAAGAACGTAATTGCAATTGGCGCTGGAATGTCTGATGGTATTGGCTTTGGCGCAAATGCTCGCACTGCTTTAATCACGCGTGGTTTGGCGGAAATGTGCCGTTTAGGAGCCGCGCTTGGCGCTCAACCTGAAACCTTTATGGGCATGGCGGGTTTAGGTGATTTGGTGCTAACGTGTACCGATAACCAGTCTCGTAACCGTCGTTTTGGTTTGGCGTTAGGCCAAGGAAAAGACGTGGAAAATGCACAGTTGGAAATTGGTCAGGTTGTTGAAGGTTATCGTAATACCAAGGAAGTGTGGGTGCTTGCTAACCGAATGGGCGTTGAAATGCCTATTGTAGAGCAGATTTATGAAGTGTTATATAAAGGAAAAGATGCCCGTCAAGCCGCTCAAGATCTATTGGCTAGACAGAAAAAGTCGGAAGGATAAGAAAAAGGGCTTCCTTATCTCTAACTTTTAGGCAGGTTGTGGTTGATTGACGGCTTATCAATATTTAGACAGAACCCTAAAATATAAAAAGCACTTACGGCTATTGCCTCTAGGGACTAGGGACCAGAAACTAGGAACACTCAAATGAAACACTGCGAAAAACAAAAAGTTTGGCTCTCGATTGTTAGTGAAGCTAAACAACAATCAGAACAAGAGCCAATGTTGGCGAGCTTTTATCATTCGACGATTATCAATCACGATAGTCTTGGCGCTTCATTGAGCTACATACTTGCCAATAAACTCAAAACGGCATCGATGCCGGCGATGGCTGTGCGTGAAGTGGTAGAAGAAGCATTTAAAGATGATCCATCTATTACTGACAGTGCCGCGTGTGATATTTGTGCGATTGTGAATCGTGATCCTGCGGTCTCTATGTATTCAACACCGTTACTTTACCTTAAAGGCTATCATGCTCTGCAAGGGTATCGCGTTGCGAATTGGCTATGGAAGCAAGGTCGCTTTGCTCTAGCTACTTACTTGCAAAATCAGATTTCTGTGGCATGCCAAGTCGATATCCACCCAGCAGCTAAAATTGGTCAAGGTATTATGCTCGACCATGCTACTGGGATTGTGATTGGTGAAACAGCGGTTGTTGAAAATGATGTATCGATTCTTCAGGATGTGACATTAGGTGGTACGGGTAAAGATTGTGGTGATCGCCATCCTAAGATCCGTGAAGGAGTTATGATTGGTGCGGGTGCTAAGATCCTTGGTAATATTGAAGTCGGTGAAGGGGCTAAGATTGGTTCGTGTTCCGTGGTACTTCAAGCTGTCCCACCTCACACTACCGTTGCTGGGGTTCCCGCTAAAATAGTCGGTCGACCTCAAACCAGTAAACCGTCTGAAGATATGGATCAAGGCTTTAATGGTAATGGTCATAAGTTGATTGATGGTGCTGGCATATAAATTGCGACATATATATTGAGTGTTGCGTGGCTAGGTTGCTGCGCTTCTCATTTTCAATGCGTACCCATACGCTGCGATGCCACCGATGACATTCCCAACGGCAATCCCGATAAAAAGCCCTTCAACGCCATAAAATTGACTTCCTACCCATGCACTTGGCAGAGTAAAAATAAACAAGCGAGAGAAATTCCACATAAAGGCTTTGAGTGGTAAGTGCATCGCATTTAAGCAGCTGACTACCATCATCACGAGTCCTTGAAAGCCATAGCTAATCGGCACAATTAATAAGAAATGCCATAAGGTATCTTGTACGCTTTGTTCTTGACTAAATAAAGCGGCAATTGGCATGCTCAATGGCACCATTAAAATAAATAACCCCAATTGAAATACTACGGCGAAACGCATGGTAATAAATAATGCTGAAAAGCTGCGTTCCGGTTGGTTAGCGCCATTATTTTGAGCGATAAAAGGGGTAAGTACCGATCCTAATGACATTAAAACAATGATCATTATGGATTCCACACGTTGCGCAGCGCCATAAGCTGCAACGGCTTCGGTGCCGAAACTGGCGAGCATCATCATTAAAATAGCACCTGAAAGTGGATTCATCGCACTAGAAAAAGCAGCAGGAGTGCCAATTTTTAATATTTGTGCCCAATCTTGCCACATACGACTCAATGCTGGTGGGGCTACTAACTTTTCCCTTCTTATAAGAATGTAGAGCGCGGCCACTAATGCACCGAACCAACTTACGGCACTGGCGATCGCCGCGCCTTGAATGCCCAGTTCAGGGAAAGGTCCATAACCGAAGATCAATAGTGGGTCTAATGTACCGTTAATTAATCCAGCAGTGATCATGATCTTGGCGGGGGTTTTAGTATCCCCAGTTGAGCGGATCACGCTATTACCTGCCATGGGAACAACCAGAAGTGGGATAGTGAGATACCACACTTGCATGTATTGATTGATTAATGGCAGTAGATCATCTGTCGCACCGAGCAAGCTAAAGAGCGGCTCGATAGTGAAGTAACCCTAGAGTAGAAGCTAAGGCAACTAATAAGACCGCTAGTAATAACCCATGAGTCGAGAAACGGGCAGCATTTTGAGTGTCACCTTGACCAAGTAATCTCCCAACATTAGCTGATAGTCCCATTCCAATGCCCAAGGTAATACAACTCACACCAAAAGTGACCGGGAAAGTAAAGCTGATGGCAGCAAGTGCGTGAGTACCGAGTAGTGAGATGAAAAACGTATCGACGAGATTAAACGTTAAGATCGCAAATAGCCCCACAACCATCGGTAGAGTCATGGTTTTTAATAGGTGAGGAATGGGAGAAGAAAGTAGACCGTGTTTGTCTTGCATGGCGATTTTATCGTTAGTGACGAAGACGTTAGGATACAGGAAAAAGAGAAAAGAGCCGAGACTAAAAGTGACGGTCATTATGAGTTTGACAATGATGCACTCATCCTCGTCATGCAGAAATAGGAACGAGTTATTCAGTATCTGCTTTGTTTGTAGCTGTGGAAGGTTCCTGTTATCGCCTACAACTACTCAGGAATGACGCCTGTTTTGTATTTACTTTTGAATGGTGAGCCGTGAAGTGTTCACTTACTAAACTCGAAAAATAAAACTTCGATCACATTTTTTTTCGACTCCCCCCTTGGGTTATCAACCTTTCCCCCCAACATATCTAAACAAGCCGAACGATTCGGCCCACATAAAATTTTCTATGAACATCTATCAGGAGAAATGAACAGATGAACATTCGTCCTTTACACGACCGAGTTATCGTTGAGCGCCAAGAAGTTGAGTCAAAGTCTGCCGGTGGCATCGTTTTAACTGGTTCTGCTGCCGAGAAATCAACACGCGGCAAAATTTTAGCCGTTGGCAAAGGTCGTATTTTAGAAAATGGCACAGTACAGCCACTTGACGTAAAAGTGGGTGATAATGTGATCTTTGCAGAAGGCTATGCTAAGTCTGAAAAAATCGATGGTAAAGAAGTATTGATCATGTCTGAGAGCTCTATCTTAGCCATCGTTGAGTAAGCACATTCGCTTATTCACTTCTTAATTCAAAACCAAGCATTCAATAGATTTTAAAAGGAATACAAACATGGCTGCAAAAGACGTTAAATTTGGTAATGACGCACGAATTAAAATGCTAGAAGGTGTTAACGTTCTGGCTGACGCGGTAAAAGTAACATTAGGTCCTAAAGGCCGTAACGTTGTTTTAGACAAATCTTACGGTGCACCAACCATTACTAAAGATGGTGTGTCGGTTGCTCGTGAAATCGAGTTAGAAGACAAATTCCAAAACATGGGCGCACAAATGGTGAAGCAAGTGGCTTCACAAGCGAACGATGTTGCGGGTGACGGTACGACAACTGCGACTGTACTAGCTCAATCTATTATCACTGAAGGTCTTAAAGCAGTTGCTGCGGGTATGAACCCAATGGATCTTAAGCGTGGTATCGACAAAGCCGTTGAAGCGGCTGTGGCTGAGCTTAAGAATCTTTCTAAGCCTTGTGCTACTAGCATTGAAATTGAACAAGTTGGTTCTATCTCTGCAAACTCTGATACGACTATCGGTAAGATCATTGCGGAAGCGATGGATAAAGTCGGCCGTGATGGCGTGATTACCGTTGAAGAAGGTCAAGCGCTACAAGATGAGCTAGATGTAGTTGAAGGTATGCAGTTTGATCGCGGTTACCTATCACCATACTTCATCAACAACCAAGAAGCGGGTAGTGTTGATCTAGACAGCCCATTTATCCTTCTTGTGGATAAGAAAGTATCAAATATCCGTGAATTGCTTCCAACACTTGAAGCAGTCGCTAAAGCTTCTCGTCCACTGCTTCTTATTGCAGAAGACGTTGAAGGTGAAGCGCTAGCGACTCTTGTTGTTAACAACATGCGCGGTATCGTGAAAGTAGCTGCAGTGAAAGCACCTGGTTTCGGTGATCGTCGTAAAGCAATGCTACAAGATATTGCTGTCCTAACAGCGGGTACAGTGATTTCTGAAGAGATTGGTTTAGAGTTAGAGAAAGTGACTCTAGAAGATCTTGGTCAAGCGAAACGCGTTACCATCACCAAAGAAAACACCACGATTATTGATGGTTCTGGTGAAGAGACAATCATTCAAGGTCGTGTTGCTCAAATTCGTCAACAAATCGAAGACGCAACCTCAGATTACGACAAAGAAAAACTTCAAGAACGTGTGGCTAAACTAGCTGGTGGCGTTGCTGTCATCAAAGTAGGCGCGGCAACTGAAGTTGAAATGAAAGAGAAAAAAGACCGTGTAGAAGATGCATTGCATGCAACTCGCGCGGCAGTTGAAGAAGGTATTGTTGCTGGTGGTGGTGTTGCCCTTATCCGCGCGGCAACAACGGTTGCTGCAAGTGGTCTTGTAGGTGACAATGAAGAGCAAAATGTGGGTATTCGCGTTGCACTTCGCGCTATGGAATCACCAATTCGTCAAATCACCAAAAACGCAGGTGATGAAGAATCGGTTGTTGCTAACAATGTTCGCGCTGGTGAAGGTAACTACGGTTACAACGCTGCGACTGGCGAATACGGCGACATGATTGCGATGGGTATCTTGGATCCAACTAAGGTGACTCGTTCAGCACTACAATTTGCTGCATCGGTAGCTGGTCTTATGATCACGACTGAAGCAATGATCACGGACAAGCCACAAGATTCTGCTGCTATGCCTGATATGGGCGGCATGGGTGGAATGGGCGGTATGGGTGGCATGATGTAATAGAGTTTAACTCTATTCTCCCTTAGTTTTAGCCCGTAGCTCTTAACTTAACGAAAACCCGAATAGTGATATTCGGGTTTTTTATTGGTTGTTTTATCGTTTGAAATTATAGGTGTTAGCTTTTAAATCAAACAGTCGGAATGTTATAGAATGATTGACTTATGAGCCGCTAACTCTTGACGAATTATCTCAGCGCCAGCACTAAGAGCATTAAGCTTACCTGTCGCGACCTGATGAGATAAAGGTGCCATACCACAGTTGGTGCATGGGTAGAGTTTATCAGCATCGACAAATTGAAGCGCTTTGCGCAAGGTGTCAGCCACTTCTTCCGGTGTTTCAATGGTATTGGTTGCCACATCTATAGCGCCCACCATGACTTTCTTACCTCGGATCAATTCGAGTAACTCCATTGGAACATGTGAGTTATGGCATTCTAATGAGATAATATCGATATTGGATTTTTGCAGTTTAGGAAAGGCTTCTTCATACTGTCGCCATTCGGTACCGAGTGTTTTTTTCCAATCTGTATTAGCTTTGATGCCATAGCCATAGCAAATGTGCACTGCTGTTTCACATTTAAGCCCTTCAATCGCTCGTTCTAACGTCGCAATTCCCCAATCATTAACTTCATCAAAAAATACATTAAATGCAGGCTCATCAAATTGGATGATATCAACACCGGCAGCTTCTAATTCTTTAGCTTCTTGATTGAGTATTTTAGCGAACTCCCAAGCAAGCTTTTCGCGGCTTTTATAATGGTCATCATAAAGGGTATCAATCATCGTCATTGGCCCTGGCAGTGCCCATTTGATTGGTTGCTTGGTTTGTTGGCGTAAGAACTTCGCATCCTCAATGAATACTGGCTTTTGACGACTCACTGGGCCGACAACGGTTGGCACACTGGCATCATAGCGATCACGAATTTTTACGGTTTTACGTTTTTCGAAATCAACACCGTTGAGGTGTTCAATGAAAGTCGTCACAAAATGTTGGCGTGTTTGCTCGCCATCACTGACAATATCAATACCTGCTTGTTGTTGATCTTGCAGAGAAAGACGCAAAGCATCGTGTTTGCCTACCACTAACTCTTCATCTTGTAATTTCCAAGGAGACCAAAGTGTTTCAGGTTGTGCAAGCCATAAAGGCTTAGGTAAACTGCCAGCAGTTGAAGTTGGTAATAAAGTTTTCATGATAAATAATGTCGCCTATTTGAAAAAATGATTCACGTAATGGTTCAATATCGCTATTCAGTGAGCTCAACAGAACATTGCTCAAGGATCGTTTGATAAGGCTTGATAAAGTTTTCTTCAGCAAATTTACCTTGCTCATTTGCTAGCGCACTTCGTTCTTCTCGGTCATAAACAATTTGCGTTAAAGAATGGTCCATATTCTTCAGATTGGGTTGATAAGATTCTCCTGCGGCAGTATTCGCATTATAAATCTCTGGTCTGTATATCTTTTGGAAGGTTTCCATTGTGCTAATGGTGCTTATCAGCTCAAGATTAGAATAATCATTAAGCAAATCACCAATATGATATAAAGCAAATGGTGCTACGCTATTTGGTGGCATGAAATAGCGAACTTTTAATCCCATTTTTTTGAAGTATTGTTCAGTTAAAGAAGACTCATTGGGCTGATATTCAACGCCTAATACCGGGTGCTGGTTTGCGGTTCTATGATAGGTTTTATTATCTGAAACACTCAAACATATCACGGGTGGCTTATCAAAATTACTTTTATAAGTATCTGAATTAATAAATGATTTAAATATATTTCCATGTAACGCACCGAAATGTTCCGGGATGCTGAATTTCGTTTGGTTTTTATTATGCTCTTGAAGTAATACGCTAAAATCATAATCCCTAACATAAGAGGAAAAGTTATTTCCGACGATCCCTTTGATGCGTTTGTTGGTTTTACTATCAACAATATTTGTTTTTAATACTTCGATTGATGGGAAATATTTGCCATTACCTTCAACATCAATATCAACGGACACTATTTCCAGCTCAACAGAATAACGATTCCCGGTGGGATTATCCCAATGCGCTAAGGCATTAAAACGATTGTTAATCATACTTAAGGCGTTACGTAAATTTGATTGACGGTAATCACCTCTGGCTAAATTAGCAAAATTAGTTGTGATACGCGTATTGGCAGATGGATGATAGTTTTCATCGAGACAAATGCTCTTAAGGGTAAATGTAAATTCTTTATTGATACTCATCTTGTTTTTAATTCCCTTTTTTGATTTTCTTTGCCTGTTGATTTCCTTCTAAAGGATGATTGAGAATCAACAACAATATTGTCTAAAACTTAATCTATTTATACGTTGTTATATGAATGAGGGAAATTGATTTTACCTAATGACATTATGAATAAAATTCATGTTAATGTTTTCACCGATTTGGTTATGTTTGTTTCCGTGATTTTTAGGTTATACGGTGCTCGTTTTTTGGAGAGAAAAGGGGATCAGCGGTATACATTGTTTTATGATGCTTAGCGGTTTGTTTTGTATGAGGGAGTAATAGTTTTGACGATGCAAATAAAAGATCTCATTGTTCACAAGTATGGTTTGAAAGTCGATGATTGGGTGATTGAGCCGAATCAGCATTGGGCGATCTTCTCAACTTACAGTCATTGTGGTTCTTTAATTGGTCGCTTACTTAGCGGTGATTTGGTCATTGAGCAAGGTGATTTTGTAGGACTTCCAGAACGCATTGGTTGGGTGTCTTTGTATCAACAGCAACTTTTACTTGATAAAGAATTAGAGCAAGATGATACCGATTTTATGGATCATTTGGATTATGGGTCAAGTGTCGAGGCCTTGGTTCAAGAGGTATGTGTGCATCCAGAACAACTTGAAGCGTTGTTGGCGCTCACGGATTTGCTGCATTTGCGTCAGCGAGGTTTCCGTCAATTATCAACCGGTGAAACTCGCCGAGTGATGTTAGCCAGAGCACTTGCCACTGAACCCGAACTTCTTATCTTAGATGAGCCTTATGCTGGGCTCGACATTAAGCACCAACAAAACCTTTCCGATTTATTGTCGCAACTTTCACAACGCATGCAATTATTGATCATCACTTCGCGTGAAGATGAGATCCCACCATGCATTACTCATGTCGCTATGTTTAACTCGGAGATACAAAAGTCAGGCGATATCGTCAATACACTGAGCGACACCATGACCATTGAGCAATGGCATGCACACCCTGTGATGGCGCAATTAATGGCGTTATCGGTCGAGCGTAGCCAAGAAGTATTGGATTTAATTAAGTCTCAGCGTTATCAGCCTAAATATCCTGACCCTTTGGTTGAGCTAAAAAATGGTAAAGTAGAATATACCGATGGTTTGATCTTCAAAGACGTTAATTGGCGCATCAATAATGGTGATCATTGGCAAGTAAGAGGTCCGAACGGGTGTGGTAAAAGCACGCTATTAGGTTTAGTGCTTGGTGACCATCCTCAGTGCTATAGCAACGATATTACTTTGTTTGGTCAGCCTCGTGGTAGTGGTGAAACCATTTGGCAAGTGAAGCAGCAAATTGGAGTAGTGTCATCAGCGTTGCATTTACAATATCGAGTCAGTTGCAGTGCGATAGAAGTCTTACTATCCGGATTTTTTGATTCGATAGGTTTGTATCAAAAACCCACTAAAAAGCAGGTCGATTTGGCGAAAGATTGGCTAGCCATTCTGCACATGAGCCAATGTGAAAAAGTGAGCTTTAAGCAGCTCGATTACGGTCAGCAGCGTTTGCTATTGATTGGTCGAGCATTGATTAAACAGCCAGTACTGTTGATTCTAGATGAACCTTACCAAGGCTTGGATTTTATTAACCGAAAATTGGTGATGAATACCTTGAATATGATTGCCAAGGAAAACTTAAGTCAGCTTTTGTATGTGTCGCATCATAGCGAGGATGCCTTACCTGCTATTGATAACTATGTGGATTTTGTTGGGGATGTAGAGAGTGGATATGAGGTCCATATTCGACAGAAATGAACCTAACACTTAAAGGTGATATTGAAAGTTTACCGCCATAAAATGATCATTTCATTGCTGTAAGCCAAAGTGACTTCAAGGTATTGAATATCGCATCTTGAAGTCACTTCGGTATATAACGTCTTGCTACCTTAAACTTATTTTAGGAACGAGACTTCTAATCTTCGGTACTTTGTTCTTCTTTCATTCCGCGATCCATATCAATTGTTTTTGGACGGCGGCGTTTTTGCAAAGTTTGATGAACGCCTCGACGTAAACTCTGAAAACTTTTTTCAACTTGGTCAACACCCAGTAACACCAATAAGGTTAATACAGTAAAAATAATAGATTGTTTTTCATGCCCAAGCCCAATCATTAACCCTAATGCGGCGAGCACCCAAATAACCGCAGCAGAGGTGACACCATGAATCTTACCATCCATTGTCATCATTACTCCCGCGCCTAAGAACCCGACACCCGTAATGATTTGTCCAAGTACACGGGCTTGATCAAGGGTATTAGGTGAAAGTGATACTGCCATCGCCATAAATAAGTAAGTACCGGAAATGATCAAGATTGCAGTACGAATACCGACTGGTTTTCCGCGTAATTGTCGTTCAAGACCAATCAAGGTGCCATTAATTGAGCATGCGATAATTGACCACCAATTAAATGGATCGATGTTGAACCATTCTGGATTCATGTCGACGTTGCCTTTGTTGTGTGTAGTAGGGAGGAAAGGTGCAATATGTCACAATGAAGACATTTATCCAGTGGATTTTTGATGATATTTTTTTGACTTTAAAAGAAGAGTTTTTGATGGTGCATAAAAAACGCCAACCGAATTGGCTAGCGCTTTTATGAAACATTGTTAAGACGATAAAGATTACTTCGCGGTGTAATCAGCTTGGCCCGGAGTAATGTAGTTTGCTGGTTCCAAACCTTTTTCCATACAATGGTGGATCAACATTGCCATGATCGAGTTAGCATCAAGCATGCCGACATAATTATCATCTTGATCAAAGTTAATGTTTGAGCCTGTCACCATCATGATGGTATCTGTATCTTCAGTGTTAGATGCTGGGCAAACAAACTGATGAATTGAACTGCCTGGTTCGTATAAGTAACAACCTGCCGTTTGTGGTTGCTCTGGGTACTCAGCGTAATGCCACATACCAGAAAGCGTCCAAAAGTGAACCGAACCGGTATGGTAATGACGAGGCAGAATGACACCAGGTGAGAAGATAACACGTAATGCCCATACACCACTTGCAGGATCAAGGAACAAAGGCTGTACTTTTAAGCCTTTAATTCCCGGTAGTGGATCTTCATACATAGGTTGCTCATTCATATTAAGAGTAAGCAGTTCTTTGTGATCATGAACTAGAAATGGAAGCATAGTTATCCTCTACATAGTCAGTACAAACGAGTTATTGATGGGGTTGATGTCATCGTCTCATTTATTGGTTTTTGTTATTGATAAAATTGTTATTTAAACGATAATTTAAAACACCCACTAATAATAGTGATTTTTTAATAAATTGTGAGTTGAGTAATCGACCTTGCAAACTTTCATTGTAAATTGTGATTGAACATCATGAATGACCCTCATGAAGGTTCTGAGTTTCATCTGGTACAGTCTATTCACCATTATGCATGTTATGCATAGATCAAATGATTTGTTTTCACTATTTTCATTAAGGTTATTTGCCTATAATGCATGCATATCTTATTAATACCCCATCAGATTTGGAGACGTTATGTTTAAAGCTTTAGTGTTGGATCAAGAAGACAAACGTACAATTGCCAATATTGAAAATGTTGATGAAAGCCAGTTGCCAGAAGGTGATGTGTTGGTTTCGGTTGATTATTCTTCTATCAATTATAAAGACGGCCTTGCGGTAACAGGAAAAGGTAAAATCATTCGTCAATTCCCGATGGTTCCGGGTATCGACTTTTCAGGTACCGTGCTTGAATCTCAAGATGAGCGTTACACCGCAGGCGATAAAGTGGTACTAACGGGTTGGGGTGTTGGTGAGAATCATTGGGGCGGCATGGCTGAAAAAGCACGACTAAAAGCCGATTGGCTCGTGCCACTTCCACAAGGTTTTGACACCAAACAAGCGATGATGATTGGTACTGCTGGCTTTACCGCTATGTTGTGTGTTCAAGCCATTTTAGATGCAGGAGTAAAACCTGAAGATGGTGAGATTCTGGTTACAGGAGCAAGTGGCGGCGTGGGCTCTGTGTCAGTCACTTTACTAAGTCAGCTTGGTTATAAAGTGGTAGCAGTGACGGGGCGCATTGAAAAAAATGGTCCTTGGTTAGAAAAACTAGGTGCATCACGTCTTATTGAACGCAGTGAATTTGAAGAGCCAGCTCGCCCACTTGAAAAGCAATTATGGGCGGGTGCGGTTGACACAGCAGGTAGCAAAGTTTTAGCAAAAGTCTTGGCTCAAATGGATTACAATTCAGTCGTTGCGGCTTGTGGTTTAGCGGCAGGCTTTGACTTACCGACGACAGTCATGCCATTTATTTTACGCAACGTGCGCCTGCAAGGTGTGGATTCTGTGAGTTGCCCAGCAGAGAAGCGCATTGCAGCATGGAATAAATTAGTTGAGCTTCTACCGGCAAGCTACTTTGAACAAGCCTGTACTGAAATTAGCTTGGAAGAGGTCGAGAAATACGCAGAGGATATTACCAATGGTCAAATCACTGGGCGTGTGGTGGTTAAAATATAGAAGCAATGGCTTCTATTTGATAGAACAATAAATCTTTAAAGCCTGGTAGTGCTTTGACATGAATCTCTACTTGGCTTTGTTCTTTATTAAGGACGAGGAACGCGAACGCCTTGCGTTTCTACTCTATTCCCATCACCTCGATTCTTTCCGCTATTAGCTTCCCACATTCTTGCTTCAACACGGTTCGTAGCCATTTTTGTGCTGATGAATGTTCACAACGTGAATGCCAAATTAACGAATAGTCAAAAGGTGTTAATTCAAATGGTAGCTTTTTAATCACAAGGTTGTGACGCTTGGCGACCAGATACGCTAAATCTGCCGGAACGGTAACGATTAACGGTAGGGTATCCATAATAGCGAGAGCAGCTTCTAGGTGATAAGCTCGCAATACTAGTTGTGGTTTAGGATGTTCACATAAAGCGTTATCAATGAGTGCTTTGACTCCATCACTAATAGCGATCATAGCATGCGGATGTGTTAAATAATCATCTAACGATAACTCGGTATTGGCTAATGGGTGCTTAGGTGATAACAAACAAAAGACGCTGACTTTACCTAAATTTTCTTTATGTAGTGGCGTAATAGAATAAGTTGGCCGACAGATTGCCATATCGACTCTTTGAGTGGTCAGTTGTTCAACAAGATGGTTATCTTGTAAAGGCACGAGCTCAAGTCGAATATTAGGTGCTTCTTGATAAATTCTTGGCAATGCAAAAGGGAGAATAGTTTGCATTGCATAGTCTGTGGTGGCGATAGTGAATTTTTGCCGGCAATGTTTAGGACTAAAGTCTTGGGGCGATAATAAATGACGCAAGCTTTCTAATGGCGCGGCCAGTGAACGGTTAATCTCGAGTGCTTTTTGAGTCGGGATGAGAGTTTGTCCTTGGCGAGTAAACAGAGGGTCATCGAGTAAAAGACGTAGACGACCGAGCACTCGACTCATGGCGGATTGGCTTAAATTCAAACGAATTGCAGCCTTACTAACACTGCTTTCTTCAATTAAGACACGCAGAGCCACTAGCAGGTTTAAATCACGACGATATACATCTTCTAATTCCATGGTCTTATCCCTTGTTAATCTAAGTGTAAATCGAGAGGGGTTTTACTGGCTTCCCCTCCGACTTCACGTGCTAATTTAGGGACTAAATAACCTGCCACTTGTTTCAGTACACCTTGCATGATCGCTCTTGCTTGCTGATCGGAAACATAGAAATGTGCTGCGCCCTGAACTTTATCTAATACATGCAAATAGTAGGGTAGAACGCCAGCCTGAAATAAGGTTCGGCTTAAATTGACTTGTGTATCAACGGAATCATTGACTCCTTTTAATAACACACTTTGATTGAGTAAATGTACGCCAACGCGCTTGAGTTTAGTTAATGCAATGGTTAATTCATCATTGATTTCATTAGCATGATTAATGTGCGTGACCATCACGATATTAAGACGAGTCTGTTCTAAGATTGCGCATAATTTATCGGTGATGCGAGAGGGGATCACTACGGGTAAACGGCTGTGAATACGAATGGTTTTGATATGTTCAATGTTACTAATACCATCAACGAGCCATTGCAGTTCGCTATCTTTCGCCATTAATGGATCGCCGCCAGATAAAATGACCTCATCTAACTCTGGATGGTCTGCTATGTAATCTAAGCTTTGTTGCCAAGTCGCTTTATTGCCTTTGTTATCTTGATAAGGAAAGTGGCGACGGAAACAATAGCGGCAATTTATTGCACAACCACCTTTGACGATCATCAATACTCGGCTGCGGTATTTATGCAGCAAACCGGGTAGCACGTTGTCTTGTTCATCCAATGGATCGGTGGAGTAACCTTCGTGGATTTCGAATTCTTCACTGAGAGGCAACACCTGGCGTAATAACGGATCATATGGATTGCCTTTTTCCATTCTATCGACAAAACTTTGGGGGACTCGTTGAGCAAATAATTGGCGTGCTTGCAGTCCTTCAAGCCAAGGCGAAGGATCAATTTCAAGCTGACTGAGTAATTCAAGAGGATTAGAAATTGCATTAGACAATTCAGTTAGCCAAGTATTTTCGACTTTCACGTTACTTTGTGAAGAGGAAGACAAGGATTTAGGACTGTTTTTCTCAACAGAAATGACTTTTCGGGTTATCATAGGCGGCATTGAAATCAACTCAAAGATCTGTAAGAGGAAATCATGGCGACAGTTAGCACCAATGAATTCAAAGGCGGTTTAAAATTCATGTTAGATAATGAGCCTTGCTCAATCATCGATAATGAATACGTTAAGCCTGGTAAAGGCCAAGCGTTTAACCGCGTAAAACTTCGCAAACTTTTGTCTGGAAAAACGTTAGAGAAAACGTTCAAGTCTGGTGAAAGCTTTGAACTGGCTGACGTAGTCGATGTTGAACTAGGCTACCTATACAATGATGGTGAATTCTACCATTTCATGAACAACGAAACCTTCGAGCAAATTGCTGCTGATGTCAAAGCAGTCGGCGACATGGCTAAATGGTTAGTTGAAAATGACGTTTGTACTCTAACGTTGTGGAATGATACCCCTATCACTGTTACTCCGCCAAATTTTGTTGAAATTGAAGTAACAGAAACCGATCCAGGCCTGAAAGGTGATACTCAAGGTACTGGCGGAAAACCTGCGACTTTAAGCACTGGCGCTGTCGTGCGTGTACCACTATTTATTGCGATTGGCGAAGTGGTAAAAGTCGATACACGTACTGGCGAATATGTTGGTCGTGTTAAATAATCTTCTTCGTATCTGAAGAAAAAGTAAAACAAATAACGAACGGGCCGCTGATTATTCAGCGGCCCGTTTTTTTAATCTTTCTACTATAATGAGGCATCATTACTGCGCCCCATTATGCAGGTTGTTGACTTTATAGTAGGAAAACATACGCAATGGCTAATACCGTCATGATTGCGGCAAATGCATAACAAGTAATTTTCCCAAGAATTCCAGTGTGGAATTTAAGGTCGTGCATGCCGTGATGAACACGGTGCATGGCATGCCACATTGGCAAGGCAATACTGGCGATAATAAATAAGCCACCAATAAAGCTACTTGCAAACATATGAGCACGTATAAAGTTAAAAGTGCCGATATCGAACACACCGAGTGGCATTAAGATGCCAAGCACCAAAATGGTGACAGGGGTGATCATAGCAAACCAAGTACCTCCTGCGCCGAATAAAGACCACCAAATTGGTTCATCAGAACGTCTTGGGTTTGGATTAATCATATCTAGCTCCTACACCAATATCAGTACAATTAATGAGATCACCGCAACGGCGGCCCATTGTGTGGCAATAATCATCTTCGGTGCCAGCAGTTTTCCTTTCACTCGGATAGGCATTACTTGAGGCATCATGTTAAAAAAGGTTGCGGCGTGAAATAGGCTACCGGCTAGTGCAACAATATTAATCGCGATCACTAATGGGTTTTGCATAAAGTGTTGCCATTCTACCCATGCTTGCGGGCCTTTGACTAAACTGGCTAATCCACACAACATAAATAAGGTGAACAAGATCAGTGGTAACACGGTTGCTTCACGTAGCATGTAAAAGCGGTAGAACGGATGTTTGCTCCACCAAGTTCGATTCATAGGACGAACGTAAGGTTTACGATTGCTCATTCTAGAACTCCTGTGATTTGAACATAGAGATCACGAAATCCATTGAAGATTCCACTTTCCCTTGGTTAACCGCGGCGGCTGGATCGACGTGTTTAGGGCAGACTTTTGAGCAAAAGCCAACAAAAGTACAACCCCAAGCACCGTTTTCACTGTTGATCAGCTTCATACGCTCGGCCTTACCATTATCACGGTTATCTAGGTTATAACGATGCGCCAGTGTTAAAGCCGCAGGGCCGATGAACTCTGGGTTTAAACCGAATTGAGGACAAGCTGCGTAGCAAAGACCACAGTTAATACAGTTGGCAAATTGTTTGTATTTTTCCATCTGCGCTGGGGTTTGCTTGTTCGGGCCATCTTCTACTTTGCGATCGTTACCAATGATGTAAGGTTTAATCGCTTCAAGACGCTCAATGAACGGCGTCATATCGACGATTAAGTCTTTCTCGATAGGGAAGTTGGCTAAAGGCTCAATGGTGACACCGGTTGGGTAATCACGCATGAAGCTTTTGCACGCCAGCTTTGGCACGTTATCGACCATGATGCCGCATGAACCACAGATCGCCATACGACAAGACCAACGGTAAGACAGGTTTTTATCTAGGTGATCTTTGATGTAACCAATCGCATCTAAAACTGATGTGGTGTCATCGCAAGGGACTTCAAAGGTTTGCAAGTATGGTGAGTCATCCACTTCTGGGTTGTAGCGTGACATGTGTACTTTTTGTATATGGGTAGATTGTGAAATACTGGCAGACATTATTTGCTCTCCTGCTCTGAGTGAGTGGAAGCCGCTTGTTCTGCGGCTTCTTTGGCAGCAGCTTCTTCCGCAGCCGCGCCATATAGACGAGCTTTAGGTTGAGACTTGGTGATTTTTACTGCGCTGTAATCGATGATTGGCGCGGCATCTTCTTGATAGAAAGAAAGCGTGTGTTTCAAGAAGTTCTCATCATCACGAGTGGTGCAACCGTCGTCTAAACGCTGGTGTGCGCCACGAGATTCAGTGCGACGAATCGCTGATTGCGCCATCGCTTCTGCGACATCTAAGCCGTAGCCGATTTCAATGGCATACAGTAGATCGGTGTTAAACACTTTGCCTTTATCTTGAATGCTGATTTTCTTATAACGCGCTTTTAGCTCCGTGAGCTTATCGATGGTTGCTTGCATCAAATCTTGTTGACGGTAGATGCCACAACCTGCTTCCATGGAGTGACCCATTTCAGTGCGAATATCTGACCAGCTTTCATCACCTTCTTGATTGAGAAGTGCTTGAATACGATCTTGAGTTGCTTGAATTTGCGCCTCAATTGACGCGTCATTCCAGCCTTTGAATGCTTTGGCGCGCTCTGCAGCATGTTCACCAGCGACACGACCAAATACCACGAACTCAGCTAAGGAATTCGAGCCTAAACGGTTTGCGCCATGCAGGCCAACAGAGGCACATTCACCGACAGCAAATAAACCTTTAATGCGGGTTTCACATTGACCATTGGTTTCAATACCGCCCATGGTGTAGTGCACGGTTGGACGAATTGGGATTGGCTCTTTGGCTGGGTCAACATTGACGTATGCTTTGGCTAGCTCACAAATAAACGGTAGACGTTCATTAAGGTATTCTTCACCTAAGTGACGTAAATCCAGCATCACCACATCGCCCAGTGGGTGTTTAATGGTGTTGCCTTTTTGTTGTTCATGCCAGAAGGCTTGAGAGACTTTGTCGCGAGGTCCGAGTTCCATGTATTTGTTTTTTGGTTCACCAACAGGGGTTTCAGGGCCCATGCCGTAATCTTGTAAGTAACGGTAGCCATTTTTATTGACGATGATACCGCCTTCACCACGACACCCTTCGGTCATCAAGATGCCAGTACCAGGTAGGCCGGTTGGGTGGTATTGAACAAATTCCATATCACGAAGTGGTACACCATGACGATAAGCCATTGCCATGCCATCACCGGTGACGATACCGCCATTGGTATTGGTGTGATAAACACGGCCAGCCCCGCCAGTGGCAAGCACTACAGATTTGGCTTTGATGGCGACTAACTCACCTTCAGACATGTGAATGGCGATTATACCTTGTGCTTCTTTGCTATTTCCTTTCGAATCAGCACCTTCACCGTCGGCTTCTTCATTAACGAGTAGATCGACCACGAAATACTCATCAAAGCGTTTGATGTTAGGGTACTTCATTGATGTTTGGAAAAGGGTATGCAGCATGTGAAAGCCAGTCTTATCAGCGGCAAACCAAGTGCGTTCGATTTTCATGCCACCAAAACGACGAACGTTGACATCGCCATTTTCTTTACGACTCCAAGGGCAACCCCATTGCTCCATTTGGATCATTTCACGGGTTGAGTTTGCGACGAAATATTCAACAACATCCTGTTCACATAGCCAATCCCCACCGCCAACGGTGTCGTTGAAGTGATTGTCTAAGCTGTCTTCTTCCTTGATAACTGCCGCTGAACCGCCTTCGGCAGCAACCGTGTGTGAACGCATTGGGTACACTTTTGAAATCAGAGCGACTTCAAGTTCCGGGTTTGCTTCTGCTGCCGCGATTGCAGTACGTAAACCAGCGCCGCCAGCGCCGATGACTGCGATATCTGTGGTGATGACTTTCACAGTTATTCTCCAGAGTAGGTGTGCTCATTAGAGTTTTGTTTCACGAGCACGGTTGGAAAGTGAGTAATTGTTTTGCTGGTTGTAGTGTAGGAAATTACACGCTTTAATAAATTGATCTGAAAGGGGTAAAAGTGAAGATAGATGCCTCTAAAGAGGTAGTTTATCTGGACGTGGCTACATTGTGAGAAGCGATCACAGTGAATGGTGTAATAATCATGAGATTGACATGTCTATTATTAAATATCATAAATCGTTATAGTAAGGAGGTTATTCATCAAGGATTGAAACATGAAAATTAAAGATAGCCATAGAGTGTTAGCGGGTATGCTACTCAGTATGACTTTGTCCTCCGCTTATGCAGCCGATAGCACTCAAGTGAATGAGCAGCAGAAAAATGGTCAACTCGAAAACACCAAGCAACAAGAGATAGAAAAAGAAAAAAACAAGTTGGCAGAAGACCCAACTAAAGTCGTGACTCAATTAGGCGCAAGTTATGGCGGTGATCAGCTAAAGTTCTCAGGATCAATTGGATTAGGTCCAGTCAATAAAATTAATGCTTCTGTTGATGCTGATGGCTCAGAATGGCGACTCGGTGGCTCTTGGTTATTTGATGTAGGCATTGTGAATGTTAATTTTGGGAAAAAGGAGTTCGATGATGACTCTAACCAGAATAACTACAGTATTGGTACTTTTATGCCTTTGAGTTTCTTTGGATTTGAACCTTGGGGAACGCAAGTTTTTGCCATGGCAGGCTACACCTATAACGATGGTGAAGTGGCTTGTGATACTTCAGAACAGCTATGTGGTAATGATTTTGATATCAATGATATGAATGGTACCGTCGCTTTTGTTCCTAGTACTAGTTCTGCAGGTTATGCTGGTTTTTTTGCATTAAAACCTATTACAGAAAAAGTTCGTATCATTAGTGTTGCGGCAGGCTCTCTTGGTTCGAATGATTACCATGGTTATCTTTTTGCGTTAGGTGCTGGTTATAGTATAACCAAACGTCAATCTGTAGCGGCTTATGGATTCTTGCAAGATAATAATTATGGGCATGATGAACAGTTAGGTATTTCTTATAAGTATCAATTTAATTAATACAACTGCATTAATTTTGTATTAATAACTTTGTTGACTCAGTGATATAAGCCTATAAATATTTAAGCTTTACACTTTTTTACGTCCTATAAACTAGGCGATATTCTCTGAGGCTTGTATGCTGCCTATATTCCAGTCAATATTTAAAGCTAATGTCTAAACTCAACCTTAAATTTACATTCATCTTAGGTACGCCTTTATCATTATCTTTAGCGCTATTGCCTTATTCGGCTCAAGCTGAAGTCGTTGCTGAAAAAGACAAACTACCGGAAGACCCAACCAAAATCGTGACACAAGCTGGGATTAATTATTCTGGAACGGTGCATCTCATGGGATCGGTGAGTTTGGGCAAATCAAATAAATTAAACGCAGGGATAAATAAAGATGGCAGTGAATGGCGTTTAGGGGGCTCGTGGCTATTTGATATTGGTATCGTGAATTTTAAGTTTGGTAAGCATCAACTGGATCATGATGCTGAGCAGACCAATTATAGTGTGGGTTCATTTATCCCTCTTAGTTATTTTGATATTGAACCGTTTGGCTGGCAAATGTTTGTCATGGGGGGCGTGAGTTACAACGATGGTGATGCAGCGTGTGAAGTCAATAAAGACGATTGTGCTGAGGTTGGATCGGACTTTGATGATGAATATGCTTTGATCCCCACAACCTCATTTGGTGGCTATGTGGGAGTGAAAGCGATGAAGCCTCTTAATAAAGATTGGACTCTCATCGCAGCAACCGCTTATTCGCGTGGTTCGGATGACTACTCTGGGTATGTGTATGGTGGTGGTGCTGGTTACCATATTACGAAAAATCAATCTCTAGGGATCCACGCTAAAATTCAACACAATAGTTATGGCGATGATCAGAAAATAGGCATCGGTTATAAATATCAGTTTAATTGATACCATTGCCGTTTTATTATCATACCTCGTTCATTTCTGTGAGAACTTTTGATGCAAACTTGGCAGCCTTCTGCTTCTATTCTTCAATTACGACAACGTGCACAACTCATTGCTTCTATTCGTCAATTTTTTGCAGAAAGAGAGGTGCTTGAAGTTGATACGCCTGCGATGAGCCATGCCACAGTGACGGATATTCATCTTCATACCTTTAAAACAGAATTTATTGGCCCTGATTTTGCGCATGGAAAACAAGTGTATTTGATGACCAGCCCCGAATTTCACATGAAGCGTTTATTGGCGGCGGGCAGTGGTTCTATTTATCAAATAAATAAAGCGTTTCGTAATGAAGAAAACGGCCGATATCACAACCCAGAATTCACTATGCTTGAATGGTATCGAGTTGGTTTTGACCATCATGATCTGATGGCTGAAATGGATGCGTTGCTGCAACAGGTATTAGATTGCCAGCCGTGCGAAAAAATGACCTATCAAGATGCTTTTTTGCAGGTATTAAAGGTATGCCCTCTAGAGGGGAGTATGCAGCAGCTAAAACAAGTTGCGGCCACATTGGGATTGGCTGATATTGCCGAGCCTGAACAAGACCGAGATACGTTATTACAATTGTTATTTAGCATTGGCATCGAAGCGAATATTGGGCAACAAGTTCCAGTGATGGTTTATGATTTTCCTGCCTCACAAGCAGCACTCGCCAAAATCAATCAAACTGACCCACGAGTTGCAGACCGGTTTGAAGTGTATTTTAAAGGGCTCGAACTTGCCAATGGCTTTCATGAGTTGGATAACTCGAAAGAGCAGTTATCCCGTTTTGAAAGAGATAATCAGCAACGAGTTGAGATGGGATTATCCCCTCAACCGATTGACTATCATTTGATTGCGGCATTAGAAGCGGGTTTACCGCAATGTGCCGGTGTGGCCTTAGGAATTGATCGCTTGATTATGCTGGCGATCGGCTGTGATCATATTGATCAAGTGACGGCTTTTCCGTTTCCTAGAGCTTAATCTTTTATTTACACATTCACTAAAACACCGGTGCCAATTACCGCAAGCAATGCACCAACCCAAGCAAAAGGAGAGGGGCGTTGTTTGGTGTAGAGCCAAAGTAGCGGCAAAATCATAATCGGTGTGGTGGCTGATAATAATGCCACCATACCGACATTGCCTTTTTGTAGCGCGTAGAGAATTAATGTCATCCCTACCGCCATTGCCAGAAAACCATTAATGGCAGTTACCCCTAAAATTTTCCAATTAATTCGCTGCAATGGTTTTGCGATCTTAGCGCCAGTGGCTCTTAAGGTTAGATGAGCGGTAAACGCGGCAATCATACGTATCGCCGATGCCGCAATCGGATCAACCGAAGTTTGCATGATGGGTTTGGCTATGATGCCGCCCATTGCTTGGCAAAATGCGGCCAATAGCCCTAAACTAATCGCAATATGCAGTTTTCCCTGTACGGTTTCCCAAGTATGTTGGTTAGTTTGTTTACGTCCAAAGAAAATGGCGATGACCACACCAGAGAAAACCAGAATAGCCCCAAATAACTCAATGCCATTTAATGTTTCATGAAAGAGCCAATAGCCGAGTAAAGCAGAAAAAACAGCATGGCAAGAGAAGAGTAAGCCTGCCATACGAGGGCCCATGCGATTCATACAAGCAAATAGAGCTGTATCACCGATAAAGATGCCAATTAATCCCGACAACGCCATAGGGATCACATGGTTAGATTCTACGGTTGCCCATCCTCCCATAAACCATGCCATGCTAGTCAGCATGATCGCAGTACAACCCATGCGCCAACGGCTATAAGCAAATGACCCTAAATGACGCGCAGGAGTTACTGATATTAAACTGGAAATTGCCCATAAAGCGGCAGCGGCTAAGGCAAACCATTCGTAGGTCATGGTGTTCTACTCTTTGAATATAAAGGACGGTGTTATTGCCACATAAATTGCGTTGGTTGAGGGTAGTGCTCAATTGCCTTAGCAGGGCAGTCACAAAACACACCATCTACGCCGATTTCGTTCAACCATTGCCAATCTTCTGGTTGATTGACGGTATAGACATATACAGCTAAACCTAATTGTTTAGCATGCTGAACATACTCTTCATCGATCACATCTAGGTCTAAATTAATGCTGGTGGCCCCAATCTTGTTTGCAAATGAAGCTTTATCTGTGCCTTTTGATGCAGATAATGCGCCAATCAACCATTGAGATTGCTCTTCTTTTAACTGCTTTAACCAATCATGGTTAAATGAAGAAACAATTAATTGTTCTAACTGAAAGTGGCAATTCTCTAATGCAAAATTCAAATGTTGATAGAGCAAATCATGGTGGCTAATACCTTTAAGCTCTATATTCAAAGCGCATTGACCATCCACTAACTTCAAAACCTCAATTAAAGTCGGAATGTTTTCTGTTTTGGCGATTTTGACTTGCTTGAGTTTCTCGGCACTTAACCAGTGAAGTTTTCCAATGTGATCGGTGGTGCGATTAAGCCACTTATCATGGATCACCCAGAATTGACCATCATGTTCATGCACATCGATTTCGATTGCTTGAACGCCCATATCGATTGCTGCTTGGATCGCAATGAGTGTATTTTCAGGATGGGTGGAGCGAGCGCCACGGTGAGCAATGATCAACATAATAAATCACTCTTTAAAGTCTTTAAAATTCGATAGTAGTGGAAGTGGTTATGGTTTGGCTAGTGAGATATTTTTAATATACCCAAGTACCTTCAAGTAAGAAAGGTATAAAAAAGGGTGACCATCATTGATAGCCACCCTTCAAAATTTAATGAGCGAGAAGGTTATTATTGATTGTTAGATGGAATCTCTGTTTCAGAGTTATCTGATGCAGTGCTTTTAGCTTCTAACTGATGTGCATAAGGCGTACCAAGTACTGTGACTTCACCTTCTGCCATACTTGAATCGAAACGAATTTGATCTTTAGCAAATAGGTTAATAACGGTTGAGCCAAGTTTAAAACGACCCATTTCTTCACCTTTTTTGAATCGAATCGCCTTCTCACCTTCAGTTTCATAGTTCCAACGGTGAACCGAAGAACCAGTAGGTGGTGTAATCGTTCCCCCCCACACAACTTCAATGCTACCAACAATAGTCGCACCAACAAGTACTTGAGCCATGGGACCAAATTCAGTATCAAAAATACATACCACACGCTCGTTACGTGCAAAAAGATTTGGCACGTTAGCAGCGGTTAATGGATTCACTGAAAATAGATCGCCAGGTACATAAATCATCTGGCGAAGCACACCATCACATGGCATATGAACACGGTGATAATCGCGTGGAGAAAGGTATAAAGTAGCAAATTCACCATCAATGAATTCATCGGCTAAGGCTTTATCGCCACCGAGCAATTCTTGAGCGGAGAAATCATGGCCTTTCGCTTGAATTAAACGGCCATTTTCGATTGGACCAAATTGGCTGGTGCGAGCATCCGCAGGGTGAACAATCACGCTGTTGCCTTCTGCAATAGGGCGAATTCCAGCTTTTAATTCACGAACAAAAAATTCGTTAAAGCTATTGAAGTAAGCTGGGTCAGAATGAACAGCATCATCCATATTGACGTTATATTGCTTGATGAACCAGCGAATAACCGCGGTAGTGAGGCTGCCCATTTTGGCTGAGGCCAGTTTTCCCATTAAACGCGTTAAGCCGTGTTGTGGGATCCAATATTGCAGAGTCACTTTAATTTTATCTATCACGTGAGTATCCGTTTTTGTTAAACATTCCGTAGAGTCTTACGGAAAGGGTAGCCGATTTTACTTAAAAGATAATATCTTGTCAGCAGTTGAATGAGTGTTGCCAAGTTACAAGTTAGTTGAATATAAGGCTATAAATCTTTCTTATTCTTAGAAAATTGTCGATTCGCTTTATTTTCACCCATACTTTCTATAATGCGATGGTAATTTTCAAAGCGCACTCGAGGAATATCACCTTTTTCGACCGCTTCACGAATTAAACAGCCAGGATCATCATTATGTTTGCAATCTCGGAACTTACAACCACCTAAGTAAGGGCGGAACTCAGCGAAAGCTTGAGTGACCTCATCGGCTTCTAAGTGCCATAAGCCAAACTCTCGAACTCCAGGAGAATCAATTAAATCACCACCTTTAGGGAAGTGATATAAGCGAGCAGTGGTCGTGGTGTGTTGACCTAAACCAGAGTTTTCGGACACATCGCCTTCTAACACTTTTACTTCAGGCATTAATGCATTGACTAAGCTTGATTTACCCACCCCTGATTGCCCGACGAAAATACTTAAGCGATCTTTTAATGTGTCTTGCAGTTCAGTTAAGCCATCTTCAGTTTCTCGACTAACGAACAACACATCATAACCAATGGTTTTATAATGACTTAGTGCTTGTCGATACTGTTCTTGTTCACCATCCGGAATCAGGTCGGTTTTATTGAGTACAATCAAAGGTGCAATATGTAAGGTTTCAGCGGCAATAAGATAACGATCAATAATGTTTAATGATAATTCAGGTAAAACAGAAGAGACGATCACCATTTGATTCACATTAGCCGCGACGGGTTTTACTCCATCATAATAATCTGGACGAACGAGAACAGAAGTGCGAGTTTCAACCGCTTCCACGACACCAGAAATACCAGCCATTGATTCAAGGCCTGGTCGCCAAATAACGCGGTCACCAGATACCAAACTTTCAATGCCACGACGTAAATTACAGCGTTGGATCTCACCGCTTTCTAAATCTTCAATATCGGCATGTTGGCCAAAGCGAGAAATGACTAACCCTTTTTGCATGCTGCCTAGCATGTTTTCATCCCATTGAATGGAATCTTCTTGGGTTAAACGTTTCTTTTGATTGGTTCGAACTCGGCGAACTTGGCCTTTAGTGAGTTTTTGCTTTTTTGCCACAGGTTATACTTATTCCCTATTGAAGATACTTTAAATTCACAAAGAGTATGTTAGCAGAGTATGATACCTCTTTTCTGGATAAAAAAGGCAAAGATCTATGTCATTAAATGCGTCTTTCAATGACCAAAACCTTATTTGGGTCGATTTAGAAATGACAGGGCTTGATCCTGAAACCCATAAAATCATCGAAATTGCGTCTATTGTGACGGATAGTGAATTGAATATCCTGGCAGAAGGGCCTGTGTTAGCCATTCATCAATCAGAAGAAGAACTGGCTAAAATGGATGATTGGTGTACCAATACTCATACTCATAGTGGCTTGGTTAAGCGAGTGCAAGACAGTACAATTTCAGAAGATGAGGCAGTTGCTCAAACCATCGCTTTTCTTGAAAAATGGGTACCTAAGGGAAAATCACCGATTTGTGGCAATAGCATTGGTCAAGATCGTCGATTCTTGTACAAGCACATGCCGACTTTAGAAGAGTATTTCCATTATCGTTATGTTGATGTGAGTACGATTAAAGAGTTAACTCGTCGTTGGCAGCCAGAATTATTGAACGGATTTTCAAAAGCAGGCAGTCATTTAGCTTTAGATGATATTCGTGAATCGATCGCTGAACTGAAATATTACCGTTCTTCAGTGTTCAAAATTTAACGTATTTGTGGATGTAAGAGCTTACGTGTTTCTTTTTCAATCAATTAACTCGTTATTTTGATTTTTTTGCAAACTAACACTTGCATCAAAAAAAAATGCTCTTATAATTCGCAGCCCTGAACAACGGAAGACGTTCAGGTTAACGAATTCTAATAATTACTAGATTCGTATGACGCGACACTAGCTCAGCTGGTAG
>NZ_AJYK02000108.1 GCF_000286955.2 Vibrio rumoiensis 1S-45
GCTCATGTGCGGGGTGACGGTGAGTAACTCATTTATGCCCATTGCTGTTTAGAGTAGTGACTTATTCACATTCTGCTAATGCGAGTTTGCCCTATAAAACATTATTCAATTTGACTTCAAACATTCAAATTTAATGCTGTTTGGTCAATTGAGTTTGATAGTTAGTAGGTTGAGAGTTAAAATGATGATATCAGACACCTTATGTAGAGTAAGCTTATGAAGCACGTCAAGGCTGAAACGAACAGCTCCAAGACCAATCGTCAATTTGTTCCTAAAGCGAAAAACTTTAAAGTGAGCACGTCTTACGAAGGGCTTATCGTAAAAAGTGAACCTCAATCACTGGCAGCGTTAAAAAGGCAATATGCGAGATAAATACGGTGTCGCTCAGGATCATTATTGTTATCCTAGCTCTAATACACTTATAAATTTACTTGATATCCGTGACAGTGAAAAACTGGATGAAGCTGAAGTCGCATTCTCTGAACATCGATATATCGAATATTTGAGTCTTGTCTCAGCTTTAGAAGACTTCGATATAGGACACTTTAGGCATCTTCACTGGGTGCTTTTTCAGGATGTGTATGGATGGGCTGGAGAAGTTCGTGATGTTGATATCAGCAAAGGCAACACGCGCTTTTGCCATTGCTCTTTTATTGAAAGAGAGCTTATACGGCAGCTAGAACGTATCCCCCAACTTCGTGAATGCTCAGATCGTAATGAATTTATTCGATTAGTCGCAGATATTTTTTGTGAAATTAATATCATCCATCCTTTTCGAGAAGGAAATGGTAGGGCCACACGTTTTTTCTTTGAAGAGCTGATTTTTGTGGCTGGATATGAACTTAATTGGCCTGAGATTTCAAAAGAAAAATGGATTGAAGCCAACGAACAAGGGTATCTTGGTGACGTATCATTTCTAGAGCTTATTTTTAATATGGCAATCAGTTAAAAGCCATTCTATCTACCCAAAGTCCACTCAGACAAGTGTTAAAGCTAGTCCTTTTAAACTCAAAAATGCCCCAAAAACATTTAATAGCC
>NZ_AJYK02000109.1 GCF_000286955.2 Vibrio rumoiensis 1S-45
GACACAGTGTTGATATACAATATTGTTATTATGACCAAAGCCACAATTATAAGAATAGTTTAACCACTTTATATTTTCATTATAATTAAGACATATGAAGTCATCATTAATTACATTACTTTTTAATATTATATGAAAATCTTTAGATAAAGATTCCAGGCACCCGAGCTTATTTATAAGCTCGGAATGTTCATGGGAAACCACTGAAACATATATTTTCATAACGTTTTACTATCTAAAAAAGACAAACCTCTTTCATCTTTATTTGATAATATTGGATCATTAGTAACTGGCCAATTAATTCCAATTGTCTTATCATTCCACTTTATCGAAACCTCAGCATTTGGATTATAATAATCAGTGCATTTATAAACAAATTCAGCCTCATCACTAATAACATAGAAACCATGTGCAAAACCTTCTGGCACCCATAATTGACGTTTATTATCTGCTGAAAGATACTCACCTACCCATTGGCCAAATGTTGGAGAGTCTTTTCGGATATCAACTGCTACATCAAATACCTCACCAGATACAACTCGAACTAACTTTCCTTGTGTATTTTCTGTTTGGTAATGAAGGCCGCGTAATATACCTTTTTTAGACTTAGAATGATTATCTTGTACGAAGGTGATTGATTTACCCGCTACTTTTTTTTCAAATTCTACTTGATTCCAGGTTTCCATAAAGAAACCACGATCATCGCCAAAAACACTAGGCTCAATGATTTTAACATCTGGAATACTTGTATCTATTACTTTCATTATTGATACTCTTTAATTCGTTTAATTGCTAATTGCCAATTACTAGGTTCGATACCAAAAGTGTCTTTAATTTTCCGACAATCCAATTTTGAGTTTTCTGGACGTTTAGCTGCTGTGGGGTACTGCTCAGTACTAATTGCATTTAATTTAAGTTTATGATCAATGACACCTTGATTGTATGCTTGAGCAAAAATAACTTCAGAAAATTCAAACCAACTAACATGTGGCGCACCAGAAAAATGATATACTCCCCACTCTTCATTACCTGCTTGAATTTCCTTTGCTATAACAATAAGCGCTGCCGCAATATCCCCTGCAAAGGTAGGTCCTCCAAACTGGTCACTAACAATACTTAATTCATCACGATCCTTACCAAGACGTAGCATTGTCTTTACAAAGTTATTACCATGCTCACCAAAGACCCAAGCAGTTCTTATAATAATATGACGAGCACATGCTTGTGCAACCGCTAACTCTCCTGAAAGTTTAGTTGCCCCATAAACACCTTGGGGATTTGTAACGTCATCTTCATTGTATTGGCCTTTTTTATTACCTTCAAACACATAATCTGTAGAAATATGTAATATTACAGCACCAACTGAATGAGCAGCCTCAGCAAGATAACGTGGGCCATCACAATTAATTGCATTTGATAATGCTTCTTCAGATTCAGCTTTATCTACGGCCGTGTGGGCTGCGGCATTGATAATAAAGTCTGGTTCAAATTCAACTACTTTTGTCATCACCTGATCTTTGTCAGTAATATCAAGACCAGAAACATCCAATGCCAATACTTGCGCTTTACCGCTTAATTGCTGAACTAAGCAATGCCCAACTTGTCCATTGCAACCTGTAATTAATACTTTCATCATGATTTTAATATGCCATCTTTTTTTCAGCTAGTTTATTGAGGTATCGTCCATACTCATTCTTAATCATCGGGGTAGCTATACGCTTAAGGTCTTCCGAAGTTAACCAACCTTGAGTAAACGCTATCTCTTCCAAGCATGCTACTTTCAAACCTTGTACATGTTCGATAGTCTGAACAAATGATGATGCTTCGTGTAGGCTTTCGTGTGTGCCAGTATCCAACCAAGCGAAACCACGCCCTAACAACTCAACATTCAGTGAACCATCATTTAAGTACATTTCATTTAAAGTTGTGATTTCTAACTCACCACGATGAGATGGCTTCACTTGTTTTGCTAAATCAACAACACGGTTGTCATAAAAATACAAGCCTGTAACGGCATAATCCGACTTAGGTTTCAGCGGCTTCTCTTCAATAGAAATAGCGCGCATTTCGCTATCAAATTCAACAACACCAAAGCGTTCTGGGTCTTTAACTTGATAACCAAACACAGTGGCACCCTTGTCACGACTTGCAGCATTTTTTAATGTTTTGGTAAATGACTGACCGTAAAATATATTATCACCCAATACGAGACAGCAATTATCTTGACCAATAAAATCTTCACCAATAATAAATGCTTGAGCTAGTCCATCTGGACTTTCTTGAATGGCATACTCTAAATTAATGCCATAATCGCTACCGTCACCAAGTAAACGCTTAAAGCCTTCATTATCTTCTGGTGTTGTGATAACTAAAATATCTTTAATACCAGCGAGCATCAATGTAGAAAGCGGATAATAAATCATCGGCTTATCGTATACTGGTAATAGTTGTTTAGATACACCTCGTGTTAATGGGTATAGCCTAGTACCAGAACCTCCGGCTAAAATAATGCCTTTGTACTTTGGCGATGTAGAGCTAATCATATTTATTCCCCTCCAATACGTGCTAATTGGTATTCACCGCTTAATACGCGCTGCCACCAATTTTCATTATTTAAATACCATTCAACAGTTTTACGAATCCCAGTTTCAAAACTTTCTTCTGGCATCCAGCCTAATTCACGTTCTATTTTAGAAGCATCAATAGCATACCGTACATCATGCCCAGGGCGGTCTTTAACAAAAGTAATCAGTTCGTTATAATTTTTCATTGATGATGAATTAAAAGCAGGATTATCTGAAATAGGCTTTAATTCATCAAGAATTGCGCATAAAGTCTCTACTACTTCGATATTTTTCTTTTCATTATGACCGCCGATATTATAAGTTTCACCTACAACTCCTTCTGTAACAACCTTATAAAGCGCTCTCGCGTGATCTTCCACATATAACCAATCGCGAATTTGGCTTCCATCACCATATACTGGTAGTGATTTTGCTCCTAATGCATTTAAAATTACGTGTGGAATTAATTTTTCAGGAAAATGATATGGGCCGTAATTATTTGAGCAGTTCGTTACAATCACAGGTAAGCCGTAAGTACGATGCCAAGCCCGAACCAAATGATCACTTGAAGCTTTAGATGCCGAATAAGGAGAGCTAGGCTCATAAGAAGTCGTTTCAGTGAATAGATCATCTGTACCTTCTAAATCACCATAAACTTCATCGGTACTAATATGATGAAAACGAAAAGCTTGCTTTTTATCTTCAGGTAAAGTCACCCAATAGTTACGTGCGGCTTCTAATAAAGTAAATGTACCAACAATATTTGTTGTTATAAAATCAGCGGGGCCATCAATTGAACGGTCAACATGTGATTCAGCCGCTAGGTGCATAACAGCAGTTGGTTGATATTTAGTAAAAACATCAGCCATCGCTTTAGTATCGCAGATATCCGCTTGTACGAAATAGTAACGGTCACTATCTGAAATAGGAGCAACTGATTCCACATTACCAGCGTAAGTTAAGCAATCGACATTAACAACAGAATCATCTGTATTTCCAATAATATAGCGAACAACAGCACTACCTATAAAGCCTGCACCACCAGTAACTAGAATCATAAAATCTCCCAATTTTTCCTAAACGAACCAATATTGATTTGTAGTTTAATAGTTTAATAGTTTAA
>NZ_AJYK02000110.1 GCF_000286955.2 Vibrio rumoiensis 1S-45
ACCTTACCAATGGCTTCTGCTGGCCAATGTCACCGCCCTAACCTCTTGACTAGCTCACTCAAACAATGATCGACTCCACATTGTTTAAAAATTATCCACAACCCCATTTCCATTAAATTCTAATTAATTAATAAGTTACATTGTTTCATTTCATACTCATGATGTTATTCACAAGATCTTTACACGTTTTGCTACCATGCTTATTGTCTATGGTTTATCGGTTTAGACGTCGGGTGATTACACTCATGGAGGTACGATGAAGTTCATAGACGTGCTTTTTATAAATTTGAAACCAATGGGGTGTTTTTATGAATATACAAAATTCAGTTGTTGTCATTACGTCAGCAGGCTCTCATTTAGGTCAAAATTTAGCTCAGCACTTTCTGTCTCTTAACGCTAATGTCATTTTGGTAGACAACAATGAAATCACCTTGAATCGCACGATTCAACAATGCCAACAGTATTCATCAAAAGTATTCCAATACTTGCTCGATGACCATAGCTTCGAAAGTGTCCAACCTTTGTTCTCATCTATTAATCATCACTTTGACAAAGGTATCGATGTGCTAATTAACCTATATCCAAGCCTTCCTTCACCATCTTTAATGGATGATGACAACCTTGATTTATACAGCAGCCAAATTTCCAATATTGCGATGACCATGCTTTGCTTTAGTAAATTGGCAGCAAAGCAAATGCTTAATAATGGTAAAAAAGGCGTTATTGTTAATCTCTCAGGCCATGAACAAGAAGATCCTCACCACTCGTCATCACTTATTTCTGAATTTACTCAAAGCTGGGCAGAGGAATTAATGCCATTCAATATTCGTGTAGGTGGTATTTTGCCTAACGTTTCTAGGCATGCTCATAGCCATAACTGGGCTCATAATTACGATGAGTTAATACGCAACGCTGAATATATCGTTGAAAATGATTACTTTAATGGCCGTATTCTGGATTCCTATTAAGCCCAAAAGTCATCAACCAAAGTTAAAACTATTCCTATAAAAAAGCCTCATCCATTGATGAGGCTTTATGTCTTCTTGAGAGCGGTTAATAATCTAATTATTTATCCGATTATTTCTTCTTTGCCGCTTTCTTTGGTTCTTCTGTTTTTTTAATTACTGTTGTACCTTCAAAGGTCTCACCTTCGATATACGCTTTACCATAATATGCAGCAAGCAATACTTCTCTCAATTCTGTAATGAGAGGGTAACGAGGGTTAGCGCCTGTACATTGGTCATCAAAGGCATCGACTGCCAGTTCATCCAGCTTAGCTAAGAAGTCGGCTTCAGGTACACCTGCTGCTTGAATAGACATTGGAATATCTAATTCAACTTTTACTTCATCCAACCAAGTTAATAGACGCTCAATTTTCTGTGCAGTACGGTCACCAGCTTGGCTTAACCCTAAGTGGTCAGCGATTTCCGCATAACGACGACGCGCTTGTGGGCGATCGTATTGAGAAAATGCCGTTTGTTTGGTTGGGTTGTCATTAGCATTAAAACGAATCACGTTAGAAATCATTAATGCGTTAGCAAGTCCATGTGGAATGTGGAACTCTGCACCAATTTTATGGGCAATGGAGTGACACACACCAAGGAAAGCATTGGCAAATGACATACCCGCGATCGTCGCCGCATTGTGCACTTTCTCACGAGCGATGGGATCCGCAGCACCATTTTTGTAACTTGATGGTAGGTACTCTTTCAGCATTTTAAGCGCTTGAAGTGCGTGGCCGTCTGAATATTCATTTGCAAGCACCGACACATAAGCTTCTAGTGCGTGAGTAATTGCATCGTAACCACCAAATGCCGTCAATGATTTAGGCATATTCATAACTAAGTTTGCATCAACAATCGCCATTTGAGGCGTTAATTCGTAATCGGCTAATGGGTATTTAGCCCCTGTCTTATCATCTGTTACAACGGCAAACGGCGTTACTTCAGAGCCCGTACCAGATGTGGTAGTGATACAAACAAGTTCTGCTTTTTTACCCATTTTAGGGAATTTGTAAATACGTTTACGGATATCCATAAAGCGCATTGCTAATTCTTCAAAGTGTGTTTCAGGGTGCTCGTACATCACCCACATGATCTTAGCGGCATCCATTGGAGAACCACCGCCAAGCGCCAAAATCACATCTGGTTGGAAGCTCTTCATGGCTTCTGCGCCCTTTTCAACCACTGAAAGCGTTGGATCGGCTTCTACATCAAAGAAGGTTTGAACTTCTAAGCCCAAGTTTTTCAAAATGCTCACGACTTCATCAGCGTAACCATTGTTGAATAGGAAACGGTCTGTCACAAGGAATGCTCGTTTCTTATCTTCTAAATCACTCAATGCAATTGGTAAGCTACCACGGCGGAAGTAAATAGATTTTGGAAGTTTATGCCACAACATATTCTCTGCTCTCTTAGCGACCGTTTTTTTGTTGATAAGGTGCTTAGGACCTACGTTTTCTGAGATAGAGTTACCACCCCATGAACCACAACCTAACGTTAATGAAGGCGCAACGTTAAAGTTGTATAGGTCACCAATACCGCCATGTGTGGTTGGGATATTGATAAGAATACGAGCGGTTTTCATTTTATCGCCAAAGTAGCGAATACGGTCTTCATTGGTATCTTGGTTTGTGTAAAGGCCCGAGGTATGGCCGATACCACCGATTTCCACCATAGTGATCGCTTGTTCTACGGCATTTTCAAATGAAGATGCGCGGAACATACCTAACGTAGGAGACAGTTTCTCGTGAGCAAATTCATCATCGTGGCTCACTACACCACCTTCACCAATCAAGATCTTGGTATCGGCAGGCACTTTAACACCTGCCATTTCTGCAATTTTCGTTGCAGGCTGGCCTACGATATCCGCATTCAAGTTACCATTAATCAATAAAATCTTACGTACTTTGTCCGCTTCAGATTTAGACAACACATAACCATTATGAGAAGCAAAACGCTCTTTCACTTCGTCATAAACTTCATCCATAACAATAACGGCTTGTTCAGAAGCACATACCACACCGTTATCGAAAGTTTTAGACATAAGGACTGATGCTACTGCACGCTTGATATCTGCTGTTTCATCAATAACCACAGGCACGTTACCCGCACCTACGCCAATGGCAGGTTTACCTGAAGAATACGCAGCTTTAACCATGCCTGGACCACCAGTTGCAAGAATAAGGTTAATGCCATCGTGCTTCATTAAAGCATTGGATAATTCAACAGACGGTTGATCGATCCAACCAATGATATCTTTTGGAGCGCCTGCGGCAACTGCAGCATCTAAGACTAATTTAGCAGCATCATTGGTAGAATTTTTCGCTCGTGGATGTGGCGAGAAGATGATGGCATTACGCGTTTTCAAAGAGATAAGAGACTTGAAAATCGCAGTCGATGTTGGGTTAGTGGTTGGGACGATACCACAGATGATGCCAACGGGTTCAGCAATGGTCATTGTGCCGTATTCATCGTTAACTTCTAACACACCACAGGTTTTTTCATCTTTGTATTTGTTATAGATAAACTCTGAAGCAAAGTGGTTCTTGATCACTTTATCTTCGATAATACCCATGCCTGATTCGGCTACCGCTTGTTGTGCTAGAGGAATTCGCGCTTGGTTAGCGGCTAGTGATGCAGCACGAAAAATTTTATCTACTTGTTCTTGTGAAAAAGTTGCAAATTCTTTTTGTGCTGCTTGAACACGTGTAACAAGATCATCAAGTTCAGCTAAATTCGTTACAGGCATAATAAATCTCCTAAGATCTAAAAATTAAAAACTATTTAGTAAGACTACTGAGATCGCGGTACAACTTGTTACCAATATTAAAGCTATGTAAACCGTCTTAGTAAATCGCTTTCAAATTGAGTATAAGCCTTCAAATATTTAAAATATTGACTTAGATCATTTCTCGCCCGCTAATTACCTCTAAAGCGGTATTTCCTGCCAAAGCTAAAAAGTAAACCATTGATTAATAATGAATTAATTAATTTCACTAATCGAAAAAAATATTCACCTCATCAATACAAATCCGTTCTCAAATCACAAAAATATCATGGCATTTCTATCAGAAAAACCAAAAATCGACACTATTTCCATGATGTAAACAAGTATACTCAACATCATGATACATACCACTTTTGGCTTCACTTTCTATCACTATTGATAAGATTATTTCTTATTAGTTACAATAACTTAATGGAAACTCATTCTATCTAGCCCGCATTGATTTGAACACAAATCGAAATTCTTAAATAGTCCCTCCTCTTATTGATAATGGCGTTTTTATTTTCCAAATATCGAGCCTTGGTGTTGATACCAACCACATACCATGTATATGTATAGACACTGTAAAGTTTTAGGGCTTACTGAAACTCGAACAATTAAGAGATATCACTCGAATTTTATAACCATTTGCCTTACATTACGCTCTCTTCTACTGTTAGTTCAGCATATTAATAATTCATTTTTATGAACTGGCTTTAGTCCACCACCGTTTCCAATATTAACTTTCGAGAACTGTTCATGGCCTCTATTGAATTTGCCATTTACCTACAATTTTTTCTTGGCCTTGTGGCTGCAGTGAATCCAGTAGGAATTATGCCTGTTTTTGTTTCACTGACTGGGCACATGTCTCCTGAAGAAAAACGTAAAACCGCCACCACGGCTAACATAGCAGTAGGCATTATTTTGGTCGTCTCGTTATTATGTGGTCAGTTTTTACTTGATATGTTCAGTATTTCTTTGGATTCTTTTCGAATTGCGGGCGGCTTACTGCTCATGAGTATCGCTTTTTCCATGATGAGCGGTAAACTCGGTGAAGATAAGCAAAACAAACAAGAGCAAACTGAATACATTAGCCGAGAGCAAATAGGGGTTGTTCCATTAGCGATGCCTTTAATGGCAGGACCTGGTGCGATAAGTTCAACTATTGTTTATGGATCTCGCTACCCAAGCTTATTTGAAACTCTTGGTATTATTGCGACTATTATTGCCTTTTGTTTTTGCTCTTGGTTACTATTTCGTTCAGCCCCTTTGATTGTTCGATTTTTAGGACAAACGGGTATCAACGTGATCACTCGTATCATGGGTTTGATTCTGGCAGCTTTAGGCATTCAATTTATCGTTAATGGTGTTGGCAGCCTTTTCCCAGGGTTGATGGCATAGAGCTATTGAGCTATTGAGCTATTGAGCTATTGAGCTAACAAGATTATAGGAAGATTAAAACTGATGACTCAAGACACCCTAAAGCACCAACTGTATGTCATAATTTTTGGCACTCATACCCCTGCCGGAAAACGTTTTGATCTCATCTTAATCGTTGCCATCATCAGTTCATTGATTGTACTTATTCTTGATTCTGTTCCCGCTTTTGCGGATCAATGGCAAAAAGAATTCGATATTTTAGAATATATCTTCACCGCCATGTTTACGGTCGAATATTTATTAAGATTATATTGTTCACCGAAACCAAGCGCTTATGCCAAAAGCTTCTACGGCGTCATTGATTTGCTCGCCATTCTGCCAACCTATTTAGCTTTCTTTTTCCCAGCAGCAAGCTTTATTGGCATCATCCGACTGCTACGGGTAATGCGAATTTTCCGTATTTTAAAGCTGGTACGCTTTTTACAAGATTCCAACTTACTCGTACGCACGCTCGCCATGTCACAAAGAAAGATTTTAATTTTCTTTAGTGCCGTTGCTATTCTGGTCACTATTTTCGGCGCATTAATGTATGTCATTGAAGGCCCAGAAAATGGCTTTACCAGTATTCCAAGAGGTATCTATTGGGCAATCATAACCATTACTACTGTAGGCTATGGCGATGTTGTCCCGCAAACACCATTAGGACAAGCCGTTGCGGCATTAACCATGCTTTTAGGTTATTCAATTTTAGCCGTACCAACGGGGATTATTACCGCGGAACTCAATCAAGAAATGAAAGCGCACCGTAGCTTAGTGCTTTGTCCTAACTGCACGAAAAGCGGCCATGAGACAGATGCCCTCTTCTGCAAACATTGCGGTGGTGAACTTGCCGATCCCGATCAGCGTGTGGTTCCGGTCAAGCACCCTTCTCCACCTGAAGAATAAACAGGAACATTTAAGTTTTTGTATTTAATACCCAAGGCAATTGAAGGTTATAGACAGACAAAAAAATACCGGCCAACTTGGCCGGTATTTTTATAGGTTTATCGAATTAACGACAATGTTATTTTTCCGCTAAGATGATGCGTAGAGTACGGCGTAATGGTTCCGCAGCACCCCATAACAGCTGGTCACCAACAGTAAACGCATTCAGGAAGGTATCACCCATTTCCATCTTGCGAAGGCGACCAACAGGCACAGAAAGTGTACCTGTCACTTTAGCTGGAGAAAGTTCTTGAGCCGTAATATCGCGATCATTCGGGATCACTTTCACCCAATCATTATGAGTCGCGATGATTTCTTCAATTTCATCCATTGGTACATTTTGCTTCAGCTTAATGGTCAACGCTTGTGAGTGACAACGCATTGCGCCGATACGCACACAAGTCCCATCAATAGGAACCACACCATCACCTTGAAGACCAAGGATCTTGTTCGTCTCAACGGTTGCTTTCCACTCTTCTTTACTTTGGCCGTTTTCACGCTTAACGTCAATCCAAGGGATTAACGAACCTGCTAATGGCGCACCAAACTCACTGGTTGGGAATTCACTTGAACGAATAGTTTCCGCAACTTTACGGTCAATATCGAGAATTGAACTGGCTGGATCGGCCATTTCAGCGCTTACTGATTGGTTAATTACACCCATTTGTGCAATCAACTCACGCATATTTTTAGCACCTGCGCCAGAAGCCGCTTGATAAGTCATGGCGCTCATCCACTCGATCATGCCTTTTTCATACAAGCCACCAAGGCCCATAAGCATTAGGCTAACTGTACAGTTACCGCCAACAAAAGTATTGGTACCAGCATGAAGGCCGTGTTGAATTTGTTTTAAGTTCACCGGATCAAGCGTAATGATGGCATCATCTTTCATGCGAAGTGTCGAAGCCGCATCAATCCAGTACCCTTTCCAACCTGCTTGGCGCAGCGCTGGGTAGACTTTTTCAGTGTAAGAACCGCCCTGACAAGTAATGATCGCATCAAGTTGCTTTAAGCTATCAATATCAAACGCATCTTGAAGCATGCCCGCATCTTTACCTAGGAAAGGCGCAGGAATACCCACTTGCGATGTGGTATAAAATACAGGTTCAATAAGGTCGAAATCCTTCTCTTCCACCATACGTTGCATTAGCACAGAACCTACCATGCCACGCCAGCCAACTAAACCTACTCTCATCATTTCTCATCCTCTCCATGATATTTTTTATATCTTTTAAACGAGGCATAACAACGCTATGCCACAAAAATACTTCTTTTAAAGAATCACTCTACTATCTCATTGCTTACGCCAATCTTCAAACCCGATTTTTACATAACTGGTTTGAGTTGTTGAAGCCACGCGCATTATGAATGACGAGTCAACTGATCCTTTAAGTTTGGCGGAATGCCTTTAATCGTCAACGTATCCGTTTCTGGATCGTAAAATACTCGCTCACCTAATAACATACTGTCAAAGTTAATCGACAAACCTCCGCCAGCGCCAACATACTTGGCTAATTTGCGAATGGTTGAACGATCAACAGGAAAGCTGTCTTCTAATTCATAGCCTTGTTTTTGTGTAAACTCTTGGAAATTGTCGTCATGACCAGAACCGGTTAACTCACCCGACAATTCTTTGATCGTCACTTCATCACCAGACTTTAACTGTTCATTACAATAATCATGCACTTGTTTACGGTAAGCAACGGTTTCATCTTTATTTAATTGCGCATCGACGCAGTAATCATCTACCGCTTGCATAAGCACTAAGTTTTGTTTTTTACTATCTAAACCCACTTCAGCTTGTAAGAAATCTAAAAAGAAATCCGCAACTTTACGTCCCACACGGCCTTTAATGTAAGTTAAGTAGCGGTTAGATTCTGGATCGGTTTCATAACGAGAAAGGTCGATTCGAACCGCAATATCCATTTTGTTGATATCAAGATAATCGGTTCCGGTAATGTCTAATGCGTCATCGACTTTAAGGCTCTGATTAGAAGGTAGCAAAGCAATGAATAAATAATCAGTCGCCAATGATTGATATTCCGCAAGCACCAATACCCCTTCTTCTGCGAATGGATATTTTGATAACTCGATTTTAAGACGTTCAGCCGATTGCTGAGAAAAGTCATAAAAGTTCAGCTCACCTTGGCGAAGTTGCTTCATCCAAGATTGAAATTCACTCTCTTCTTTATAAATGCCGAAGCCTTTTCCGCCTTTTGCGTTAAAGGTTCGATGTAGTTCTGCAACGAGTTGTTCGCTCACACCTTCACTTGGCAATGCTGAATCTCGTAAGTTAACGACCAGTTCATCTTGGTCATTTTTTGTCAATTTATGCAATATAACGTTGGAAATATTTAAGCTCATGATAAATTAGTTTCAGTTGATGTTTCAGTTGTGAGGAAGACTAGGTTATCATAAGCCGCTTTGTATCCCAAAATCACTTAAATATTCTTGTTTTGTGTCTATTTTTAAGTGTTTGAAACATTATTAACCAATACTAGGAACTAGATTAGAGCCGTTATGCCTATTAATTCAAAATACAGCGACGAAAAAATCGAAAAAATCTTGGCAGAAATCGCTGCCGTGTTAAAAAAACATGAAGCAAACGCTGATTTAAGCTTAATGATTGCTGGTAATATAGTCACTAACATCTTGAACTCTAATGTGCCAAAATCTCAACGTAAACTCATTGCAGATAAATTTTCTCAAGCCCTTTTATCATCGATTGATGATTGAATGCATTCTTAAACTAAATTGAGTTAGAACGATAAAATAAATGGTAGATAGCGATAATTCATATGGGGAGCGCGTCTCTCGATTAGTAAGTTGGGGACATTGGTTCTCTTTCTTTAACATCATTCTTGCAATGTTGATTGGTACGACCTTTCTCGCCCAATCACCTTGGCCAGACACGCTATTAGGGCAAGCTTACCTGATCATTTCATGGATCGGGCATTTTAGCTTTCTCGTTTTTGCCCTCTATATTTTAATTCTCTTCCCATTAACTTTTATCATTCCATCCCGAAAATTATTACGCCTCATCAGCGTGTGTTTTGCGACGGCTTGTTTAACGCTATTGTTACTAGACAGCCAAGCTTATCAAAAGCTTCACCTACACCTTAACCCTGTTGTTTGGGAGCTATTGCTAAGCAAAGAAAACACGTCATTTAATGCCGAATGGCAATATTTATTTGCTGCTGTTCCGGTGATTTTCTTGCTGCAAATTGCCATTTCAGAATGGATTTGGAAAAAACAGCGTAAGCTATCACGCAAGCAAGTGGGCAAGCCTGCAACCATTATATTTTTCCTTTGTTTTGTTAGTAGCCACCTAATTTACATTTGGGCGGATGCTTTTTTCTATAGCCCCATCACTAACCAACGCGCTAATCTTCCATTGTCTTATCCAATGACAGCTAAATCCTTCATGGAAAAACATGGCTTATTGGATAAAGAAGAATACCTTGAGCGCCTAGAAAAAAATGGTGGTACTAGTGAGGTGATTAATTACCCATTGGAACCCGTTAAATTTGAAGGTCGTGGAAAGCAATACAACGTGTTGATGGTCATGGTAGACAACTTGCGCAGCGATATGTTGACGTCTGATGTGATGCCAGAGACGTACCGCTTTGCCAAGAACAACCAGAACTTCATGAATCACTACAGTGCGAGTAATAATACTTATGGCGTGTTTGGTTTATTCTATGGATTACCAAGCAGTTATGCTTCAAGTATAAAAGCGCAGAATACCGCGCCTCTCTTTATTAATACAATGCGTAGCCGTGATTACCAAATGTCGGCATTTAGCAGTGATAATTTTGAAGATGCAGAATTTTATGATGAAATATTTCGTTCTTTAGATCTGTCGACTAAGAAGAAAGAAAGTTCATCGGATGAGAAAACCATCGACACCTGGAAAACCTGGCTATCGGCAACATCAAATAAACCTTGGTTTAGCTATATCGAACTCTCTAAAGTCGAAAACTTTGAAGATAGCCCAACTGTATTTTCTCAATTTAAAACTGGCTCGAAACAACCAACAGATAAGCTCAAAGCTCGTTACCAATCTGCTGTATTTGAAACAGACAAACAGATTAAGAAAATCTTGGATGAAGTAGAAAGTAAGAGTTCGTTAGAAGACACCATTGTAATTATCACGTCGAACCATGGTACAGAATTTAATGAAACTCAAAATAATACTTGGGGCTCTAACAGCAATTTCAGCCGTTACCAGTTGCAAGTACCAATGGTCATTCATTGGCCTGGAAAGCAGCCTGAACTCTTTAAACATAAAACGAGTCATTTAGATTTATCTGCAACACTAATGAAAGACTTATTCCAAGCATCATCAAATCCTTATGATTTAGGCAGTGGTAAGAATTTATTCAACACAAACCCTAGACCTTGGATTCTGGCTGGAGACAGTGACAATATTGCTCTAATAACAGATGATACAACGACTGTGGTTGACCAATTTGGTAACTACAAAGTATTTGATGAAAATTATAAGCGCAGTAAGAGTTCGAAACCTAAGCTTTCAATCGTTCTGCAAGGCTTGTCGGAATTGAAGCGTTTTTATCGCCAAGGTGATTGATTTTCCATCAGTTAATCTCACTTTGTGATAAAGAGTATTGACGTAATTTACTTCAATCCCTTACATTATGTCTTATCGGTATGTAGCGCAGCTTGGTAGCGCACTGTCATGGGGTGTCAGGGGTCGGAGGTTCAAATCCTCTCA
>NZ_AJYK02000111.1 GCF_000286955.2 Vibrio rumoiensis 1S-45
TTGTTGAACGAAGCCGCTACGCGGCAGAACAGCTAAAACACCATACTTATTCCTGAATGTATTACCACACCGTAATACCCGACAGGAGTAAATATTATGAATCTCAAACAACAAGCTCACTTTGATTACCTTTATCAGCAACATCTTAGCAATTTAACACTGCAAGGGAAGCGACCTGCCACCATTGATGCCTATTCTCGTGCGCTACGTCGTATATCCGCCTATTTTGATTGCCCACCCGATATCTTAACTACGCAAGATCTAAAGCAATACTTCGAAGCATTAATACGCTCTCACTCATGGAGTACCGTTAAACTGGATCGAAATGGTTTGCAATTTTTCTATCGTTATACGATAGAAAAACAATGGGAATGGCTGAATATTGTTAAGCCACCACAAGTAAAACGGTTACCCGATATTCTTACACCTTCTCAAATCAGCCTATTATTGAACAATACTCATCAATACCGCTATCAAGTCTTCTTTTTCACCCTATACAGTATGGGCTTGCGATTAAGTGAAGGCCTGGAATTAACAATTCATGATATTGATAGTACAGCAATGCAAGTACATATTCGTGATGGTAAAGGTGGTAAAGACCGCCTGATACCATTACCGATACAGGTACTCAATGCATTACGAAACTATTGGAAAACCCACCACCATCCCATCTTAATCTTTCCCGGTCTAGGTAATGGTTGCAATAGTCCAATGGATCGAGGTGGGATACAAAAAGCACTCAAACAAGTATTAAAAGATTGCCGGATATATAAGCATATTAGTCCTCATTCATTACGTCATTGTTTTGCTACTCATCTACTTGAGCAAGGACTCGATCTTCGTTCACTTCAACATTTACTCGGGCATGCCAGTTTAAATACAACGGCAAGATACACTCAACTTACCCCACTCAAGCAAAAAGATACCATTGCTGCCCTCAATCTGTTGTCGTCCAAATTAGAGATCAATTGGGGGCCCAAATGAGTACATTTATTAATATTTTAAAGCAACATCATGATGACTTTTTAGACGCTTATCAGCGTAAGTTATCGCATGAATCCAAACGAGCAATCGACGCCATGCTTCGTTGCCGAACGGTTCAGCAAGGGTGCTCACAGTGGTTTTGTCAACACTGTCAGCATGACGACCGTATACCGATGTCCTGCGGACATCGACATTGCCCTCAATGCCAACATACCACCACATCCGATTGGCTATCGCGCCAAAAAAACAAATTACTGCCCGTACATTATTTTATGGCAACCTTTACCTTGCCTTACGAATTACGTGTCATAGCTCAATACCATAGTGACATTTTATACCCAATGATGTTTAAAATATCCGCCTCCGTTTTAAAAGACTTTGCAAAGCGACAGCACAAAAGAGATATTGGTTTTACTGCGGTATTGCATACTCACAATCGCCGGCGCAATCTTCATCCTCATTTGCATATCATCGTACCTTCCGGCACTTATGATCCTAAAAAACATCAATGGCATAAGGGTAATTCTCGCTACCTATTTAATGAGTTTGCACTGGCTAAAGTATGGCGAGCTCGGTTGCTTGATTCTATTCGGGCTCATCCTAACCTTAGATTGCCTTACGATATCCCACAAAAATGGGTAGTTGATTGTCGGCACATTGGCTATGGATTACCTGCCTTAAAATATCTTTCACGTTATTTGTATCGTGG
>NZ_AJYK02000112.1 GCF_000286955.2 Vibrio rumoiensis 1S-45
GTCGGTCGTTTTACCGACACATCAGATAACCACATTATTTTGCTCCTTGCTCAACAGCCTTATTAAGCTCAAGCTTGTTATCTTCAACAATATTCACTTTCAGCCCATCACGCATATTGACGAGGCCTTTGGTTACAATCTTTTGCCCAATATTCAAACCGGTTTCTACGACGATTTTATCTTCGATACGAGCACCTAAGGTGATTTCTGTACGAATAACTTTATTATCTTCAATTACATAGACAAAACGTTTTGTACCTGAATATTCTAAGGCTTGTACCGGAATAATAGGTTTGTGGATTTCAGGGAAGTGAATAGTGGCTGACATCAACATGCCAGGTTTTAATTTATGGTCAGGGTTTGGAATATCAATACGAACAGGCACACTAAGCGTAGCATTGTTTACTCGGGTATTGATGTTCGTTACTTTGCCTTGGAATGGTTGGTCACCCCAAGCACGGCTTACCGTATTCACCGTCATACCCACAGAAATCTGAGATAAATATTTCTCTGGCACTTGAAGATCCAATCGCATACTTTCTAAGTTATCTAATGTAAACAACTCTTCATTATCAGTGACAGTTTTTCCTTTACTAAAGTCAATAAAACCAATGGTGCCAGCAAAAGGTGCTTTTAAAGTCAGGTAGGCGAGATCGGCCGTGGCTACATCAAATCGTGCTTTGGCAATATCCACACTGGCACGTTGTGCATCTAATTCAGTTTGAGTAATCGCATTTTTCTTCACAAGGCTTGCGTATTCTCTTTCTTTACGTCTTTCATCGTTATAATAAGCACGCGCTTCATTTAAAGTTGCTTTGGCTTTCGTGCTATCAAGAGTGATCAGTGGTTGCCCAGCTTTTATTTCTTGATTAGATTGCACCAATATTTTTTCTACACGCCCAGAGACTTCGGGCTTAATAAGTACAGACTCTTGAGCCACTAACTTGGCAACTAAAGTTAAGCTCTGCTGAACATCATGCATTTCGACAATCTGCGCGCCAACAGGGACAGAAGGAATAGACGTTGGTTTTTTCGGTGTGGCGGCATTGGCTAAATGATAAGAGGATACAAAAATAGTGAAAGCCAATCCCAGAGTCCTGGATATTTTTTTATTCATAACATCAATCCATTTGAGTTTTTAATTATTCTATCAGCACAATCGTCAATAAGCGTAAAGCAGTGTAAATATCAATGGAATATATTCATTTATCATATTGGTAAAAGGCTTGTCTTTTATTGACTCAATTTTTCATCATTTTGTTCAATAAAATGCCACTAAAACACCCATTTGCTCGAAAACTCAACACTCAATCAATTATTTAAAAAAATCCCTTTACAGCTTTTAAGAGTTTGCTATTATCCCCCCCGCACTTGTGGAGGGGTTCCCGAGTGGCC
>NZ_AJYK02000113.1 GCF_000286955.2 Vibrio rumoiensis 1S-45
ACAACACCAGCACCAACTGTACGGCCACCTTCACGGATTGCGAAACGTAGACCTTCGTCCATCGCGATTGGTGCGATTAGAGTTACGATCATTTGTACGTTATCGCCAGGCATTACCATTTCAACGCCTTCTGGCAATTGAATGTCGCCAGTTACGTCCGTTGTACGGAAGTAGAACTGTGGACGGTAACCTTTGAAGAATGGAGTGTGACGACCACCTTCATCTTTTGAAAGTACGTATACTTCTGATTCAAAAGTTGTGTGTGGGTTGATTGAACCTTTAGCAGCCAATACTTGACCACGTTCAACGTCATCACGCTTAGTACCACGTAGAAGTGCACCAACGTTCTCACCTGCACGACCTTCGTCAAGCAGTTTACGGAACATTTCAACACCTGTACAAGTAGTAAGAGTAGTATCTTTGATACCAACGATTTCTACTTCGTCACCTACGCGTAGAATACCACGCTCGATACGACCAGTTACAACAGTACCACGACCTTGGATTGAGAATACATCTTCAATTGGTAGTAGGAACGGTTGGTCTACTGCACGCTCTGGCTCTGGGATGTACGTATCTAGTGCTTCTGCAAGCTCAACGATTTTTGCTTCCCATTGCTCTTCGCCGTTTAGTGCGCCTAGAGCAGAACCTTGGATTACTGGTAAATCATCACCTGGGTAATCGTATTCAGAAAGAAGTTCACGAACTTCCATTTCAACTAGCTCTAGAAGCTCTTCGTCATCAACCATGTCACATTTGTTCATGAATACGATGATGAAAGGAATACCAACTTGGCGACCAAGTAGGATGTGCTCACGAGTTTGAGGCATTGGGCCATCTGTTGCAGCAACAACTAGGATACCACCATCCATTTGAGCAGCACCAGTGATCATGTTTTTAACATAATCGGCGTGTCCTGGACAGTCTACGTGTGCGTAGTGACGTGCAGGAGTATCGTACTCAACGTGAGAAGTAGCGATTGTGATACCACGCTCGCGCTCTTCTGGAGCGTTATCGATAGATGCGAAGTCTTTAGCAACACCACCGTACACTTTTGCAAGTGTAGTACAGATAGCAGCAGTAAGAGTTGTTTTACCGTGGTCAACGTGGCCGATAGTACCAACGTTTACGTGCGGTTTCGTACGTTCAAATTTTTCTTTAGACA
>NZ_AJYK02000114.1 GCF_000286955.2 Vibrio rumoiensis 1S-45
CTAGGCTCATGTGCGGGGTGACGGGGCTCCTACCAGTAGTGGCTCATTGTCATATTGGATTTGTAGGGAAATCGCCACTCAGACTTCGCCGAATAACCTTTTTTCAACACTCAAACAACATCTCACTCAAAATAAATACGTACTAATTCCGTACACATTGCACTTTGGTTGTTTAAATCTTATACTCATTTCAATTACGGAATAACTCCGTACAACTGGAGGTTTTATGGCGACGGCAAGACTTGATATCCGCTTGGATGAAGAAATCAAAGCTAAGGCGGAGAAAGCTTCAGCTTTACTTGGTTTAAAAAGCTTAACTGAATACGTTGTTCGATTAATGGACGAAGATTCAACTCAAGTGATTTCTGAATATGAAAGCATCACTGTTGAAGCAAATGTGTTTGACCAATTTATGAATGCTTGTGATGAAGCTAAGGCTCCGAATAAAGCATTACGTGAGGCTGCCACATTTACTAAAAATGGTGACTTTAAGTGAGTTATTCCAAAACTTTTAAAGAATTGGATAAATCGCAGCACGATAGAGCATCATTTGACTGTGGAGAAAAAGCGTTAAACGATTTTATCCAAACTCAGGCAGCTAAACATATGCAAGCAGGTATTAGCCGAACGATGGTTTTACCTGCTTCAATGCAGTTACCCAATCAAAAATATCCAATTTGTTCATTTTATAGTATTGCGCCAAGTTCAATTAGACGTGATACGCTGCCACAAGTTATGGCCAAAAAATTACCACGCTATCCAATTCCTGTTTTCCTTTTAGCACAACTTGCGGTTCATAAAGAATTTCATGGCAGTGGGTTAGGTAAAGTTAGCTTAATTAAAGCCCTAGAATATCTTTGGGAAATCAACTCACACATGAGAGCTTATGCCATTGTTGTTGATTGTTTAACTGAGCAAGCAGAGTCATTCTACGCAAAATATGGTTTCGAAGTTCTTTGTGAAATCAACGGTCGTGTAAGAATGTTTATCCCAATGAAAACTGTTGGTCAGTTGTTCAATGAGTAAAATCGGTATTGTCCAAAAAACCTCAAAAAAATACCCACGAAATAAAAATTTTCGTGGGTATGTATCTTCATTCTAACGCCATTTCAACAGCCGTTTTTCTAACTGCCCAATTACAAAGCTAATAATCACGCCAAGTAGTGAAAGTATTGCGACCCCTGTAAACAAACGCTCTAGATCATATAAAGAACCGGCTTGCAGGATATAGGCACCGATGCCGTATTCTGCGCCAAGCATTTCTGCCGCCACCAGCAAGATAATCGCAATAGCTAAGCTGACGCGTAGGCCCGATAAAATTCCCGGCATCGCGCCCGGTAAGACGATTTTACGTACAATCGAGAACCACGACATCGAAAAGCTTTGCCCCATGCGGATCAATGAGCGATCCACATTATCCACTGCGCCATAAGTCGCTACCACGGTTGGTGTGAAAGTACCAAAGGCAATTAATGCGTATTTAGAGGCTTCATCTATCCCAAACCAAATCACAAAAAGAGGCAATAAGGCAATTTTAGGGATGGGGAAAAGCGCAGAAATTAAAGGAACGAGCCCCGCTCTTGCTAGCGAGAATAATCCAATCATTAACCCCAAACTGATCCCAATTAAAACGCCGACGCTGGCCCCTACTGCTAATCGCGTTAAAGACGGCAGCAATTGTTGCCATAACATACCGCTTTGCCATAAATCCACAAAAGTGAGCCACACGTTAGACGGCCTTGGCATGGTCAGTGGTGATAAAAAGCCGGTTCTGGAGCCGACTTCCCACAAGGCAATGAGTACAATAAAAACAACCACACCAACCCAAGCTTTTGGTTGAGGAGCAAAGCCGCCGCCACGAAAAGGAACCGGCTGTTTAGAAGGACTATTCATTGATCAACTCCCCTTCTGCGGCCATTGCTTCATCACGCATCAAGTTCCATAAGTAGGTTTGTTTTTTGGCAAGTTCAACATCATCGGCATGACGCTCATTTAATGGGGTATCAATTTCCACCACTTCATGGATACAACCCGGGCGGCGAGAAAGCACCACAATCTTATGCCCTAAACGTACCGCTTCATTTAAGTTATGCGTCACATATACTGCCGTAAAAGGCGTGGTCGTCCATAAGTTCACCAGATCATCCATTAATAATTCACGGGTTTGGCTATCTAATGCCGATAATGGCTCATCCATAAGCATCACAGCCGGTTTTACCGCCAACGCACGAGCAATCGCCACTCGTTGTTTCATGCCGCCTGATAACTGCTTAGGCAAAGCTTTACGAAAGTCGCTTAAATTGGTTCTGGCTAATACATCCGCAATGATGGTTTCAGATTGTAATTTCGATAATTTATGATCTTCCAACACCACACTGATGTTGCCTTCCACTGTGCGCCAAGGCAATAAAGCAAAGTCTTGGAACACATAAGTAAGAGGGTTTAAACAATCTTTGGGTGGTTCACCGACTTGCAAAACTTGACCAGTGGTTGCTTGTTCAAGCCCTCCAATAATGCGCAGTAGTGTGGATTTACCACAACCGGAAGGGCCAACGATGCACACTATTTTACCGGTAGGAATATCTAAGTTTATATCTTTAAGCACTTCCATTTGTGCATACGAGTGACCAAGTTTCTCAATACTTAAATTCATACTATTCCTTGGTTACTTTGCTTTTTCTTCTGTGTTATTGGTTTCAACATAACTGCTATCCACCACATCGCTGAGTTTAATTGAGCTTTTGACCATTTTGCCTTGTTGGAACCAATCCAGTTGATTTTGCAATGAAGCCATGTTTAAGAAATTACCTTTATTCAAACGCATTGCACCATTGATAATGCTTGGCGCTGCTTTCTCTAACGGGCGGTCGGTATAAACGTATTTATGGATTAATTTCACCATGTCGTCTTGGCCTTGTTGACCCGCCGTTTTATCAATCATCGCAGCATTGTAGTCAGCCGCACCTTTGGCTAATGCTGTTAGGAAAGCTTGAGTTTGCGCGCGCTCTTGCTCTGCGTTGGTTGTTGAAGTGAAAATGGTCGTGACTTGGTAGTGCGGTAAGTAATCAGACACATTGCCAATCACATGAATGGCGCCACTGTCTGCTAAGGGTTTTGCAATATGCGGCACAATAGACCATGCATCCACTTGGCCAGATTTTAACGCACCAATGATTGCACCCACTTTTTGCAATGGCTTAAATTTTAAGTTAACGCCTTCTTGTTGCTCAATTTGAGAACCAACATAATGAAAGGATGAACCTTGTTGGGAAATGGCCCATGTTTTACCATCTAATTTCGATGGATCGGTCACGCCTGACTCAAAGGCTTTATTTGAGACGACGATTTTTTGCCCATCGACATTAGGATCTTCGGATAAAGAGCCGCCTATGATCTTAATCGCCCCTTTATCAGCCAATGAAATCAATCCACCAGACATCGCCGTGACGGCGTAATCGACATCTTTAGAGGCCACTGCAACAGCCATGGGTTGCGCTGCTTGGAAGAATTTTAATTTAACATCCAGACCTTGCTGCTTAAAATAGCCACGCTCAACGGCAACAAACGTGGCAGCATGACTGGTAAAGCGCAACGCACCCACCGTAATTTCTTTATCTTGAGCAACTGCATTGAGGCTAAAAAGTGAAGAGAAAGCAACGAAAGACCCGACAGCAGAAAGAAGCATTTTTTTCTTGAAATTGAACATCCTGTTCTCCGTAATATTTATAGAATATCGTTATTATTTTTATATTTTTCGCCTGCATGTGCATTGATAATAATGGTCTTATTACAGGGTATCTAATGACAAGCTATGATATTTCACTCATTGAATCAATGGATTCCTTGGTGTAGATCGCAAACTTTGCCACAAGGCACGCTTTGGCTAAACCACATCATTCAATTTTTTCGAACAAGTTGGTTCACCACGGTGAGTCATCAAGCATCAATAACTCCTCTAATATCGCTGATAACAAAGTTCACTGGCATTGTCGCAGCCTAGCCAATAAATCGGCAGCGGCATGCACAGTGACTATACTTAATGTAGGAAGTCGAGGTGATTATGTCTCATTCAAATCAACGTCAAATTACACAAGTGTTGCACTCTCAAGCCACCTCTGATGGCGACGGCGTAAAAATTCGCCGAGTAGCCGGCTTTAACAACAAACATTTTTCGCCTTTTTTAATGGTCGATGAATTGAAATCAGACGAAAGCAAAGATTATGTTGGCGGCTTCCCACCTCACCCTCACCGAGGTATTGAAACTTTAACGTATATGATGAATGGCCATTTCCAACATAAAGATCATATGGGTAATGTGGGCGAATTACGCAGTGGTGGTGCGCAATGGATGGCAGCCGGTCAAGGCGTGATCCACAGTGAAATGCCTATCATGGAAGATGGCCAATTGCATGGTTTTCAAATCTGGATAAACCAACCGGCGCGCGACAAAATGAAACCAGCAAAGTATTTTGATTTCCAGCCTGACAGCATTACTGAAAAGGCACTGAATGACGCAAGCCTAATCCGCGTATTATCTGGAGATTTAAAAATTGGTACTGAGATACTTCAAGGGCCACTAACGGATACAGGTGTGCCGGCAACGGTTGCCAATTGGAAAGCGCAAGCTGGGGAAGAGATCGTCATAACCCTTCCAAATCAGCATAACGCGTTGGTGTATGTGTACCAAGGCGCTGCAAATATCGCGGGGAAAGCGTTAAAACAAACCGATTTCGCTGTTTTACCTGCATCAAAAACAATAGAACTAGGTGAAGATACCTTACACATTAAAGCAAGTAACGAGACTGGAGTGCTAATCTTTGTCGGTGAGCCTATCAATGAGCCCGTTGTCCATTATGGCCCTTTTGTTATGAATACAATGGATGAGATCGACCAAGCAATTCATGATTATCAATCTGGTAAGTTTCATCAATACTAAAACATAGGCCGAAGGTTCACCATTAATTAATACCTTTGCTTTGCTATCTCGGTCTACAGTTTATTTATTGTGCTTCTGATTCGCATCAGCCCTACATGGGTATAATAAGCCACTCCCTGCCTATCCCTATACGCAGGGATTTTTTTTCCTCCAAAGCCAGAAATAACCCTAAAGTATTAGATTGTATCGTGCTGGGTCATCATGTTATTTAATTACATTAGAAGCAACCATTTCTATAGTGAATTATTTCACAGAACTAAATAAATTCAGCGTAGTGATTTGGATCACTAATATATTTTCATTACGGATGATTAATTCTAGTTAAGTGATGCGGATCACAATAAATATACCTTAATAAAATTAATAAATGTGACATTGATCACCATTAATTCTAGATGAAAATATGAAATGAATATTTGTAGGAAAATTACAGATTAAATACGTTAACCAGATCGCATTATTTGTTACGCATTGTGATATTAGCTTGATGCAGATCACGAAAAACCCGTTATCAGTTCTATTTCTAAATTGTGTGGTAAATTAATTGGGTACTAAGCAATCAGCGGTTTTTGCGAACCGTATTACAACAACAATATAATTTAAGAACATCAAACGGGAGTCGTTATGATATCACCTGATGCTAAGATCAAGATACAAAATTTTGGTCGTTTCCTCTCTAACATGGTAATGCCTAACATAGGTGCGTTTATCGCATGGGGCTTTATTACCGCTTTATTTATTCCAACCGGTTGGCTGCCAAATGAAACATTAGCTTCCATGGTTGGCCCTATGATCACTTATTTACTGCCACTACTGATCGGTTACACCGGGGGTAAATTAATCGGTGGTGAACGTGGTGCAGTTGTCGGCGCAATCACAACAATGGGTGTAATAGTCGGAACCGATATTCCAATGTTCATGGGAGCAATGATTGTTGGTCCTATGGGTGGTTGGGCAATCAAAACCTTCGACAAACGCGTGGATGGTAAAATAAAAAGTGGATTTGAGATGTTAGTGAATAACTTCTCAGCCGGTATTATCGGTATGATCTGCGCCATCATTGCCTTTATGTTAATTGGTCCATTCGTTAAAGTCTTATCGGGTGTTTTAGCCGCAGGTGTTCACTTCTTAGTTGATGCTCACTTACTACCTTTAACTTCTATTTTCGTTGAGCCTGCAAAAATTCTCTTCTTAAATAATGCGATTAACCACGGTATTTTCTCACCACTTGGTATCCAACAAGCAGCCGATACTGGCAAATCTATTTTCTTCTTAATTGAAGCAAATCCAGGACCAGGTCTAGGAATCTTATTGGCTTACATGTTCTTTGGTAAAGGCACAGCTAAACAAACGGCTGGTGGTGCTTCGATCATTCATTTCTTTGGTGGTATTCACGAAATTTACTTCCCGTATATTTTAATGAACCCACGTTTAATTTTGGCGGCAATTGCCGGTGGTATGACGGGTGTATTTATCCTCACCGCTTTTGATGCTGGCATTGTATCTCCCGCCTCTCCAGGTTCTATTTTTGCCATCTTATTGATGACGCCAAAAAGCTCAATGATTGGTGTTCTTTGCTCGATCTTTGGTGCCACGATTGTATCGTTCACTGTTGCCGCTATTTTAATGAAATCTCAGCGTACAACGGATGAAGATGGCGACAAAGATTCTCTCGAAAAAGCCACCTCTCAAATGAAAGATATGAAAGCGGGATCGAAGCGCGACAACGTTACCGCATCGAATAACTCTACTGTGAATCAAAGCGGCACTATTGATATGGCGAACGTCACCAACATTATTGTGGCATGTGATGCAGGTATGGGTTCAAGTGCAATGGGTGCGAGTTTATTACGTAAAAAAGTCCAACAAGCTGGACTGAACATCAGCGTAACTAACTTAGCCATTAATAATTTGCAAGAAGGAGTTGATATAGTGATCACTCATAAAGATTTAACAGACCGCGCTCGCAAGCACGTTCCAAACGCTTACCACGTATCATTGGTCAACTTTTTAGACAGTGAAATGTACAACCAACTTGTGACAAAACTGTTAGCAGCACAGCGCCCAGAAGCGGCCAATGATAACCAAGCCGTTAAAATGTCAGTACTTGCTGCGAATGATGAAAGCTTTGAAGCCCAAGCCCCTTCTGTCTTCAACATTGAACGCAAAAACATTCATCTTGGTCTGCAAGCAGCTAATAAAGAAGAAGCGATTCGTTTTGCTGGCAATCAATTAGTTGAACTGGGTTATGCACAGCCAGAATATGTCGATGCCATGTTTGAGCGTGAAAAACTGGTTCCAACTTACTTAGGTGAATCTATTGCAGTACCTCATGGTACGGTTGCAGCAAAAGACAAAGTACTGAAAACCGGTATCGTTATCTGCCAATATCCAGCTGGTATTCAATTTGGTGAAGATAAAGACGATATTGCTAAATTGGTTATCGGTATTGCAGCAAAAAATGATGAACACATTCAAGTTATTACCAAAATTACTAACGCCCTTGATGATCCAGATGCCATCGAGAAACTAACCACGACCACAGAAATTGAAGACGTATTAAGAATTCTACAAGGTCATGAAGCAGCCTAATTAGGCAAGAAATAACGAGGTCAGTTCGTTTCCCCTATACGTCTGGCCTCACCCAAACTTCAGTTAGTTATTGGTTCATATTGGTAGGTAAGTAATTATGAAAAATGCAGTTCATTTTGGTGCAGGTAATATTGGTCGTGGCTTTATTGGTAAATTATTGGCTGATGCCGATGTACAAGTCACCTTTGCAGATGTAAATGGTCCACTCGTTGACCAAATCAGTCATAAACAAGAATACAAAGTAAAAGTGGTTGGCTCTAAGTGCCAAATAGATACCGTAAGCCACGTCACAGCGGTGAATTCTGCTAGCGATGATGTGATTGACCGTATTGTTCATACAGACCTTGTCACAACCGCTGTTGGTCCAAATGTCTTAGATATCATCGCAAAAACCATTGCGACAGGCATAACCAAACGCTTTGAAGCAGGTAATGATAAGCCACTTAACGTAATCGCTTGCGAAAACATGGTTCGAGGCACCACTCATCTAAAAGGTGAAGTGTACAAATATCTTGATGATAGCTTACATGCTAAAGCTGATGAATTAATTGGCTTTGTCGATTCCGCGGTTGACCGTATTGTGCCACCAGCAGAAGCGGCAAATGATGACCCATTAGAAGTCACGGTCGAAAGCTTTAGTGAATGGATTGTCGATGAAAGCCAATTTAAAGGTGACATTCCGGATATTGCTGGTATGGAAAAAACCAATAACCTCATGGCCTTTGTTGAACGTAAACTGTTCACCTTAAATACCGGTCATTGTATTACCGCTTACTTAGGTTGCCTAAAAGGTCATAGAACTATTCGTGAAGCCATTGAAGACCCAGAAATTTATTTTGATGTAAAACAAGCCATGCAAGAAAGTGGAGAAGTCTTAATTAAACGTTATAATTTCGACCCTGAATTACACGCCGCTTACATCAATAAAATTCTAGACCGCTTCGCTAACCCTTATTTAGTGGATGAGGTTGATCGTGTTGGACGTCAGCCAATTCGGAAATTAGGCGTTAATGATAGATTAATCAAACCATTACTCGGTACAATCGAATTCAGCACCGAGAATGACACTTTATTAAAAGGTATTGCTGCGGCTTGTAAATATCACAATGAAACTGATCCACAAGCAATAGAACTACAAAAATCGATTCAAGATCAAGGTATTAAAAAAACTCTCGCTCATTATACTGGGCTTGATGAAGATAGCCTTGAAGTGCAAAAAATTGAACATATCTACAAGCAACTGTAATTAGAAAGCAATAAACCCTAAATTGGTGCCTTGTTTTAAGGCATCAATATAACGAGTTAGATTTTCTATCTTGGTATTTCCACTAATTAGACTAATTTATGACCGAAGAACTTAACGAAACAGAGATCATTGAACGATTAAATAACACGCCAACGGTGAGGGGGTTCTTCATCCAAACGGTGGGTATTTTCAATGAATCTATTGATGCGTTAATCAATCGAATTTTCCGTAAAGATAACTTTGCGGTGCAATCGGTTGTCGGTCCTTTATTGCAAGACTCTGGCCCTTTAGGCGATCTTGCCGTCAGGCTTAAGCTCCTTTTTGGGCTAGGTGTATTACCTGATGCGATTTACCACGATATTGAAGATCTGATCAAACTAAAAAACAAACTTAATAGTGATGGCTTAGAATATGAATTTACTGACCCCATCATTTTAGAAACCATAAAAAACCTTCATTTAGCCAATAAAATGAGCATGGTCCCCCTTCAAATTACAGAACCTGATGATGATATTGATCTCGGGTTTTATCAGCTTCAACTGCAACGCCAACAGCAAGTGATTAAATCTGGTTTATCACTCGCCATTGTAGACATTTGTAATGAATTGAAAAAAGACAGTCCATTTTAATCAAACTATTTATACCCTCTTTGAGTTAACGCCCTCAGCACAGCCATTAACATATCGGTAAATATATATCCGTCACGAGCTCATGCTCTGATACTTCAGGAAAGAAGTTTTTATATTCGAAAAATAGTGGTGCATCACGTAGCGATGCTCCACTTTGTGGTAGCCAGTCACGATAAAGCGCATAAATTTTATTATCCAGTTGATCATGAGAGCCATAGTGGCGAACCACCGCGCAACGCCCTGCGGAAATCGACTTATTCACAATGCCAAATTCATTGTCGGGAATAATTTGTGTGACTTCGCCACTAATATCAAAGCGAAATTGGTCTTCTGGCGTATCGTGAGGATTAGCCAGTACCACACCAAAAGTACGGTAGCGTTCAATCGGTGAAAGCCCAGTACTTTTACGCCAAGTAATAAACTCATTAATGGATTGGTTTAATAATGTTGGTGAACCGTGATGCTCTTTTACTGCGAGCATGGTTTCATCAAAATGAACAATATTCACTTCTATTTGAGGTAAGTTTTTCAGATCAGACATAGAGTCTCCTAATGTGTGATGACATTGATGCCAGTGCATCCAATTGGGTTTTATGCGAAATTCAGACGGTGATTGCTGAAAGCGTTTTTGAAACGCTCGAGCAAAAGATTCCGGATGTTCAAATTTGGCTTGCAATGCAATATCAATAATCCGCATTTGTGGATGAAATACCAATTGATACGATGCTCGCTTCAAACGTAATGCTTGAATAAATTTATACACTCCAATCCCCGTTACTAAACTGAACTGACGGTGAAAATGGTATTTAGAAAAACAAGCAATGCGACTTAAATGCTCGACATTCAGATCTTCATCTAAATTCTCATAAATATAAGCCGTTACTTTTTCCATCTGAATTTCGGTTTTATTCATTGTTATACTCGACCAAAATACCCCTGCTTTCTTTATCCATTACAGATTGTAGCGTTGAAATTCATTATCAATAATTAATGTCTAGAATGCCTAGCCAAAATTGCTCAATAACTTCCCAATAAAAATGCTTACATACCTCGGTAAAAACAACTACCTTTATTACCAACCTGTTTACAAATCACATAATGACAAACAAGTTATAGGGTTCACCCCTCACTATTAACACTTTAATCAATACAGGTGTAGGATAGAATAATGCTTCTTTTATCCTCCTTTGTTCAATGGGGATAGATAGGCTAACTCCGTATTGTGAATACTCTATAAAAAGGACAAAAGTATGACGACAACTCGTAAAGCGAAAGGATTAGTGACGGCGCTTTCATTGCTAGCATTGAGTATTGGTGCCGCCAATATGAGTTATGCGCAAGCCTCGACTACACAAATCCAACCTACCGCTCAAAGCCAAAATTTAGAACAACAAGTGGCCTACCAACGTGCTTTTGATGCGACTCTTTGGGCCATGCCTGCATTGGGTATTGATGGTTTACGTCGCGGGTTGGTCAACTTACCGGGCTCGGGTTACAACACTATTCTCGCCTTCTCTAAAACGCTAGTGTCTAAACACAAGGCAATCACCTCTAACTCTGCAACACCATATATTGCGGCATTTTCTGATCTTCGTGATGGCCCTGTTGTATTGGTACTTCCACCGGCAACTCAAAAGTCGAGCCTTTACGGCCAAATTATGGATGCATGGCAACACACCATTGCGGATGTTGGCCCTGCTGGCGCAGATAAAGGAAAAGGCGGTAAATACTTAATTACCCCTCCGGGTTACGACAAAGCGATTCCTAAAGGTTACATTCACGTTGAGTCAAACTCTAACCATATTGCGATTTTATTCCGCTCGGTTCGTATGAATGGTGCAACTGAAGCGGATGCTTATGCATACACACAAACATTGAAAATGTATCCATTTGCCGATGCAGCGAACCCACCTAAAACTAAGTTCTTAGATGGATTCCAATACGCTATTGATACACTCCCTCATTACAACCTTGATACGTTAAATGACATCAGCAATATCATCAATGCTGAGCCGGTAAAACCGCGTGATAAGGCCATGATGGGTATGTTAGAAAGTATTGGTATTGTAAAGGACCAACCATTTAACCCACCTGAAGATCTGAAAGCCTCTTTAGAAAAAGGGGTAAAAGATGCAAATACCTACATGCACAAAATGGTGTGGGAAATGCATAATAGCAATTTGTACTGGCCAAATCGTCACTGGGCTGATGTGGTGAAACCAGATGCAAAAGGTGGTTTTGATTTTGAAACGGACAATGCGCTTCAAATTGACCAACGCGCTGCGGCTTGGAACTTCTTTACTATCTACCCAGAGAAAGTCAGCGCCACACCAGCGGTATCTTACTTATCTCCAGTTGCAGATAAAGATGGCAACCCAATTGAAGCGGGTAAACTGTATAAGCTAACGGTACCTAAAAATATGCCAGTAAGACAGTTCTGGTCTTTAACGGTTTATGATGAAGCCACTTGGGCCTTTATTACCAATCCTGAAGATCGCACTGGTTTAGGCACGTTTGATATGAACAATATGAAGCTCAATGAAGACGGAAGTGTTGATCTTTACTTCGGACCTGAAGCACCAAAAGGCTTGGAATCTAACTGGATCCCAACCGAAGGTAAGCGCCCTTACCTATGGCTACGCTTCTACGGACCTAATAAAGAGTTTTTGAGCAAATCGTTCGTCATGCCAGATGTTGAATTAGTGAAATAATTCTCACATTCATACCTAAGTAACTTAGGTAACTTAGGCATACATCTCAACGACAAAACGGCACAGACAATGTGCCGTTTTTTATTTTGATGGCATCAGTACCATAAAATGATTGTATTTGCTTCTTATGAGCATTATTATTAATCGTCTTTTAACGATAGATATTTTTATACTGAATTGGAAGCTGCCATGACTCAATCTTGTTCTTCGTCTTGTGATGCTCTGCAAGCTAACTCAACCGACTTACAACAAGAACAAGAATTTGCTCTACTGGCAAAAGCATTAAGTCACCCAGCCCGTGTTCGTATTCTTAAAATCCTCATTAATTTAGATAAATTAGGGGGCTGTTTAAACAGTGATCTCGTAGCTGAATTGGGGCTTGCTCAATCAACGGTTTCTGAACACTTACGAATTTTAAAAGTAGCAGGTTTCATTACTGCGGAACCCATTCCACCAAAAATGTGTTATCGAATAAACCCAGAAAAAACCACCGAATTTAAAGCTTTAGTTAAATCTTTAATCGATTAAACTTTTTACATTAAATCGTAATTTTCACCACAACATTAATCGTATTTCGACGATAAACGAAGAGGTTATTATGTCACAAACGCCTAAATTAGGGTTCCTCGATCGATTCTTAACCGTTTGGATCTTTGCTGCCATGCTCATCGGTGTTTCCATCGGAGTTATTTTTCCTGAGGTGGCTCAATGGAATGAGACACTGTCCATTGGCACAACCAACATTCCTTTAGCCATTGGTTTAATTTTAATGATGTACCCGCCTTTAGCGAAGGTAAATTACAAGCTACTCGGGCAAGTCAAAAAAGACAAAAAAGCGATCACATTATCTTTAATTATGAATTGGATTGTTGGACCGATCTTAATGTTCGTTTTGGCAATTACGTTTCTAGGTGATCATCCCGGTTATATGGTGGGTATTATTCTTATTGGCTTGGCGCGTTGTATCGCCATGGTTCTGGTTTGGAACGATATTGGTGGCGGTAACAAAGAATATGGCGCAGCCTTAGTGGCCATTAACAGCGCATTCCAAATTGTAACTTATAGCGTCATGGCTTGGCTGTTCATTACTGTCTTACCGCCTCTATTTGGCTATCAAGGCATGATTGTCGACATTTCTATGATAGATATAGCAGAAAGTGTTGCTATCTACTTAGGGATCCCTTTTGTGGCTGGCTATCTGAGCCGGAAATGGTTGGTTTCAGCGAAAGGTGAAGATTGGTATAACCAAGTATTTATTCCTCGTATTTCACCTATTACGCTGATTGCTTTATTAGCAACCATTGTTTTAATGTTCAGCCTAAAAGGTGAAATGATCTTTGAATTACCAATGGACGTATTGCTCATCTCGATTCCGCTTACCATTTATTTTGTGGTTATGTTTTTTACTAGCTTCTTCATTGGTAAAAAAATGGGCATCGATTTTGATAAGAATGCTTCCATCGCTTATACCGCAACGGGAAACAATTTTGAGCTCGCTATCGCCGTTGCTATTGCCGTTTTTGGTATTAATTCCGATCAAGCTTTTGCGGGAGTAATTGGTCCATTAATCGAAGTACCTGTCTTGATCGCTCTGGTCAATGTGGCACTTAAAATGAAGCCAAAATATAAGTTGTAAACAGATAGGAAAATAAAAAATCACCGCTATTGCTTTAGCAACGATAGCGGTGATTGATGAATAGTAAACTTATTTCAAGCGCCAATGAAGCTAAAGCTTATTAGTCACCATAAATATCAAAATTAAAGTACTTAGACGCAATTTTATCATAGGTACCATTTTGACGAATTTCTGCAATGGCTTTGTTAAACGCTTCTGCTAGTTTAGTATCTTGCTTGCGCAGCGCTAACGCCGTACCTTCACCAACATACGCTTTGTCGGTGACCGGTGTGCCAGTTAATGCGAAACCTTTTCCAAGCGGTTTATCTAAAAAAGCCAGTTGAAGTTGATCTGCGTTACCAAAAGCGGCATCTAAGCGGCCACTTTCTAAATCAAGATAAACTTCATCTTGGCCTTTATAGCGTTTAATAGTCGCAACATCACCAAACTTTTCTGTCACGTAATTATCGTGGATCGTACCAATTTGAACGCCTATTGATTTTCCAGTTAAGCCCGCTTTATCAATTGTGAAATTAGCATCACTCTTTGCCACAAACCGTGCTGGTGTTTGGTAATACTTATTCGTAAATAGAATACGTTTTTTGCGCTCTTCAGTGATACGCATCGACGCCATGATCACATCAGACTTACGAGCCAACAATGCTGGGATTAAACCATCCCAATCTTGCGTCGTCCATTCACATTTAAAGTTTGCTTCTTTACATAATTCAGCAGCGATCTCAATATCAAACCCTGCAGGTTCACCGTTAGCATCTTTATAATTAAAAGGTGGGTAGGTAAAATCTGAAGCTAAACGCACCACCTGTTGCTCAGCGGCTTGGGCAGGAACAAATAAAGCGGAACAACATACTGCGGCTAACGTTATTAATTTTTTCATTTCAAATCCTTTTTATAATTTTATGATCCGATCTTTCAAATATAAATGTTTTTTATTGAAAGCTTTTTAAGGCTTCAAGCGTTTCTTCCATGCTTGCTTTAGCGCCGATAGAGATGCGAACACAACCTTTTACGCTCGACTCATTGGCAGGGCTACGAGCAACTATTCCTTTATTAAGTAGGTAATCATATAAGTTGTGATCGCCTTTAAAGCGGATCAAAACGAAATTCGTATTGGATTCATACACAGTATCAACAATTGCTAACGTGGCAACCTGCGCAGTAAACCAGTTTCTTATTTCAATCAATTCTTGAGTTTGCTGTTGCATCTGCTTAATACCAGCCTCAGACAATGCTTTTAAAGCAATTTCTGCACTTGGATCCGCTATAGGGTACGGTGCAATAAGACGAGAAACATACGTCATCACGCTAGCATCTGCGATCAAGAACCCTACTCGAATGGCTGCGAGTCCAAAAGCTTTCGATAAAGTGCGGATCACAATCAAATGCGGATAATCATTCATCAAATGCAAAGCACTAGTATGAGGTGCGAATTCTATGTACGCCTCATCAACAACCACCAGTGATTTATCTTTTGATGCTTCGAGTAACGTCACCAAATCTTGTTGATGTATAACATTACCCGTTGGGTTATTTGGTGAGCAAAGGAAAACAATGCTGGTATCTTCAAGCTGAGCGTCTATATTCGCGAGATCTAATTGAAAGTTGTCGAGTAACGGGACAATCGCTGTTTTTACTGAAAACGAATCGGCACAAAATTCATACATACCGTAAGTGGGAGGACAAACCAAAATTTGGTCATTACCTGGCTGACAAAATGTACGAACTAATAAATCGATTGCTTCATCTGCTCCACGCACTGCGATCAATTCAGCGGACTCACTTAACTTATTTTTGCTCTCAATATGGTGCAATTGACAATAATCTTGGTAAGACGATGCAATGTCAAAAGGTAAGAAATCTGGGTAGCGATTATAATGATCATTACGGCCTTGGCTGATATCACCATATTGACAACACGACTCTAACTCATTGGCATTTAACCAAAGATGTCCTTCTGAATTCATATTGCGAGCAATACGACGTGCCGACTGATAAGGTATGAGTTTTTTTACCGACTCTGGAACCAACTTATCTGCTAATGACTTCATACCTAACCTTTCCACTGAATAATGTCAGTTTAATAACCTAACAAAATAAGTTTAAATTCAATTATTTTAAATAAATAATCATTCATAACGTTAATATAGATTCTATACAAATATCTCTTGTAATATGAAACGAAAAGTCAGCATACTAGCTATGAGAAAAAATCATACCTATATAGATCAATGAACTTAAGTCATTGACGATAAACTCTAAGGAATAAACCTCTAATATGCCTAGCCGCTTACCCTCTACGAAGGAATTACATGCATTTTTGATCACCGCTGAAGAGTTAAGCTTTACTGCTGCGGCGCTACGGTTAAATGTAACTCAAGGTGCTGTTAGCCGGCAGATCATCGCTTTGGAGCAACGTTTAGATGTCACGCTCTTCCACCGCCATGCTAGAGGCTTAACACTGACAGTAAAGGGCGGTGAATTTTTACCTTTAGTGGAATTGGCTCTCAATCAAATTCAACGAGCCGTAGAACAAGTATCGCACGACAAACGGACGATTAAACTTAAAGCCCCCAGTTGCATTACACCTTGGCTACTCCCTAAATTGATGCAATTCCAACAAATCCATCCAGAAATAGATGTCGAACTAACCTCAACCATTAAACACATGGTGAACTTTGCGACTGAGCATTTTGACGCCGCTATCGGTTATGGGGACCTAAATAAGTTACCTGCAACGGATAAAAATCTAGAAAGCGATCTGCTATTTGAAGAAAAACTGACACCAGTGTGTTCACCCAACCTCTGTTCAGACATAACGACATTCACATTGGATACTTTAAGTGAAATGACCTGGCTGCATGCAACACCAGAAAAATCAGATTGGAAGCTTTGGTTACGGCAGCTCAGCAAAAATACAGAACAACCAGAAATTGCTAATTTAAAAGCAAAACAAAATCAACATTTTGCCACATTAGATTTATCGGTTAATGCTGCTATTCAAGGCTTTGGAATTGCTATTGGTGATATCACTCTTGCCCAAACAGAATTAGAGATGGGACGATTAATGACCCCTTATTCTTTAGATATATCGTCAGGAAAAGGTTACTTTCTAATGCGGCCTAAATCCTCTATCAATTCAAGTTTAGAACGTTTAATCGATGAACTATTACCAAACCATTAAAAAGACGCTATCCAAGATTCAGTTTTACCATGGTAATTGATCGGTCATTAAAGCTATTTTCCATCTTTCAGATTAGCTGGCGTTTTTGCTTCGCTTGGCTTATTTGAATACATATCAAGCCAGCAAACATTAATATTGAACCGACTAAAAATAACCAATGGTATTTTCCCGACCAATCATAGAAAGCTGACATAACCAACCCCGATCCAGCTTGTGCTGCAGCAAAATAAGCGGTCGCCTTCCCCCAGTATTTCTTATGCTGTACTGGTGAAACCAACTCTGAAAGCCTACCTGAAATTAACGTCACAATGGCTGGGATCATCGCACCAACGATCAATGAAGATGTGTATCTAGGTAAAAACGCTGTCGAGAAGAAAGGCAACAAGATCGCAAGCGTGAACAATAAGAAGGCGATGGAAAGTGAGCGCCCCCAACCAATTCGATACGCTAATTGACCCGCTAAAAGAGAACCAATCACCGCTCCTACGCCTAAAACTCCCCATTGAAAAGAAGCCTCTTCAATCCCTAAGTGTTGTTCTCTTGCTAAAAAATCTACCCAAAAAACCGAATGAGGAATGAATCCTGCCGCATCAAGGCCATAAGCCAGGAACAATAATAAAATAATAAATGAAACCGATTGAGATGGTGATTCTCCTTGTGCTTGTGGCGGCTGATTTTTTGCAGCACGATGCAAATGCGTCATTCCCCAACTAGCAATCAACATTGCCAAGACCGTAATTGCGCAGAGTATTGACCAACTAACACTCAAGCCTTGGGAAACAATCACAGGAGCGAGAAATGAGGAAAAGAGAATCCCCAAACCTATGCCTGTAAAAATACATGAACCAACAATGGGCCGACGCTCAGCGGAAGTCGCCATGAGTGCATAAGAAGGAGCAACCACGACAAGCGCTGCACCCGCTGCACCTGCAATAAACCGCAACATTGCAAAGAAAGGAAAAGGATGTACTTGAGTGCTTAACGCTAAGCTCAGCGCCACTAGGGTAAATGCGGCCAAAATAGTTCTCATCACACCAAAGCGTTCCGAAACCCAATGGCTGCCCAAAGCACCAATAAAATACCCAACTAGATTAGCCGCCCCTAGATAAGCGGCTTCAGATGAAGAAAACCAATTGGATTCAACTAGCGCTGGTATAAAAGGGGTATAAGCAAAACGCGAAATACCAACACCAATAAAAGTTGCCATCAAACCCATTAATAAAGCAGGCCATTCGGATGTTCTCACCATATGTCTTAACCCTTAAACCATGCATTATGTATAAAAAGAGCACTCTCAGCTTCTAAATAACGAAATAAGTAGTACTAGAGCTATGTAACAAGCGCGACTCTCAGTAAGTCACTCTATACAAACAACTGTATAAACAGACCAAGATACACGTCACGCTCTAAAGGCAATAGAAGGTAACGTTAAGATCAGCCACCAAAACATTGACAACAATGACACAATAGCAATCAAACTCGACATATTCACCGACCAATTGAACATCGCCAACATCCATTGCTGATGATGTAAATTGAATAGATATGACACTCCCCATAATATGCTCAATAAAAGAATAACAATCACTGAGCCTTTTAAGGCATTTCCAAAGTCAGTGCGGCTAGGAATACAATGAAAACATAACAACGAAATAAGCACTAGCCACATTGTATTTTCTAGTGAATTTAAGCTATATCTGACAATCTGCGTACTCGTATTCCAAAAATAATCTAATACTGCAAAAGAGATAGTTTGTAAGGTAGCAACGTCAATCTGCAATACAAAAGATTGAATAGGAAACGCTAAATTATTCAATAGAAGATGAATGAATAAAAACGCCGTGAACAAAGGTGCAAGCGCAATAAAAAACACGCCAACTGATTGGTAAACTGAACGAGTATTCCATTGATGCTTAACATAACCTAACCTCCCATCAGCTCCTGCTTGAAAAAACTTAATGGCTTGTATCTTGTGGCCAAAAATCACCGCAACAAAAGCATGAGAGAGTTCGTGTATTGGGGTTCCAAATAAAGCCGAAAGATAAAATAGAGCTTTTGATATCTTGTTGGAGAATATTTTGGTCGAGCAGAAACTACTAAGCACTTGATGAATAAAGATGACGCTACCGATAACGAACAGAAGTAAAATCAACCCGATCATGAGTTACACTCTTCAGAAATGAGCCAATTACCTTACCTCAGAATACTTTTATGTACTAGCTCACATCATGGTTTCAGCTGCAATCTTGAACAATAAATTCCATAAAAATATAAGCGTTCTTAATATAGGCTACCTTATACTAAGAGTAATTTGAGTTCTCATGCATCCAATGTAAATATCCTGTAAATACAGTGTAGGTATCGAGTTAGAACGTATTTTAATCATGAAAAATATCATAGAATCACCGCTTGTGTTTTAGCGGTAAAATCGACGTTACTTCAAGCTGCATTGTTCTATACTTTCTATAAAGGGATAGAGCCAATAATGGGAAGTGAATGAAATGAAATTAATACTCAGAGCTTTACATGCCAAATAAAAAAAAGCCCATAATAAAAAAAATATTATTCATATTATTGATTCCTATGCCAATTGTATTAATGGCATGTTTTCAATTAGGTAAAACTAGTTTAAATACTGAGCTAAACCTTTTAGCGAATGCCTATGTTCGCCAGTTAGAAGAGCAGATCGATGATTTGCGTGATGAAAACAAACAAGCACTTTACGATGCAACCAGTTGTGAGCAAATTCAAAAAGACCTTTTATTTGAATCATTTTTACGAGAAATGCTCATAGTTGATAATGGGAAAGTGGTGTGCTCATCAAAAAGAACCACGCTTGAAGCGAATTCTGTAGAAAAGCTTTTACCATCACACCAAATAAACAGCGGTGAGTATTTATTTGATTTCCCTTACGAGAAAGGGGTAATACGAAGCCTATTAGTCATCGACACCGATAAAAATAATCCACAGCGTTCTGCCATTTCTGTTGTGGATCAAAGTTATATTAATCTACATCTGGGATTAACCTCAGACGATCGAATTCAAACATTGAGAATGGTTGTCGGTGGCAAAACATACCCTCCACATTTAACAACAGGCAAACAGCCTTATTCAACGACCGCTAAATCAAGTTACTTAAATGTGGAAGTAACCATTGAACCAAGCGCAAAATTAAAACGTGAAAAACTCAGCTTATTCATGCTGATTGGCCTTCCGGTGTCGTTAAGTATCTCTATGCTATTCTACCTTTTACAATACTGGTCTGAATCCCGTGGGTCTTTAATTGAGTCATTGAAAAGGGGCTTAAAGACCGATGAATTATTTTTAGTCTATCAACCTCTGATCGATAGCACAAATAACAAAATAATGGGTGTAGAAGCCCTTTTACGTTGGGAAAGTTCCAAACACGGTTTTATTCGTCCGGACATTTTTATCCCAATCGCCGAACAACATAACTTCATTAATACCATTACCGACTTTGTATTAGAGCGTGCACTGGACGATTGGAAAACCGTTAATCATCAAAACCAATTACACATAGGTGTCAACATTCCTGCGTCTTATTTGGTTGATGAACAGTGTTTAAACAAATTCAAAATATTTGCCAAACAGTTTAAAAGTGAAAATCTAGTACTTGGTATCGAAATCACAGAAAGGCAACTTCTAAGTGAAAAAGGCCGAGCTATTCTTAGTGATGTTAGAGCCTTAGGAATAGAAGTCTCCATTGATGACTTTGGAACAGGCTACACTGCATTATCTGTATTGCAGGATATTAAATTTGATTACTTGAAAATTGATCGCTGCTTTATCAACACCATTGGCGTGGAATCAGTGAATGCTCCCATTCTTAATAGCATAATCAGTCTTGCTCATCAGTTAGAGGTCAGCATTGTTGCTGAAGGTGTAGAGACTCAACAACAATCCGAGTATTTAACGTCTCAAAATGTTCAAATACTTCAAGGCTATTATTTATATAAACCAATGCCGCTGGAAGCGATAAAAAATACACTCCATAATATGATATAGATCTTGCTTCATTTTTATCAATGAAAAATAGGAATAGGTAACTTTCCACCCTTTTACTAATTGAAGTTAAATTTCAATGATATATTGACGCCATTATTCATTTCTAAGGAAAGAAAATGGAACTCTCATTCGAGATTATGGCGTTATTAATTGCCGTTGCTGCCGTTGCTGGCTTCATTGATGCCATGGCTGGTGGCGGTGGATTAATTACCTTACCTGCGCTATTAGCCGCCGGCATTACCCCCGCTCAAGCTCTCGCTACCAATAAATTACAAAGCTCATTTGGAAGTTTTTCTGCCAGTTTATATTTCATACGAAGTGGTGCAGTAAAGCTTCAAGAGATGTGGCTGCCAATTGTATGTACTTTTATAGGTTCAGCACTTGGTGCTGAGGCCGTTCAACACATTAAACCAGATGTACTAATGAGCATTATTCCCATTGTTCTTATAGCGATTTCTGGCTATTTTCTTTTTTCATCGGTCACTCCAAAACCTAATGAAAAACCAAAATTATCTGAGGCGGCTTTTGCTTTCTTCGTCGGTGGTGGTGTTGGTTTTTATGATGGATTTCTTGGTCCAGGTACAGGCTCAATTTTTGCAGTTTGCTTTGTTGCTCTAGGGCGTTACTCATTGGTTGCAGCTACGGCTCATACTAAAGTTCTGAATTTCACCTCTAACATTGCCGCGCTTACTTTTTTTATTTTAGCAGGTTTACCTATTTGGGAGCTTGGACTCACCATGGCAATTGGTGGCTTTATTGGTGCACGTTTAGGCGCAAGAGTGGTATTGGGTAATGGTCAAAAATGGATTAAACCATTGGTGATTATTATGTCGATGTCGATGGCGATCAAACTGCTTTGGGAACAGCACCAGCAATTGCTGCTATCAATGTTTTAACTCTTTCATTACGAAATGTATTTGGACGTAGGCACAGATGCACAGGGCGAAACAGCGGGATAAGTTCAGGGAAGTGAAAACAATATTTTGATTCAATCTTCAATGTATTCACAATTGAAAGTGGCACTAAAGCTGACGCAACGCCTCCTAATGCAAGCTGTGCCGATGCGGTATAAGAATCCATTTCCATGAGTGCTTCGATCCCTAGTTGGTTAAGGATATCAAGCTGGTATCGATTAGCAGGGTTCGCCAAATCATTAGTAATGATCTGCTTAGGCAATACTTTAAGTGGCTCTCTACTCACAATAACAAAAGGCTCATCCCAAAGATGAATGGCTGTAAGCCCATGCTGTGCTGGCATATGTCCCGCACAAAAGCCTATCGTTGCCTTACCAGATTGCACTCTTTCGACAATACGAGGAGTATGATGCGTACTGATTCTCACTGCAGTATCTTGCTGCAAATACTCCCCCATCATACCGTTCAGATACCCTGCAACTAAAGTTTCCGAACAATCCAATCGAATCAATGTGTCATCTTGAAGGGTATGCTGATCAAATATTTGCCCTTGTAACTCTTGAAAAGTCGGCCCAATCTTCGAAATCAGCTCTTTAGCGTCAGCAGTTAAACGAACATGGCGACCATCAGGTACAATCAACTTTTTCCCCAACTTTTTTTCTAATAGAGCAATACGCTTACTAACCGCAGATTGGCTGATATAAAGCTGGCTACCCACTCGACTCATGGTTTTTTCATGGCTAAGTGCTAATAACGTTTCAATACCTTCAAGTAACATAGGATCAATGTAAATTAGGAATAGATGTATTGATAGTAACCCGAACACGTTACTTTATCTCAAGGAATTATACAGGGGAGTGAAAATTGATGATGAAAAATATACCGTTCAGTTTCTTCAGACGAAAAAAAACCGCTAATAATTAGCGGTTTTTTTAAATCAAAGCCTGGCGATGT
>NZ_AJYK02000115.1 GCF_000286955.2 Vibrio rumoiensis 1S-45
CAGTGAGGGCGCATTATAGGGAGTTAAATTTCATTGGCAATAGAAAACTTCAAAAAAACTTAAAAAAACCACTCGTTCGAACACTTATCGACCAAGTGTTTATTTTTACAACTTTTCACACCTATAACTAACATTTTATCCACAGAGTTATTAAAAATGAATGATATCTCTCAGTTTTAATCTCTACCACTTTTTAAATTACCATCTCTATTAATTAGTTTTAGAATGATTATTTGAGTGCATGACAATCAAATAATAGTGCAACTATAAAAAAGGGAGCCACATAAGGCTCCCTTTAACGTACTTGCAACAACTAACTATGATTGATTAGCAACTATCTGATCATCCTTTACGGTTAAATGAACCGTTTGGCCAGGAATCAATTCCCCCGACAAAATCGAGCGCGCTAATGGATTCTCCACCATCTGCTGAATTGCTCGTTTCAAAGGTCTCGCACCATATACAGGATCAAAGCCAACTTGAGCGACTAATTCCAACGCATCATCACCAACATCAAGAATATATTCTTTTTCAGCCATACGCTGACTTAAGCGTTCTAATTGAATAGAGGCTATCGATTTTATTTGCTCTTGCCCTAATGGATGGAATACGACGCTTTCATCTACACGATTTAAGAACTCAGGTCTAAAGTGCTGACTAACAATTTCCATCACTTCTGCTTTCATCGAGTCATAAGTCGAGGTCGCGGCCTTTTCTTGGATTCGATCCGATCCTAAGTTCGATGTCATTATCACAACAGTATTTTTAAAATCTACCGTACGACCTTGTCCATCCGTTAAGCGGCCATCATCTAGCACTTGAAGTAAAATATTAAATACATCAGGATGCGCCTTTTCAACCTCATCCAATAAAATCACTGAATAAGGTTTACGGCGAACCGCTTCTGTTAAGTAACCCCCCTCCTCATAACCAACATAACCAGGAGGTGCGCCAACCAAACGTGAAACCGAATGCTTTTCCATAAATTCAGACATATCAATCCGAACCATGGCATCTGCACTATCAAACATAAAGCTTGCCAACGTTTTACATAGCTCAGTTTTACCCACCCCTGTAGGCCCTAAAAATAAGAATGAACCAATCGGTTTATTCGGATCAGATAATCCAGCTCTGCTACGACGAATAGCATTGGAAACCACTTCTACCGCTTCTTTTTGTCCAATAACACGTTCATGCAATACTGTTTCCATAGAAAGCAACTTAGCTTTTTCTGCTTCTAACATTTTAGAGACAGGGATACCGGTTTGTTTAGAGAGTACTTCAGCAATTTCCGCATCAGTTACGCGATTTTTCAAAAGCGTCATCTCTATCGTCTCGGCTTGTGATGCTATCTCTAATTGTTTTTCAAGTTCTGGAATTTTACCGTATTGCAATTCAGACATACGTTGCAAGTCACCCGCACGGCGAGCCACATCCATATCTAAACGCGCTTGTTCTAATTCGGTTTTAATATGTTGTGTACCGGAAAGTGCTGCTTTTTCCGTTTTCCACACTTCTTCGAGTTCAGAATATTCACGCTCTTTTTCTGTTAACTCTTGGTTTAAGATTTCCAACCGCTTAGTACTTGCCGCATCACTTTCATTGAGCAGTGCTTGTTGCTCTATTTTTAATTGAATAATACGGCGATCTAACTTATCCAAAGATTCTGGTTTTGAATCCATTTGAATTCGAATACTCGATGCTGCTTCATCAATTAAATCGATCGCTTTATCTGGCAATTGTCTATCTGAGACATAACGATGAGATAATGTGGCCGCAGCAACAATCGCAGGGTCAGTAATTTCAACATGATGATGAAGTTCATAACGCTCTTTTAAACCACGTAAAATAGCAATGGTGTCTTCAACGCTAGGCTCATCCACCAGCACTTTTTGGAAACGACGTTCTAATGCTGGATCTTTTTCAACATATTGCCGATATTCATCTAGCGTGGTTGCGCCGACACAATGCAACTCACCACGCGCTAACGCAGGTTTAAGCATGTTACCGGCATCCATTGAACCTTCGCCTTTACCAGCACCAACCATGGTATGTAGTTCATCAATAAATAAAATAATATTGCCATCTTCTTGGGCAAGTTCGTTAAGCACCGCTTTTAATCGCTCTTCAAACTCTCCACGATATTTAGCACCAGCAATCAACGCGCCCATATCTAAAGATAAAACCCGCCGTCCACGTAAACCTTCTGGTACTTCATTATTGATGATACGTAATGCTAAACCTTCAACAATCGCCGTTTTACCAACACCGGGTTGACCAATCAACACAGGGTTATTTTTGGTTCGGCGTTGCAGTACTTGAATCGTGCGACGAATTTCATCATCACGGCCAATCACAGGATCGAGTTTGCCTTGCTCAGCACGTTCCGTTAAATCAATGGTGTATTTTTCTAATGCTTGACGTTTTTCTTCTGCATTAGGATCATCAACATTTTGACCACCACGAATTTCATCAATGGCTTTAGCCACTTTATCTTTAGTTAAACCCAAGTCTTTAAATAACTTGCCTAACGCGCCACGATCTTCAACTGCCGCTAATAAAAAAATCTCGGATGATATGTAAGCATCTTTTCGTTGTTGGGCAAATTGGTCGCAGAGGTTTAATAAATTACCAAGGGTTTTCGATAATTGTACGTCACCGCCAGTGCCTGTCACTTTCGGCAATTTATCTAATTCTTGGCTTAATTTTGATCGCAGCTGGGTACCATCAACACCGAGCATAGTGAAAATAGGTCGAATCGTGCTGCCATCTTGATTCAATAATGCCTGCATCAAATGCACAGGCTCGATGAATTGATGATCTCGGCCTAACGCAAGTGATTGTGCATCAGAAATAGCAAGCTGGAATTTACTGGTGAATTTGTCAAAACGCATAATAAGCCTCCACTTTCAATAAAGACACTTCAGAAAAAAGTGCCTCAAAAGAAACGTTATTTATGGCTTATAGATGGATGCTAAGGAGAGAGTTTTCAAGAGCAGGAGATTAATAGAACGAATATCATTCCATCCAAATAAAAGTTGCTTGTCGACCTGTCACACCATCACGGCGATAAGAGTAAAAGTCATCCGGTTCAGAAAAAGTACATCGCTGACTATCAAAAACCTGCTCTACACCAGCAAGATTTAATCTCTGTGTAGCAAGCAAAGACATATTCGCCAACCACTTCTTCGGGCTATCTTTTGCTGCTCTTTTCGGGTGATGTCGGATAAAAGCGTCACGAGCATGGGAATCAAAATGAGTAAATACTTCAAAGACATCACTACCTACTTCAAAAGCATTTGAACCAATAGCCGGTCCAATCCAAGCCATAACTTGACTAGGTTTTGTGAATTGTTGCACCGCATTTTCTAAAATACCATCAGCAAGCCCACGCCAACCGGCATGCACTGCCGCAACTTGCGTGCCATCAGTATTGGTTAGCAATACCGGCAAACAATCTGCAGTCATCACCGTACATACGATTTTTTTATGAGTCGTAATGGCACCATCGCCATCTAACGCTTGATGAGTCAGTTTATTAAGTTCAATCACCGAATTCGAATGCGTTTGATTCAACCAAACTGGTGAGGTTGGCATTGCTGCACCAGCCACCACCAAATTACGGTTTGTCTGTACAAGAACTTCATCATCTCCCACATGCATACCCAGATTTAACCCTTGATACACACCTTGCGATACACCCTCCCAACGAGTTGAGCTAAATGCTTTCACATTTTTAGGTGCAGGCCAATTAGGAGAAATAAACTTCATTGCAACTTATTCCTCTTCTTTATTGTCTTTCGCATCTTGACGCAGAGCTTCAGCCATCACGATCATATCGTCAGGGACAGGGGCATGGAATGACATTTCCTCACCAGTTCCTGGATGTTTAAACTTCAACATCACCGCATGAAGTGCTTGACGATCAAAGTTACGGATCATTTCCGTTAGCTCTTGAGATGCGCCTTTAGGAATACGGGCACGACCACCATAAGCAATATCCCCTAACAAAGGATGTTGAATATAAGCCATGTGAACACGAATTTGGTGAGTACGACCTGTCTCTAAACGTAAACGAATACGAGTATGAACTCGGAAATGCTCAGCCACACGATAATGAGTAATCGCAGGCTTACCTAATTCATTCACCGCCATTAAAGTACGTTTGGTTGAATGGCGACCAATTGGCTTTTCTACCATCCCACCCGCAGTCATGTTACCAATGATAATGGCTTCATATTCACGAGTTATATTACGCTTTTGAAGCGCACGAACTAAACGGGTTTGTGCTTGAACCGTTTTCGCCACCACCATTAAGCCTGTCGTATCTTTATCCAAACGATGAACAATACCAGCTCGAGGTACTTCAGCGATCGAAGGGTAATGATGCAACAATGCATTCAAAACCGTACCATCAGGTGTACCTGCGCCAGGGTGAACGACAAGATCGCGAGGTTTATTAATCACGATGATGTGATCATCTTCATGAACAATATCAAGAGGAATATCTTGAGCTTCCCAACGTTGTTCATCTTCTAACTCGGCTTGAACGGTAACTTCTTCACCGCCCATCACTCGAGTGCGAGCTTTAGTTACTACCTCACCATTAACTTGAACCTTGCCGTCAAGCAACCATTCTTTAAGGCGAGAACGAGAAAATTCTGAAAATAATTCAGCAATCGCTTGATCTAAGCGCTGCCCTAATTGAGAATCTTTTACTGTATCGGTGCGTATTATCTGCTGGGCCATATCGAACTTTTTAAAAAACCATGAGACTAATATCCAATAATATGGATAAAATAGGTCTATTCACCGTTATTGGTAAAATAGTGTTATTCACCATTGTATCTGTTAAGTTGTAAGAAGTAACGGACGCGACAATATTTAATTCAAGGAATTTTATCCTCACAATGAAACGCCAATACCTTTTGGGTCTAATTACCCTACTTTTATTAGCTGGCTGTGCCGACAATAAAGACGCAGTTCCGGACATGCCACCGTCGGATCTCTATACTCAAGCACAGCAACAGTTACAATCTGGCGATTGGGCTGACGCAATAAAAAAACTTGAAGCTCTAGATTCGCGCTATCCTTTTGGCCCTTATTCAGATCAAGTACAACTCGATCTCATTTTTGCCTACTACAAAAATGGCGATTACCCATTAACTTTAGCTACTATTTCTCGTTTTACCCGTTTAAATCCAACTCATGAGCGTTCAGATTGGATATTATACATGCGTGGTTTAACTCATATGGCTCAAGATTCAAACTTTATGCACACGCTTTTTGGGATTGATCGTTCAGACCGAGATCCTGAACCGGTTAAATCCGCCTTTAGTGATTTTAAACGCTTACTTGAACGCTACCCAACAAGCCAATACGCTGCCGACTCTCGCATTCGTTTATTAGCATTAAAAAACCGCTTAGCAGAATATGACTTAGCCTCTGCTGATTTTTATCTGCGCCGTAAAGCTTGGATTGCAGCAATTAACCGTAGCCAAGAAATCCAAAAAACGTATCCGGATACGAAGGCTGCACATGAGTCATTAGAAATTCAACTTAAAGCTTATAAAGCCTTAAATTTAGAAGATGGCATTCAACAAACGCAAACTCTCATCGATTTAAACAACAAAAAATAAATGTTTATTGAAGAGCTATCAGAGCAGCGAGCAATCGCTGCTTTTTTTATGCGTTGCTCTAACCAAAACACGAACAACACCAAAAGCAGGATAAATTAGATAACAGAGGAGAATGATGAAAAAACACACAGAATAAATTTCAATTAAAACAAGCCCCTAAAAACATAAATCTTTAGTAGCCATTCAATCTAATCTACTCATTTCTCACAGAAGAACAAGCCTTTTACTTGTATAAAATCATTAACTTTTGTTTATGATCACATTTACGTATCTATATAGCCATATAACTGATAAAGATGATCTTAATCACATTTATTTCGATTTAAAACGGTAATCTGAAAGCAACTAATCAAGGTCGCAAGAGGAAAGAATCTATGACTATAAATGTAACTGGTAAAAATATCGAAGTGACCTCTTCTATCCGTGAATACATTGAGGCTAAATTCAAAAAGCTTGAAAAATGGCAAATTGAACTCATACACTGCCAAGCAACCATTAGCACTGAACCGGGTAATCAACAAAAAATTGAAGCAACGATTACGGTACCAAAGGGCCAACTTGTTGCATCCGCTTCACATGAAGATCTGTATAAAGCCATCAATGAAGCCGAACATAAATTGGAACGCCAACTAAACAAACTCAGCCACAAGCCAGAAGCCAAACGAGCTAAAGCTGAAAAAATTGAAGTTGAAGAAGAGGCCGAAGTCGAATAATCCGCTCTCTGAAATAACAGTAAACCTTTATAGCGCTCAATTGGGCGCTATTTTTTTGCTTGACGCTTTATCCTTGCTTGCTTATGGTGTTATCTCTTTACAGGAAAATAAATATTATGCATTCATTCAAACTGTTCTTTTTTGGCTTCTTTTTTCCATCCTAACTGGTGGGGCTAGATGTCGTTTTAAAAATAAGCCAAAAACGGACAGAAAGCCTCCCACTCTGGGGGGCTTTTTTATAGGGATAAGTTATGACTCAACACCAATATTCACTTGAAGAAATTAGGCTTAGACTTAATGAGCTTGATGACCAGTTACTTAGCATTATTTCTGAGCGCCGCGCACTCAGCATTGAAGTGGCCAAGAGCAAGGTTGAAACCTCTAAACCAGTTCGAGATGCAAAGCGTGAACAAGAGTTATTGGTAAAATTGATAAATAACGGTAAAGAAAAATACCAACTTGACGCCACCTACATCACCAAGCTTTTTCACACCATTATTGAAGACTCTGTCTTACTACAACAATCATACCTACAAGACCTTGCTAACCCGCAGCAAAGTAGAAAGCCGTTAGCCAGAGTAGCCTTTCTCGGTGCCAAAGGATCTTATTCGCACTTAGCAAGCCGTGAGTACTTCAGCCGTAAAAATACCGAACTCATTGAACTCAATTGCAGTCATTTTAAAGAAGTGGCTTCAACCGTAGAATCTGGCCACGCCGATTTTGGTGTACTACCCATTGAAAATACCAGTTCAGGCTCCATCAACGAAGTTTACGACTTATTACAACATACGACGTTGTATATTGTGGGTGAGTTAACCCTTCCCATTGAACATTGCTTGCTTGCACCACAAGAGATGCGCTTGGAAGACATCAAAACCCTTTATTCTCACCCACAACCTCATCAACAATGCAGTGAGTTTTTAAGCCGATTAAATGGGGTGACTTTAGAATCTTGTGCAAGTACTGCTGATGCCATGCAAAAAGTCAAAGACATGAAGCAAACGGATGTTGCAGCAATTGGTAACTCGTCCAGTGGTAAATTGTATGGTCTACAGATCATTAAAGAGAACATTGCTAACCAAACGGAAAACCATACTCGTTTTATTGTAGTGGCGCGTAAACCGGTTGAAGTCTCAACTCAGATCCCAGCAAAAACGACTGTTATCATGTCGACATCACAAGAAACTGGATCTTTAGTACAAACTTTACTTGTACTGCAACGCTACGGCATCAACATGACCAAGCTTGAGTCTCGCCCAATCATGGGTAACCCTTGGGAAGAAATGTTCTATGTGGATTTAAAAGCCCATTTAGAATCACAAGAAATGCAACAAGCAATAGTGGAACTCACAAAAATCACACGCCACCTCAAAGTGCTAGGTTGCTATCCAATTGAAAACATTAAGCCAACACAAGTAAAACTGGAGTCGTAAGGTGTCTAATTCGTCTTTACAAAAGGTCGTTGTGGCTTCGCTTAATCCTGCAAAAATTCAAGCAGTTGAAAGCGCGTTTAAAGCTTCATTCCCAGCAACAACCTTCACCTTTGAAGGCGTATCGGTTGCTAGTGAGGTTCCCGATCAACCAATGAATGATCAGGAAACAAAACTTGGTGCTTTAAATCGAGTGAGAAATGCCAAAGTTAAGATCAATGATGGCGATTATTATGTGGGCTTAGAGGCTGGGATTGAAGGTGATTTCACATATGCATGGATGATCATCGAAGATAACCATAAACAAATAAAGCGTGGAGAGTCTCGCTCAGCTTGCCTAATGCTTCCCCCTTCCGTCTTAGAAAAAGTACGCCAGGGTAAAGAGCTTGGGTATGTTATGGATGAAGTGTTCTCTACCGAGAATATTAAACAAAAAGGTGGCGCGATAGGTTTACTAACACACCACCAATTGACTCGAAGTTCGGTTTACCACCAAGCGTTAGTGCTGGCTTTAATTCCGTTTTTAAATCCAGAGCACTTTTAGATTCAGCCTTTCTTATAACTCTCGTTATTACTCTTTATCTACAGCAGCTTGCAACATACGTTGAAGTTGCTGTTTTTTATCTTGCTCAAGCTTTTTAAGCTCAGTCGAACCTCGAGTGATCGTCGCAACACCTACCCCTAACATTTGGCTGATCTGGCGTTGAGAGTGCTCCCCTTTCATAAGTTCATGCAAAATATTCATTCTAGCAAGCAGCGCCTCACGCTCATCGAAAGTCAGCAACATCGACAACAAAAAGTCCAATTGTTCCTGCTGGCAAGATTGTTCTAATAAAGATAACACATCTTGCCATCGTTCAAATTCCGGAGTGCCTTTAGGCTCAGTAGCGTTCGTCATGAATTTAATACTTTTCCTTTAGTTCGTCTGGAGTTAAGAATACTCCATCTTGACCAAGTAGATTGCGATAATAAGTTTCAAACATCAAAATATTCTGCACATAGCCACGCGTTTCATTAAACGGGATCGCTTCAATAAAAGAATAAGCATCAATTGTTTGATTCGTTCGTGCTCGCCACGTCTTCACTCGATGTGGACCTGCATTATAAGCGGCAAATGCGAAGATTCGGTTATGGTTAAAATCGTCGAGTAAACCGCCTAAATATGAACTACCAATTTCAATATTCTTTTGAACATCATAGAGCTCATTAACGTTTTCATATTCTAACTTATAGACATCGGCCGTGTGTTTAGCCGTTGCAGGCATAATTTGCATAATACCACGAGCCCCAACAGGAGATCGCGCTTCAACATCTAATGCGCTTTCTTGTCGAGCCAACGACATTAACGTAATTAATGGAACCCCATTTTTCTTTGAGTAGAAGTCAAACCACCAGCGGTGAGCAATTGGAAAACGCATGCTGGTGTAGTCCCACATTTTCGCCTCAATAGTCGCAACCACAGCAAAATTGTGCCAACGTTTTTGAGTGGCATACTCAGCTAAAGCCTTCTTTTCATTTTCAGTACTGTGCCATAGCAACCAACGCCATTCACTTTTTGCAGCACTAATTTTATCAACCGCAATCATTTCCTGAACGCGATTAAGGGCATCTTGCTTTGAGGAGAGATCCGCTGTTTTTTCAGTTAACACCTTGCTTTCATAACGAATTGGCTCACCAAGTAAATTGGCCGCCGCTACACTATAAAAATCACGCTGCCCTAAAATTTTAGTTAAACGCTGTTTCGCTTGTTTGTCTTTTCCTTGCGATAATTCAACTCGGCCTTTCCAATATTGCCAACGAGTTGTATTTCTATCACTTTCAGGAAGTTTATCTATCCAATGATCAAGCGATTTCCAATCTGCATTTTGAATCGCCAAGCGAGCGCGACGCTCTAAACGTGACGTTTCACCGTATTGATTGAGAGCATTATCACGCCACTTAGCCAGATCATCGTTACTCGTATTCATTAACCAAGCACTTGCCAAGTTAGCGAGAGAGGCTTGATCTTTTTGTGGTAGCTTTTGAGCTTTCACAACTTGATCAAAAACATCCACGGCTTGTTGGGTATTTGTTCGAATCAACCGACTTAGTGCTAGCTCCGTTAATTCTTGGCTAAAAGGGGTCACCTTAGCCCTTTGGCTATACTCTAAAACACCATTTGGCTTTGAATATAAACTTTGTAAGTCTTGTGATTGTTGTTTAGCTAAGTCACTTTTTAGAAAATCATCTAAATAGCTAAACATATTTGAATTAGACGATTTGAAGGTGAGTAACATGCGCTCTAAAACTATATCATCATCTCTTAACCCAGCTTTTGCCCACTCTGAAAATAAATTATCACATGCGGATGAAACATTGCTGCCTGTAAGCCAAAGTTTCTTAGCACCTTTATAAGCTAAGTCTTTTTGGCCTTGTGTCCATTGTGAATAATAATAATAACACTGATAAGTTTGCCCTTTCGGCTCTTGTGTTTGGTATTCTGACATCAATTTCCATTGTTTGGTTTTCGCTAAAGCACTTAAATAATTAGCACTGAGGCGGCTGGAAAATGGAACGGTTTTGTACTTAGCCTCAAAATCATTCACTTCTTGTGGCGTACGATGTTCAATGTCCGAAATAAACGCGCGGTAATCCACATAAGGCGTTAATGGATAGCTCGCAATTTGAGGCCGAATCAATTGATAATCATCCACTTTATCGTCATCCAACAAGTCTTGAGCTTGCTGGTAAATTTGACGCTGTTTTTCCAAAGGGGATAAATCAACAGGAGTAGCGTCACTTGCTTTTGCTTCCTTGACTTGAGTCTCAGCCACTGGCTGTGCGACAACAGACCCATAAGAAAAGAGATAGGTTGCTGATGCAAGACAAGAAAATATCGTCTTTTTTAAATGCGGCATGAATATGGGTTTTCCCTAAAAATGTCTCATAAAACAATATGAAACCAATGAAAGATAGCAGATTGATAATAACCTTGTTTTCACTCACCTAGTGTGAATCTTCTGTTAGAAAGAGTAAACTATCCTTTTCAATTATGCTAAAGAATAGGATCTGAGCGGCTATGGCTGAATACGTCTATACCATGTCTCGTGTGAGCAAAATCGTGCCACCGAAACGTCAAATATTGAAAGATATCTCACTAAGTTTTTTTCCTGGTGCCAAAATTGGTGTTCTTGGTCTAAATGGCTCAGGTAAATCAACACTTTTACGCATTATGGCCGGTTTGGATACCGATATTGATGGCGAAGCTCGTCCTCAACCGGGTTTGAATGTGGGCTACCTGCCTCAAGAGCCTGTGCTCGACGAATCCAAGACTGTTCGTGAAATTGTAGAAGAAGCCGTTGCCGATGTCGCGGATGCATTAAAACGAATTGATGCAGTTTACGCAGCTTATGCTGAACCGGATGCTGATTTTGATGCACTAGCCAAAGAACAAGGTGAATTAGAAGCCTTAATCCAGGCAAAAGATGGTCACAACCTTGAAAACGCATTAGAGCGTGCCGCTGATGCCCTTCGCCTGCCAGAATGGGATGCGAAAATTGAATTTTTATCTGGTGGTGAACGTCGTCGTGTTGCGATCTGTCGTTTATTGCTTGAAAAACCAGACATGCTATTACTCGATGAACCAACCAACCACTTAGATGCGGAATCTGTCGCATGGCTTGAGCACTTCCTTGTCGATTATAGCGGTACCGTCGTCGCCATTACCCATGACCGTTACTTCTTAGATAACGCTGCGGGTTGGATTCTAGAGCTAGACCGTGGTGAAGGTATTCCATGGGAAGGTAACTACACTTCATGGTTAGAGCAAAAAGATGCTCGCTTAGAGCAAGAAGCTTCAACCGAAAGTGCGCGTAAGAAAACCATCGAGAAAGAATTGGAATGGGTTCGTCAAAATCCAAAAGGCCGTCAAGCGAAATCAAAAGCTCGTATGGCACGCTTTGAAGAATTGAACAAGACCGATCACCAAAAACGTAATGAAACTAACGAACTGTTCATCCCACCGGGTGAGCGCCTTGGTGACAAAGTGTTAGAAGTCAAGAATCTAACGAAATCTTTTGGTAATCGCGTTCTGATTGATGATCTCTCATTCAGCATGCCAAAAGGAGCCATCGTCGGTATCGTGGGTGCCAACGGAGCGGGTAAATCGACCCTATTTAAAATGCTCAGTGGTGCTGAACAGCCTGATTCAGGTACTGTTGAGCTTGGCGAAACCGTCAAACTGGCTTCTGTCGATCAGTTCCGCGATAGCATGAACGACAATAACACCGTATTCCAAGAAATCTCGGAAGGTGCGGATATCATCAAGATTAACAGCTTTGAAATTCCCGCACGTGCTTACTGCTCTCGCTTCAATTTCCGTGGCGTCGATCAGCAAAAACGCATTGGTGAACTTTCTGGTGGTGAACGTAACCGTGTCCATCTTGCTAAACTGCTGAAGGCGGGCGGTAACGTATTACTACTCGATGAACCGACCAATGACCTTGATGTTGAAACACTACGAGCACTAGAAGAAGCGTTATTAGAGTTCCCAGGTTGCGCTATGGTTATCTCGCATGACCGTTGGTTCTTAGATCGCATCGCTACACATATTCTCGATTACCGAGATGAAGGCCAAGTAAACTTCTTCGAAGGTAACTACACTGAGTATTCAGATTGGTTAAAACAAACGCTTGGCGCGGCAGCAACTGAACCTCACCGCATTAAATATAAGCGTGTGACTAAGTAAGTAAACAAGTTAGCCATTTAAATAAAAATCAAAGCCATTGCCCTTTTTCTCAGCAATGGCTTTTTTAGCTTTTCCTCTCATCAAGCACGAAATGAGAACAGCGCTGTAATTTTCTTTTGCAAAATCAACCTTCACTTTTCGCACGTTATAAATTGCTGTAGACCATTAAGCACCCTTTATTTTTGTTCTCGCTTTATGACTAATTTAGATCCCACAATGCCGAACATACCATCTTCACACCCCGTTGCTAAAAGCAATCAATCAGGTGAAAATAACAATGTGAATAAAAGTATTTGGCCTATCATGATCTTTAAGATCATAGCAGGAAAAATACGAACAAAAAAAGGTCTCTTGATTGCCTTTATCACGTTATTATCTTTAGGTTACATCGTTTATCACATGCCATTAAGAGATAATATTCAAGCGTCAAAACAGCAAGATCTCAATCAACAACTAGATAAATATCAACGTCTTTATCAAGAACAATTAAGTATCAATCAAACGCTTAAAACGACTCTAGAATCTACAAATAAATTAACGTATCAAGATATCCATAAGAGAGATGAGACAGACAGTGATACTGGCGAGCAAGATTTCATGGAAAGTGAATCATTTGATGGTTTAGACACTCCAGATGAAACCACAGCATCAGGTTCACGCTTCGAGCAAGCACTCAAAACGTTTGAGGATAACGAGTCGATCCGCTTTCCATTACCTCCCGCTTTAAAAGCGTCATTATTCCAAATGATCCCTAACGATACTCCTGTTAACTACAAAAGAGTCTCATCACCTTATGGAAACCGCCTTCACCCCATCAGCGGCAAGTGGAAGCGTCATTTAGGCATGGATCTTACTTGCCCTCTTGGTACCCCAGTATTTGCAACTGCAGACGGCGTGATAGAAATGACACGTGCCAGTAATCAAGGCTACGGTAACTTATTAAAAATCCGCCATTCCTTTGGATTTTCCACGCTATATGCGCATTTAAATCAATTTTCAGTAAAACCAGGGCAGTTTGTTGAAAAAGGAGATCGCGTTGGTTTTTGTGGTAGCAGCGGCAATTCAACTGGTTCACATCTACATTATGAAGTTCGATTTATTGGCAAAACGCTCAACCCAAAAGATTTTATGACATGGAAGCCCGAAGAAACGGCTCAATTATTCAGCCAACAAAAGCAAGTGCCTTGGAATAGCCTGATCGAGCAACTAAATCGCACGGTAAACCTACAAGTGCTACTCGCCATGAGCAGTAAAATGAACCATAAAAACTCGATAGATACAAAACCGGTCAAGCAAGCGAAAAAAAGAAGTGAAGGCCTACAAGATTTTGGATTAAATGAAGATGGTTGGACAACAGTAGCCGAATAGCGGTAATAAAAAAGCCTCCTATCATCATGATAAGAGGCCAATACTTTTCAATGAATTACATCAGGGCGACTTACTTCCCGCGATGAATCGCATCATTGGCTTGTTTCAATAGATTCTGACTTTCACGCATAAATTGCTGAGAGTAGTCACCATACCATTCTGAAACGGTATTAAATTGATCCACAAAAGCTTGCTTGTCTTGGTTATCCAAAATTTGAATGGCTTCACCAAAGCGTTGATGGAAACGTTTGATCATATCAATATTGCGTTGAGACGACATAATGATATCACCATATAATTCAGGATCTTGAGCAAATAAGCGACCAACCATTGCTAATTCTAAACGGTAAATTGGTGAGCTTAATTGCACTAAAGTATCGAGATTTGGATTTTCTTTTGATAAATGAGAGCCGTAAGCAAAAGAAGTAAAATGACGTAATGCTTGAATAAGCGTCATGCCATTGTCGTGCTCTTCTGCATCAATAGCACAAATACTCGCACCCCAAATTTCAAATTGTTTAAGTAACCATTGGTAAGTTTCTGGCATACGCCCATCACTGCAAATAATCACTTGCTTTGCCATGCTTGGAATGTCTGGGCCAAACATAGGATGCAAACCAACCACGGGTCCTGAGTGCGCTTCGAGCATCGCTGCTAAAGGCTCTGCTTTAATCGAGGTTAAATCACATAAAATGCAATCATCCGGCAATTTCGGCAACTTCTTAATGACCGAGTCGGTTAAATGGATTGGAACACTCACCACCACCATTCCGGCATCTTGCACGATCTCTTCAGCGTTATCCCAATCTTTGCTGCCCAAGACTTTCACTTGGTAGCCAGAAAGCTCAAACATACGCTTAAATAGTCCGCCTAATTGCCCATTACCACCAACAATAACCACCGAACCTAACTCTGGATTTAAGCATTTAAAACCAGAATCTTTTTCGCTGGCATACGATTCACGCATAGTGCGTCGTAAAATATCTTCAATTAATTGAGGTGGAACACCACGCTTTTCAGCTTCAGCGCGACGTGAAGCCAACATCGCAGCTTCACGATCTGGGGCGTAAATCGGTAAACCATGTTTACTTTTCACTTCACCGACTTTCTCAACCAAAGACAATCGCTGAGCCAAAAGCTCAACGATTTGTTTGTCTACGGCGTCGATTTGATCTCTTAATTCATTCAGTTCAACAGCCATTTATTCCTATCCTAAATTGATGCTATGCGCCCTACTCTACCCTTTAAGGCGATTTTCTAAAAATGGTACCAATTCTTGATGCGCATGGCGTAGTAATGTTTCCGTTGAATCCCAATTAATGCACGCATCTGTGATGGATACACCATACTTCATTTCAGAAAAGGGAATATCTGATCCTTGATTGCCTTCATTGATGTGACTTTCAATCATTAAACCAATGATGGATTGATTCCCTTCACGAATTTGATGGATTACATCTTCTGCCACTAATGGCTGACGACGATAATCTTTACGTGAGTTAGCGTGGCTACAATCAACCATCAATGCGGCATCTAAGCCATGCTTCGCCATTTCTTGTTCACATTCATTCACCGACACTGAATCGTAATTGGTTTGCTTGCCGCCACGTAAAATAACGTGACCATTAGCATTACCTTGAGTCGTTAATAAAGCCACTTGACCATCACTATCAATCCCCATAAAACGGTGGCTCGATGAGGCGGCTTGCATCGCATTAATCGCCGTCGATAAGCTGCCATCGGTACCATTTTTAAAGCCGACAGGTACAGATAAACCACTGGCCATTTCACGGTGAGTTTGCGACTCCGTAGTACGAGCGCCAATAGCCGCCCAGCTGAACGTATCGCCTAAGTATTGCGGGCTAATTGGGTCTAGCGCTTCTGTCGCTAATGGGATTTCCATTTCAGCTAAATCAACCAACAGTTGACGTGCAATATGCAAACCATGTTCAATATCGAAAGAGTTATCTAAATGTGGGTCGTTAATAAGGCCTTTCCAACCGACTGTGGTACGCGGTTTTTCAAAGTAAACACGCATCACAAGGTAAATTTGGTCATCCAATTGTGCGGATAATGCTTTAAGACGTTTTGCGTATTCTTTTGCAGCATCAATATCGTGAATAGAACATGGACCACACACGATCAAAAGACGATGATCTTTCTTATGTATAATGTTTGAGATCGTTTGACGAGACTCTTGAATGAAGTGACGAGCATTGTCACTTAATGGGATCTTTTGTTTTAGTTCATTCGGGGTGATAATGACTTGCTCATCGCTGATGTTGATGTTGCTTAATTCACTCTTATGCATAACGGATACCTGTAAACTTTTTAATACGAAAATTATCTGAGTCAACTCTCAGCGCTTTATGTTTCCAAAGTAACAGTATTTATTATCTTTTCAAGTAGATTACCAACACAAGAATAAAGTAAATTATAATTTACACCTGTATCATTTTATTTACAAAAATACTTTTATACTCATATCCTCTAATAAAAACGGTATTATGGATTTAATTCTCTCGTTACTACAGCAAATGTGTGTGTATTTAGTCTTGGCTTACATGTTAAGTAAGACACCAATATTCCTGCCTTTATTGAATATCTCTTCTCGCTTATCGCATAAATTCAGCTGTTATGTGTTGTTTTCATTATTTTGCATTATGGGGACTTACTTTGGCTTGAACTTTAATGACGCCATCGCCAATACTCGAGCTATTGGAGCGGTCATGGGGGGATTGTTTGGTGGGCCAATTGTTGGTTTTGCCGTTGGTTTAACTGGTGGCATGCATCGTTATAGTTTAGGCGGCTTTACCGATGTGGCTTGCGCTATCTCGACCACAGCCGAAGGGCTTATTGGCGGTTTGCTGCACTTATACTTAGTCAAAAAAGATAAATCGGATCTTCTTTTTAACCCTATCGTCGTGCTGGCTATCACCTTTATCGCAGAAGTAAGCCAAATGCTGATCATTATCTCGGTTGCCAAACCTTTTGATCAAGCTTACGCCTTAGTGGCTGAAATCGCGGCACCCATGATCATTGCAAACTGTATTGGCGCCGCGTTGTTCGTCAGTATCCTTCAAGATAGAAAAACCATTTATGAAAAGTATTCCGCTACCTTTTCTCGGCGAGCTCTTACCATTGCAGAACGCAGTGTAGGTATTTGGAATTCTGGTTTTAATACCGAGAATGCCGATAAAATCGTACGTATTATTTATGAAGAAACCAATGTAGGTGCCGTAGCGATAACGGATAAAGAAAAGATCTTAGCATTTATAGGTACCGGTGACAGCCACCATCAACCCAACACACCAATTTCTTCAGAGTGCACCCTTCAAGCCATGGAAGAGAACCGGGTCATTTATCTAGATGGGAGAGACTCGCCTTACCAATGCTCGATATCCGATACTTGTAAATTGGGCTCAGTTTTAGTTATTCCCCTACGAACCGGAAAAGAAGTGGTTGGCACGATTAAATTATATGAGCCAAAACGAAAGCTGCTTTCTAATATTAACCGCTCGATGGGAGAAGGCATCGCGCAACTCCTTTCTAGTCAAATTCTTTATGGTGATTTTCAGCAACAACAAACGCTATTAACTCAGTCTGAAATTAAACTTCTGCACGCCCAAGTCAATCCTCACTTTTTGTTTAATGCTTTAAATACTATTAGTGCGGTGATCCGCCGCGATCCCGATAAAGCACGTGAACTTATTCAACATCTTTCCCACTTTTTCAGAAGTAACTTAAAACAAAACATTGAAACGGTCAGCTTTAAAGATGAACTTGCCCACGTCAATGCTTACCTCACCATAGAGAAAGCCCGTTTTACCGATAGGCTTGACGTTGAAATCAAAATTGATGATGAGTTACTGGATAAATTAATTCCCAGCTTTACCCTGCAACCTTTGGTTGAAAATGCGATTAAACATGGCGTCGGGAATCTATTAGAAGGTGGTAAAGTCAGTATTTACAGCCAACAAAATTCATTAGGTTATCGGATTACCGTCGAGGATAATGCTGGCAGTTTCACCGCGCCTCAACAAGATCATGAAGGTTTAGGTATGGTGATTGTAACTAAGCGCCTAACCAACTACTTTGGCGATATGGCAGAACTACAAACCCATTGTCATCATGGTCAATTTACTCGTATGAGTTTTTTGATCCCAAATGATAAGATCGGTAAATAAAAATAGATAAGGAATATCATGCTAACGGCAATCGTGATTGATGACGAACTGTTTGCTCGTGAAGAGTTAACCGAGCTACTGCAAGAAACAGGTTTAGTTGAAGTGGTTGGACGGGCCAGTAATGCTATTGAAGGGCTAAAACAAATCAATACGCTCAAGCCTGAAGCGGTATTTGTCGATATTCACATGCCGCAAGTCAGTGGTATTGAACTGCTTGGCATGCTCGATCCTGATACCATGCCTCATGTTATTTTTGTCACCGCTTACGATCAATACGCCATCCAAGCATTTGAAGATAATGCATTTGATTACTTATTAAAACCGGTTGATCCAAAACGTTTGAATAAAAGTATTCAACGCTTACTCAAAGCAAAACAAAACCAAGAAGCAGTGTATACACAAACTCAAATCGAAGCATTAACCCCCAAGCAATTACAGCAAGTACCTTGCATGGGGCATAACCGAATTATGATCATCCCTTTAAATGATATCGAATCTGCATTCAGTGATCTTTCGGGCGTGCACATTCAAACCGCTCATCAAACAGCGACCAGCCAATTAACATTAAAGACCTTGGAAGAAAAAACCGAGCTGTTGCGTTGTCATCGTCAGTATTTAATTAATACCAAAGCGATTAAAGAGATTAAATTGTTGGAAAATGGTTTAGGCGAAGTGATCACACACAGTGGCAATGTGGTTCCAATTAGCCGTCGTTACTTAAAACCACTGAAAGAAGAATTGGGAATCGTATAGACAGGCGCTCCCGCTATTAGGAAAAACGTTACTCGTAGCTCGAGAGTATTCGAACTACGAGAAGCGTACCGACCGAACATCTAAAAACGTTAAAAACCCCTCAACTGAATCCGACGTAAGAATTCCGTCATAATGCGATCGTAAAGCAAATCCCCTAACCACAAGTCTTCCACTTTGTTATCAATGCTTGGGTTATCGTTCACTTCAATCACATAAACCTGACCATCAATTTCTTTTAAATCAACCCCATATAATCCAGAACCTATCAAGTTTGCCGCTTTTACAGCGGTATCCACCACATTTTTTGGCACTTGTTTTAGATCCAGCGTATCAAAGCCACCAGACGTAGTTCTGCCACTATTATGGTGTTGATAAATTTGCCAGTGACCACGGCTCATGTGGTAACGACATGCATAAATGGCCTGACGATTCATCACCCCAATACGCCAATCAAAATCGGTTGGCATAAAGGCTTGCGCCAAAATCAGTGCACTTTTATCAAACAGTTCCGCCGCTTTTTCTTCTAGCGTTGATTCATCGGTGACTTTCACCACCCCAACAGAAAATGCGCCATCTGGAATTTTAAGTACCAAAGGCAGTTCCATGTGTTCCAATAAGTTCTTTTTCCAATCCGGATCAAAGCCGCGCAAAATCATTGATTTCGGTGCTGGTACTTTATGTCTTTCCAGCAACTCGGTTAAGAATACTTTATTGGTACACTTCATGATCGATTCAGGATCATCCATCACAACCAAACCTAACTTTTCTGCTCGCTTGGCAAAGCGATAAGTAAAGTTACTAATGTTAGTGGTGGCGCGAATGAATAAACCATCAAATTCACTCAAGCGTGAAAAATCATCTGCGGTGATCGTTTGTAGGCTCATCCCCAAACGGTTAGCCGCTTTTTTAAAACGATTTAAAGCCACAGAATCCGATGGTGGCATCTTTTCTTCAGGATCCACCAGCATCGCTATGTCATAACGATATTGCTTACTTGGTTTAGGTGACGTGCGCCAAACTTTATTGGAAAATTGCTCTAATGACTGAGCAAAAACATCTTGTTCTTCATTATTCAAATCTTGGAATGGAAAAGGTTTCACCTTCACCAATTGCCAATGTTTGCCATGTTTTTTTAATTCGATATCTAGCACAGGGATCATGAAGTGCTCAAACAAACGACGAGCGACTTTCTCAAGCCCTTTCACGTTACTGCGACCGAAATAAATTTTGCTCGACACTTGCTCTGCGTCCGAGAAGTATTTATTAAGATCTTGTTCTGGTAGAGAGATAACAAAAGGCTGATTCACATCATTGATGGTCATGACTCTAGGGATCACTCGATGCCCACGCGCCTCCGCTAACAATGAACAATAATAGCCATTACTCATGTAACCATAATCACGGCACAAGTTTAGAACTTGTACGCTTTTATGCTTTTCAGATTTGTCAGAAAGAAAGCTCGGTTGCAGATAAGTATCGACCGTTACCACTTGATCAGATGGGAAATATTGACGCCAGTCGCTGTCTTTATCAGTCACAATAACAAAATTTGCCATGAATCCATTTACCTCTAGCAAAAAAACAATTTGTCGTATCTAATCATTGTGCAGCCTCTTCAATAAGGCTTAGGCAACAATCAAATTAGGTGGGACAGTAAGATGGAATTTCGCCGCGCAACACAACAAGATTTACCCGCATTAATTGAGCTAGAAAGCCAAGTATTCAGCAGTGACGTAATTGCGCCAAGGCAAATGAAACGCTTTCTTCAATCTCAACATAGCATGGTATTTATTGCACAACACGAGCAACAAACCGCCGGTTACGCACTACTTCTTTTCCATCAAGGAACACAACTATCACGCCTGTATTCTATTGCGGTTAACCCGAACTTTCGTGGGCAACAAATCGCTCAGCAATTGGTTGAAATTTGTGAACAATCTGCTTTAGAACAAGGTTCTACAACATTACGCCTAGAAGTCAGAAATGACAACATAGCAGCAAAGAATTTATACCTAAAGTTAGGCTATAAACCACTCAAAGTGTTAATTCATTATTATGATGATTTGGCCGATGGTATTCGCATGCAAAAGCGCTTAACCGCCAGTTTGCCAAAAACCTTATTGCCAATGCCCTTGTATATTCAAACCACGCCTTTTACCTGTGGTGCCGCGTGTTTATTGATGGCATTTTCCACTTTAAATAAAGCTTTTGAACCCAGCCGAAAAGAAGAATTACAGCTGTGGCGTGAAGCCACCACTATTTTCATGGCGGCAGGTCACGGTGGATGTAGCGGACACGGTTTAGCCTTAGCAGCTAAAAAGCGCGGCTTTGAGGTTGAGTTGTGGACACGTTCAGATTCCACACCATTCATTGATAGCGTGCGAGATAATAATAAAAAAGAAGTGATTGAGATTGTTCATCACGATTTTTGCCAGCAGGCCGATGAACTTGGGATCCATCACATCATCGCCCCACCCAACAATCAACAAATTGAACATTGGATTGAACAGGGAAAATGTGTGTTGCTATTGATCAGCACCTATCGATTCAATGGTTATAAAGAGCCACATTGGGTGGTGCTATCTGGTATGAATGAGCAGTTTTTCTTTGTTCATGATCCGCATACTGATGCGAAAAAAGACGTATCATCTTCTGCTTCAATACCAGTGAGTAAAGCAAGCTTGGCGCAGATCATTGGTTTTGGTAAGCAAAAGCACACAGCGTGTGTGGTGGTCGGGTAACCGTTTTGTAGCTTGACTCGTTGCTCGAAAAACACATCGAGCAACGAGAAGTGTAACGCCCTAGAATTGAAGTGAACCTATTCCTTAATCAAACTCACGACAGTCCAGCCTTTATCTGTCTTATGTTGGCTGTCAGCAGACAATATATGAATAGAGCCTTTAGGATCGATGGTGAACAACGACAAGCGATGCCCATCAACATACTTCATCACATAATCTTCCCAAGCAAACTCTTCACTGAGCTTAGTATGTTTCACTTCAGCGCCTTGGTTAATAAGACTGGCTAATTTCTTATAGCTAACATCGTCGCCAAACAAAGTTCGACCATGTTTATCTTCAATCACGCGATGTTTCTCATGTTGATTGTCTTTCGCTTTACCGTTTAAGAAGAACACACGTCGCTCGCCAAAATCCTTCATAAAGTATTTCGCCACCACAATATTGAAATGCTTATCTGGCGTAACGGCAATCAAATTACCAATACCAATCAGGTTTAAATACTCTTCAGCATGGCTCGAAATAGGATTACCATAATAGGTTTCTAAGCCTTGCATACGGGCTTTGCGAATGTAGTCCCAGTTAGAATCGGTGATCACAATTCGATGACCGTATTTCTTCAATGCTAAAGCGATGGTGCGCCCAACATCATTAGCACCTACTATTAAATACCCTCGAGGTGAAGGCTCTGAGACTTTCAAGAAATTGGCTAAAGGGCGAGCGGTAATACTTTGCAATACCACGGTTCCCACGATCACCATAAAGGTTAAAGGAACCAATAATGCCGCTTCTTCCACTCCTTGATTGACCAGCTTAATCGCAAATAATGACGAAATAGAGGCGGCCACGATTCCGCGCGGGGCTACCCAAGCAATAAAGAATTTTTCTTTGAAATTTAAACTGCTGCCAATGGTGGCCAAAAAAATGGCTACAGGGCGAGATACCAATTGAATAACGGCAAACAGAACAGCAGACCCTACACCAAGCGCGGCAAAGTCACTTAATTCCATACGAGCAGAGAGCATTAAAAACAGCCCGGAGATCAGCAAGATCGTTAAGTTTTCTTTGAAATGTAGAATATTTTGAATGTTGACGTCTTTGGCATTCGCAAGCCACATCCCCATGACTGTAACGGCTAATAATCCCGATTCTGATTCTAAATAATTAGAGATGGAGAAGACTCCCAAAACTAATGTCAGTACAGCGAAAGGTTGCAGATATTCAGGCAATAAACGACGACGTAATATTTGAGCTAAAAACGCTCCTGCTAAAGCGCCAAATACAATACCGATTAATAGGATAAGGCCAAAGATTTCAAAGCTATGCATCTTGCTACTGGAGACAATAAACTCATACACGATGACGATGAATAATGCGCCAATCGGGTCGATTAGGATGCCTTCCCAACGTAATATATTGGCCAGTTTTGCTTGCGGTCGAACCGTTCTCAGTAATGGCACTACCACGGTTGGCCCAGTCACCACGGTTAAACTGCCGAACAATAATGCAAGCGGCCAGCTAAAGTCGAGAATATAAAAAGTGAATACGCTGGTTATTGCCCATGTCACTAATGCACCGATAGTGACAATATTAATGACGGTTCGGTTTACGCCTCTAATTTCTTTTAAATTTAAGGTTAAACTGCCCTCAAATAAAATGACGGCTACTGCTAATGAAATGAGTGGAAATAACAACTCGCCAAACATGTCATTTGGCTGAAAGATGTGGGTAATTGGCCCAATAATAAAACCTGCGATCAATAAAAATAAAATCGCAGGCAGTTTCATCCGCCAAGCAAGCCACTGACAACCTAACCCAACTAAACCAACTGCCGCCAGCATCAAGCCAATTTGTTCTTCTTGCATAGTGCCCTTTACGCCTTTGTCGTTTTGCCAATTAAAGCGAGTGATTACAACCCATAGTTAGCCGACTACGCTAATTTTAACTCAGTTAAGGGATAAAATATGGAATAACGTGGCTTTAATTACTTTAATTTGAGGTTACTTATTCAGTTGGCTATCGCTCCAACCGCGCTGCCATTCCATTCTGAATTTTTGAGAATCAGGGGTACCTTCACACACTCCTTCATAGTAATTACCACTTAAACCAATTTGATAAGCATGGTTAGGGTTACAATATTCTTTCACACCTTTTAAGTAACCTTGTGCGTAGTCGTTAACATTGACGGTATCATAACCTTTGAAGTCGCCAGCAGTACGGTGTGGTTTACCTTTTACGCCATCAGAATACCCCACAGATGTCCAATCCCCTGCTTTCGCGTAATCTTCAGACGTATTAGCGCAAGCGGTTAAAGCGAGCACGCAACAAATAACGGCTGCTTTCTTTGTCCACTTTATTTCAATGTTTTTCATCTTCATAACATCCCTTAATGATTGTTCTTATTTGTAATATTCCCACAACTATTACACAGGTCACATTCATTGCAAACCAAAACCCCACCATTATTCTCACTAAAAACCACTTACTGTCTTCTGTAACCACTCAATTTGATATGTAACCGCTCACTGAAATGTTACATGCTTGTTATTTAGCTCAGTCTTATTATATGCCCTGAATTTAAAACCACCTTGAACAGGACAATAATTATGATGATGTTCCTTTTTTGTGTAGCGGCCCTTATTGCTGGCTACTTTATTTACGGAGCTTTCGTTGAAAAAGTTTTTGGCATTAAAGAAAACCGTACTACTCCCGCTTTTTCAAAACAAGACGGTGTGGATTACGTTCCAATGTCGAACAAGAAAGTCTACTTAGTTCAACTATTAAATATTGCTGGTGTCGGTCCAATTTTTGGCCCAATCATGGGTGCCCTTTACGGCCCTGCGGCGATGTTATGGATTGTATTAGGCTGTATTTTTGCAGGCGCAGTGCACGATTACTTCTCAGGTATGCTATCCATTCGTAATGGTGGCGCATCTGTACCAACGATTACTGGCCGCTACTTAGGTAAGGGCGCTAAACACTTTATGAACGTGTTTGCGATTGTATTGTTACTTTTAGTTGGTGTGGTATTCGTATCTGCACCAGCTGGCATGATCACCAATCTCGTCAATGAACAAACCAGTGCCACGGTTTCTATGGGTACCATGGTGGTGATTATCTTCGCTTACTACATTTTAGCCACTGTTGTTCCGGTTGATAAAATTATTGGTCGTTTTTATCCATTATTTGGCGCTTTACTGATTTTCATGTCTGTTGGTTTAATCAGTGCGATTGCCTTCTCAACCGATCATGCCATTTTAGCCGGTTACAAATTTAGTGATATGTTCACCAACATGAACCCTAATGATCTACCTCTTTGGCCTGCTTTGTTTATCACTATCGCTTGTGGGGCTATTTCTGGTTTCCACGCAACTCAATCACCATTGATGGCTCGTTGTTTAGAAAATGAAAAGAATGGTCGTTTTGTATTCTTCGGTGCCATGATAGGAGAAGGTGTTATCGCATTAATTTGGTGTGCGATTGCCTTATCTTTCTTTGGCTCAATGGACGCGTTAAGTGATGCAGTTGCTAATGGTGGCCCTGGTAATGTTGTTTACTCATCATCATTTGGCTTATTGGGTGTATTTGGCGGTATTATTGCTTTCTTAGGCGTTGTTATTCTTCCAATTACCTCTGGCGACACGGCATTCCGCTCAAGCCGTTTAATCTTGGCTGAATATTTCAACATGGAACAAAAGACGTTAAAGAATCGCTTACTAATGGCAATGCCATTGTTCGTCGTGGGTGGTATTTTAACTCAAGTCGACTTTGCAATTATCTGGCGCTACTTCGGATTTGCTAACCAAATGACAGCAGTAATGATGTTATGGACCGCTTCAGCTTACTTACTACGCTTCAATAAACTGCATTGGATAACGACCATTCCAGCCATGTTTATGACCACGGTTTGTATCACCTTTATCTTAAACAGCAGCACGCTAGGTTTTGGATTACCGATGCAGTTGTCAACGATTGTGGGTATAGTTGCGATGCTCTTCATTACTGGTTACGTGATTAAAATATCAAAAGGTAAAGGCGATCCAGAGTTCGACCAAGCCGAAGAAGATAAATTAAACGTTAAGCCAGAAACGGCTCAATAATACGATTCGGACGCTACTCGCGTGAAAAAGAAAAAGGTCGGTGGATTATTTATCCATCGACCTTTCTTTTTATCTTTTTTGAATGACGAGTAACGGCGTTTCCGAAATCCTTTAATCTACATTCTTTATTTGCAGCTCTTTTGGCACTTCAAAGAACATATTTTCTTCGCGACCTAACACTTCTTCAACTTCAGTGGCGCCAAGATCTTGAATACGAGCAATAATTTGATTCACTAATTCTTCTGGCGCAGATGCCCCAGCGGTTACACCAACTTTTACTTTGCCATCAAACCACTTAGGATCAATGTCTTCAGGGCAATCAGTTAAGTAACCTGGAGTGCCGAGTTTCTCTGCTAATTCTTTAAGGCGAGTTGAGTTAGACGAGTTTTTAGACCCTACGACCACCATCACATCCACATCACCGGCTAAAATACGCACCGCATCTTGACGATTTTGAGTTGCGTAACAAATGTCGTCTTTTCGCGGCCCTTGAATTTTAGGGAACGTTTTACGCAATTCATCAATCACATCGGAAGTTTCGTCTACCGATAAGGTCGTTTGGCTAACATAGTGTAAGTTGGTCGGATCTTTAACCACTAAGTGAGCGACATCTTCAGGGCGCTCCACTAAGTACATACCCCCGGTAGTACTGGCATATTGCCCCATTGTTCCTTCAACTTCAGGGTGACCAGCATGACCAATTAATACCACTTCCATATTTTTACGGCTCGCGCGCGCGACTTCCATATGAACCTTGGTTACTAATGGGCAAGTCGCATCGAACACTGTTAATTGACGTTCCTTTGCCTCTAGACGAACCGCTTGCGATACACCATGTGCCGAGAAGATAACGATATTGTCATCAGGCACTTCCGAGAGCTCTTCAACAAATACCGCACCACGTTGCTTTAATCCTTCAACCACAAAACGGTTATGCACGACTTCATGGCGCACATAAATAGGTGGCTGATACATTTCTAATGCACGTTCGACAATGCTAATTGCACGATCAACACCGGCACAAAAGCCTCGAGGATTGGCTAATAAAATTTTCATGTTTTGAGTCATCTCTTAGTATCGCAAAAGCGTCCGTTAATGGCGCTATTCTACCTATAACCTTCTCTCTGACAACCGATAGATGTTATTCGACGTTTAAAATTTCCACATCAAAGATCACATCTTGTCCAGATAAAGGATGATTAAAGTCAACCGTGACGGATTCGCCAGAAATCTCAGAAATGATCCCTGGGATCTCCATTCCCTCAGGCCCATTAAATGCCATAATGGTACCGACTTCTAATTCTTGTCCACTAAAACGACTGCGATCCATGTGATGAATACTGTCTGGATTTGGTAAACCAAATGCATCTTTCGCTTGTAGTTCAATCGCTTTGTTATCACCGATTGTCAATCCAATCAGACATTGCTCAAAATTAGGACTTAAACTGCCATCACCCATAGAAAATTTGGCAGGCTTTCCCATATTGTGGGTACTATCGGCCACGGATCCATCTTTTAGTTTAATGGTAAAATGCAGAGTCACTACGCTATTTTCAGTAATTATTGACACACAATATCCTTATTTTTGTAATTTTAATTCGAGTTTTGAGTATATAAAAAAGCGCCAATGGAAAAACCAATGGCGCTAATAAACTGAGGCTTGAGTAACGAATTAGTCTTGTGGTTGTTCTTTTTTAGAACGAAAGCCATCAAGCACAATCATTACCGCGCCAATACAAATGGCGGAATCGGCCAAGTTAAATGCAGGCCAATGGTAGTTACCCCAAAAGAAATCAAGGTAGTCCACGACAAATCCATGCACCAAGCGATCAAATACGTTACCTAAGGCTCCGCCAATCACTAAGGCATAAGCTACGTTATTCCAACTTTCTTTGGCCGGAAGCTTACGCATCCAAACCATCAACATTGCACTGACGGCAAACGCAATACCGGAAAATAACCAGCGTTGCCAACCTTGTTGATCGCTTAAAAAGCTAAACGCAGCACCAAGATTATGCACATACAATAAGTTAAAAAATGGTAACACTTCGATACGGTTTACCCAACCGTATCCCATGTTATTCATCACAACTAACTTAATGCCAATGTCAAAGCAGAACACAACTGCCGCTAGCCAAAGCCAGCGCAGTCCTGTTTGTTTAAATAAGCTCACCATATTAAGCAAACTGACGGACTTCACCGTCTCCATCAACGTTAGTCACACAGCGGCCACATATCGTTTCATGCCCAGTAATAGTGCCAACATCGGCCACATGATGCCAACAACGGTCACACTTCGCCGCTTCTGAAGCTGAAACTTCAACAAATAAGCCTTCCATTTCCGTCGCTTTTGCAGCATCGGTTTTTTCGCTTAATGGTTTTACTTGAGCTTTTGAAGTTAACAATACGAAACGTAGTTCATTTTCAAGTTTATTGATGGTTGCTGCTAAAGCATCATCGGCATACAGAATAACTTCAGCCTGCAAAGAACCACCAATGGTTTTTTCATTACGGGCTGTTTCAAGGAATTTGTTCACTGAAGCACGAACCGTTTGGATTTTAGTCCAAAATTCATTATTCAGTTCTTCACCTTCAACTAAGCCAAATAAACCGTCGAACCATTCGCCAGTAAAGACGAATTTGTCACGCGCTTCACCGTTTGGTAATTGTGCAGGCATCTCGTTCCAGATTTCATCAGCTGTGAATGACATAATCGGTGCCATCCAACGAACAAGAGCTTCAACAATGTAGTAAAGCGCCGTTTGACAGCTGCGTTGTGCATGACCACCTTGTTTCGCTGTGTACTGACGGTCTTTAATCACATCTAGGTAGAATGAGCCCATTTCAATTGAACAGAACTGCATTAAACGCTGTGTTACGCCATGAGTATTGTACTCATCGTACGCTTTAACAATTTCAGTTTGCGCTGCTTGTGCGCGAGCTACGGCCCAACGATCCAGTGCCACCATATCTTCTGACGCAACCATATCGGTTGCAGGATTGAAGCCGTTCAAGTTCGCAAGGAAGAAACGCGCAGTATTACGAATACGACGGTATGCATCGGCGCTACGTTTTAGAATTTCATCAGAAACGGCTACTTCACCCGTGTAATCGGTCGATGCTACCCATAAACGCAAGATGTCTGCACCCAGCTTATTGGTGACGTCTTTTGGTGAAACAACATTACCGATAGATTTTGACATCTTACGGCCGTTACCATCAACCACAAAACCATGCGTTAACACTTGGTTATATGGGGCTTTGTCTTTCATTGCGATCGACGTGATCAATGAAGACTGGAACCAACCGCGATGTTGATCTGAACCTTCTAAGTACAGATCCGCGCTATGGCCATTGAACTCTTCACGGTTATCAACCACCGCGTAGTGAGTCACACCAGAGTCAAACCATACATCTAAAGTATCCAATACTTTTTCATAGTTAGCAGCGTCTTCTAAACCCATAAGTTCAGCAGTATCAACATCCCACCAAGCTTGAATGCCTTTTTCTTCAACCAGTTTAGCGACTTTTTCAATCAACTCTGGAGAATTAGGATGCAATTCAGACGTTTCTTTATGTACGAATAAGGCAATAGGTACGCCCCAAGTACGTTGGCGAGAAATACACCATTCAGGGCGACCTTCAATCATACCTTCGATGCGGCTTTGGCCCCACTCAGGCATCCATTGAACGTTTTTAATTTCACCTAATGCTTTGGCACGTAGACCCGCTTGATCCATCGATACAAACCACTGCGGAGTGGCACGGAAGATGATCGGTGTCTTATGACGCCAGCAATGTGGGTAGCTGTGCTCATAAGAATGGTGATGTAATAATGCACCGTGCTCTTTTAAAACTTCAAGTACAGAGTCATTAGCTTTAAATACGTGTTGTCCGGCAAATAATTCGGTATCTGGGAGATAAACACCGTTTGAACCAACTGGATTCGCCACTTCTAGATCATATTGCTTACCCACCACGAAGTCTTCTTGACCATGACCAGGCGCAGTATGAACAATACCCGTACCTGATTCAGTCGTAACGTGATCGCCTAAAATAGCTGGCACATCAAAATCATAGAATGGGTGATTAAAGCGAGTCAGCTCTAGATCTGAACCTTTAGCAAAACCAAGGTTATGGAAATGCTCAATGTTAACGCTAGACATTACCGATGCTGCTAATTCTGAAGCCACAATGATACGCTCAGCAGGTTGTTCACCGTTAGCTTCAACTTGAATGAGTACATATTCAAGATCATCACGTAAACACACTGCGCGGTTTGCCGGCATAGTCCAAGGCGTAGTTGTCCAAATCACGATAGACACATCACCTTGACCTTGGTGGCCTTCTTGGCAATCAAACTTAGATAGTACCGATGCTTCATCTTTCGCTTTAAAACGAACATAGATAGAAGGCGATACTTTATCTTTATATTCCACTTCCGCTTCAGCCAATGCAGAACCACAATCGGTACACCAGTGAACAGGTTTAAAACCTTTTAGCAAATGACCTTGGTCAGCAATTTTACCTAATGCGCGGATAATATTGGCTTCAGTACCAAAATCCATCGTGCGGTATGGTTTATCCCACTCGCCCATAATACCCAAACGCTTAAAGCTTTCTTTCTGGCCTTCAACTTGACCCGCCGCGTACTTACGACATTCTTCACGAAATTCTGCCGCAGAGATCTTTTGACCCGGCTTACCTTTTTTCTTCTCAACCATTAATTCAATTGGAAGACCATGACAGTCCCAGCCAGGAACGTACGGTGCATCAAAGCCAGAAAGGGTCTTTGATTTAATAATAATATCTTTAAGAATCTTGTTTAACGCATGACCAATATGGATATCACCGTTGGCATATGGAGGGCCATCGTGTAATACGAAGGATTTTTTACCTTTCTTTGCAGCACGGATTGCGCCGTAAAGATCTTCTTTGTACCAATGCTTAAGCATTTCTGGCTCACGATTGGCCAGATTTCCGCGCATTGGAAACCCTGTTTCAGGTAGATTCAGAGTATCTTTATAGTCAGTCATCGATTCTTAATTCCGTTACATTGGGCGATATTAATGAGAATTTTCCTAGAGGGTAGCCTTAGCACACCGGCTCTGAAAACATGTTGTGTTCAAGCAACCACACCCTTGCGGCTTGAGCATCTAATTCAATTTGTTTTTTTAGCAAGTCAAAGGTGTCAAACTTCTGCTCGTCGCGTAATTTGTGCAACAGCACCACTTCCAATTGCTTACCATATAAATTCTGTTTGAAGTCAAACAAATGCACTTCAAGTTGCTGACGAATACCGTTGACCGTGGGACGATTACCAATATTGGCCACACCACCAATCACCGTTTTATCATCCGCCCCCATTACTTTAACCACGTAAACGCCAGAAACTGGAGAAACATTACGTTTTAAAGGAATGTTTGCGGTAGGGAACCCTATCGTTCTACCTAACTTACGACCATGTGAAACTCGGCCATTAATACTGTAATCTCTGCCAAGCATTTGAGCGGCTTGTGGCAATTGATCATGAGCTAAAGCCTGTCGAATTTCAGTACTACTAACTCTTACAGGAGCAGTACCTTCTAATAAGTTAGTCGCAGCACTCATGCAAAAACTTTGCGTACTCACGACATCAAAACCAAACTCTTTGCCTGCCACAAGAAGATCATCAAACGAACCTTTGCGATCTTTGCCAAAGCAAAAGTCGTCACCAACGACAAGAAACTTCACCCCCAAACGTTCAACCAACAGATCTTTAATAAAATCTTGAGGGCTTAAGCTGGCAAACTCTTGGTTAAAGTTAACACACAATAAACGTTCAATATCGCATTTCGCCAGTTGAACAAACTTATCACGCAAACGAGTCAGCCTTGCTGGTGCTGCTTGCTTAGCAAAAAATTCCATTGGTTGAGGCTCAAACGTCATCACAACCGCTGGAAGCGATAATAATTCGGCCTGCTCACAGAGCTTATTTAATACTTGTTGATGCCCTAAATGAACACCATCAAAATTACCAATGCTCAATACACACCCTTGATGGTGTGGCTTAATATTGTGAATGCCTCGAATTAATTCCATATGGTTCTTATTTACCAAATTTTTGCTTCGCGTTAAACCGGCGAATTATATACGCAATGCCTTTAAGATGCGAGCATCGTACATACTTTCACCGTCAGTTTTACGCCATTAATTCGCTTTTAAATGCTTCAGGCGAATACCTAATACCAGTGCTGAAATTAAATACACAATCGCACCTAGACCAATCAATCCAACTAACCACATTGCTCGGTACGATGTTGTCCATTTCAGCCACACATTAAAATCGGCCATTTGCCAATCGATAGCCACAACCATTAAACCTCCAGCAATGGCAACTTTTATCGCAAAAATAATGGTTTCTTTAGACAATCGATAAACATTGGCGATATGTAAGCCGCGATATAAAAGCCCCATATTAACCAAAGCCGACAATGACGTTGCCATGGCTAAACCGACATAACCATAAAAGTACGCAAAAATAGCATTGAATACCATGTTAGTGATCATCGCAATAATGCCATAACGAACCGGTGTTTTGGTATCTTGTCTTGAGTAATACCCTGGCGCTAAGACTTTAATCAACATAAAATTCAACAAACCAGCAGCGTAAGCCCATAGTGACAAGGATGCATTGTGCACATCGCTTGGCGCAAACTCGCCACGCATAAACAATACCATTAACATAGGCTTCGCCAATACAATCAGGCCACACATCGCTGGAACGCCAAGTAGTATGACCATACGAACGCCCCAATCCATCGTATTGGAAAATCCTTGGCTTTCCGAATCAACATGCTTACGAGAAAGCGCTGGCAAAATCACCGTGGCGATGGCAATACCAAACAAACCCAAAGGAAATTCCAATAAGCGATCAGAGTAATACAACCAACTGATCGATCCTGTCATTAAGAAACTGGCTACCGCAGTATCAAATAACAAGTTAATTTGGCTCACCGATACACCAAATAATGCAGGGATCATCAAGGTGCGAATCTTCTTCACCCCAGGATCATTCCACCCCCATTGAGGCTTTACCAGCATGCCGTGCTTTAATAAAAATGGTATTTGAAATAGAAACTGAACTAAACCACCTAACAATACACCAATCGCTAAACCGATTTCCGGCTGCTCCATATTAGGAGCGATATAAATCGCAGCAAGAATCATCATCACATTCAGAAAAACTGGAGTGAAAGACGAAACCGCAAATCGACCTATGGTGTTTAAAATAGCGCCAGATAAAGCAACAAAAGTAATAAACCAGAGATAAGGAAAAGTGATCTTCAATAAGAAACTGGCTAGCACAAATTTATGCGCATCAGGGCCATCATGCACCCAATCCATAAACCAACCAGCACCAAAGATAGCGGTTACAATCCCCGATCCCAAAATACCGAATAACGTCACAATGGTGACCAAAACCCCAAGCGTACCTGAAGCTTTAGCAATAAGATCGCGGGTTTTATTGATATCCCCAGATGCATGATATTCAGTTAGCACTGGTACAAAGGCTTGAGAAAAGGCTCCTTCTGCAAATAAGCGACGTAAAAAATTTGGAATCCGATTGGCAAAAAAGAACACATCAGCCGCAGCCCCTGCACCCATTAAATTCGCAACAACCACATCACGGACAAGGCCTAACACCCTAGAAACAAACGTCATGGCGCTTACAATAAGCCCAGATCTAAGCAGTTTTCTACTCACAAGTGCCTCAAATATAAAGAGTTCATACAATAAAAATAAGTCACCGCTTATGCAGTTGCTTGAAATTCAAAACAAAGCGATAAGAGTTACTCATGTGATGAGATAATTAATAGCATTGGAATTCAAATGCTGATAGAATCCACGCCATCTTAACCGCGTAGACCTCACTTCACCAAAATTTTCTTTGGTAAAGGTTGGTTTTCGTACAAATCTGTTGACAAACACGTAGGAAAGAGGCATAGTCCTCGCCCTTAAATTGTCACCGAACTAAAGTTTTTGGGAGTTAGACCCTTGGCAAACACTAAATCTGCTAAGAAGCGCGCGATTCAAGCTGAAAAACGTCGCCAGCACAACGCTAGCCGTCGTTCTATGATGCGCACTTACATGAAAAAAACTATTGCTGCTATTGAAGCTGGCAATAAAGAAGCTGCAACTGCTGCTCTAGTTGAAGTAACACCTCTTCTAGATCGCATGGCGACTAAAGGCCTTATTCATAAGAATAAAGCTGCTCGTCATAAGTCTCGCTTCACTGCAGCAATCAAAGCTCTTTAATTTTAAATTAAAAAGTTTTAATTGCACAAAAACCGGCCTCGGCCGGTTTTTTTATATCTAAATTTTAATATCTCGTTTCTAAAAAAGATTACTTTTCGCAATATAGATGATGCAACTGTTCGATCAGTGCTTTAACTTCATCACTTTGCAGAGAATAATAAACGGTTTGAGATTCTTTACGCGTTTGCACCAATCCATCTCGACGTAGCCATGCCAAATGTTGAGATAATGCTGATTGACTTAATGTAAGCTTTGCATAGAGCTGCCCTACCGACAATTCATCATCATGTAAAATACATAGGATTTGTAATCTATTTTCATTCGCCATGGCTTTTAACAGCATCACCGCTTGTGAAAGGTTTTTTTCTATTTTTGTTAAATCCATTTTATTATCTCTTATTATTTATACCCTAGTGCCACGTTAATGTTGAGCTTAGTAATGTCTAAGGAAACAAGCTTCCAACGAACGATCACTTCGAGTGCTAAAGGTATATATGAAAAGATTTGGCATCTATCATTGCTCTTGAAACAAACCACTAAAATCAGCATCACACACATTTTTCACAGAAGGATGCTGAATCATTCTTTCCGCAAAAATAACATAATACTCTTCTTTCAAATCTTCGACTTCAGCAATCAAGTGAAGTGATATTTCATCTTTTACTTCAGAAAGGTATAGATTAGGAGCTAAAAAGATGGCGTCAGTATGATAGCGGGCGAATGCTTTCATTAAAGCTGAATCATCAAACTCTCCTAAAATATTAGGCGTGATCCCTAATCTTTCAAACCAATGCATCACATTTCTTCCCATTGCCGTTCTTCTGCCAGGAATTAATAATTTTCTTTGGCTCAAAATAGAGGGAAATTGTGCATCATTGATGGGTTGAGATGAATAAAAGCACATTTTGCACTCCCCTAGCTTCTTGCTATAAAGCCCTGGGCTCTGGCTAGAATCAACCGGACAATCAGATAAGATCATATCCAACTTGTGCTGAGATAACTGCTCAAGCAACAGCTCATGGGTCGATTCAAAACAACGCAAATGAATACTATTACTTTCAGGAACGGTATTTAAGAGAATTTTACTCACTAAACGTTTAGATAAGGCATCGGCGACCCCCACATCAAACAGCACATTTTCTTGTTGAGAGTAATTTACAATGTCGAGCATTTCATAGCTCAAACCAAACATGCGATCAGCATACTTAAAAACAAGCTGTCCAAGCTCTGTCGGCTCAACACTACGACCACTGCGCTTCATCAACTTGCCATTCATTCTCTCTTCGAAAGACTTGATTTGACCTGTGACTGTTTGCGGCGTTAAGAAAAGCGCTTCAGCGGCTTTGGCTACCGAACCTTGCTTGCATACCATCCAAAAATAGTAGAGATGGTTATAATTGAGGTGAGACATTGTGACCTCGAAAAACCCATTAAATATTTGCTTATATTACGGTTTTTTCGAGCTATAAAAAAGCCTCAATTACATAGAGGTAATTGAGGCTAAATATAATGTCGTTTATTTAAACTGAAAAAGGATATTGAATCGGTTCATGACACTGATAATCCGTCACCTCAAAATCATCTAAAGTTACCCATGTTTCCAAATCTTCTAATGTTTTGATTTTTGGATTGATATGAAACTTAGGTGCATTAAAAGGTTCACGCTTGAGTTGAATATCACGCATTGGCGCTAATTGATCTTCGTATATATGTCCATTCACAATTTTATGATACGCCACACCCGCTTTCTTTCCGGTAATTTGCGCCATTATGGCTAAGAACACATACACTTGAACCATATTGAAATTAAGCCCTAACGGCACATCACAAGAGCGCTGAGTGCTGTTTAAGTACAAGGTATCACCTAACAAAGAAAAGTGGTGGCTATACATACAAGGGCGCAAACACCCCATATGAAATTCACCTGGGTTGTAAAAGTTAAGGATTTCACCTCGATCATCCACACCTCGAGTCAAATCATCGACAATCTTACGCAACTGATCAATATGACCACCATCAGGTTTTGCCCAAGAACGACCTTGAACGCCGTAAACCCGCCCCATATCGTCTTCACCTTTACGATAAGGGTTATTTAACCAAGCATCGTTTAAGTTTGAATTGGCATCCCATGTTTTGGTACCAAGTTTACGAAAATCTTCCGCGTTATCATACCCACGAATATAACCAAGAAGCTCCGCAACGGCTGATTTCCAAAAGCTTTTACGGGTCGTCACTAAAGGAAATTCATTATGACCAACATCATAAGTTAAATCGGCATTAATAATGGTTAAACAGCGTTTACCTGTACGTTCATTTTCAACCCATTGGCCTTCATCAATAATACGCTGGCATAAATCTAAATACTGTTTCACCTTACTTCCCTTTCGTCACTTTACTTGATTTGCTGGTAGTTTGTGCCGTTGGTTTTTGCGTTTTATAAGACCAAACCATAATCAAGGCACCGATAATAATCATCGGAGTTGATAGAATTTGTCCCATTGAAATTACGTTATCAAATAACCCTAATTGAGCATCAGGTTGACGAACAAATTCCACACAGAAACGGAACGTGCCATAGCCAACCATAAATAATCCAGATACCGCACCGGCTGGTCTAGGCTTGCGAATAAACCAATTCAAAATAAAGAACAGAACAACACCTTCTAAGAAAAACTCATACAGCTGAGAAGGATGTCGAGGATACGGTCCACCCGTTGGGAAAATCATCGCCCATGGCACATCGGTAACACGTCCCCATAACTCACCATTAATAAAGTTACCAATTCGTCCTGCGCCTAAACCAAATGGTACTAACGGTGCGATGTAATCAGCAACACTAAAGAAAGTGCGTTTGTTTTTGCGTGCATACCACCACATTGCGGTAATAACACCAAGCAAACCACCATGGAAAGACATGCCTCCAGTCCATACTTTAAAAATATACAGAGGATCGGCCATCCAATAGTCAAAGCCGTAAAACAGCACATAACCAATACGGCCGCCTAAAACAACCCCAAGAAAACCTGCAAATAATAGATCCGATACTTGTTCGCGTGTCCAACCGCTGCCTTGTTTATCCGCTCGACGGTTTGCAACATACATAGCAAAGGCGAAACCAAGCAAATACATTAATCCGTACCAACGTACGCCAATAGGTCCAATTGCAAAAATAACTGGATCAATTTGTGGGAAGATAAAATATCCCTGACTCATAAAAGTCTCTCTGTATAAAATGGAAATAATGATGGTGAATAGTGTCTGACAATCAAAGGACTAAATAGTGCCAAACAAACACGTTTCTGAATGGCAGGTATCATAAAGTAAACATCCAGTAGATGCAGCAGTCTTTTCTATTGTTCGTTACTTACTACTTTTTGCCCGCTCGAATAAAGCCAGCTAATCCTCTTTGCTCTAAGTAGTTCAACATCATGCAATGAATTTCGCTGCCATAAGGCTGCTTAATTGCTTGTTCAACCAATTGCTCGAGCTCTTGAGAATCTGACTTTCTTAAAATATATTTTACTCTCGCCACATTCGAGGTATTCATACTTAGCGATCGGTACCCTAACCCTATGAGTAACAAGGCTCCAATAGGATCACCGGCAAGCTCACCACAAATACATACGGGTAAATTATATTGTTCGCAGGTTTCATAAATATGTTTAAGCGCCATGACAACAGATGGATGTACATGCTCATACACATCGGATACTCGGGAGTTATTTCGATCAACGGCCAGCAAATATTGAGTCAAGTCATTGGTACCCACAGAAACAAAATCCACTTTATGCGCAACCAATGGCAGCAAATACAACATAGAGGGCACTTCAAGCATAATGCCAATTTGAGGTCGCTGAATTTCTTTATCAACCTCAGAGACTTCAAGATACGCTCGTTCAATCAGTAATAAAGCCTCATCAATTTCCTGACAGCCCGATATCATAGGTAACATGATATTTAAGTTACCCAAGCCGGTGCTGGCTTTTAGCATCGCTCGTAATTGAATCAGAAAAATATCAGGGTGATCAAGTGTGAAACGAATGCCACGCCAACCCAAAAATGGATTGTCTTCTTCAATAGGAAAATACGGCAGCGCTTTATCACCACCAATATCTAAGGTTCGCATCACTACTCGTTTGTCGGGGTACGAAGATAAAATGGTGCGATACTGTTGGGTTTGTTCTTCTTCTGATGGAAAACGATGCTGTAATAAGAAAGATATTTCAGTTCGGTATAAACCGACTCCATCGACACCTTGATTGATGGCAATGTTGGTATCGGCGCTCAAACCAGCATTGAGCATAAGCTCGACACGTTGGCCATCTTGGGTGAATGCAGGCTGTGCTAGCTCTTGAGCAATCAGCTCTGAAAGCTCTTCTTCCTCATTTGAAAGAGCCCGGTATTCATTGAGCAATTGCGCAGCCGGTTCAATAAAAATATCACCACTGTAACCATCAACAATGCCCAATTTCCCCATCACGGCTTCAGGCTTTATTTTAGCCCCCATGATAGCGGGAACGCCTAGAGCCCTCGATAAAATAGCCGCGTGAGAATTCGCAGCACCTTCTAACGAGACGACAGCAAGAAGTTTTTCTTTTGGAATAGCAGCAAGAATAGAAGCGGTTAACTCACGAACCACTAAAATTACAGGCTGTTTAAAAGAAGGATCACGAACTTCACTATTGTGTAAAAAATACAATAAACGTTGACCAAGCTCTTTAATATCATTGGCACGTTCACGTAAATAAGCATCACTCATTTTGGCAAAGCGTTCTGAGTAGATCTCCACAACTTGACGCAAAGCCCAATCAGCACGATCCCCTTTTTCGATTTGAGCATTGAGATCCGCTCTTAACAATGGATCGTGCAACAAGTGAATAAAGAGTTCAAAGATCGCTAAGGTATCTTTATTTAATTCCGTATCAAAGCGTTTTCTCATTCGCCTAAAATCAGCAATCGCACTTTCAATTGCCAGAGCCAACCATTCTTGTTCTTTGTCGACATTCAAACAAGAAGCAGGAGAAACTTGTGATAAGTCAGGATGCGTGTCATCCCACCACATCGTACCAATAGCGATCCCTGTTGAGGCTGGGATCCCTTTAAACGATCGAACTTTGGTATTGTTAAGTTGCCACTGACCTTGCGCCTGAGTATGCGCAATAATCACGGCTAACTGAGCAGCAAGTGTCACCAAAAACGACTCTTCCACCTCACTAAATAAGCGAGAAGAGCGTTGTTGAATAACCAATACACCAAGCACTTGGCGGCGGTGAATAATAGGTGTTCCAAGAAAGGATTGGTAAATATTTTCGCCTAATTCAGGGAAATATTTAAAATTAGGATGGTGCTGAGCGTTAGCTAAGTTAATCGGTTCAGCGCTGCGTCTCACTAAACCGACTAAGCCTTCTTCAAATGGGATATGAATCGTTTGACCTGAAAACTTCAAGCCTTGAGTGGCCATTAATTCAAGTCGATTTTTTTCATTATTAGATAAATAAACGGTGCAACACTCCGTTTGCATCGCTTTACAAGTATCTTTGACCAAGATGTCTAAAGCTTGACGAACATCATCAACTTTAGATACCTGTTCAACAATGTCCCTTAGTTGAATCAGCATGCCTTATTACACCTTTGTTTATCCTTACACCAGTTCCCATCAGTCATCAGCATAAGGCATCATTATCGACGCAGTTTACGTTTACCTTTTATTTTAGGCTCTCGAAAAGGCATAGCAAATGCCGCAAACTCCTTCATTGCCCGTCGATAAACATCGCGTTTAAATGAAACAACTTGCCTAACTGGGTACCAAAAGCTTACCCAACGCCATCCATCAAATTCAGGGGTTCGACCTCGAGTCATGTTAATGTTTGCTTCATCACACTCTAATCTCAGTAAAAACCATTTCTGTTTTTGTCCGATACAAACCGGTTTTGAATCCCATCGAACCAAGCGCTTTGGTAATTTATACTTCAACCAGTGCCTGCTTATCCCGATGATCTTCACATCTTTTTTAGTAAGACCAACCTCTTCATACAACTCTCGATACATGGCTTGTTCTGGGGTTTCCCCTTCATCCATCCCACCTTGTGGAAACTGCCAAGAGTGCTGTCCGTATCGTTTTGCCCAGAAGACCTGACCATGGTTGTTACATATTACAATTCCGACATTCAAGCGGTAACCATCGCCATCTATCACGGCTAACCTCTAATATAAATCTCTGTTAACCTGATTTTTTCACATATCCACAAAAGGGGCAAATTTCAAGTGCACAAACTGGCGTTTTTTATTAGCTAACGCCCACTTTTTGAATAAAAACCCGTATTCACACCACTTATCAACATAAATAATAATGATTAGTGGCTTTATTCACTATTTCTGTGAATAAATGTGTGAAGAAAATGAGAACAGACAAAAAACCACACTAACATTCTAATAAAATTAAATTATCACTGCTAATCGAAACAAGACTATTTAATTTAAAAACAATGAGATAAGTTTATATTATGTAAGTTTAATTACAAGGAAGATCCAAAGGATCTTTTATGAACGCAGATCGGTTAAAGATCCACCACGCTAAAGATTATCCACACAGGATCGCTGCAAACCGGTTAAAAATCTATCTATTCCACTTAAAGCCCACTCTATATGTGAATAAATGGATCCAAAACTCACCATTTAACTTCATTGTACATTTAGCCTGTGGATAACTTTAATGTTATACAAATAAGATCAACATAAGAAAATGTTGTACCATGATCCTATCGTCAACTAGCCAATCGTACGTTATGCCATTACCTCCTCAATCCGAACAAGAACTCCTCTACCGAGCACAACAAATTGTCGGCAAGCCTTTTGGTCTATTGGCCCAACAAGCCAATATCGCCATACCTGAAGATTTAAAAAGAGAGAAAGGTTGGGTTGGACAATTACTAGAATGGCACCTAGGGGCAGAATCTGGTAGTAAACCTCAACCCGATTTTGAGCATCTCGGGATCGAACTTAAAACGATCCCGATCGGATACAACGGTAAACCATTAGAAACCACTTTTGTTAGTGTTGCCCCTCTCACCGGAGTTCATGGTTTAACTTGGGCGCATAGCCATGTTAAACACAAATTAGCAAAAGTATTGTGGATCCCAGTCGAAGGTGAAAGAGAGATCCCATTAGCAGATCGTCGAGTTGGCTTACCTCTGCTTTGGAGCCCAACTCCAGAAGAAGAACAACAACTCAAACAAGATTGGGAGGAGTTGATGGAGTTTATTGTCCTAGGTAATGTAGAACAAATCACCGCGAAGCATGGTGCGGTAATGCAGTTAAGGCCTAAAGCAGCCAACAGTAAAGCCGTAACCGAAGCATACAGCGAGGCAGGACAGCCGATCAAAGCACTACCAAGAGGCTTTTATTTACGTACTCAGTTTACTGGTGAGATCCTTAAACGACACCTTGGACTCACTTAGATCCAACAGGCTGACTAAGATACCAGATGCAACTCGATATCTTGAAAGATCATATTACCCTCATGTCCAAATTCATCATAAGCATTATGTAGCCTTAAATACGCTGACGATAAACCCAGTTTCTTTAATTCCTCTTTAACCGATTCTAAAGAGCTGTAATAGGCTAATTGATCTTTAACTAAAATAGGTTCTAATTTATGTTTATATTCAACCGCTAAAGAATAGTGAGAAAGATCAGCACAACTCACAACAAACACTTTTGGTGCTTCACATTCTTCTTTCTGACTTGCTTGAAGCCAATGATCAAGCTGCTGTTTATTCATACTGCCCCCTAAGGTCAATAACTCACATAGTAAACGAATAACCACGTACCTTTTTATTTAGTCTAGAACAAAATAAACATTCTACCCATCTGCCTTTCTTCTCTTACTGAAAGTGATTTTTTCCTATATATTGTAAATAAACCAATCGCATACCATGCCAAGGAAGTGCAATGAAATATCACAAGATCCCGCATTCAACCCTTGAAGTAAGTAAAATATCTTTAGGTACAATGACGTTCGGAGAGCAAAACTCACAAGCCGATGCATTCAATCAATTAGATTATGCTGTCGAACGTGGGGTTAATTTAATTGATACCGCTGAAATGTATCCGGTTCCACCTAAAGCTGAAACCCAAGGATCGACCGAAGAATATATCGGTAATTGGTTAGAAAAATCGGGTAAACGTGAAAAGATCGTTTTAGCTACTAAAATAGCAGGTCCTGGCAGAATGTCGCATATTCGTGACAATATGAGCCTTGATCGTCGCAATGTTCACTTGGCTATCGACAGCAGCTTACAACGCTTAAAAACCGATTATGTGGATCTTTATCAAATTCACTGGCCACAACGAACCACTAACTGTTTCGGGCAGCTTAATTATCCGCACTTAGATGAACAACAAGAAGTCTCGCTTATTGAAACGTTAGAAGCACTTGCTGAATTAGTCAAAGCAGGTAAAACGCGTTACATCGGCGTATCGAATGAAACCCCTTGGGGAGTGATGACATTATTAAGGCTGGCTGAAAAGCATGATTTACCTAGAATTGTATCAATTCAAAATCCATACAATTTATTGAATCGAAGCTTTGAAATCGGATTATCTGAAATTAGCCATCACGAAGGTGTTGAACTACTCGCTTATTCTCCATTAGCTTTTGGTGTATTAAGTGGTAAGTACTTAAATGGCGCACGCCCTGAAGGTGCTCGTTGCAGTGTATTTGAGCGCTTTGTTCGTTACATGAATCCGCAAGGAGAAGCGGCAACACAAGCTTATGTCGATTTAGCAAATAAACACAGTATCGATCCTGCTCAAATGGCATTAGCTTTTGTCAACCAAAGGCCATTTGTCGCTTCCAATATTATTGGTGCAACCACCATGCCGCAACTTGAAGCGAACATTAACAGTATTGATATTGAGCTTTCTGATGATCTAATGAAAGAGCTTCTCGAAATTGGTACTCAATACCCAAACCCTTGTCCTTAAACTAAATACGTACAAATAACGAATATATTTAAGATCAAAAAGGAGGGAGACTCAATGAGTCTCCCTCCTTTTTAATGGTGTTGATAAAAGCTCATTTACCAACACCCACTTCTATGGACTCTGTCGAGCTTGAAGTAATCGACGCATTAAACTCACACGACGTTCCACTTTTACAGGCGAACGGGAAACTTCCCCTAATGGGCGACCTGTAGAGTCTAAACCAATATCACGTAATAAATATTCGTTGTGCCATGGGATTTCATATTGAGAACGACGTACCTTTCTCTTCCAAGCATTTTCTTCACGCTTAATATCCACTTTAATCAATAAAGTAGCGAGTTGAATATAAATAGAATGACGCATAATTTTCTCCAAAATAATTGTGGGGAAAATAGCAGCATAAAAGGAAATACAGATAAGGATCCTGTTGGCTGCTATTTCCGCAGCCAAAGGTTACGGAATAATTAGTTGTTTCGTTTATTGGTCATCATGCTGTTCATACCCATTACTCGAAGAGAAATAGAATGACAATGATGGCTAATAATTCGTACCAATCGGGCGCACACAAATGTAGTCAAACGAAAATTGTTCATAGTGTGCCTCCCTGGTAACTAATTAATCCTAAAAATATGGTTGGTGAACTTCAATTCACGGTTAAATATTAACCAATTGAGTTAGCTATTCAAGCGTTAATTTTAGATCCAAATAAAAACAATTTATTAACCTAAAATAAACATAACATTCAGAAGGAATCGATTGAATAAGCAAACGATTGCATTCAAATAAAGAATATACTCTTGTGAATGCATTAATAACGCCAATAACCCTAAATAACAATCCTCATAACAAGTGAGTTTGAAAACTAATTTAAAGTGCGACCTTCAGAGACTAAATTATGCTTGCCTAATAATCGATACATTGTCGCCCGTGAAATACCAAGTTCTTTTGCCGCTAAGGCAACCTGCCCCTCATGTGACTCTAAAACATAAAGTAAAGCATCTCGCTCTGAATCTTCTCTTATTGTTCTTAGACTTCTGGCTTTACTTGCTTGCTTTGGTAAATCGAAATGATCCAGTTCAATTAACCCCCCTTCAGACATCAAGACCGCCCGCTTAACTTGGTTTATCAATTCACGGACATTTCCTGGCCATTGATATTGAGCTAATACCTTCATCGCTTGCGGTGAAATGCTCCGAGCTTGGGCATTATATTCCCGGCTAAACTGTTGAACATAAAAATGAGCAATTAATCCAATGTCTACACTGCGCTCTTTTAAAGGGGAAACATGAATTTTTAAAATATTCAGGATATAAAATAACTCGGCATTAAATTCTTGGTCTCGAACACTTTGCTCTAAATCTTTATAGGTGGTTACAACAATACGAACATCGATAGGCTTTATACCATCAGCAGTTTCAATCGATTGATTAGATAAAAATTGCAATAAATTACGCTGTTGAGATTGAGGTAGCGCGGTAATATCTTTAATAATCAATGTTCCACCATCCGCTGCCTCTATTTTAGTTTTACATTGAGGGTGTGGATTTTCAACATCGATACCAAAGACTTCTCGCTCAAACCGCTGTTCTGATAAAGCACTGCAATTCACCACGACCATGGGCGCTTTATTTCTAGGAGAGTGCTGATGAATGGATTTAGCCACTAAACTTTTACCGACGCCTTGTTCACCAGAAACAATGATAGTCGCATCGGTATTCGCAATCCGTTTAATTTGCTCTCTTAAACGCTTAACAACTAAAGATTCACCAATTAAAGAAATTTGATTATCTATTGAGTTATCTGGCCATACTTTTTTCTCTAGCTTTAACATACCAAGCTGATGACCAATACTGCTTAATAACAATTTATCAGGCATAGGGGCGGTGAAAAAATCGATACAAAAATTCACAATAAACTGGCAAATTGGATCATGAGTTAATTGCTGATCTTTAATATAAGCCATCCAACGAACTTGTTTATTATTACTGACCAAATAGGTCACAGCACTTAAGCTAAAATCATCTGCGCTTAGATCCACCAACCCAATACAAGGGCCAATTTTATCTATTTGCTGCTGACCAAGACGCAGATCTTCACAGCGATAACACTTCCACCCAGCTAAAGTAACTTTATCTAACCATGCTTCATTTTTACCGCCAATCACCAATAATGAACCGGGTACGGAATCCATTTTGAATTGAGTTTCCATAAAACATCCTTATATTATTTATGCCTAAACAGCTTCAAAATGCGAGTTTCAGCGAGAATAAAGCTTAATTTAATTAACCCACTAGGTTGGTGAAAAAATACTCACTATAGCGGTATTATTATGTATGTTCGTCTCAATATTAAGACATAGACTATTTCACTAAAAAAATCGAATAATATTTAAAGATATGTGATATCTAAGTCACCTCAAAATGCGAGTTTCATCGAAAGTGAAACCAGTATTATTCTGCATCTTAAAGTCACAGTCGTATATAGGCTGAAAGTATAGATAAAATAATAAACCCACTAAAATAGTGGGTTTATTGATGTTGCGAAGGAGATAAAACGCTTAGTTTTGAGGACGCATTGCTGGGAATAAAATCACATCACGAATAGTGTGAGTGTTAGTAAATAGCATAGCTAAACGATCGATACCAATACCTTGACCCGCAGTTGGTGGCAAACCGTGTTCTAATGCATTAATGTAATCCGCATCATAGAACATTGCTTCATCATCACCCGCATCTTTGGCATCCACTTGTGCTTTAAAGCGTGCATCTTGATCTTCTGCATCATTAAGCTCAGAGAAACCATTGGCCACTTCACGACCACCAATAAAGAATTCAAAGCGATCGGTGAAGAACGGATTGGAATCACTACGGCGAGCAAGTGGTGAAATATCTGCTGGATAGCCAGTAATAAAAGTTGGTTGGATCAACTGAGGTTCAGCCGTCTCACCAAAGATCTCTTCAAGAAGTTGACCACAAGTCCAGAAGCTTTCGACTTGGATATGTACTGATTTTGCAATCTTCACCATAAAGTCACGATCTTTAACCGTCTCTTCATTTAGATTCGCAATATCGGCATGATCTGGATTGTAGTGTTTGATCGCGTCAATCATGCTCATACGTGCATATTTACCGCCAAACTCAACCGTCTCTTCACCGTATGGCATTGACGTTGCACCTAGCACTTCTAATGCGACTGTACTTAGCATTTCTTCAGTAAGATCCATCAGATCGTTGTAATCTGCATACGCCATGTAGAATTCCATCATTGTGAATTCTGGATTATGGCGAGGTGATAAACCTTCGTTACGGAAGTTACGGTTCACTTCAAACACACGATCAAATCCACCAACCACCAAACGCTTCAAGTAAAGCTCAGGTGCAACACGTAAGTACATGTCGATATCTAATGCGTTATGGTGAGTAATAAATGGGCGAGCCGTCGCACCACCTGGGATCACATGCATCATTGGTGTTTCGACTTCTAAGAAAGATTTTTTCGCCATGAAGTTGCGAATAGCCATCACTAATTTTGAACGGATGATAAACGCTGTACGAGAATCTTCATTCACAATTAGATCAACGTAACGTTGACGGTAACGCATTTCTTGGTCAGTTAACCCGTGGAATTTCTCTGGTAGCGGACGAAGTGCTTTAGTCAGCAATTCATAGCTTTCCATATTCACGTAAAGATCACCTTTGCCTGATTTGTGCAAGGCACCTTTCACGCCGATGATGTCACCGATATCTAAACCTTGGTATTTCTCTTTTAATTCTTTTTGCACTTCTTTTGCAGCATACGCTTGAATGCGGCCAGATGTTTCTTGGATCACAAGAAATGGGCCACGTTTGGCCATCACACGACCAGCAATCGCCACAACATGATTTAATGCTTCTAAATCTTCTTTGCTCTTTTCTCCAAACTCAGCTTGAAGATCCGCAGCTAAATGCTCACGACGAAAATCATTTGGGTGGCCATTCGCTTTACAGTTTTGACGGATGTGATCCAGTTTTGCACGACGCTCAGCAATCAGTTTGTTCTCTTCTGCTACATCGATATGATCTTGGCTATTTGACTCGGTCATCAGGTGCCCTTAATAAGTAAGTTGTTTTCTGTTAAGAAAAATAATTCTGTTATTCACAAGTTGGTCTTCTGTCGTGGATTCTTTATAAGCCCGACTTCAAACTTGCTTCTATAAATTTATCGAGATCGCCATCGAGCACAGCTTGAGTATTGCGATTTTCAATACCAGTACGTAAATCTTTAATACGTGAATCATCTAATACGTACGAACGGATTTGGCTGCCCCAACCGATATCAGATTTAGAATCTTCATTGGCTTGTTTTTCAGCATTCTGCTTTTGCAATTCAAATTCAAACAATTTGGCGCGAAGTTGCTTCATCGCTTGATCTTTGTTTTTATGCTGAGAACGATCATTTTGGCACTGCACCACAATATTGGTTGGAACGTGAGTAATACGAACTGCCGATTCAGTGGTGTTAACGTGTTGACCACCCGCACCCGAAGCACGGTAGACATCAATACGTAAATCCGATGGATTAATATCAATTTGAATATTGTCATCAATCTCTGGATAAATAAACGCAGATGCAAATGAAGTATGGCGACGGCCACCTGAATCAAACGGAGATTTACGCACTAAACGATGCACACCGGTTTCTGTGCGTAACCACCCGTAAGCATATTCACCAGAAATGCGTACTGTCGCGCCTTTAAGGCCAGCAACATCCCCTTCTGAAACTTCAATGATTTCCGTTTTAAATCCTTTCGATTCAGCCCAACGCAAATACATACGTAGCATCATCGATGTCCAATCTTGTGCTTCAGTACCGCCAGAACCTGATTGTAGGTCGATATAACAATCTGAAGCGTCATGATCACCGGCAAACATACGACGAAATTCAAGCTTTTCTAACTTGGCTTCCAACTCGGCAAGTTCAGGTTCGATTTCATCAAAGGTTTCTTGATCTTGCTCTTCAACAGCAAGCTCTAATAAACCTTCAACATCTTCACCACCTTGATCGAGATGATCAATAGTTTCCACAACCGCTTCTAAAGAGGCACGTTCTTTCCCTAACGCTTGTGCACGTTCAGGCTCGTTCCATACATCGGGTTGTTCAAGTTCTGCGTTGACTTCTTCTAGACGCTCTTTCTTGGCATCATAGTCAAAGATACCCCCTCAGAACATTCGTGCGCTCGGCAACGTCCTGAAGGCGGTTTTTGATAGGATTGATTTCAAACATGTGGGCTCATCGCTAATTTGAGAAATGGGATCGTTTATAAGCGCAGAATTCTACCTAACTTACTAAGGAAGATACAGGGATTTCCATAGTGGATTGACGAAATTCTCATCGATTTTATCGCTTCATCGGCAAAGTAATCCTGGCGATGAAGAGACAATAAGTTTAATTGGCTTTTAGATGCTCAACCATCAATTGCAAAGATTGATTGCCACGAAATTCATTAATATCAAGTTTATAGGCTAAATGAACAGTTTTTACCGAAGCATCAGGCCAACGGCGTAGATCAACATTAAAAGCAATCCCGTCAATCATGATCCCAGTAGGGTGCCCTTTAAACAAAGGCTCTAGCATCATTTTAAGATGTTTCTCCCCTACCAATTTTTGGTGAAGCAACTTGAATTCACCATCAAAAATAGGCTCTGGGAAGGCTTGACCCCATGGGCCACCAGCGCGAATGTCTTCCGCCGTATGCATTGAAAACTCTTCTGGTTTTAATTCACCATCCGACAACACCACACCTTGTAAAGCAGATGAATCTAGATCGTGTCTAACTGCTTGATCAAATAATTGGCTAAATTGCTCAAACTTATCGTGATAAATGGTTAAACCTGCCGCCATCGCATGCCCACCAAATTTCAGAATGATACCAGGGTGCTGAGTATCAATACGGTCTAATACATCGCGCATGTGTAAGCCCGGAATTGAGCGACACGAGCCTTTGAGCACAGATTCACCAGAATCAAGTTGCCCACCATCGGCAAAAGCAATCACCGGACGATGAAATTCATCTTTGATGCGTGAGGCCAAAATGCCAATCACACCTTGATGCCAATCGGCTTGATATAAGGTTAACCCATAAGGCAGTTGTGATAGATCCGACAATCCACCTTTCGCATTCAATAAACGCTCGCAAAATGCCATGGCTTCTTGCTTCATGCCTTGTTCAATTTCACGACGCATTAGGTTTAAGCTATCAAGCTCACTGGCCATTCTCCGAGCTGCATGAATGTTATTACACAGCAATAACTCGACGCCATAAGACATATCTTCTAACCGACCTGCAGCATTAATTCTTGGCCCTAAAGCGAACCCAAAATCTGCAGCCACTAATCGTTTGGCATCTCGTTTCGCCACTTCAATGAGCGCAACAATACCGGGGCGGCCTTTACCAGCTCGAATACGCTGCAAGCCTTGATGCACTAAAATTCGGTTATTCTCATCCAGTGGTACCACATCGGCTACCGTACCTAATGCCACTAAATCCAGTAGTTCCGCTAAGTTAGGTTCTGGCATATTTTGCTGAGTAAACCAGTTTTGTGTTCGCATCTCAGCGCGCAAGGCCAGCATTAAATAAAAGGCTACGCCGACTCCAGCTAACGCTTTGGAAGGAAAAGCACATTGTTGGAGATTAGGATTAACCATGGCATCTGCCATCGGCAATTCATGTCCCGGAAGGTGATGATCGGTGACAATAACCGTTAAGTTTTTCTCTTTGGCATAACGCACCCCATCAATCGATGACACCCCATTATCCACTGTCATGATCACCTGTGCGCCAAGCTCTATCGCTTGATCCACCACATCAGGGCTCAATCCATAGCCATCTTCAAAACGATTCGGCACAAGGTAATCTACGTTTTGACTGCCCAACATACGGATAGCCAGAACCGATAACGCTGAACTGGTCGCACCATCGGCATCAAAATCTCCCACCACAATCACTCGTTTTTGCTCTTTAATTGCCTTAAATAGCAATTCCACTGCCAAACTAATGCCATGTAATGATTGATAAGAATGTAATCCCTTCGCCCCTTTTTCCAGTTGGCTCACATCATCAATATTGCGATTTAAGTAAATTCGACGCAACAGCGCAGGAATCGACTCTGGCAAACGAGAAAGGTCAACATCAGGGCGACGGGTAATAGTAGTCATAACACTCTTTGGTTAATTAATTTGATGTAGATATCAACTGGTAATGAATCACATACAACTGTTCAATATTGGGATAAATTTCTTGAATGACTGATTGTAATTGCGGCAATGTCATATTTTCTTGCTCAGCGTGAAAGTCATTTAATTCCGAACATAACACTGCATCAACATTCAAGATTCTCAATTGGCAGAAAACTCGCCCAGCTTCTAATGTAGATACAGTCACAATAGAGCCTGGCACATAATGACTTTCTGCTTCATCTCGAATAGTAATGGTTTTCTTGCCCGCTAAAATATCAGCTTCAAAGCGGGCAAAAAAAGTCATCTCAGTCGGGGTAGCTGATGAGGTCATTATAAACCCGCAGCTTGAAGCGTTTGCAATAATTTATCTGCCGGTAAGTAACCACCCACCAACTGTCCATTTGATAATAAAATAGCAGGCGTTCCGTTAATTCCCAGTTGTGAACCAAAAGCGTATTGATCGGCGATCATTTTTTGACACTTCGGCAAATTTTTCGAATCAAAATCAAAGCGGCGATTTAATTTCACATCATCCAATGCGACTTTGCGATCGTCAGCGCACCATACTTTAGCCATCGTTTCGGCCACATTGCCCGTAGGCCCTTGACGTGGGTAAGCCATATAGCGAACGGTAATACCGGCATCGTTGTATTTTTGCATTTCTTTGTGCAATTTTACGCAGTAACCACAGGTGATATCAGTAAAGACCGTCACCACATATTTTTCATTCTTTGCTTTATACACAATCATGTCATCAGCAAAACCTTCCACTTGCTTAGCGTATTTTTTTGCCATTAAGTCGGTAAAGTTGCCATCTTTATCTAAAGAATACATTTTACCTTGAATGAAATGATCGCCCTTATTAGTGGCAAAGAACAAACCTTGATTGGTCGTCACTTCTGCTAGCCCCTCAATCTCAGAAGGTTGAATATCCGTAACACTTAATCCTAACTTGCCAAATCGAGAACTGATCTCAGATTTATCAATGGTATCTGCTTGCACTGCCACACTGTTTAGCATCATAACAACCGATAACACAGCTGCCGGTAAAAAAGAAAGATAACGCATGAATCACCTTAAAAATGAATAGTTATAATAAATAGAGCCATAATCACAAGGCTATGACTGATTAAGCTCGCGGGTGATGCTCTTGATGGATTTGCTTCAATCGCTCAGTTGCCACGTGAGTATAAATTTGTGTGGTCGATAAGTCACTATGCCCAAGCAGCATTTGCACCACCCTGAGATCGGCACCATGATTCAAAAGATGGGTCGCAAACGCATGACGCAAAACGTGAGGAGAAAGTGCTTCAACATCAATTCCGGCATGGACGGCATAAAATTTAATTCGGTGCCAAAACGTTTGCCGAGTCATCTGCTGGGCTCGTTTACTTGGGAAAACAACATCAGAACTTTTCTCGCCTAATAATGCGGGCCGACCTTGCTCTAAAAAGGTTTCAATCCATTCGATTGCATTCTCCCCCATTGGCACTAAACGTTCTTTGCCACCTTTACCAATAACCCGGACTACCCCTTGACGCAAGCTCATGTTTTCCATCGTCAAACTGATCAATTCAGTTACACGTAAGCCTGTCGCATAAAGCAGCTCAAGCATCGCTTTATCTCGCAGTTCTATCGGGTCTTCGACAATAGGAGCCGAAAGTAAATCTTCAATTTGTTGTTCTGATAAATCTTTCGGTAGGCGCTTTGGCAACTTAGGCATAATAAGTAATGCACTTGGATCATCGGCTCTAATTTTTTCTTGGATCAAGTACTGAAAAAAACGACGTATCGCTGACAACATGCGAGCTCGGGAAGTTTGCTTAAAATCCTGCGCAACCATCCAAGCTTGGTAATCTTGTAAGTCACTATTACTGATCGTATTCCAGTCAAGCTTAGTCTTCATCATCCAGCCGACTAAGCGTTCTAAATCATAACGATACGATTGAACGGTATTTTCTGATAGCCCACGCTCTAACCAAATAGAATCTAAAAAACGCTCCACTAATAACATCTGTGTCGATTGCTTTACTTCCACAGGCTTTACTTCAAATTGCTTAGCAGACACCTTAAACCTCGTTTATTTTTGTTGCTCTAACATGAGAGTACGGTAGGCGATCATCAATTACCATTAGTTTTCATTAATCATTGGCTATATGTTTGTTAGAATAGAAATCCTTGTGACACATCAAAAAGATTAGTTTATGAAAATTGGTTTGTTTTATGGCTCCAGCACCTGCTACACCGAAATGGCATCAGAAAAGATCCGCGCTATTATTGGGGAAGAATTAGTCGACATATACAATATTAAAGACACCCCAGTTGCAACATTACAAGAATACGACTTTCTCATTTTGGGTATTTCTACTTGGGATTTTGGTGAAATCCAAGAAGATTGGAGTGCAGTATGGCAACAAATCGATGGGCTTACTCTAAACGACAAGTACGTCGCACTATTCGGGCTCGGCGATCAAGAAGGTTATGGCGAATGGTTTCTCGATGCGATGGGAATGCTGCATGATGAATTAGCGGTGACTGGCGCGACATTCTTAGGCTACTGGCCAAATACTGGTTATGTTTTTGATAAATCGAAAGCACTAACTGAAGATGAGTCTCACTTTGTTGGTTTAGCATTGGATGAAGATTCACAATATGAATTAAGTGATGAACGTATCGAAACTTGGTGTGAACAAATCCTCGTGGAATATCACGATAAACTGTAAGTTTTATCAAAAAATGGCTTAACCGATTGGGGTTAAGCCATTTTTATATTCAATCAAATTACAACAAATCTCTGAACTGAAATTATAGTGACTCTGCTTTAATTTCGTTAAGATTGGTGCTGACTTTCTCTTCAATCACTTCGATTTTTTTCGGGATAAAGAACATCGCAATGATCATCGCCAGTGTTGGTGGAATCCAAGCCATGCCGTAATCAAATAGCGGTAGGAAACTGAAGATAGACACATCCATTCCAACAACCTTTGCTGCATCAATCAGAGCAAATACTAATGACACAATCACGACGTTACGATAAGCCGCCTTACGATTAGGCAAACGACCACGTATAAAGGTCAGTAATACAATCGCAATCGCCACTGGATACAGAGCAAATAAAACCGGCACAGAAAGCGTAATAAGTTGATTTAGCCCTACATTAGCCACAAGTGCACAAGCAGCCCCTGTAATCACAACCCACTGCTTGTAAGTTAAAGACGTAAGCGTACTAAAGTATTCGGCACATGAAGAAATTAAACCAATTGCCGTGGTTAGACAGGCAATCAACACAATTGTTGACAACACAAATTGACCTTCAGTACCAAATAGCGCTTGAACATAAAGCGTTAACACTGTGCCACCATTGTCAGCACCTGCTGCAACTTCATTACTGGTCGCGCCTAAGTAGAACAGTGAAATATAGACAAACGCTAAACCAGCCGCCGCAATAAATGCCGCACCAATCACGTATTTAGTGACAACTTTCTTTTCCGTGATGCCTTTACTGCGCAGAGCTTCAATCACCAACGCACCAAACATCAAAGCACCAAACGTATCCATGGTGTTATAACCATCTAAGAAGCCTGTGGTCATTGGTCGTGTCAGATAATGTGCTTGTGCTGGTAAAATTTCACCTTGAGGATAAAGAAACACCATCACAGATAAAACAATTAAGCCCAAAAATAAAACCGGAGTTAAAACCTTACCTATCACATCCAATAATTTACCTTGATACCAAGCAAAGAACATGGCAACTAAGAAAAATACGATTGAGAACAACGTCAACTGCAATTGCTCAGGGTTAGCAATAAAAGGTTTCACCCCCATTTCATAGGCAACAAGGCCAGTACGAGGAGCAGCAAATGCGGGGCCAATGATAATGAAGAAAAGAACAGCCATAAACGTAGCGGATTTTTTCGGCAGATCACTGGTTAACTTTTCCCAACCACCACCAGCAACGGCAATGGCAATAATGCATAATAACGGCAAACCTACGGCTGTGATTAAAAATCCAGACATGGTTAATAGAACATGATCCCCAGCCATTTGTCCGGCAAGTGGTGGGAAAATAATGTTGCCAGCACCTAAAAAGAATGCAAACAACATGAAGCCTAAAGCGATAATATCGGTTATTTTTAACTTTTGGTTCAAAATAAACCCTTAATGTGTGTATGAGTAAACAAGAGCAAGAACGATGAAAGTGTAATCAACCGACATCTATCCCATTTGCGCAGATAATGACGAAATTTAGACTAAGTGGCAAGTCGAACACCAAAAAACACAATAAAACTGCAAACATTTGACAATAAGTTAGATAATCAAACTGAATATTAAAAAGAAATCAGATTTAAACACTCAGAAAAACGCAATAAAATGGTCATCAATTAACATAAAAACCCAATATTCGATCAAATATCAGAATGATAAACTAGATAAAGGCCATGCTTATTAATGGATAAAACCAAAGATTTCCACTTAAAACAATTTTCTATTATTGGCGGGCATTCAGGTATGCCAGTCAGTACAGATGGCATCTTACTGGGTGCTTGGGCTAACTTACTTCATGCTCATTCGATACTCGATATTGGCACCGGTACAGGGCTGCTCGCCTTAATGTCGGCGCAACGTAATCCCAAAGCTAAAATCCAAGCTATCGACATTGATATTGATGCCGTAGATGCTGCAACAATCAATATAAAAAACAGCCCTTGGTCTGACAGGATCACAGTAGAGCAAGATGATATTACGCAGCGGCAACCCAACATGAATGTGGAGCATATCACTTGTAACCCTCCTTACTTCAACTCAGGCGAAACGACACAATCGCAAGCCAGAGCAAAAGCTCGCCACACGTTAACCTTAAGTCACCCAGAATTATTAATCGCTTGCCGTGCATGGTTATCAGATGAAGGTGAGGCCAGCTTTATACTGCCCAAAGCAGAAGGAAAAGCTTTTCTAGATCTCGCTCAAACACTCGGTTGGTTTATTAGCCGGATATGCGAAGTAAACACCACTGCAACAAAACCTTGTCACCGGATGTTGATCGCACTTACTCGCCGAGATATCGACATAGAATATAGCCAATTAACCATTCATGAAAACGGCCAATACAGCCGAGATTTTATTGAATTAACTAAGGACTTTTATTTAAAAATGTAACAGAGGCCATATAGGCTTTAAAAAGCATCCTGCTATCAGGAAAAACACAGAGATCTCTCGCTGAAAGTGTGATCTTGAAGTATAATGCGCGACCGTTTATCCCCTTAAAAAAACTTGGGTATACGAACCTTTTTCTGCGTGTGGCATGTGTTCACACTATCTTTATTATACTCAAAGTCATCAAGGTTACAGTGAGCAAACTTTGCCAACATGCTGTAATGTTAAGTAGACAAGTATAGAACCATGTTAAACAACGCCGAATGGCTTGCTGGAGAAATTACGTGATCAGAACTTTTGCAGAACTCGATCTAGACCAAAACCTTATCGAAGCTATTGAAGAAATGGGCTTTGAACGCCCGACTCAAATACAAGCTGATGCAATTCCACAAGCTCTGGATGGTAAAGATGTTCTAGCATCAGCACCAACAGGTACCGGTAAAACCGCTGCATTTGCCTTACCCGCTTTACAGTTTTTGCAAGATTTCCCACGTAAAAAAGCTGGCCCTGCTCGCGTACTTATTTTAACGCCAACGCGCGAACTGGCAATGCAAGTGGCGGATCAAACTCGCGCTTTGGCAAAAAACACTAATTTGAACGTCTTCACCATTACTGGTGGCGTGATGTATCAAGATCACGCAGATATCCTTGCCACAACACAAGATATCGTCGTCGCAACACCTGGCCGCTTAATGGAGTACATTGAAGCAGAACGCTTTGATTGTCGTGCTATTGAATGGTTAATCCTTGATGAAGCAGATCGCATGTTAGATATGGGCTTTGGCCCAGTTGTTGATCGCTTATCAGCAGAGTGTCGCTGGCGTAAGCAAACCCTTTTATTCTCGGCAACATTAGAAGGCCGTGGAGTAGAAGGTTTCACCGAAGATCTCCTTAAGAACCCTGTTAAGTTAGAAGCGGATCCATCACGTCGTGAACGTAAAAAGATCACTCAATGGTATCACCGCGCCGATACCGCAGCGCACAAGCTGGATTTGCTAAAAGCAATTTTAACTCAAGCTGAACGCACCATTATTTTCGTTAAAACTCGTGAGCGTTTAGCAGAGCTGCGTGGCCACTTAGAAAGTGCTCAAGTAGTGTGTGCGTGGATCCAAGGTGAAATGCCTCAAGATCGTCGTAACAATGCCATTACTCGTTTCCGTGATGGTGACGTCAATGTATTGATTGCGACCGACGTTGCTGCTCGTGGTATTGACTTACCCGATGTGAGCCATGTGATTAACTACGATATGCCACGTACTGCTGACGTTTACTTGCACCGTATCGGTCGTACTGCTCGCGCAGGTAAAAAAGGCAATGCTATCTCTTTAGTCGAAGCCCATGACCAATCAATGATTGAACGAGTGATGCGTTACACCAAAGATGAAATCAAAGAACGCTACGTTCAAGGCCTGCGTCCTAATACCAAAAAGCCAGTGATTAAGAAAAAGAACAAAAAGAAAGTGAAGGCAGCTGCCGCAACAATTTCTAAAAAACAAGCTGCGCTTAAAAAGAAGAAAAAGAAAAATAAATAATCAACACCAGTCTGGCTCATAAAGCTGTTGGCTGATAAACAGTGGAATGAAAACGAAAAGGGATCTCATTTTAAAGTGAGATCCCTTTTTTCGTTAATTACGCCAATAAGACAATTAGTTTTGTTCTTCGCGCTTAAATACCAACTCGGATGCTGTCGACTCAGCAGGCACAAAGTAATACCCAGCCACATCAAAAGATTTCAGTTCATCCAATGTCTTGATATTGTTTTCGATGATGTAACGCGCCATCAAGCCACGTGCTTTTTTGGCATAAAAGCTGATCACTTTATAAGTGCCATTTTTACAATCTTTAAACGCTGGAGTAATGATAGTACCCTTCACTTTTTTAGGCTTCACGGCTTTAAAGTATTCATTCGAGGCTAAGTTTATTAACAAATCGTCACCTTGGGCTTGTAAGGCTTGGTTCACCTCATCAGTGATGATATCCCCCCAGAACTGATACAAGTTCGTACCGCGCTCATTAGCAAGCTTAGTACCCATTTCTAATCGATATGGCTGCATCAAATCCATTGGCTTTAATAAGCCGTATAGCCCCGATAGCATACGCAAATGAGATTGCGCATAATCTAAATCTCTTTCCGATAAACTTTCCGCATCTAACCCCGTGTAGACATCACCTTTAAAAGCAAATATGGCTTGGCGAGCGTTATCAAAATCAAACGTTGGATTCCACTGAGCAAAGCGGGCAACATTAAGCCCTGCTATTTTATCGCTCACCTTCATTAGACGAGAAATATCTTCAGGGCTAAGCTTACGACAAACATCGATCAATTGTGCTGAATGATCAGTCAACACTGGCAAAGTATGCTTTTGTGTTGGTAAAGGAGATTCGTAATCTAACGTTTTAGCAGGAGAAACCAATATCAGCATATTCAATCCATTCTTCGTCTATGAACTTAATTTGAGGGATCCAGTATAACAAAAAAGCCACACATCTCTGTATGGCTTTTCCAATTAGTTTAATTGCTTTTCACAATCAATATTATTTTTTATTTTCCCAAACACCGTCTTCTATTTGTGACTGTAGCTCAGGGAAATCATTAGCATCAAATGTCGGTACTTTCCCTTCCGACAATTGTTTATTGTAATCTTTTGCTAATTTAATCACGATGCCAGATAGCAGCAAAATCGCTACCAAGTTAACTATCGCCATTAGGCCCATAGAAGCATCCGCCAACGACCAAACTGTTGGTAATGTGGCAAGCGAGCCAAACATCACCATACCAAGAACGATGACACGGAAAATCTGTTTCGCATAACGAGACTTTTTGAAAATAAACATGATGTTACTTTCAGCGTACGAGTAGTTAGCAATAATTGATGTGAATGCGAAGAAGAAAATCGCAACCGCAACAAAGATGTTACCCCACTCACCAACTTGAGCGCTCAAGGCATTTTGAGTCAGGATGATACCGGTCACTTCACTATGTGGTACATATTCACCAGACAGTAAGATAATCGATACTGTTGCCGTACAAATCACAATGGTATCAACAAACACACCTAGCATTTGAACATAACCTTGAGAAGCAGGATGCGGTGGGTATGGCGTTGCAGCAGCCGCCGCATTAGGCGCAGAACCCATACCCGCTTCGTTCGAGAACAAACCACGAGCAACACCCACTTTAATCGCATTCATTACCGCATAACCAACACCACCAGCGGCAGCTTCTTGCAGGCCAAATGCACTCTTAAAGATCAGCTCTAATGCACCCGGTACTTTATCGAAATTCATGATAATAACGAACACAGCAAGCATTAAGTAAGCAATCGCCATGATTGGAACAAGAATTTCTGCTGTACGAGCAATTTTGCGCATACCACCAAAAATAACAAAGCCTGATAGCACAACTAAAACACCACCAACCATCGCTTTGTTCCAATTAAATGCAGTGTGCATTGCATCGGCAATCGAGTTTGATTGAACCGCATTGAAAACTAAACCAAAGGCAATAATAAGAAGAACGGAAAACAATACGCCCATCCAGCGCATGCCTAAGCCTTTCTCCATGTAGTAAGCTGGACCACCACGATATGCCCCATCCTCACCACGAGTTTTGTACAACTGAGCTAAGGTACTTTCTGCGAACGCAGTTGACATGCCAACCATGGCAATAACCCACATCCAAAAAATAGCACCTGGTCCGCCTACAGTTAACGCAACCGCGACACCCGCCATATTACCGGTACCAACACGAGCTGCTAAACTGGTACAAAACGCTTGAAAAGATGAAATACCATCTTTATCTGCTTTACGGCTGTTCTTTAATACCGAAAACATATGACCAAAATGGCGTAACTGGATAAAGCCAAGGCGTAATGTAAAGTAAATACCTACCCCAACCAATAAATAAACTAAAATGGATCCCCACAGGAGATCATTCAATAATGCAATTAGATCTGTCACTCAAACCTCACCTAAAATTATGACAATTTTCACCTCTCATCCAAAGACGAGAGCTCCCTCATTGCCTTTATCTTTCAATTTGAATTAATTTCTTTTAGTGTTTTTTGAAAGATAAAGGTTCATCAAAAAGTCGCCTTGATGCGTCGTCAAATCTTATGACCGGCAGGATAATGCAGTCCTGAGCCGCAAAAATCAATATGAAATTACGCTCATAACTATGCATTATTGAACCATAAACTCCCAAGTAATGAGTATATGTATCCAACTTTATTACATCAAAAAGAATCTTTTGCTTATAAAAAAACAAACCAAGCATGAGTTTGCTTACAAATGTTAATCAATTGTGAAGTGAGCTTAACCTTGTTCAGACAAGGGCTAGCCCTCAATCTTATTAATATTCTTTTCTTCATCGAGATCCACTCACTCAAAAATAAAATTCAAACAACAAGAGTGAAACAAAAGAAACACATGATTAACATTTTGATTTTTTATCAATTTTATTTTCTTTAATCTTTTTTTACTGAACGGCTATTTCTTCATCTTTATAGTGAAAGTATGACGTTGGCAACATAACGACATAAAAACTTCATTATTTAGAAATAAATGAGAAATACATCAAAGTTAATCTCTTGAATTGTGTGATATGAATAAATTCTGAATACAGATTCAGTATCTAAAACGAGAGGGATCAATTATGGAAAGCTTTCAATTAGAAGACATCATGGTAATGGAGCCTGGGCTTTACCGCTCAAGTAAAGTGAAGGCAACCAAGCGAAAATGGCGGGAGATTGAAGCAATTCAAGATAGACGCCAATTACAAAAGGAATTGATGGATCTGGATTATTCTCGAGAATACAAACTCGAAGATATTGAATTTTAACTAACATACTAAACAACAGGCGCACATTGGTTGCGCCTGTTGTTTATGAGCTTAAACGTCAAATATTAATCAGCTTTCATGTAAGAAGACAATCGCAGATATTCTTCTTCAATATCATGACCAAACAATGGGTCGCTAACCTCTTCTCCCCACAAGCTTTCCACAGCTTCCCAATCTTTCGCACTAAAATCTCGTTTCAATTTAGGCAATATTTCACGCTCTTCAAAATCTAAATGACGTTTCTGTTCATGGATAAAGTGATGAAGCTGTTGAATAAACACTTCCTTAGGCACTATCGAATCTTGCAACACCATTTCCACTAACTCAGAAAATTCCAGCGTCACTTTATCTAACAGTTTATGCTCATTGTCTAAATTCGCGATATCACTATTCTTACCATAATGCTCAAGATAATAATGATAAATCAGGTCTTCTTTTGGGTGATGGGTTTGTTGTGAATGCTGTTGTAAGTAAACAATAACATCGTGAACAATTTGATAATCAATTTCCTTATCATTCTGAAGTTGTGTCGCTTTTTCATCAAGAATGACCAACAATCGCACCATATAACTGTGCTCTCGACTAATGATTTCTCCTAGCATAACTTCTCCTTTGAGCCTTTTACTTCCGCTCATATAGTGTGGCGTATGTTCATACTATAGAAGTCATATAGGAAGCTGCCATTGTTCTTGGTCAAGAAACGGTCAATCAAAAGGCAGTGATAACACCTCTCCAGTTAAACTAGGTTGCCATTGTATGATGGGTTTCCCTGCCGATTTCAAAATTTGATTCACCTGAGAAAAATGCCCGCAGCCCAAAAAGCCTCGATGAGCAGATAATGGCGATGGATGCGGAGCCGTTAATACGTGATGCTTCTCAGTATTAATAGTGGCACCTTTTTTCTGAGCATGCGCTCCCCATAATAGGAAGACCACACCGTTATGTTCTGCATTTACTGTTTCAATAACATGGTCAGTGAAGGTTTCCCAGCCTGCTTTAGCATGGGAATGTGCTTTACCTTGCTCCACCGTTAAGACGGTATTTAATAGCAGAACGCCTTGTTCGGCCCATGAAGAAAGATAACCATGCTTAGGGATTTCAAATCCCTTAATATCGTTTGCCAATTCTTTATACATATTGGCTAACGATGGCGGCGTCTTCACATTAGGTAAAACGGAGAATGCCAAGCCATGAGCTTGATCTGGCCCATGATAAGGATCTTGCCCTAATATCACGACTTTCACATTTTCAAATGGCGTGTAGTCAAACGCTGAAAAAACATGATCTTGAGGCGGGTAAATAATCTTACCTTGAGCTCTTTCTTCCTCAACAAATTTCAACAACTCTTGAAAGTAAGTATGTTGTTTTTGTTGCTCAATAATGCAGCTCCAATTTAGGTTACTCATCATGGTTCTCTCATTAATCAATACTTATTGAACGCTATTGTAATCACTTGTGATTAAAAGCAAAAATGGATAAAAGCAAAATTCATTGACCTAAATCAATGCATAGTGTGTGGTTACTGCTTATATAATGGAGAATGGAATAATTTTATACAACCTCATTAACGCTACCTAAGTAGCACAGGAGATAGGCATGATCCAAGGTATTCAAATTACGAAAGCAGCAAATGATGAATTACTCAATTCAATCTGGCTTTTAGACAACGAAAAAAACGAAGCACGTTGTGTTGCTGCAGAAGCAGGCTTTAGCGCAGACCAAGTGGTTGCGGCTGATTCATTAGGCGAAATCGAATATCGTGAAGTGGCGATTGAAACTGCGCCACGTGTAGAAGGCGGCCAACACCTAAACGTAAACGTATTGTCTCGTGAAACTCTTGAAGATGCCGTTGCACATCCAGAGAACTACCCACAGTTAACCATTCGTGTTTCAGGTTATGCGGTTCGTTTTAACTCTTTAACGACTGAACAACAACGCGACGTTATCGCTCGTACGTTTACAGAAACAATGTAATTCTTAAGTTGCTAGGGACAAATTCCTAGTTTCTAGAAAGATCAAAAAAGGTGCTCTTGCGAGCACCTTTTTATTTTCTGAACATAATTATAAAGTCATCGCTTTATTCATTTCTCAGAAACTAGGGGCGAATATACTCACCCCTTTATCATCTACTTCTGTACTTTTCTCAATACTGCTTTCAATAAATCAAAATCAGCAGCAAGATCTTCAGAAAGTAATTCCATTGCACCATGCTTAGCCAGTGGTGCTGGTACGTCGATATCCGTCCCTAAGATCTCATCAACCACTTCTTTGAACTTAGCAGGGTGAGCGGTACATAAGAACAAGCCTGTTTCACCATCTTGCAGTTGTTCATTCAATACACGATAAGCAATCGCACCGTGAGGCTCACATAAGTAACCCATTTGGTTTAGCTCAACCACAGAAGCTGCGCTCTGCTCATCAGTTACCATACCTTTGCCTAGTGTATCTAAGCCCCAACCTTTCAGTCTGCAGAGCTCTTCAATACGTGGCCAGTTATTAGGTTGGCTCACATCCATTGCATTTGACGTTGTCGCAACGGTTGGCTTAGGATCCCACTTACCAGTTTCAAGGTAACGAGGCACGGTATCATTAGCATTGGTTGCTGCGATAAAACGTTTAATTGGCAAGCCTAATGCTTTCGCCAATAAACCCGCAGTTAAGTTACCAAAGTTACCACTTGGCACTGAAATGACTAAGTTTTCGCGTTCTGCTTTGCTCATTTGCGAAGCTGCTTCAAAGTAGTAACAAATTTGCGCCATTAAACGACTGATGTTGATTGAGTTCGCTGAGTTCAAACCGATCTCTTCACGCAACTCCTGATCATCAAAAGCTTGTTTGACTAATGCTTGGCATGCATCAAAATCACCATCAATTGCCACGGTATGAATGTTGCCACCGAGTGTACAAAATAGCTTTTCTTGCAACGGACTGATCTTACCTTTCGGGTATAAGATCACCACGTTGATGTTTTCCATTCCGTAAAAGGCATGAGCCACAGCCGCACCAGTATCACCTGATGTTGCCGTTAAAATTGTGATTTTTTGACCTTTGTCTGCCGTGACTGCCGCCAAAGATTGCGCCATAAAACGGCCACCAAAATCTTTAAATGCCAGTGTTGGGCCATGGAATAATTCCAGTGCATAAACGCCATCTTTTACCGACTTAATGGGTGCTGGGAACTGGAACGCCGAATCAACTAATTGGCGAACTTGTTCCGCCGACAGTTCATCGCCAATTAACGCCGATAAAATTTTGCTACTGCGAGAAATAAAATCTTCTGCAAGCAGTGCATCAATATCATCAAATTGAGGAATATCCGCTGGGAAAAACAACCCTTGGTTACGGCCTAATCCTTGGCGAACTGCTTGGCCAAAAGAGACTTGTTCATCGTTTTCTTTAATGTTGTACAACTTCATAATTCACTTCCTGTTACTCTCGAACCGTCCTTGTCTAAACGACAAATATGCACGAAACCTTCTTCATTTTGTAGGTAATTTTCTTCTAACCAATGCGCCACACGCTCGGCCACGTCTTTCTTAGAGCAAATGGTAAAGATTGTCGGACCTGAGCCCGAAATACCACAAGCCAGAGCGCCAGCCGACATCGCGTATTTACGTGCATCAGCAAAACCAGGTAATAGCTTCTCACGGTATGGTTCTGCGATCACGTCTTTAATCAATTTTGCTGCCAGTTCTGGCTGCCCAGAGTGGCAAGCATGGATAAAGCCACCTAGATGACGACCATGCGCAATAATATCTTGTCGGCGATACTGAGAGGGCAAAATTGAGCGAGCTTCCGCAGTCGACACCTTAATGCCCGGATACGCCATGACCCAATACCATTCATCAAAACACGGGACTTCTTGGCTAATAATACCAAGCTCTTCCAGCATTAATTGCAATCCACCAAGGTAACATGGTGCAACGTTATCATAATGCACGCCACCGGAGATCTGACCTTCCATCTCGCCCATAAGAGCCAGCAGTTCCATTTCAGACAGAGGCTGACCATGAAAACGGTTAAGCGCATCTAACGCTGCCACAATTGAGCAAGCGCTCGATCCTAGCCCTGAACCAATCGGCATGTTTTTTTCTAGCGTCATTTCTAACGGCAGAAGGTCAATGCCTTTTTTATCAAGCTCACGAGCAAACACGCGCCAACAATCGTAAACGATGTTCTCGGTTGGCTCGGTCGGCAATTTATCTACAAAGCTGCCGGCGGTTTTTAATTCAAAAGGTTTATCATTAGGGGTGATTAATACGCGATCCCCTAATAATGTTCCATCGATAGGTGATACTGCCGCGCCTAATACATCAAACCCAACGCTCACATTACCAATCGAAGCCGGTGCATACACCGCAACACTTTCATTTTTTAATGTCATGGCTACACTCCTAATTTCCAGCCAAGGGTACGCATCACATCCGAGAAAACACCTGCAGCCGTCACTTGTGTTCCCGCACCATAACCACGCAGAACTAATGGGATCGGTTGGTAATAACGACTGTAGAAAGCTAACGCATTTTCACCGTCTTTGATTTTGTACATTGGATCGTTATCATCCACCGAGATCATTTTCACTCGGCATTGACCATCTTCAATGCTACCGACATAACGCAATACTTGGCCTTCTTCTGCCGCTTTCGCTGACAATTCAGCAAAATACCCATCCGCTTCCGGTAAACGAGCCATGAACTCATCCACACTGCCTGAATCATCAAAACCCGGTGGCAATGCCTGCTCGACAATCACATCTTCAAGCTCTAATTCCATACCCGCTTCACGAGCCAAAATAAGCAGCTTACGCGCGACATCCATACCAGAAAGATCATCGCGCGGATCCGGTTCAGTAAAGCCATTATCTTTAGCAATGTTAGTCGCTTGGCTTAGCGTCATACCTTCATCAAGCTTGCCGAAAATATAAGACAGAGATCCGGATAAGATACCGTTAAATTTCTCTAACTCATCACCCGCTGAAATCAAGTTTTGCAAGTTTTCAATAACAGGCAGACCTGCACCAACCGTCGTTTCATACATCAACTTACGTCGTGAACTACGCGCTGTTTCACGTAACTGATGGTAATAACTCATGCTTGCCGTATTGGCTTTCTTATTCGGGGTAACAACGTGGAAACCTGCTGCTAAGAAATCAATGTATTGATTCGCGATCTCTTCACTTGACGTACAATCCACCAGCACGGGGTTAATGATGTGATTACGTTGCACTAAAGCAATCATGCGCGCGAGGCTAAATTCTTCGGTTGCATGAGACATGCGATCACGCCAACCTTCCAGTGGTAAGCCATCACTATCAAGCAACAAGCCTTTTGAGTTCGCTAAACCACATACGCGGATCACAATGCCTTTTTCAGCCAACTTAGCTTGTTGACGTTGGAATTGATCGACCAATTCTGCGCCTACGCCACCGACACCCACCACAAACACATCAAGGAAGTGCTTAGAGTTAAATAGGTTTTCATGACAAGCTTTAATGGCAACCGCAATGCGATCTTCAGGGATCACCGCCGAAATTGCACGTTCAGATGAACCTTGAGCAATCGCCACGACATTGACATTCACTTCAGCAAGCGAAGCAAAGAATTGAGAAGCCACGCCACGAGCGGTACGCATCTTATCGCCCACTAAGGTCACAATCGCCACATCGTCGGTAAATTCAATTGGATCTAATAAGCTGTCTTTTAATTCCAGTTCAAACGCGGCGTGAAGCGCTTGTTCTGCTTTGAGCTTATCAGCCGCTTCAATACAAAAACTAATGCTGTATTCAGATGAAGATTGGGTAATTAACACAATCGACACACCAGAAATAGACATCGCATTAAACACGCGACTCGCCATGCCTACCATGCCCTTCATACCTGGGCCTGATACGTTCACCATGGTTAAATGACTTAAGGTGGTAATGCCTTTAATCGCTAGGTTATCTTCACCGGTATCTTGACCAATTAATGTGCCAGCCCCTTGTGGGTTAAAGCTATTTTTAATCAAACATGGAATTTGGAACTGAGCGATAGGGGCAATGGTTTTTGGGTGAAGCACGGAAGCGCCAAAGTAAGATAACTCCATCGCTTCTTGATAACTTAATGATTTCAATAAACGCGCATCTTCAACTAAGCGAGGATCACAGTTATATACGCCATCAACATCCGTCCAAATTTCACAACAATCTGCGCGTAAGCAAGCGGCAAGAACGGCAGCAGAATAGTCTGAGCCATTACGTCCAAGCGTCACTAATTCGCCTTTTGCATTGCCAGCGGTAAAGCCCGGCATGATATTGATATGACCTTGAGGTAATGGATACTGTTGAAAGTTAACCGTTGAAATATCCACATCTACCATGGCTTCAAGGTGGTCACCTTTCGCCAATAGATACGACACTGGATCAATAAGGTTGGCTAATTTACCTTTCGCTTCAACCACAGCCTTCATTAACTGAATTGAAATACGCTCACCTTTACTGATGATACGTGCGTTAACGTGATCAGGGCACATACCTAATAAGGCAATACCATGCACATACTGACGCAATTGCAGCATCGAGGTTTTCACTTGATTATCAAAATCAGTATTCTCAAGATTAGGCACATGACCTTTTATCTCGGCAAACAAAGCATAAAACGATGCTTCTAATTCATTCACTTGTAATTCTGCTTCACCATTTTTTAAGGTGCTTTCAATCACAGCAACAAGTTTATTGGTTGTTTTCCCTGGAGCAGATAGCACAACGGCCACTTCTTCCTGTTGAGCATTATTGATAATAATGTCTGCTGCTCTTAAAAAACGATCAGCATCGGCCAGTGATGACCCTCCAAATTTCAATACTCGCATCCATTCCTCCACTCATACTTTTTAATTTTGCATAAAAAAAGGCCTGTATCTGGTGGGATACAGGCCTTTTTTTGAAAACTTTCGCTTACCAGCCTGCCCCAACATTAAGAATATCGGTAATAATTGAGGTCATAATCGTCGTGCTGGTAAAAAACATAATAATTCGCTTTTCTTCATTCACTTGAACAGTCTCTAGATTTACCGATTAAACCGCTCTGAGTCAATGAAAAGTTGTATTTATTCCTATTTAGGTCTAAGAACTCGATGAACGACACGAAAATTATTCTCTAGTTACTCTCAATCCATCAATTTATAACACCGAACAAAAAGCTCTCATCGAAATAAAAAATTGATTAACCATTAAAAATCAGCACAAACAGGCAAACTCTATGATTTAACATAGCGAGAGATAATAGATTCAACCAAAAAGATAGATTAACCTAATAAAGTCAAATCCAGTTCTTCATTGCTGACCAAAACACCATTCCAATCAGAATAAATAAAATCCCCAGGATGAATACTGATCCCACCAATATTTAAACTCACTTGCGCCTCTCCTACCCCTCTTTTTTCTGTTTTGAATGGGTTGGTTGCCAACGCCTTAATGCCTAAATTTACCGTCGATAAGGTATAAGCATCTCTAACCGCCCCATAAACAATCACGCCCTGCCAGCCATTTTGTTCGGCTAAAATAGCCAATTGATCACCAAGCAAAGCTTTTTCAATCGAACCATTACCATCAATGAGTAGTACTTTCCCTGCACCATTTTGATTTAACGTTTCACGCACAAGGCTATTGTCGTGGTAACAACGTAAAGTGACGACCTCACCATAAAAAGAAACTTTCTGACCATAATTACTAAATGGAACTGCAAGAAAAGCCACTTTACCTTCAAAGTGATCGCATAGTTCTGGTAATAAATCTTTCATGTCGTCTCCTAGGCTTTTGTTATAGTTTGGTAAAAAGAATGAAAACACAAACAAACACATAATATATATAAACCTTATTAAAATGATGGGCTTATTGAACATTTAGCATTGTCGTGTTGTTTTATTCGATTGATTCAAATCAACAAAGTGAATATTAGTCAACATCCGCTTATTGTTAGCAAGCTGTTAAGACTGTAAACTCTTCCTCATTGAGTCGATTAGAGAGAATTGCTGAAGATATTCTATATTTTGCTGGATTATATCAGCAATACTTGAAGTTCAAGATGAATAACTCAGAAATGAATCATCATCAGCCGTATCGTTTTCTCATTAATTCGCTAACAAAATGTTATTTTTTATCTAAAATTACTCACATAAGCATTATTTTAGTCACGATTTAGGTACTCCTATGCATACCCCACAAATTCTTATCGTTGAAGATGAACAAGTCACGCGCAATACGCTAAAGACTATTTTTGAAGCAGAAGGATATACTGTTTTTGAAGCTATTAATGGTGACAACATGCACCAGATTCTTTCTGAAAACCAGATCAACTTGGTTATTATGGATATCAACCTACCAGGAAAGAATGGTTTACTATTAGCAAGAGAGTTGCGTGAACAAGCTAATGTAGCATTAATGTTCTTAACGGGTCGAGATAATGAAGTCGATAAAATCTTAGGCTTAGAAATCGGCGCTGATGATTACATCACCAAACCTTTCAACCCTCGAGAATTAACGATTCGTGCTCGTAACTTATTGCATCGTTCAATGCATCAAAACGATAGCCAAGAAGAGAAACGTATTGTTGAAAAATACGAATTCAATGGTTGGGTTTTAGATATTAATAGCCGCTCTTTAATTAACCCGATGGGCGAAAGCTACAAACTGCCGCGCTCTGAATTCCGTGCACTACTGCACTTTTGTGAAAATCCAGGGAAAATTCAAACTCGCGCAGACTTACTGAAGAAAATGACAGGGCGCGAGCTTAAAGCGCACGATCGTACTGTGGATGTAACGATTCGCCGTATTCGTAAACACTTTGAATCCATTGCTGATGCACCAGAAATCATTGCTACCATTCATGGTGAAGGCTATCGTTTTTGTGGTGAGCTAAGCGAATAATCGGTTCGACTGAACACTAAAGACCTCGTCAATTGACGAGGTCTTTTCGTTTATGGATTGCTCAAGGTTTATTTAAGTGCATTTCGATAAACTCTGCATACTCAAAAATAAAACATCTGATTAACGAGTCTCTAGCCATTGTTTGAGTGTATTAATATCAGGTTGGTAATTCTGATTAATCGCTTCAACCCAATCCCTCACGAGCACCCTCCAGCTTGGATCTTCTGGCGATTGTGCTTTTTGTGCAAGCTGTTGAATTCGTTGCAGTCCTACGGAGCTGGCTGCACCTTTAATTTTATGCGCTTCAGAGACTAAGTTTTCATCATCACCAGAAGCCATATAGCCATTTAACAATTGAATATAATCCGGCATCAAGCCTTCAAACATCAACACACTATCCATCACCGGTTGTGTTCCAACAATTTCAATATAAGAGTTGAGCATATCTATATCTAAAATGGACGTCTCAAACCCTTTATCTTGCGCTGGTTTATCATGGTATTGAAGATCAATGGCTTCTTTATTGCACTTGCTAGCCACTATCGGCTTTAATGCAAGATCGTTCGAATGCTTAATGCATTTTTCAATTACCTTATAGATCGCTTTAACCGATAATGGTTTATTGATCGCATCATCCATCCCACGCTGTTGATAACTGTGTTTATCTTTTAATGTATTGGCGGTTAGAGCAACTAAAGGAGGTAGTTGCGCATAGGTTTGTCGCAATTGTTGTGCGATATCAAACCCTGTCATGTCCGGTAGTTGAATGTCTAACAACACCAAATCATAGTGACAAGGGTTAAATTTTTTGAGCGCTTCTTCTCCGCTCATCGCCACATCGACCGTATGCCCTAAGTTTTCTAAAACAGAACGCGCAACCGTAATATTGAGCTCAATATCTTCCACCATAAAAATACGCAAACTTGGCTGCGACTTAAAATTCAAATCCGATTCATAACTTAACTGAGTGACCGGAACGCGAATCGACACCGTGAATGTACTGCCAAAGCCAAGTTCACTTAATACGGTAATTTCGCCGCCCATTCTATGAGTCAACTCTTGAGATACCGCTAACCCAATCCCAGTGCCAACAGCATGCAAATTATCTTTGCCAGATTTAACCTGATAATACATGCCAAAAATATTATCCATTTCCGACTCAGGGATCCCAATACCGGTATCTTCTATTTCAAATTGAATATCGGCATAGTGATCATCAAAATCAGCGCTAACATTAACCGTGACCCCACCTTCCTTTGTGAACTTCATGGCATTATTTATCAAGTTCCAAATAACCTGCCTTAAACGAGTGGCATCGACCATAATAGCTTGAGGCAGTTCACTCAACCTATCCAACTCAAAACGCAGGCCTTTTTGCTCTGCCATTAAACCTGAAATACTTTCAATATCAGTAATAAAGCTCTTAAAATCAGTATCTATAGCCAAAAGCTCTAATTCACTACGATCAAACTTATCTAAATCAATCACATCATTAAAAATATGCCCAAGGGTGATCGCACTGACATTGATGGTCTGCATGTACTGCCGTTGCTCTTCATCAAGCTTAGAATCAAGTAAAATTCGGCTTAGCCCAACGATCCCATTGAGCGGCGTTCGTAACTCATGGCTGATTGTCGAAATAAATGTTGTCTTGTCTTGGCTGGCTTTTAGTAACGCGTCTTGATATACCTTTCGCTCGGTAATATCCCGGCCAAAGCCAACCAGACCAAGCAATTGATTGTCTTTACTGTAAAATGGCAACTTCCGAAATTCAAAATAAGCTTTTCTATTATCAGGATATTGCAGCCAAATTTCGTACGTCAGCTCTTTATTGTCAGCAAACACTTTTGCATCCGTCGACTCAACTTGTTGTCGAGTACCAGCGTCACTGTACACATCATTAATAGACAGCCCGACCAATTTCTTTTCAGGTAGCCCCACCAATTCTTCAAATGCTTTATTGCAACCCGAAAACTCACCGTCAGTATTTCGATAATAAATCAGGTCAGGAGAAGCATCTAAAAAAGAACGCATCAACGCCGTTCTTTGCGCCAGCTCTACCTGAGTTTTTTCACGTTCATAAACTTCGTTTTCTAGATCTTGTATTGCTTCTTGGCGACCTTCTTCTGCTTTTTCTCTTTCTTCTATTTGCTGATTTAGCTTTCGAATATTCTGCTGAAGCTCTACGTTTAATTCACGATCTCTCGCTCTCATGTCTTTTAGCTTAAACACCATTTTACTTAAGCGTTGACGAGATTCTTCAAGTTGATCGACCACCACAGTCAAAAAGTAAACCGCCCATGGCGTGATCAATAAACCAAAGAAAATAGAGCGAATAATCACGACATTTTCTATTTCTCCGCGTAAAACCATACTTACCACGACTTGGAGAAGCACAGAAAAACACACCAACGCTAAAGCCAAAAGAATTGAAAAGCGAACCATGCCTAATTTAACGAGCAGATCAACGTAGTAACGAGCCAGATTTTTCAATAACTTCATGATGGGGATTGCTCATGGTCTGAACCTTTAATTTCTAAAGGATTATAAACGGTGACTTGTGTTTGATTTCGTCCGGCATTTTTTGCGGCATAGAGCGCCTTATCGGCAAGCCCTAAAACTAGTTCAGGCGTCGTATCTCGTTGCGGAACGATAGAGGTTACTCCTAAGCTAATGGTCAAACGATCACTGACCTCTGAATAAGCATGAGAGATATTTAAGTCAAATATTGCTTGGTGAATTTTCTCAGCCATAATCATACACCCTGGCATTTCTGTTTCAGGTAACAAAAACATAAATTCTTCACCACCATATCGAGCTATCAGATCTGCTCCTCGTTGAGCAACTTTAGAAAAAGCGTCCGCAACTTTAATTAAAGCTTCATCACCCATTTGATGTCCGTAATGATCATTAAATGCTTTAAAAAAATCGATATCACAAATCATAATGGTAAATGGTGTTTGCTGGCGTAAATGTAACGCCCATAAAGCCTGGAGTTGATGATCAAAGCGGCGTCTATTCGCCACTTTCGTTAAACCATCAAAAAAACTTAATTTCTCTAATTCTGCATTGGCTTTTGCTAATTTTTTTTCTGCTAAAAAACGTTCACTGACGTCTCGAGCAATCAGTAGGCAGCCATTGGTCGTTGATAAAGGATCATGGTAAGGCGTTTTTAATACATCATACCAAGTGAGTTCGCCATTTTTTTGCGTCACAACATCAATAAAACGCAGTGTTTGTCCTTTTTCTAATACTTCTAAATCACTTTGTTTAAAGCGCCCTACAATATTTTCAGGCAAGATATCATCTAAACATTGACCAATTAACGCATCCGCAGTCGCCACACCAAGAGAATCTGCATAAGGTTGGTTACACGCTTCATGCACGCGATTTTCATTTAAAATAGCAATAGGATCGGGTGAGGCAGATAAGATAGATTGCAACAACATTTCTCGTTGAGCCAACTCCACCTCTGCTTTTTGACGCTTATCCATTTCAGTGTCGACCGATTGTTGCATGGTGAACCAATCGGTCACATCATGGCTAATACCTAAAATACCAATCGCTATCCCATCATTGCTCATTAAAGGAGAAATATGTGTTTCTAATAAACAACCGTCACCATCCACGGTAGTCGTCCAACGCTTATGGGTTGAGCAACCTGAAGCAATATTTAAATTAACAGAAGCACAACCTTCAGTTTCTCTATTATACCAAAAGCGCTCATAAGCCTTATTCGTACCAAGCACCTTACCTTCAAGGCTTTTAAAAAATACCAATTCAGACAATGAATCTAATGCAGACTGCGCCATTCGCAGCTCTAAACCGTTAGTGCTCTCACTATGCTCTTCACCATGAACAGGGTAGACGTACACAACCCAGACATTATGTTTATAAACAGTGGTGGCGTTACAAATAAGATTCACTTTACGTTGATTAAATTCAGTGATTGGCCATAGTTGGCAAGACTGATTCTCGGAATCCTCAATCATAGCTAATAAGGATCGTTCAGAAAGTAAAGGAGGAAGTAGGCACCGCTTGCCTACACGTCGAATACCTAAGAGTTGGATCGCCATTCGATTAGCATCAATAATTAAGCCTGATTTTCGATCCATGATAAAAACGGCGGTTGGCGTTTCTCTAATGAGACAGAGAAAGCGTAAATGGCTTCGGTAGTAAGTGAAAATCACGGCGATTAAACAGAAAAACAAGATAAATAAGACATCAACACCCACGCCATGTTCTGCGATTGAAAACCATTCCATCTTCTTTTCCACTTAATTTATAAATAACACTTATTCTATCTTACAAGGAAATGAATAACTGCGTGGCAGTTTCTTTGAGCGTTTAGTTATTTATTTCATTCAAAACAGGATATTTCACTCACAAGCCACCATACAACATGATTTTCGTCTCAAAGCCACACATCTCATTCTAAATACAACGTTTTTATTATGCACTTTTTCAGTAAGATATTTTATTACAATAATTGAGCTTAATATGAAACGAATGTTTGATTTACAAGGTTTCCACACCGCCGTCAAAACTATTACCTTAAAACCAATAAATAAATAAACATTCAAAAAAACAGCATATTATTCGCATTTAAGCGTGGTTTTACCCTGTTAATATGCAAAAGAGATGAAGTTTTTATCAATTTAAAGTGAAGTTTAATTGGAATTACATAGTACAAAAATGTAGGATACTTACACGATGTTGTCTTTTTCGTGATGATCATCACGACTGAGCGCAAATATAAATCGCTAGATTTCCGGACCATATTGAAATGAAAAACTGGATGTTTTGACTTTAATAGTGAATGGAACTAAGGAATAACTTTTTTCGCATATAGTTTTCTGCGAATAGTTGAAAGGAATCACACTTACCCAAGATCGAGCAATGTCGAGGTAAGTTGGAGATTATAAGTAAATAAAAGGACAAAGTAGTTATTCGATAAGCATAGACGTTTTATCAATAACTGCCATTTAACTTGGAAGGATGTATCTATGGTAAGTAGAGAGCAAAGTACACAAGGATTGTACACTCCTGAGCTGGAGCATGATGCCTGTGGGATCGGTTTTGTTGCTCACTTAAAAAACCGCAAATCTCACGCTGTGGTAACACAAGCCCTCGATATGCTAGCTCGCATGGAACACCGTGGCGGTCAAGGCTGCGATCCTTGTAGCGGTGATGGCGCAGGTATTCTGCTGCAAAAACCTCATGAATTTCTTTTAGAAGAAGCCGTTAAGCTTGGCATTAAACTTCCGTCATTTGAAAAATATGGCGTAGGTGTTGTTCTGTTTCCAAAAGACGAACACAAGCGTCAACAATGTCGCGATATTTTAGAGCGTAATGCCAACCGCCTAGATTTAGAAATCTTAGGGTACCGTGTATTACCCGTCGACAATTCAATGATTGGCGAAGATCCACTGAGCACTGAACCTCAATTCGAACATGTATTTATCTCTGGTGGCGCAAGCATGACTCCAGAAGAACTTGAGCGTAAGCTTTATGTTCTACGTAATTACACGGTTCGCGTATGTTTAGAATCTGTGTCGAATATTGGTGATGATTTCTACATCAACTCACTATCGTATAAGACACTTGTGTACAAAGGCCAGCTAACGACCGATCAAGTACCTCAATATTTCTTGGATCTTCAGAATCCAACCATGGTAACGGCGCTTGCTTTAGTTCACTCACGCTTCTCAACCAATACATTCCCAAGATGGCGTCTGGCTCAACCATTCCGTTACATTGCCCACAATGGTGAAATTAACACCGTACGTGGCAACCTTAACTGGATGAAAGCCCGTGAAGCTATCTTAGAATCAGACCTATTCTCACAAGCTGAAATCGACATGCTATTGCCGATTTGTTCAGAGAATGGCTCAGATTCATCGAACTTTGATATGGCATTAGAACTGCTTGTTCTTTCTGGCCGTACCTTGCCACATGCTCTAATGATGCTTATTCCTGAAGCATGGCAAGAAAACAAAAACATGGATCCAGCACGTCGTGCCTTCTACCAATACCACGCTAACATCATGGAACCTTGGGATGGCCCAGCGTCTGTCTGTTTCACTGATGGTGTTCAAGTAGGTGCTACGCTTGACCGTAATGGTCTACGTCCATCACGCTATACCGTCACCAAAGATGATTTCTTAATCATGGCTTCGGAATCTGGCGCCGTTGAAATTGAACCGGAAAACATTGAATACCGTGGTCGCTTACAACCAGGTCGTATCTTTGTTGCCGATTTAGAACAAGGTCGCATCATTTCAGATGAAGAAGTAAAAGACACCATTGCTAACTCTCAGCCTTATGAGCAATGGGTAATGGATAACTTACTGACACTGAAAACGCTACCCGATGCCGACAACATGCATCATCAGCCATCACCGGCTCGTTTGTTGCAACATCAGCAAGCTTTCGGTATCACGTCTGAAGAAGTGAAAGAGATCATTCATGTCTTGGCTGAAACTGGTTATGAACCATTAATGTCAATGGGTGCAGACTGGCCGCTCGCTATTCTATCGCATCAATCACAGCATTTATCTCACTACTTTAAGCAATTGTTCGCGCAAGTAACCAACCCACCAATCGATCCGATCCGTGAGCGTATGGTGATGTCACTTAATACCTATTTAGGTCGTGACCACAACTTGCTATCTGAAACACCAGAGCATTGCCGTAAAGTAGAACTTGAGTCTCCTGTTTTATCGAATGATGAACTAGAGAAATTGCGTGCGATTGATAACGAGCACCTTCAAGCTAAAACACTGGATATCGTATTCCGTGCAACCGATGAAGCCGGTAAGTTAGAGCGCGCGCTGAAACGTATTTGCCAATACGCGGAAGACGCAGTGGTTGATGGTTACTCCATCATTCTACTAACAGACCGCGCCACCAACTCTAACCACGCGGCTATCCCTGCCATGCTTGCAGTGGGCGCGGTTCACCACCACTTAATCCGTAAAGGTTTACGTGCTAAGTGTGACATCGTGGTTGAGACAGGAGATGCACGTGAAACGCACCACTTTGCAACCCTAATCGGTTACGGTGCGAACGCAGTCAACCCATATTTAGTGACGGAAACCATTGTTGATCTTCAGAAGAAGAGAAAACTGGACCCTGAAGTCTCTACCGAAGATTTATTCAATAACTACCGCAAAGGCATCAATGCCGGTCTATTGAAAATTTTCTCTAAAATGGGTATTTCAACGCTGCAGTCTTACCATGGCGCTCAAATCTTTGAGGCACTTGGTATCAGTAAATCTGTGGTCGATAAGTACTTCACCGGTACCGTTTCTCGTATCCAAGGTTTAACCATCGATGACATCGCACGTGAAGTGTTGATCCGTCACCGTGTGGGCTACCCAACTCGCGAAATTCCACTGCAAATGCTGGACGTGGGTGGGGTTTACCAATGGAAACAACGTGGTGAAAAACACTTATTCAACCCTGAAACGATTTCATTGCTACAACAATCGACTCGTAATAAAGATTACGTTCAATTTAAGCAATATTCGAAAACGGTTGATGATCAAGGCGATAACGCAGCCACATTGCGTAGCCAACTAGACTTCATTAAAAACCCAGCAGGCTCTATTCCTCTAGAAGAAGTAGAACCAATTGAAAGCATCTTAAAACGCTTTGCAACCGGTGCAATGAGCTTTGGCTCTATCTCACACGAAGCGCACTCAACGCTGGCTGTTGCCATGAACCGCATTGGCGCAAAATCAAACTCAGGCGAAGGCGGTGAAGACCCAGTTCGTTTTGAGAAGAAAGCCAATGGCGACTGGGAACGTTCTGCGATTAAACAAATTGCATCAGGTCGTTTTGGTGTGACCTCTTACTACCTAACCAACGCTGATGAGCTGCAAATTAAAATGGCTCAAGGCGCAAAACCAGGTGAAGGTGGTCAGCTGCCAGGTGATAAAGTGGATGATTGGATCGGGGCGACTCGTCACTCGACTCCAGGGGTTGGCTTAATTTCGCCACCACCGCACCACGATATCTATTCAATCGAAGATTTGGCTCAGCTGATCTACGATTTGAAAAATGCCAACCGTGATAGCCGCGTAAACGTGAAGCTAGTATCGGAAGCCGGTGTCGGTACCATTGCCTCTGGTGTTGCGAAAGCAAAAGCAGACGTCGTACTTATCGCAGGTTTTGATGGTGGTACTGGTGCATCGCCAATGTCTTCAATTCGTCACACTGGCTTGCCGTGGGAATTGGGTCTAGCGGAAACACACCAAACATTACTGAAAAACGGCTTACGTAACCGTATCGTGGTTCAGTCTGATGGCCAAATGAAAACCCCTCGCGACCTTGCAATGGCAACATTACTTGGTGCCGAAGAATGGGGCGTGGCAACCGCAGCGCTTGTCGTTGAAGGTTGTATCATGATGCGTAAGTGTCATAAAAACACTTGCCCAGTGGGTATCGCAACACAAAACAAAACATTACGTGAGCGTTTCGATGGCCGCGTAGAAGATGTCGTGACTTTCTTCCAATACATGGCAGAAGGTTTACGTGAAATCATGGCTGAACTTGGTTTCCGTACGATTCAAGAGATGGTTGGTCAATCTCACAAACTGAAAGTGCGTGATGATATTCAACACTGGAAATATAAGAACTTGGATCTTTCTCCTGTTCTGCATATTCAACCACCTCGTGCTGAAGATGGCATTTACAACCAGAAGCAACAAAATCACGGTTTAGAAGCGGTTCTAGATCGCCAATTGATTGAAGTGGCACAACCTGCCCTCACCAAAGGTGAAGCGGTTGATGCTGAATTCCCAATCATCAATACCGACCGTAGTACAGGTACTATGCTATCGAATGAAATTTCGAAAGTGTATAAAGACCAAGGTCTACCACAACCAATGAACGTGAAGTTCAAAGGGTCTGCGGGTCAATCATTCGGTGCATTCTTGGCCAAAGGCGTTAAGTTTGAAGTCGAAGGCGATGCAAATGATTACTGGGGTAAAGGTCTATCTGGCGGCACACTTGTGCTTTACCCAGATGTGAAATCATCAATTGTGGCAGAAGATAACATCGTTGTAGGTAACGTTTGTTTCTACGGCGCAACTTCGGGTGAATCCTTTATTCGCGGTATGGCAGGTGAACGTTTCTGTGTACGTAACTCGGGTGCGCATGTTGTGGTTGAAGGTGTCGGTGATCACGGTTGTGAATACATGACTGGCGGTACTGCGATTATCCTTGGCTCAACAGGTCGTAACTTTGCCGCAGGTATGAGTGGCGGCGTTGCGTACGTATGGGATAAGAATGGCGACTTCAATAAGAAGCTAAATGCTGAACTTGTCGACCTAGATCCAATTGAAGCAGAAGATAAAGCCTTGCTAAAAGATATGCTGACTAAGCATGTTGAGTACACAGGAAGTACGGTAGCAAAAGCATTCCTAGCTGATTTTGATAACCATCTAACGAGCATGGTAAAAGTCATGCCACGCGACTACAAAGCCGTATTGCAAAAACGCAAAAAAGCCGTAAACAAGGAAGAGTTGGAGGCCGTAAATGGGTAAGCCTACTGGATTTTTAGAACATGGTCGTGAACTTCCAAAGAAAGTTGACCCAAGTGTTCGTATACAAGATAACAAAGAGTTCGTACTAGACGAGGAGTTTGGTGGCAAGATCAATACTCAAGCCTCTCGCTGTATGGATTGTGGTGTACCGTTTTGTCATAGCGGTTGTCCAATTGGTAACATCATCCCAGAATTTAACGATGCCGTGTATCGTGACAGCTGGGAAGAAGCTTGGAATATTTTAAGCAGTACCAACAACTTCCCTGAGTTTACCGGTCGTGTATGCCCTGCTCCTTGTGAGACAGCGTGTGTTCTTGGTATTAACCAAGATCCAATCACTATCTGTAATATTGAGAAAAACATCGTAGAGCGTGCTTATAAAGAAGGTTACGCCAAACCACGTAAACCACGTAGTCGTACTGGCAAAACTATTGCTATCGTAGGCTCTGGCCCTGCTGGTTTAGCGGCCGCTGAGCAATTAAACGCAGCCGGTCACTCAGTTACGGTTTATGAGCGTGATGAGAAAGTTGGTGGTTTACTGCGCTTTGGTATTCCTGACTTTAAACTCAGCATGGATGTGATTGATCGTAAAATCGATATCATGCGTGAAGCCGGTGTGAAATTTGAAGTCAATGCTCACATTGGTGTTAACGTCAATGCTTTGCAATTGCGTCAAGAATTTGATGTTGTCCTGTTAACTGGTGGCTCAACCGTACCTCGTGATTTACCAATCCCAGGTCGTGAGTTAAAAGGTGTTCATTTTGCGATGGAATTCCTTGGCCAAAATAACCGCCGCGCCAACAATATGGATCTTAAAGGTGAAGAAATTCATGCGAAAGATGATCATGTTGTGGTGATCGGTGGTGGTGATACCGGTTCTGACTGTGTGGGTACCTCTAACCGTCACGGTGCAGCAAGCATTACTCAAGTTGAGATCATGCCAGTACCACCGGGTCAACGTCCAAACAATCAACCTTGGCCTCAATATCCAATGATCATGAAAACAACATCTTCACATGAAGAAGGTTGTGAGCGTCATTGGAATATCCTCACCAAAGAATTTATTGGTGATGAGCAAGGTAATGTTACCGGTTTACGTATCGCCGACATCGTATGGCAAGATGCAAAACCAGGTGAACGTCCTGGATTTGATGAAGTAGCAGGCTCTGAGCGTGTGATCCCTTGTACTAAGGCTTTCTTAGCCATGGGCTTCTTACACCCAGAACCAACTGGTGTACTCGCGCAGCTTGATATCAAAATTGATGAGCGTGGTAATGTTGCAACCAATGGTTATGCAACCAACCAAAAAGGCGTGTTTGCGGCTGGTGATATGCGTACAGGTCAATCACTGGTTGTTCGTTGTATCAACGAAGGTCGTGAATGTGCTCGTGAAGTCGATGCTTATCTAATGGGTAATTCTCATTTAGAAGCTCGCGCTGATTCATTAATGAAGTCAGCTTAATTCTCTAAATAGAGTTTATAAGTTGTACTGGTAAAGCCCCGTTTATTCGGGGCTTTTTTATTGATCCTATAAAAGACAAATCACGTATCAATAAAATATATTTCGATAAAAGGCTATCAAAGATGCGAAAACTCAATACCTTAGCTATCTTTATATTATTTATTAGCTGTAGTCAGAGCCAAGCCATGGATAATCAAGACGCAAGCCAGAATACACCCGCTTTACTTTGCAGCTCCAAACCCAATTGTGTTTCAACTCAAGAGCTGAGAAGCGACTATCAAATAGCCCCCTTTCACCTCATCTCCGATACTATTTCTATTGATGATATAGAAAAAGTAGCACAGAGCTTAACCCGAACGAAAACGGTCAAGAAAACAGACACCACATTGCATCTTGAATCCACCAGCTTGGTGTTTCGCTTTGTTGATGATCTGCATATCGTTAAGCAAGGTGATGTATTGCAAGTTCGCTCAAAATCACGAACCGGATACTCCGACTTTGGCATTAATAAAAAGCGCACGGAAGAACTTCGCCAAAAGTTAATCGAAGCAAAACTACTAAAAACATCCACCTAACTCGTTATGTATTTTTTAGTAAAGCAAAATATCCTTGTGCTACAATCACGCCATCTTTTAGCACGATAAAATAGAGAAACAAAGTTATGAAAGTAGGCATCATTGGAGCAATGGAGCAAGAAGTCGCCATTTTAAAAGAAACTTTAGTTGGTTGTGAAAGCACCACAAAGGGAAATTGCACCTTCTACACTGGCACTATCAACGGTGTGAAAATCATTCTACTTCAATCTGGTATTGGCAAAGTTTCTGCCAGTATTGGTACAACTTTGCTTATTGAGTGCTTCGACCCTGACGTGATCATCAATACCGGTTCTGCTGGCGGGTTCGATTCTAGCTTGAACTTAGGTGATATTGTTATTTCAACCGAAGTTCGTCACCACGATGCTGACGTGACAGCTTTTGGTTATGAAATCGGGCAAATGGCGGGCCAACCAGCCTCTTTCGCTGCCGATCCAACCTTAATCGATATCGTTGAAAAAACCGCTGCAAACATGGCAGATACTCACTCAGTACGTGGCTTAATCTGTACTGGTGATGCTTTTGTTTGTACTCCTGAAAAACAAGCTTTTATCCGCGAGCACTTCCCAAATGTGATCGCAGTAGAAATGGAAGCATCAGCTATCGCTCAAACATGCCATCAGTTCCGTAAACCATTTGTTGTGGTTCGCGCCATCTCTGATGTGGCAGATAAGGAATCGCCGATGAGTTTTGAAGAATTCTTGCCACTTGCCGCTAAGCGTTCATCAGAAATGGTGATTAACATGTTAGGGCACATGAAGTAAGTCGAACCTGCTTTTTATTATCAATGGCGATGATGTTCGCCATTGATCTTCTCTTTCAACAAAGGATACAAAAGGAATGCCTTTCCTCCTTCTCTTTATTGTCAGCCTGTTACCTATCGCAGTGAACGCACACCCTATCGCGCAACGCATTATCACCCTCTCACCGCATGCTACCGAATTAGCGTATTCCGCAGGTTTAGGTTCAAAAATTATCGCGGTCAGTGAAGCCAGTGATTACCCTGAGGAAGCACAAAAAATAGAAACGGTCGCAAATTATCAAGGCATCAAATTAGAGCGTATTTTAGCGCTTAAACCCGATTTGGTGATAGCTTGGTCAAAAAGCGCCTATACTCGTGAAATGCAGCAACTGTCTCAATTTGGTATTCCTATTCTTTATTCTTCTATTCAAAGTTTAGATGACATACCAAATACTATTTTACGATTGAGCCAATGGGCTGAAGACCCAACGATAGGTGAAGAAAATGCGCTGCTTTTTCAAAAAACATTAACTCAATTACGCGACAAATATCAAAACGCTACGCAAGTTCGTTACTTTTTTCAATTAAGTCAAAAGCCCATCATTTCAGTAAGTGAACCAAACTGGCCAAGTGATATTTTTAGCGTTTGCGGTGGAAAAAACATATTAAGCCATGCTGCGGCGCCATATCCACAAGTAGGGTTAGAGCAACTGATTACCGCAAAGCCAGAGGTAATATTTACCACGAATAATGAGACAGCGAAAAATGCTCAATGGCGAAACTGGACACAAATTCCAGCAGTAGAGCACCAATTTATCTGGTCATTAAATGCAAATTGGATCAATCGCCCAACCATGAGAAGTTTAAAAGCCATCGATCAAGTATGCCATTATTTGGATACCGTACGTTCAAAAAAACCACAGAAATAATAAGCATACTTTTATTCAATCAATATTGCTTTCAAAGTGTTTATCCGTAAAATCTGCGCCTATTAGACTGGCCTATTATTAATTATCCATAAGACCCAAATTCAATGAACATTAGCTTACTGTATTGCTTTGATTTATTTGGTACCGCTATTTTCGCCATTTCAGGGGTATTATTAGCCGGACGCTTAAAAATGGATCCATTTGGCGTGATCGTTTTAGCCAGTGTTACCGCTATTGGTGGTGGCTCTATCCGAGACATGATGCTTGGAGCAACTCCGGTATTTTGGATCGTCGACAATAATTATTTATGGGTCATTTTCCTCACCTGCCTTGCAACCTTACTTTTAGTGAAGCAACCGAAACAATTACCTTGGTATATTTTGCCGGTGTGCGATGCAATAGGATTAGCTGTATTTGTGGGAATTGGTGTTGAAAAGACCATGAGGCTGCAAGATTCTATGATGATTGCGGTCATTATGGGTGTATTAACCGGCTGTGGCGGTGGCATTATCCGCGACATACTGGCACGAGAAATCCCAATGGTACTGCGTAGTGAAATTTACGCTATTGCTTGTATTGCAGGAGGGATCGTCCATACCACCTCTCTTTACTTTGGCATCAGCAGCCAGTCCTCTTTCTTATTGGGTGTCGTCACGACTCTAAGCATTCGACTTGCCGCTATTCGTTGGCACTTATCATTACCAACCTTGCATTTAAAAGGGTAATACTTCTTAGTTTTCAATTCTTGAAAGCATAAAAAAGCAAGATTCCGAATCATAATAGACAAGGAATCTCGCTTTTTTACTGCCTAGAAACTAGAGGTTCCCTCTAGTCCCTTGATTTACTTAATCGTAATACGAGCAAACTTACGCTTACCCACTTGGTATACCGCAGTACCTGATTCTGGGACAAACTTAGTATCTTCAATTTTGTCGCCATCCATCTTAGCCGCGCCTTGACGGATCATACGCATCGCATCGGATGTTGAGCCTACTAGTCCGGCATCTTTCAACACATTACCAATTGCCATACCTGCTTCAAATTCAAACTCAGGCATTTCATCAGGCATCGCACCTTTTTGGAAACGGTTAATGAACTCTTGTTCTGCGGCATCGGCATCTGCTTCACCGTGAAAACGAGCGATAATCTCTTTTGCTAATAAGATTTTCACATCTCGTGGGTTTTTACCCGCTGCCACGTCTGCTTTAAATTGCTCGATTTCTTCTAATGCACGGAATGAAAGCAATTCATAGTAGCTCCACATCAATACATCAGAAATCGACATGATTTTACCAAACATCTCACTTGGTGCTTCACTGACCCCAATGTAGTTATGAGCAGACTTAGACATCTTCTTCTCACCATCAAGGCCGACAAGCAAAGGCATCATCAACACAACTTGTGGTTTTTGACCATTAGCTTTTTGCAGTTCACGACCCATCAGTAAGTTGAATTTCTGATCAGTACCGCCAAGTTCCACATCCGTTTCCATCGCTACTGAATCGTAACCTTGCAGTAATGGATACATAAACTCATGGATAGCAATCGGTTGATTACCGGCATAACGCTTTTTAAAGTCATCACGTTCCAGCATACGAGCAACCGTTTGATTGGATGCTAAGCGGATCATACCTGCTGCGCCTAATTCATTTAACCATTCAGAGTTAAATTGAATTTTCGTTTTAGCTGGGTCTAAAATTTTAAAAACTTGTTGTTTATACGTTTCCGCATTAGCTAGAACATCTTCACGAGTTAAAGGAGGGCGCGTTGTGTTTTTGCCGCTAGGATCACCAACCATACCAGTAAAGTCACCAATCAAAAACGTCACTTCATGGCCTAACTCTTGAAAAGCACGTAATTTATTTAAAATCACGGTGTGGCCTAAATGGATATCTGGAGCCGTTGGATCGGCACCTAGCTTAATACGTAAAGGACGGTTTTCTTTTAATTTTGCAATTAGTTCTTCTTCAGGAATTAATTCTTCCACACCGCGCTTTATCTCAGCCAGTGCTGCTTCAATACTCGCCATTTAGGTTTTCTCCAAAAATTAGGCATAAAAAGTGTATCAAGACATGATACGCAATAGCGCCCTTTTTGGAAACCAGTTAGACTTACTCATCTTCTTTTTCAGGCGAATAATTGCCTTTTCACGCGAAAATTTTAGACCATGAAAGCATTCATCAATCAATTACCTGTAATTCATAAAATACTGATCAGTTTTATCAGCGCCTTAACCATCGTGGTGATCTTTGCTCTTCCTGATATCGACGATCTAGCAGAAAACGAGCCACGCTTAAAAGTTGGCAAACTCTATCCATTGGCAATCCCCAGCGATATTGTGACACACCAAGACCCACCTCGCGCATTTACAACGTGGGAAAACTACAGCGTAAAATCAGGAGAAAGCGCGGCAACCCTATTTAATCGCATCGGCTTATCTCCTCAATTATTGCATCAATTGGTTACTACCAACACAGAGATTGAATCTCAGCTATCTCGACTGCGTCCTGGCGATAAATTAAGCTTTGGATTTAATGGCGATCATGAATTAACTCAGATCATTCGCCCGCTTTCATCTTATGAATCCTTTCGTATTAGTAAAGTAAACGATACCTTTAAATCGCATATTGAGAAAAAAGAAATCAACCTTCACTACAATTATGCAGAAGCTACCATTACGTCAAACTTTTGGAATGCGGCAATCACCTCAGGTTTAAGTGCTAACCAAATCATGGGGTTAGCGGGAATTTTCGGTTGGGATGTTGACTTTGCACTCGACATCCGAGAAGGCGACCATTTTGAAGTGCTATATGAAGAACAATTTGTAGAAGGCAGAAAAATTGGGCGAGGTAATATCATTGCCGCGGTATTCACCAACCAAGGCAGCACCTTTAAAGCTATCTACAACCCTGAAGATGGCAATTATTACGATGAAAATGGACGAGCAATGAAAAAAGCCTTCTTGCGCTCACCGATTGATTTTCGCCGTGTAACGTCTAACTTCAACCCAACACGACGCCACCCAGTCACAGGTAAGATTGCCGCTCACCGAGGCACCGATTACGCTGCTCCAGTCGGCACTCCAATATGGGCAGCCGGTGACGGTGTGGTTGAAAAAGCAGGGTACAACCAATTTAATGGTAATTATGTTTTTATTCGCCACAGCAGCACCTATATCACTAAGTACTTACACATGAAAAAACGCTTGGTGAATACGGGACAAAGAGTGAAACAAGGCGATACGGTGGGAACTCTAGGAGGAACAGGCCGAGTGACTGGCCCTCATTTACATTATGAGTTCTTAGTCAATGGCATACATAAAAACCCACGTACTGTCGATTTACCGCAATCAAAATCACTAACAGGTAAGAAAAAAGATGATTTTATTCGTTTAGCCTCTAAAGAGCTGGCCAAATTAAAACGCTATAACCATTTATTGATTGCCAAAGAATAAAAACAAAAAAGCCCAGAGTAATCTGGGCTTTTTAACCAAGTTGGTTCGTACCGTTTACGCTAGTGACCTAACTTATCATTTATACGCTAAAGGACGCACCACAGCCACAAGTGGTCGTTGCATTAGGGTTATTCACAAAAAAGCGAGAACCTTCAAGCCCTTCCGTATAATCCACAACTCCACCGATTAGGTATTGCAAGCTCATAGGATCAACCACTAAGGTCACACCTTGCTTAACAATGGTCGTGTCGCCTTCATTCACTTTTTCATCAAAAGTAAAACCGTATTGAAAACCGCTACAGCCACCACCGGTGATGTATACACGAAGTTTCAAATCTGGGTTTTCTTCTTCCGAAATCAATATCTTCACTCGGGATGCTGCTGTATCCGAAAAAGATAGCGGTAATTGCTCATCGCTCATGACGACCTCTCTCATTAGCGTTAATACCAAGCCAGCTCAATGCTCACTTGATATGTTTAACTTGGGTAGAAACCACGCTCAATTGATTAAGAAATGGTTTTAGATGAAATGATTATCTAATACCTGACCTTATCGTTCAAGTATTCATCTACGTTAAGCGTAAATTAGATTTACTCAATAATCATTTCTTATTGATAGTGAACCTTATTCACACATTCTGTAGCACTTTTCTTATCTTGAAATGAGGAAGATATTGAGCTTAATGTGAAAATCCCCCCCGAAGTAAGTGCAAAATACCTCAACTTAGTTACAATGCATCATCAAAATATATCTCAATCGTACCCTCACTTTGATTCAAATACGATTGCCAAGTAGTAATACACTATTTAAGGATAGACCATGAGCAAATCTGCTGAACTATACCAAAAAGCACAAAAAATCATTCCTGGCGGCGTTAACTCTCCTGTTCGCGCTTTTAGTGGCGTGGGCGGCGAACCATTATTTATTGAACGTGCCGATGGAGCCTTAATCTTTGATGCCGACGGTAAAGCTTATATTGATTATGTAGGGTCTTGGGGACCAATGATCTTAGGTCACAATAACTCAGCGGTGCGCAATGCGGTCATCAAAGCGGCAGAACGTGGGTTAAGTTTTGGCGCACCAACCAAAACAGAAATAAAGATGGCAGAGCTAGTTTCAGAAATGGTGCCATCAATGGAACAACTTCGCATGGTAAGCTCTGGAACAGAAGCAACCATGAGTGCCATTCGTCTTGCTCGTGGCTTTACTGGCCGCGATAAAATTCTAAAGTTTGAAGGCTGCTACCACGGTCATGCGGATAGCCTCTTAGTTAAAGCTGGTTCTGGCGCGTTAACATTAGGCCAACCGAGCTCTCCCGGTGTTCCCGCTGATTTTGCTAAACATACCCTAACGGCAACCTTTAATGATCTCGATTCAGTAGAAGCGTTATTTAATGCTAACAAAGATCAAATCGCTTGTATCATCGTAGAACCGGTTGCTGGCAACATGAACTGTATTCCTCCTGTTGAAGGCTTCCTTGAAGGCTTACGTGAGATTTGTGACCAACATGATGCACTGCTTATTTTTGATGAAGTCATGACGGGCTTTCGCGTGGCACAAGGTGGCGCACAAGATTATTACGATATCAAACCAGACCTCACGACTTTAGGCAAAATCATCGGTGGTGGCATGCCAGTAGGTGCATTTGGTGGACGTAAAGATGTTATGCAGTTTATTGCTCCAACGGGTCCGGTGTATCAAGCGGGTACGCTTTCAGGAAATCCAATTGCAATGGCTGCAGGTTTGGCTTGTTTAAAAGAATTACGCGGTGAAGAAAACGAAGCCCGTTTAGCTAAGCGTACTAAGCAACTAACCAAAGGCTTGAAAAAAGCGGCTGAAAAATACGAGATACCCTTTGCGGTTAATCGTGTTGGCGGTATGTTTGGCTTCTTCTTTACTGAGCAAAAAACCATTACTTGCTATGAAGATGTGACCAAGTGCGATATTGAGCAGTTTAAACGCTTCTTCCACTTAATGTTAGAACACGGTGTTTACCTTGCGCCTTCTGCTTTTGAAGCAAGCTTCATGTCACTTGCACACACTTCACGTGAAATTGAAGCTACCATTGAAGCCGCAGAGCGTTGTTTTGCCATCATGGCACAAGATAAGTAAATAGCACTGCTCTATACTTCGGTCACTTAGGGTATATAGCCAACAAAACGGTAACTTCAAGTACGAAGGGTATCGCTCATAAATCAAAGAGCATACGACTTATATCGATGCTCTTTTTTATTGCCAGTTTACCACCACCAAAACAGCCAACAGGACAATAATTAAAGTAAACCAAGGGATACTTTTCTTCTGTTTGCTTTTACAGCCACTTTTATTATCACAACACCCCATTTATCCACCTCTTTCGTTTTGTAATATCACTTGTGAATTTTTAACTATCTTCTTAATGATTGATTGATAAGGTTTCTGTTTATCGCCATTATATACTTCAGAAACCGTTATTACGGCTAACATACCTTTTTCATTAGCGGCCAAGCAAGGAAAAAACATGCCTAACAAATTTAAGATCTCCCCGACCCACTGGGTTTTAGTGATTGCGTTGCTTTTTGCAGCTTATGCATGTTACTTATTAATTACGCCTTATCTCAACTCGATCATTATGGCGTTTATCATTTCGTTGCTTATCTATCCTTTACATGAAAAGCTCGAGCAACGCTGGCCAAAGCACCGAAATACTTCCGCCTTCGTATCATGCTTATTACTTACCTTCGTAATTGTGATCCCATTGCTTGCCATTTTTGCCGCCATTATTCAGCAAGGAGCTCACTTTTCACAAACGGTTTATGCATGGGCGACTGACGGTGGTATCCAAACCGTACTCAATCATCCTTATATTGCCAAAGGGCTTAGTATTGTGAATCAGTACTTACCTTTCGATAATATTAGCCCACAAGAAATTGCTCAACGTGCCGCTAAATTCATATCTCAATTTGGTTCTATCTTAGTTTCAATCAGTGCAGGCATTCTTGGCGATGCAACAAACTTCTTAATGAACTTCTTTTTAATGTTGTTCGTGTTGTTCTTCTTATTGCGTGACAATGAAAAACTCGTCAATGGCATGCGTCATATTTTACCCTTATCTCGCAGCCAAGAAGATCGCTTGCTAAGCGAAATCCAAGATGTGTCGAAATCGGCGATCTTAGGCTCATTCTTAACGGCTATTGCTCAGGCTATAGCTGGCGGTTTTGCTTTATGGTTAGTCGGTCTTCCAGGATTATTCTGGGGAACCATGATGGGCGCAGCTTCATTTATTCCTGTCGTCGGAACCGCTCTGGTTTGGGTACCTGCTGCCATTTATTTATTATTAACTGGCGACATTGGTTGGGCTATTTTCCTAATAGTATGGGGCGTTGCAGTGATCGGTTCTATTGACAACATCATTCGCCCACTCCTGATGCAAGGCAGCGCTGGAATGGATACTTTAATGATTTTCTTTGCACTGTTAGGCGGCATTCAATTATTTGGTTTAATTGGGTTAATCTATGGCCCTCTGATCTTTGCCATCACCATGGTGTTATTCAAGATGTATGAAGAAGAATTTAAAGCCTTCTTAACCTCACAAGATAATAGCTAATCTCAGGTTCAGATACCGAAAAACACGGATAGCGATTAATAAAACTGAAAACATTGGTATCAAGACCTGATTGTGAGAAAATCAGGTCTGTTTTTTTATAGAGTAATGAACGATGTCTGCTTACACCGCCCCAAGCCAAATCGCACAGCGTCAACTTGAATATTTTCATGGCAAGCATGTCTTAATCGCTGGTGAAGCTGAAGATCTCTTCGCATTAGAATTAACCAAGCATTGTGAGTCTGTTTCGGTTTTTACCACTCATTATGGTTACCACAAACAGTTTAGCCAACACAGCCAAATTACTTCCTATTTTGGCGCTCAACTTGAAGCCGATACTCACGCTGATATGTTGCTGCTTTATTGGCCGAAAGCAAAAGCCGAAGCCGAATATTTATTAGCAATGCTAATGGCAAAGTTAGGCACGAACACTGAAATTTGCGTGATAGGTGAAAACCGTTCCGGCGTGAAAAGCATTGAAAAAATGTTTAGCCAATACGGTATTGTAAAAAAATACGATTCAGCTCGTCGTTGCTCTTTCTATTGGGGTAAATGTCTAAATGAAGTGACGCCATTTAACTTGCAAGATTGGTATAAAACCTACCCACTCACTGTCGGTAATGACACTCTGACTATCAAAAGCTTACCTGGCGTATTCAGCCATGGCGAGTTTGATAAAGGTTCTGAATTATTACTTGAAACCCTACCAAGATTAAAAGGTCGAGTGTTAGATTTTGGTTGTGGCGCAGGAGTGATAGGTTCAGTTATTGCCACTCGCAACCCTGATGCAAAAATGGACATGTGTGACGTTAGTGCTCTTGCCATCGAATCAAGCAAAGCAACATTACAAGCCAACGGACTCGAAGGAAACGTCTTCGCTTCAGACATTTATTCTGATACCGGTAAAACATACCATTACATCATCAGTAATCCCCCTTTTCACTCAGGGTTAGATACTCAATACTCTGCAGCGGAAACCTTTTTATCTCAAGCGCCAACACACCTTGCTCGTCAAGGAAACATGTTCATTGTGGCGAACAATTTCTTAAAGTACCCACCTATCATTAGCCGCAGCTTTGGTGAGTGCACAACGGTAACGAAAAATACCAAGTTTAGTATTTATCACGCCATTAAAACCAAGTAACCCGATCTCTTATATTCAGCGCTTCAAGATGTGAGTTTCAGTAACGATAAAATAAACTGTCACTCACTCTTTTCTCCTTACCTTTCTGCATTCTTAATTTAAAGCCATAAAAATAACTTAAAAACCGAATTATTATGTGATTTGGCGGCTTTGGTCACCTTTTTTACCGATGGAAAACAAGTTTCCTTAACTATTGGTCGAAAAAATTGTAAAAGGGTATACTAGCGTTAATTTATAAAAACCTTATCTTTTCTAATGATAGAGAAGATTCCTCTTACTTCATTGACTACAAGTAAATAGAGCGATGTCGAAGCTAAATAAAAAACATAAATTTCAAAGACTTCAACATACTTTAATGGCGGCGTTTCTCGTCGTTAGCTTAACGCCTTTAATCACTATTGCCCTTTTTTTCCTGCATTCACATAGTCAGGATTTACAAGAGCAAAGCACCTCTTATCTCACCTCTGTTCGCGACACGAAAAAACAACAAATCAATGATTATTTAAACTCAAAAGAATCAGAAGTCATGGGAATGGTGCGCTCTGAACTTGCTTATTCAAGCGGTGGGCGATTTTATGGTTTGATCAGCGCCTTTTCAAAACTTGGCAACACGGTTGAAGATGCCAGAAAAAATGCTCAGCAACGCTACATATTAGGCTCTGGGAATCAAATCAAAACATCGGTATTGCCAGAATCCGAAGACTTCATTGGAACTGAGCGCTATCGACTGCTTCATAAACGCTACCATTGGGCTTATGTAGATTTATTAAAACGCACCGACTTCACTGACATCCTCCTGGTTGATCGAGATGGTGACGTTGCTTATTCCGTCCAAAAAGATGATAACTTTGGAACCAACTTACTTTCTGGAAAATATAAAAACAGCGCATTAGGTCAAACCTTTGCCAAGCTGAAAAAAACTGTACTCGAGTCACGCAAAAACAATGAAGATTACACTCCGGTTATCTTCTCTGATTTTGAGATTGAAAATGGTCAACAAGTTCTGTGGGTAGGTGCCCCTATCATTCAACAAGGCTACTTACACAGTTACGCCATGTTAAAACTACCAAGCACTTCGCTCACCAATATCATTCGAGATCATAACGATAAAAGTAATATCACAAAAATATTAGTCGGTACCGACCATAAACCTAAAATCCTCGGTTTAACACCAGAACAAATCGCAGCCAGTACTTCCGTTATCAATAAAGCATTATCAGGTGAAACCGCTGTAGGTTCATTCAGTAACACCCATGGTGAAAAAGTCATCGCAGCTTATTCTCCGATCCATGCTCAGAATAAAAACTGGGCCTTGGTCATCGAACTGCCGGAAAATGATGCTTATTCACGTATACATCAACTCAAACATATCTTTTTTATCGTGATGCTGATTGGTGTCGTCATTGTATTTATCTGTTCACACTACTTATCCAACTTCATTACTGCGCCACTACTCAAGTTAACCTGGATGGCTGAGCGTGTCTCCGCTGGTGACCTTGATCAAGACATCATAAAAATAGAACGTAAAGATGAAATCGGAAGACTAGCCAGCAGCTTTGCTCGAATGCAGCGTTCCATCAGTGAAAAAATTCAATTAATTGGCGATCAAAATCAACAGCTCGAAGAAAACATTCAAACCATTCGTCAGCAAAATGATGAACTTCAACTGGCCAATAAGCTAAAAGATGAGTTTCTTGCCACCACATCCCACGAATTACGCACCCCTTTACATGGCATGGTGGGTATTGCAGAAGCATTGACCTCTGGCGCTAACGGCCCTGTACCGAATAATCAAAAGCATCAATTATCGATCATCATCAATAGTGGCCAGCGCTTAGCAACTCTGGTCGATGACCTACTCGATTATCATAAAATGCGCTACGGCAATTTAGACATTCAAAAAACCACGGTGGATGTCGCGGCAGCGACCCGCTTAGTTCTAGAGTTATCCAATCATTTATTGGGCACTAAGCCGATTCGGATCATTAACCAAATCCCATTAGAACTCCCAATGGTGTATGCCGATGCGCAGCGCTTGGAACAAGTACTGTACAATTTGGTCGGCAATGCGATTAAATACACTTCCGAAGGTAAAGTGATCATTTCAGCCACTGTGCTCAATAATAAAATTCGCATCCAAGTCGTGGATACGGGGCAAGGCATACCATCCGAACAATTAGATCATATTTTTGAGCCATTAATCCAAGCCAGCCAAGATTCTTCTCGCTACCGTCAAGGAGCGGGGTTAGGGCTTTCAATTAGTCGTCAGCTTATTGAGTTAATGGGCGGCACCTTATATGTCAGCAGCCAGCCGTTAGTCGGCACCACGTTCAGTTTCTCGCTGCCAATTGCAACACCAGAACAAATTGAAACGCATCAAGTACATGTGCCAAATACTCATTTTCAAATTCCAGAAACCACCACATTTGTTAATGAAGAAGACTCCTCATTACCGGCTAATCCAAATGGCCCACTGTTGGTTGTCGCCGATGATGAACCAGTAAACTTGCAGATCTTAGATAGTTTCTTACGTCTTGAAGGTTACCGTGTGCGCACTGCAACCGATGGCGTCTCCGCCGTTCAATTGATTGAAAAAGAAAAACCTGAATTGGTATTACTGGATGTCATGATGCCTGGTATGAGTGGTTATGAAGCTTGCCAAGAGATCCGTAAACAATACGATCACGCTGCTCTGCCAGTCATTTTATTAACAGCACTCAGCCAAACCAACGACCGGATTCGAGGCTTTGATGCTGGAGCCAATGACTACCTCACTAAACCCTTTAACAAGCAGGAGCTTGCTGCGAGAATTCGTGCGCACCTAACCGCAAGTAAAGCCGAAATGAGACGGGTTGAAAATGCACAGCTACAACAAGAGCTCAAAATAAGAGAGCAAGTTGAAGCTAGCTTACTTGAAACTCAAGGCCGGTTATTAGAACAACTGGAATCAGCTCCTGAAGCCATTGTCTGTATCCGTGAAGATGGGCGTATCCGCTTTGCAAATGACTCAGCCGCCAAGTTATTTAGACGTAGCCCAGAGCAATTAAAACGCTCTAGTGCAGATGAAATCATTGCCCCTAAATACCTTAACCTCTCCCAAGAGCATTACTGTGGTGATGTCGGTATTTTTATTGACGATAAACGTGAACTCATTAGCACTGATGTTCTTATGCTACCGGATGCGTCTGGGCTGAAATCCATGTACATATTTAACGTTGGCGGTGGCGTCAACGCACAACGTATCGACAATCTAGAAACCGCAATTGAAGCCCTATCAAGTTATGCATTTGATGGCGATAAGAATAAGTTACAGCAATTAAAAGAGTTGGGTGGCGAATTTACTCGTCTCGCCGATAAAGTCGCACCCAAAAGTGAAGATAAGCAGCAAATCATGCGCGAGGTGCTCGTCGATACCATGATCACCGCGCTGGATTATTGGGAATCAGAAACAGGAAAAACAAAGTTTGCGCTAGCGGAAGAAAGTGGCTTATGGCGTGTCTATTTAGACAGAAGCACCTTGCAAACCAGAACGTTAGATAAGTATCTACGCATTGAAACACTGCCCAAAACGGCGCGTTGGCGTACAGTATTAAATACCATTGATTACATACTAGAGCACACTAGAAACCATACCGAACAAAGGCAACACCTTGTTCATTGTCGTGAAAAGCTGCAAACGTTATTGGTTAATTAATTTTTAGGTCAATTAAACTACCTTATACCCAAATAACTTCAAGATGTAGAAGTCACTTTGGTATGTGACATTCCGTTTAAACACAAGATAAAGAGCCCACTTCAGTTCACTACTGACTGTGGGCTCTTTGCTTAATTTAAGCTTCATACTCATCTAACTTGAAGCTGTTGTACTGCTAACAGCCTTAAACATCCATTATCTTTTACCTCATATCATAGCGGGCCCTCTTTCGTATTATCATCTGCTGCAGGCTATTTTCTAGCCATCGCTTAAATTCAACACGCCATAAGGTGAGCCTGTCCAACCAACCATTCTTGTATCTTTCATCGTTCCTGTATCACGTATTTACTTACCCAGCTAACAGCGAAGCAAGCACGCCTAAATCCAGACCAAACTGGCTCATACAGCATGAATTTATCGTAAATTTCCCGTAAAGCACTTATTTTCCACTATTAATTAACCTCAGTACTCAACGGTAACCAAGACAAAAAATCGGATAAGAAAAGCCTTAATTCACCCTGGATTACGATTTTATTACGGTTAATGCGAAGCCACTCACAACAAATCGGCAATACTATTTTTCAGTAGAAAACAAAGCAGAAATCGTAAGAGCGATCCAAGTCAAATAAAAATAACAAACAAAGAAACACCCTTAAAATAAAGGTATTAAAAAATAGTAAGCACCAACATACACAATAAATGACTCATAAAAACCGAACTAACATCACATTAATTAATAGTATGAATTTCCATCAATTCGAGATTGTTTTTACGGTTTTAACGAGAAAGTAAGTGTTTTTAACGGTTTTAACGAGAATAGAAATTGACGATTTCAACAGTAAGGTGTTTTCTAGTTATGCAAAAGGCCTACAGGCCACTCGAAATACCATGTGGGTGTAACAGAACATCACACCGACAATCAATATGGATATTGAAGAGGTGGGTCTTAAGCGAGTGTTTATCAATTGATGACATTCCTTTTAATTAAGCTAAAACAAAAGCAAAAGTAAGGAACAGCTATGCTTACCAATATTAAAAAAACAGCCATCGCTGCAGCAGTGCTTTCAGTAGCTGCAACAGGTTTTACTTCGGTAGCCTCAGCAGCAGAGCGCAGTGAATTAACAGTAGTACCAAACTTTTACCCTACCTTTGTTCGTAACTTTAACCCGTACCTAGGTTCAACTAACCTAGCAACAACAACGGATTTCATTTACGAGCCTCTTGTTGTATTCAACGAAATGCACGGCAACACGCCAGTTATGCGTCTTGCAAAAGATTTCAAAATGTCTGATGACCTAATGACGGTTACCTTTGACATTCGTGAAGGCGTAAAATGGTCTGACGGCAAAACATTTACTGCTAACGATGTGGTTTACTCTTTCAACCTAGTGAAAAACACACCTGCACTTGACCAATCTGGTATCAACAAGTGGGTGAAAAGTGTTGAGAAGAAAGGTGACTATCAAGTTATCTTCCACCTAACAGAAGCGAACTCAAACGTTCCTTACGAAATTTCTAAAGTGCCAGTTGTTGCTGAGCACGTATGGAAAGACGTGAAAGATCCAACAAGCTTCTTAAACGAAAACCCTGTAGGTACTGGTCCATTTACTCAAATCGACACGTTCACACCACAACTTTACCTTCAATGTCGTAACCCGAACTACTGGGATAACAGCAACCTAGAAGTAGATTGTCTACGTGTTCCACAAATTGCGAATAACGACCAATTACTAGGTAAGATTGTAAACTCTGAGCTTGATTGGACGTCTTCATTCGTACCAGATATCGACAAAACTTACGCATCAGTAAGTCCTAACCACCATTACTGGTACCCGCCATCAGGTACTCAAGCATTCATGGTGAACTTTGCTGAGAAAGATGCAGCGAAGAAAGAAGCATTGACTAACGTTGATTTCCGTCGTGCTTTCTCTATGGCGCTTGATCGTCAAACTATCATTGATATCGCGTTCTACGGCGGCGGTACTGTGAATGATTTCGCTTCAGGTCTAGGTTATGCATTTGAAGCATGGTCTGATGAAGCCGTTCATAACAAATACAAAGGCTACAACACGTACAATGTTGAAGGCTCTAAAGCACTATTGAAGAAAGCTGGCTTCGTCGATAAAGACGGTGACGGATTCGTTGATACGCCTTCTGGCAAACCTTTCGAGCTATTGATTCAATCACCAAACGGTTGGACTGACTTTAACAACACAGTACAACTTGCCGTTGAGCAACTTCAAGAAGTTGGCATTAAAGCAAAAGCACGTACTCCTGACTTTGCGGTTTATAACCAAGCAATGCTAGAAGGTGATTACGATGTAGCTTACACCAACTACTTCCACGGTGCAGATCCATACACTTATTGGAACTCAGCGTACAACTCAGCACTACAAAGTGGTGAAGGTATGCCTCGTTTCGCTATGCACTTCTACAAAAATGACAAGTTAGATTCATTGCTAAACAGCTTCTACAAGACAGCTGATAAGCAAGAGCAGTTGAAAATTGCTCACGGTATCCAACAAATCATTGCAGAAAACCAAGTGACTATCCCTGTGATGTCTGGTGCTTACATGTTCCAGTACAACACTAAGCGCTTCACTGGTTGGTGGAATGAGAAAAACCCGAAAGGCCGTCCAAACATTTGGGCTGGTATTCCTGAGCGTCTACTTCAAGTTCTGGACCTAAAACCAGTTAAGTAATTCGTTCAAATCTTGCGGTGCACACATCTTAGGATGCTACCCGTGCACCGCCATTAAAATCCCCTCTTGATACAGCAATGTATGGCGCTCGTCGTCAGGGGATTTCTTTGTCTGAAATAGGCTGCCTGAAACCAGAGTCAGGCCAAAAAATCTGGGAAAGTTAAGGTGTAAGTTATGGGATTTTTCTTAAAACGTTTAGGTTTTTATTTTATCGCGCTTGTCGTCGCTGCGACGATTAACTTTGCGATTCCACGTGCAATGCCTGGTGACCCAGTGACCATGATGTTTGCCAATGCCACCGCACAGGTAACTCCTGAGCGCATCGCAGCAATGAAAGAGCTACTTGGTTTCGTTGAAGGTGGCCCTATCGTTCAATATTATGCTTATTTAAAAAATATCTTTAGCTGGAACTTAGGAACCTCTATCCAGTTTTATCCACTATCTGTATCAGACCTACTAGGTGGTGCATTTGGTTGGTCATTATTCTTAGCCGGTACCGCCGTTATTTTCTCATTTTCGATTGGCTCAGTATTGGGTATTTTCGCAGCTTGGAAACGCGGCAGTAAATACGACACCTTTATCTCACCAGGAATGTTAGTTATTCAAGCTGTTCCTCAAGTGGTTATTGCCATGCTTGCCATGTTTGTATTTGCGGTAGGTTTACGTTGGTTCCCAACTGGTTACGCCTATACTGCGGGTAATTTACCTGACTGGACAAGTTGGGAGTTCATCAAAGACGTTGCTTATCACGCGGTGTTACCTCTGTTTTGTGCTTCTGTCGTTCAGATCGGTGGTTTCTTAATTAACATGCGTAACAACATGATCAACCTTCTAAGTGAAGACTACATCACCATGGCAAAAGGCAAAGGCCTGAGTGAAAACCGCGTGGTATTTAACTACGCAGCACGTAACGCCATGTTGCCAAGTGTTACAGCGCTATCTATGTCACTGGGTATGGCGATTGGTGGTCAGCTCATTGTTGAAATCATCTTTAACTACCCAGGTTTAGGTACTGTTCTTTTCAATGCAATTAATGCGCGTGATTACCAAGTCCTGCAAGGACAACTTCTTATCATGACCTTGTTTATGCTGTTCTTTAACTTATTGGCCGATATGTTGTATGTCGTGCTTGACCCTCGCCTACGTAAGGGAGGCAAATAATCATGAAAGCTCTCGTTAAACTATTATCTGGTAACCCGAAAGCCCTAACTGGCTTAATCATTTTAACCATTTTCGTTTTAATGGCGGTGTTTGCACCATTAATTACTAAGCACGCCCCAGACAAGCGTACTGGTAAACCACATGAATACCCTGCCACTATCGTAAAAATGGCACAACAAAGTCCTGATGGTTGGGTAGCTACTAACTTAGCTAACGATCGCCGCACGATGGCGATGTCGAAAACAGCGGACCATGAGCTCGGCACGTCTCGTATGGGCCGTGATATTTGGTCTCAACTTGTGTACGGCGCTCGTGTCTCACTTGGTGTGGGCTTTGGCGCAGGCTTGGTGGTTTGTTTCCTTGCAACCGTGATTGGTGTATCTGCCGGTTACTTTGGTGGCAAAATTGATGACATTCTTACCGCCGCAATGAACATCATGTTGGTTATTCCTCAATATCCATTACTGTTCGTATTAGCCGCATTCATTGGTGAGGCTGGGCCATTAACGATAGCGTTAATAATCGGGTGTACCTCCTGGGCTTGGGGCGCACGTGTTGTTCGAGCTCAAACCCTATCACTACGTGAAAAAGAGTTTGTAAAAGCTGCTGAAGTATTAGGTGAATCCTCTTTCCGCATCATTTTTGTTGAAATTCTACCTAACCTAATCTCGATTGTTGGCGCAAGCTTCATCGGTTCAGTAATGTACGCCATCATGATGGAAGCGACCATTTCATTCTTAGGTCTGGGCGACCCAAGCACTATTAGCTGGGGCATCATGCTGTACAACGTGCAGACTTCTTCTGCCATTTTAGTCGGCGCTTGGTGGGAACTGATTACACCATGTCTTGCTTTGACAACCTTAGCAGTTGGTTTAGCTCTGTTGAACTTTGCGGTTGATGAAGTAGCCAACCCACAATTACGCTCGCACAAAGGCATGAAACGCTGGAAGAAAATTGCAGCACAAAAGAAAAAAGCGCGTGAGCCTGAACTGCCACCACAAAATGCACTTTGGAGCGGAGATAAATAATATGACTCAACCACTGATTTCAATCCGCAACCTATGCGTAGACTACATCACTGACGCGGGCGATGTCCGCGCAGTCAACAACGTTAGCTTTGATATCGCACCAGGGGAAGTATTTGGCCTAGCGGGCGAATCAGGCTGTGGTAAATCCACTGTTGCTTTTTCTCTAATGCAATTACATAAGCCACCAGCCTTTATTACTGGCGGTGAAGTTATCTTCAACGGTGAAAACATCTTAGATTACGATGAACAACGCATTCAATCATTCCGCTGGAGTGAAATGTCAATGGTGTTCCAAAGCGCCATGAATGCCTTGAACCCGGTCCTTCCAATGGAAGAGCAGTTCTGTGATGTGATCATGCGCCATACCAACATGACTCGTGACCAAGCCAAAAAACGCGCAGAAGGTTTATTAGAAATTGTTGATATTCACCCTGATCGTTTAGGCGACTACCCTCACCAATTCTCTGGCGGTATGCGTCAACGCTTAGTGATTGCCATAGCATTAGCGCTTAATCCAAAAATGATCATTATGGATGAGCCTACCACAGCACTGGATGTCGTCGTACAACGTGAAATTTTACAAAAAATCTATGCGTTAAAAGAAGAGTTTGGTTTCTCGATTTTATTCATTACCCATGATTTATCGTTAATGGTCGAGTTCTCCGACCGCATCGGCATCATGTATTCGGGTGAATTAATTGAAGTTGCGCCATCTAAAGAAATTTTAGAGTCGCCATACCATCCGTATACGCGAGGATTAGGGTCTTCTTTCCCACCGTTAACCGGTCCTAAAACCAAATTAACGGGGATTCCGGGTAACCCTTTAAACTTGTTGGAAATTCCTCAAGGTTGTCGATTCCAAGCTCGCTGTGATCGCGTGCATGACACATGTCGACAAGTTCCAACGCAACTGCGTCAAATTGAGCCAGGCCGATTGTCAAACTGCCATTTATACGGCGAACCAATCGTTCAAGCGAAAGTTTAATCAAACTCAGCACACAGCAGAATCGGCAATATAAGCCAGTTTAAAAAGAATTAGCGTAAAGCTGGAGACAATTATGAGCTCATCAGACAAATATGGAAAACTACTGGTTGAAGGGAAAAATCTGATTAAAGATTTCCCAATCAGCAGCAGTACATTAAAACAACCTATGATGCGTGCGATCAACGACGTGTCATTCAAAATGTACAAAAGCCGCGGCTTAGCGGTTGTGGGTGAATCAGGTTCTGGTAAATCCACCACAGCTAAAATGATCGCTAAAATGTACTCCCCGACTGCAGGTACGATTGAGTACAAAGGTCGTGATATTCAAGAGATCAAAAAGAAACAAGATCTTATGCACTACCGCGAAGGTGTGCAAATGGTATGGCAAGACCCATTTGGTTCATTAAACCCAACTCACAATATTTTCCATCATATTGCTCGCCCTTTGATCATTCACAATAAAGTGAAAGCGAGTGATAAGAAGGAACTTCAAGAGCGTATTTACGAGCTTTTAGAGCAAGTGGGCTTGAACCCAGCCAAAGAAACAGCGGCAAAGTTCCCGCATCAACTTTCTGGCGGCCAACGTCAGCGTGTCAACCTAGCACGTAACATCGCAGTAGGCGCAGAAGTCGTGCTTGCGGATGAACCAACCTCGATGTTGGATGTATCAATCCGTGCTGGTGTTTTGAACTTGATGGAAGAAATGAAGTTCGACAAACAAATGTCACTACTTTACATCACGCACGACATCGCCACCGCGCGTTATATTGCTGAAGATCTTTCGGTAATGTATGTCGGTCACATGGTGGAATGGGGGGATACCGATGAGATCATCCACGATCCTCAACACCCATATACTCAACTTTTAGTGTCTGCCGTTCCGGATCCAAAAAAATCGATCCATGAAAAGTTAAAAGGCAATAAAGGTGAGATCCCACTATGGACACCAGAGTCAGTTGGTTGTCCATTTGCCGGTCGCTGCTTGCATGTCACGGATAAATGTCGTGAAAAAATGCCAGGCGTCACCCAACTAGCAGACAATCACTTTGTTCGTTGTTACTTATTTGAAAAATAAACCATTGAAAGCTGAGGTCACCTCATATTTCAAGCTTCAATAACGCAACACGTTTTACACATTGTCTGATTCAACGTCGATATGCTCTTATTCATTAGAGTGAGAGCTATCAACCAGACAGAGGCTCGGAGCACTCATGCAAATTCTTACTAACCATATTGGTTACCCATGTTTTAGCAGCAAAAATGCCGTTGTACTTGCCTCAACTTTAGATGAGAACATTACCGCTCAACTGATCAATGCCAAAACTCATCGTGTTGAAAATGAAATGGCAATTACGCCAGTAGGAAAAGTCGCCAATTGGCATCAAGGCCAATTTTACCGCATCGATTTTTCATCTTTCTCTACCGCTGGTCGCTATTATTTAGCGATAGGATCATCGCAATCCCATCCTTTTGAAATCAATAATAATCTATTGATGAAACAGACGTTTTCCGATGTGATGCATTACTTCAAATCCCAACGCTGTGGCGGTATTTTCGATCAACAAGATCGTCACATTCCATTGCTTAATCGCGATACGACTGTCGATGTACACGGTGGTTGGTACGATGCTTCCGGTGATGTGAGTAAATATTTTAGCCACCTTTCATACGCTAATTATCTCAACCCACAACAAATCCCTATGGTGGTTTGGAACATGCTTAAAGGCTTGTCTCTGACTACTGACATCAGTGATTTTGCTAAATTTTCTACGGTACGATTAACCGAAGAAGCCCTCTTTGGCGCTGATTTTTTAGTTCGTATGCAAAACCCTGAAGGCTTCTTTTACACAACCGTGTTTGATAAGTGGAGTAAGGATGTTAAACAACGCGAAATCTGCTCTTACCAAACACAAAACGGCGATAAGTTTGATGATTACCAAGCCGGTTTTCGCCAAGGCGGTGGTGTTGCCATTGCAGCCCTTGCTTCTGCTTCTCGCTTAGAACAACACGGTGACTATACACAAAATCAATACCTTGAGGCTGCGATTAAAGGCTATCAACACCTGTGCGAACACAATACTCAATATTTAAACGATGGTACGGAAAATATCATTGATGAATATTGCGCCTTGTTGGCAGCAACTGAGCTATTTAAAACCACGCAAAAAAATGAATTCTTACTTGAAGCAAGACGCTGGGCAACCGCATTAATGAACCGTCAATGTGGCGACCAAAATTTTTCACATTATTGGTCAGCCAATCAAGATGGCTCTCGCCCCTATTTTCACGCGTCAGAAGCCGGATTACCTGTCATTGCTTTAACCGAGTATTTATCGATTGAAAATGATGCTCCTTTGGCAAAACTCACGCAAAGTGTGATTGAAAATGCCTTACGCTTCGAGCTAACTATTACTCACAAAGTGAACAACCCATTTAGCTATCCACGTCAATACGTGAAAGCAGTAGATGGCGAAAAACGAGAGGCCTTTTTTGTCGCCCAAAACAATGAATCTGGTTATTGGTGGCAAGGTGAAAATGCGCGTTTAGCATCGCTATCAACCATGGCCAGCATCGTTCAGTCATACATTAGCGACCCGGGTTTGAAGTGCCAATTAAAGCGCTTTGCACAATCGTCTTTAGACTGGATTTTAGGGCTTAACCCATACGACATGTGCATGTTAGATGGCCACGGCCACAACAATCCAGATTACTTACCTGACCTTGGCTTTTTTAATGCCAAAGGCGGCGTGTGTAATGGCATAACTTCAGGTTTTGATGATGAGCAAGATATTGCATTTAACCCTGAAGGCCCAAAAGATGACATGCTACAAAACTGGCGCTGGGGCGAGCAATGGATCCCTCATGGCGCGTGGTACTTATTAGCTATCATAGCTCAGCAACATCATTTGGATACCGAACAAAAGGAATACTGCCATGACTAGTTTATTGGTCGGTATTGATGGCGGTGGTACTTCTTGTCGTGCACGTATACGCGATCATCAAGGCAACCTCCTTGGTGAAGGCAAAAGTGGCAGCGCCAATATTTTATTAGGTGTCGAAGTGGCAATGGCGTCGATCATTGATGCGATTCATCAAGCGTGCCAACAAGCCGGCCTTAGCCAGCAAGACTATTCACGCATGCATTTAGGCTTAGCGTTAGCCGCGGCTGAACAAAAATCGGCTTGGCATGAATTTATGGCACTACCGCATTCTTTTGCCAGCATGGTGCTTAATACCGATGCTTATGGCGCATGCTTAGGTGCTCACAATGGTAATGATGGCGCGATTATGATTGCTGGCACAGGTTCGTGCGGAATTTTTATACAGCAAGGCCAACAACATATTGTCGGTGGCCGAGAGTTTCCGATCTCGGATCTTGGTGGTGGCGCGATCATGGGATTACGCCTTATTCAATACACCTTGTTAAGTCAAGATGGCATAAAACCAAGCAGTCCAATCACGGAGATCGTGATGCAGCATTTTGATCACAGTATCGATGCCATTGTTGAATGGTCTAAAACTGCCAAGCCTTGTGATTATGGGCAGTTTTCTCCACAAATTTTTGCTTGTGCCGCGGACAAAGATCAAGTGGCTTTAACACTACTGCAAGACACCGCCGCCGATATTGATATGTATTTAGTCGCGCTTATCAAAAAAGGCGCAAATGCCATTGCATTGATGGGCGGGATCGGTGAACGCATCGTGCCCTATCTCAGTAACCAAACACAATCACACCTAGTAGCCTCTCAAAACGATGCCATTGAAGGTGCCTTAATGATGGCAAACCATCCCCAACACAACTTGTATTCCGTGGTGGCTTAAGATGGAACTAATAACAACAAACACCTCAGAAGGTGACATTATGAATTACCGAATTGATCTTGCTGTCCTTGAAGAAAAAGAAAATTACGCACGTTTTGGTTTAACTCTGCATAACTTAAGTGATCTGGATTTGCACGACTGGGCGATTCACCTGAGCTTTCGACGCTACATTCAGCCGGAATCCTTAACTCAAGGTCGCATTGAACAAGTGGGCGGTTACTGTGTGATTCAGCCTCCCCAAGACAATTGCTTACTGGCTAATCATCATTATTATGTTGAGTTTGGATGCCAAACTTCACCTTTCCAATTATTGTCGGATGGATTTGATGATGCCTTCATCCAAACCAAGATCGACAATGAGATAACCAATGTCGAAGTCACAGTGACTCCGATTGCTTTGGCATCCAGCTATAAACAGCGTTCAAGCACTCCAGTTGCAGCAGCCAACTTTGAAGGCGTTATTCCTAACCCTCAAAGCCAACAGCCACAACAAGGCCATTTTAATTTAACTCAGAATATTGTTTTTCAATCGCACAGCAGCCAAGCAAACAGCGCATTAACCTGGCTTGCTGAAGAATTTAGCTTGGTTTTAGACAACACTATCAAAATGAGCAGCCAAGGCAATGTGTGCTTTGTGATCACCCCTAATTTAGCGGATGGTGCTTATAAACTTGAAGTACAAGAAAAACAAATCTTGCTAGAAGCGAATTCCACCAGCGGCTTTATGCATGCCAGTGCCAGCTTATTACAATTGGTCAGCCATCAAATTGATAACCAAAGCACTGAGCTTCCTTGCGTATTAATCCAAGATAAACCGCGCTTTAATCATCGCGGCATGATGTTAGATTGTGCTCGTCACTTTCATTCAGTTGCCACCGTTAAACGCCTGATCAACCAATTAGCCCAATTCAAATTCAATGTTTTTCATTGGCACTTAACCGATGACGAAGGCTGGCGTATTGAAATTAAAGCCTTCCCTGAATTAACAAACATTGGTGCATGGCGTGGTTTGGACACCCCAATCGAACCGCAATATTCTAACTTAACAGGAACACATGGCGGCTTTTATAGCCAAGATGAAATCCGCGACATTATTAAATATGCCGCTGAGCGTAACATCATAGTGATCCCTGAAATCGATATCCCGGGGCATTGCCGCGCTGCAATCAAATCGCTGCCGGATCTCTTGGTCGATCCAGACGATGAATCGGAATATCGCAGTATTCAATACTACACCGATAACGTGTTATCTCCGGGGCTAGAAGGCACTTACACCTTCTTAGATACCGTTTTAGAAGAAATTGCTCATCTATTTCCCGCGCCTTACATTCACATTGGCGCAGATGAAGTGCCGGACGGCGTATGGAAAAAAAGCCCAAAATGCCAAGCGTTAATGCAAGAACACGGCTATCAAGATGAGAAAGAATTACAAGGACACTTGCTGCGCCACGCTGAAGACAAACTGAAGTCTCTAGGTAAGCGTATGCTCGGTTGGGAAGAAGTTCAGCATGGCGACAAAGTCAGCAAAGACACCATCGTGTATTCATGGCACAGCGAAAAAGCCGGTTTGTACTGCGCTCGCAATGGCTATGATGTGGTGTTGCAACCCGCTCAATACACCTATTTCGATATCGTTCAAGACTATTCCTCAGAAGAGTTTGGTGTGAACTGGGCTGGCGTAGTGCCGCTAGAAAAATCCTATGGTTACGAACCGTTGTCTGAACTCGATCCAGAAGATCCCGTAAGGCAGCGTATTTTTGGTATTCAATGTGGTTTGTGGTGCGAAATTATCGATAACCAAGATCGGATTGATTACATGGTTTTCCCTCGCCTTCTTGCGATTGCAGAAGCGTGTTGGACGGAAAAACAACACCGAGATTGGGATGATTTTCTCTCTCGACTATACGGACATTTGCCAACTTTGACTCGTCAAGGTGTCAACTTCCGTCCTTTGAAATAGCGATTAGATTTCAAAGGCAAAAAGTTAAGAGCGATAAAAGTCTTCACTCAGGTTTATTTTTAAGTAAGGAACACATTAATGAAATACGGTTTTTTCGACAATGACAATCGTGAATACGTCATCACTCGTCCAGACGTGCCGGCACCATGGACGAACTACCTAGGCACAGAAAAATTCTGTACCGTTATTTCACACAATGCAGGTGGTTATTCTTTCTACAACTCACCTGAATACAATCGTGTGACTAAGTTCCGCCCGAACGCGTCATTTGACCGCCCGGGGCACTATGTCTATTTACGTGATGATGAGACTGGCGATTATTGGTCTATCTCATGGCAACCTGTCGCCAAAAGCCTAGATGAAGCTTCTTATGAAGTTCGTCATGGTTTGTCATACTCTAAATTCAAGTGTGAATACAACGGCATTACTGCAACTAAAACCTTATTTGTACCAAAAGGTGAAGATGCAGAAGTGTGGGATGTAGTCATTAAAAACACCAGTGACAAGCCACGTACTATCAGTGCATTTTCGTTTGTGGAATTCTCTTTCAGCCACATTCAGTCGGATAATCAAAACCATCAGATGTCACTTTACTCTGCTGGCACAGAATACCGTAATGGTGTGATCGAATACGATCTGTATTACAACACCAATGATTTTGAAGGGTTTTACTACCTAGCTTCTACTTTTGATCCTGATTCTTACGACGGTCAACGCGATAGCTTCTTAGGTCTATACCGTGATGAAGCTAACCCGATTGCAGTTGAACAAGGTCAATGTTCAAACTCAGCACAAACTTGTTATAACCACTGTGGTTCATTGCATAAACAATTTGTGATTCAGCCAGGTGAAGAAGTACGCTTTGCTTACATTCTTGGCATGGGTAAAGGCAATGGTGAAAAGCTGCGCGCTAAATACCAAGATCTTGCTAACCTTGATGCTGACTTTGCTGGGATCAAAGCCCACTGGGATGAGCGTTGTAACAAGTTCCAAGTGAAATCACCAAACGAAGGTTTGGATACCATGATCAACGCATGGACTCTATATCAAGCAGAAACGTGTGTCGTGTGGTCGCGCTTTGCTTCGTTCATTGAAGTTGGTGGTCGTACTGGCCTTGGTTACCGTGATACCGCGCAAGATGCGATTTCAGTACCTCACGCCAACCCGAAAATGACCCGTAAACGTTTGGTTGATTTACTTCGCGGCCAAGTGAAAGCCGGTTACGGATTACACCTATTTGATCCTGATTGGTTTGATCCTGAAAAAGCCGATGTTGTGCCATCAAAATCACCAACCGTCGTGCCAACACCAAGCGATGAAGATAAGATCCACGGTATTGAAGATACCTGTTCCGACGATCACTTATGGCTCGTTCCGACCATTTGTAAATACGTAATGGAAACCGGTGAAGAATCTTTCTTTGATGAAGTGATCCCTTATGCCGATGGCGGTGATGCCACTGTGTACGAGCACATGAAAGCCGCGCTTGATTTCTCAGCAGAATACGTAGGTAACACCGGTATTTGTAAAGGCCTTCGCGCCGACTGGAACGACTGTCTAAACTTAGGCGGTGGTGAATCGTCTATGGTGTCTTTCCTTCATTATTGGGCATTACAAGAATTCATTGATCTAGCAAAACACTTAGGCAAAACAGACGATATTGACACTTACAGCACCATGGCGGAAGGCGTTCGTCAGGCTTGTGAAACCCATCTTTGGGATGATGAAGGCGGCTGGTACATTCGCGGTTTAACTAAAAATGGCGACAAGATCGGTACTGCTCAACAAACTGAAGGTAAGATCCACTTAGAGTCCAATACTCTAGCGGTACTTTCCGGCGCGGTATCTCAAGAACGCGGTGAGCGCGCAATGGATTCGGTTGATGAGCACTTATACTCACCATACGGCCTGCACTTAAACTCGCCATCATTCGCAACACCAAATGATGACATTGGTTTTGTCACGCGTGTTTATCAAGGCGTAAAAGAAAACGGCGCGATCTTCTCGCACCCGAACCCTTGGGCGTGGGTAGCAGAAGCCAAGCTGGGTCGTGGCGATCAAGCGATGAAGTTCTACGATGCTCTAAACCCATACAATCAAAATGACATGATTGAAACTCGCATTGCCGAACCTTACTCATACGTGCAATTTATCATGGGACGCGATCATCAAGATCATGGTCGAGCCAACCACCCTTGGTTAACCGGTACATCAGGTTGGGCTTACTTTGCCGTCACCAACTTCATGCTAGGTGTTCGAACTGGCTTTGAAGGTTTAACTGTCGATCCTTGTATCCCTACAGCATGGCCTGGTTTTGAAGTCACCCGTCAATGGCGTGGCGCAACGTACAAGATCACGGTGCAAAACCCGAATAATGTCAGCAAAGGCGTTCAATCCATCACAGTTAATGGTGAGGCCATTGAAGGTGCTATTCCGGTTCAAGCCGAAGGCAGCATTAACGATATTATCGTGATTTTAGGCTAAGACATTTGGGAGGCACTTTGCCTCCCTCTTTAACGTTTGAAAAGGATGTCATTATGATCAAATTTGGAACAGGCGGTTGGCGCGCCTTTATTGGGGAAGAGTTCACCCAAGCGAACGTGCGCCTTGTCGCGCAAGCGCTCGCCAATATCATTCAAAATAGATCGGAAGAGCGGT
>NZ_AJYK02000116.1 GCF_000286955.2 Vibrio rumoiensis 1S-45
AGAGAATTTTTGCCCGGTCGCTGGGGTTATTCCTTATGACGATATCGATCAAGTGATTGCCATGAGTAATGACACCGAATATGGATTAGCGGCTTATGTCTATGGGCATGATATTCATACCATATGGCGCTGCATGAGAGGTCTAGAGTTTGGCATGGTGAGTGTGAACTCAGTCAAAATGACGGGTGACAGAATTCCATTTGGAGGTGTAAAGCAATCGGGGTTGGGGCGAGAAGGTGGGAGCCACGGCTTTGAGGAATTTAGTGAAATCAAGTACTGCTGTTTAGGGCAATTACCTTCTGCAAGCGGTTGTTGAATGATGATTTTATACAAGGAGAACGATCATGACTAAATCAACCGAACAACTTTTGAAAACCGATCGAGAAACTATCTTTCATTCTTCTACCCATTTAAAGCAGTATGCGGCAGGTGAATTACCAGGGAGAATCATTACCGGAGGAAAAGGGCTGCGAATTACCGACTCTACAGGCGTAGAATTGATTGATGGCTTTGCCGGCTTATATTGCGTGAATATTGGGTATGGCCGAGAAGAAATGGCGGAGGCGATTTATGAACAAGCAAAGAAATTGGCGTACTACCACACTTATGTGGGGCACACGAATGAAGCGCTGATAGAGTTGAGCGATCGTATATTAAAAATGGCTCCAGAGGGGATGAGCAAAGTTTATTATGGCTTATCAGGCAGTGATGCAAATGAAACACAACTCAAATTAGTGTGGTATTACAACAATGCGCGAGGGTTACCAAAAAAGAAAAAAATCATTGCTCGTGAACGTGGTTATCATGGTTCGAGCATTGCTTCTGGTTCAATGACGGGCTTACCTGTTTTCCACTCACATTTTGATCTACCACTTGAGTGCATTAAACACACCATGTCGCCTTATTATTACCGTCGTGAGGTCGAAAATATGACAGAAGAAGCGTTTTCTAAATTATGTGCCGAACAATTAGAAGCGCAAATATTACATGAAGGCCCTGATACGGTCGCAGCGATGATTGCAGAGCCAGTATTGGGAACCGGGGGAATTGTACCACCGCCAAAAGGCTACTGGCCTGAGATTCGAAAAGTACTAGATAAATACGATGTCCTGTTGATTGCCGATGAAGTGGTCTGCGGGTTTGGTCGCTTAGGGGTAAATTTTGGCTCGGATCTTTACCAAATGAAACCCGATTTAATGACCATTGCAAAAGGGCTGACTTCTGCTTACTTACCGTTATCTGGCGTAATTATTGGCAACAAAGTTTGGCAGGTACTTGAAGATGGTACCGATCAATGGGGGCCTATTGGGCATGGTTACACTTACTCTGGCCATCCAATGGGGGCTGCTGCCGCGCTGTGCAATTTGAACATCATTGAAAGAGAAGGGCTGGTGGAAAATAGCCGAATTGTAGGTGAGTATTTACAACAACAGATGCAGGTGAAATTTGCCGACCATCCGTTAGTTGGTGATACCCGAGGTGTTGGGATGTTACATGGCTTAGAGTTTTCACCAGATAAATACCACCGAACTCATTTTGACCCTAATTTGAAAGTCGGGGCGCAAATTGCTGCTGCTTGTTTGGAAAGAGGGTTAATTGCGAGAGCCATGCCGCATGGTGACATTCTCGGATTTGCTCCAGCATTAGTCGCGACGACTTCTGATATCGATCAAATGGTAGAAATAACCGAAAGCGCGGTCAATCAAGTGATGAATACTTTAGTAAAACAAAAGCTCTGGAATTAAGGTTATTCTCATTTGAAATGAATCTTCACAAACAAAAAAGGTGGCATACTAAACCAGTATGCCACCTTATTTTTTTAAAGGATTAAGCCGTTAAACGCTTAATCATTCAAATAATATTACTTGTGGTTATCGCGGAAATATTTCCAAGCATCCACTTGAGAACCGTCAGAAAGGGTACAAGTACCTACTTGGCCTTTATCGGTCTTATTTGAAGTGTACTGGCCACCTTGATCAACACAAAAAGTCGCCGCAGGATTTTTCATATCTTGCTTTTGAGTGGATGGTTGCTCACTTGCACAAGCACTCATTGCAGTAACAGCCGTTACGACTGACGCCAACATGATGATTTTTTTCATGGTTTTCCTTTAATAACATTATTTTTTGTCAGTGTACTTTGCGAATGTCAGAAAACGATCAGGTTTCTATAAATAAATTTCAAATAGATTTTTGCGATGTGAATTTCTTGAAATATAAGTCGGTTGGGCAAGATTTATCCGAGCGATCAGTGTTTTGGTTATATAATGCGCACTTGAACTCATATTGTTATAAAAGGGCTTTTTTTTTCGATAAGTTGTGGCATGATGACTCACGTCTTCCAAAGACTGCTTATCCAATAAGCGTGCGTCGTATAATGGCTATTA
>NZ_AJYK02000117.1 GCF_000286955.2 Vibrio rumoiensis 1S-45
TTGGTATTAACAAAAGCAATGATAATGGTAAGAAATTTATAACTATTCTCTGTAAAGACAACAAGGGAATCTCTGAAAAAATAGCACTCAAAAAAGAAATAAAGAACAACAACAAAAATAGAACAATAAAAAGAAAATACGATTCATTTTTATTTCTTTCAACATCAAAAGATAAGAAAAGCACCGTCAATAAAATTATCAACCCTAAAAAAAATGAAATATAAAATAAAGATTTAAAAAAATGTGTTGCTATAAGCATATTAATAAAAAAATATGCCAAATAGCCTGTTTTTATAATTATAAATTTATCAATTCTCACTTTTCAACCTTCAAGTGACAAGACTCTAATTTTATTAATTCTTTCCAATTCATAATTTGTTCATTTTTATCAAATCGAAGCGAATATTCCCTTACATTTAAAAACTCTCGCTCTATAACAGAATCATTATTTATATCAAGAACAAATTTTAGTTTATTAATCCAAGTACTTAAATCAGAGTTTTCTACAATAAAAGTATTATTATCATTTACTGTTTCAGGTAAACCACCAATATTTGACACCATTGTTGTAACACCTAAAAAAATAGACTCTACAGCAACTCTTCCAAAAGTTTCTTCTATTAATGAAGGAACAAGAAAAACATCTGATTCTTCAATAAAAGAACTTGGATCATTTAACCAACCTAAAATAGTTAAATTTTTTGTCAGCTTCTTATTACTCTTAACACTAGAATCACCAGCGGCTTCAAACTCATAATCAGGAAAAACTTTAGACAATTCATAAAAAATATTAAATCCTTTATCTATCCTAGTAGAAATCATTTTTATTTTATTTGATTTTTCACTTTTACTTTTACTTTTAATATTACTTTCAATAGAAATACCAGGATAGATTACTTTTAGCATACATTCACTCAAGCCATACTCTAAACATTTTCTCTTCATGAACTGGCTATTAACAATAATAAAATCTAGATTTTTTAAAACATCAACTCCATAATTACCATATGTGACATTTTTAACTACACTCTTA